>NZ_ATHQ01000001.1:652500-1252500 GCF_000523275.1 Lebetimonas sp. JH292 | reverse complement strand
CAAAGAATTTTTGGATATTGCGGATATCAAGGAAATCACTATTTAATGGAAAATGGAAAATGGAAAATGGAAAATGAGTGCAAATGAGCAAAGCGAATTAAACTCACCTGGCCGTTTGAAAAACGGCTATGGTGAAAAGTTAAAAAGGATGATAATGAAAATGAAAATAAAAATTAATGGAATTGAAAAAGAAATTCCCGAAAATACTACAATTTCAGAGCTTTTAAGCTCTCTTAATATCCTTGATAAAACAATGGCAGTTGCCGTAAATATGAAAATAGTTAAAAAAGATAACTGGAAAAATTATAAATTACAAGATGGTGATAAAATAGAAGCGCTTAATTTTGTAGGTGGAGGATAATTTTTATAATTAAAAATGGATAATGTAAAATGTAAAATGAATTAAAATAAAAAAAACTCATTGTGGCTGTTAAAATCAGCCACAATGAAAATAATTAGAAGATTGTATATCTGAAATGAACAAATGATAATATACTTTCTATATCTCTGACAACCAATTCCATAATTTTACCCTCTTTTGTACCGCTAAGCATTCTTGTTAACAGATATCCGTTCATTAAAGAAATAAAAACCTGACCTTTTGAATCTTCATATACAGCAATTGACAAAGGCATTTTTACGGCCATAAATTTTGTGTCATCATCGCTTAGCATTTTTCCTGCAAGCTTAGCATTACAAAATTTAACAATTGCAACCTTTCCCACATCAGGACCACCGTATTTTTTGATTTCTTCTTCCTGGTTGATAATTGTTACAATATGCCATCCGGGCTGATGTGATATTCTATTCGCTAATAATTTAACTGTTTTTTCAAAACTGTAAGGACTTTTTATTCTCTTAAAAAGCATATTCTCAGCCGATAATTTAAAAAACAAAGGTATTAAAAATACCGCTACAACAAAACCTATTATAAATCCGCCTATCAAACTTCTTTTATTCATTTATTCCTCCTCTGGTATACAAATTTTTTGTGCTTTTATTGCCAAATATGTTTTATATGCAACATAAAATACAACAACGGTAACTATTACTAACAGTAATAATGAAAACCAATACATTGAGCAGTTTCTAAAACTGCTGTAAATTAAAGTAGTGGCAATTGTAATTGCCGCAAGCGGGAATGTATATGCCCACCACGAAATAAAAAACGGTATTTGCGTATATAAGCTTTTTTTTGCAATTAAAAGTAAAAAAGTAAACAATCCGATTAAATATAATATCATACTAAATATATCGATACTTCCAAAAGTAATTCTAAAATAGCTGATAAATCCTACAGCAGGCGGTGCTATTAAAATAAAAAATGTAGGTATCAGTTTTTTAGGCAACGGATGATGGAAAATCATTCTGTATGTTACTATTGTAAATAAAACAATCCAATAAAAAATTCCCAAAGTAAAGAAAAACAGGTTAATGTATTCATTCACAACATCAACTCCTGCAACAGGCACCAATACATTGCCTACAATAGGAATAAACCATGCTGGACTTATCATTTTTACATCAAAACTGTGTCTTATCCAAAATTTAATTACGCTGAATGTAAAAAACAGATGAAGCCAAGCACCTATCCACCAAAATGTTACACTGATAGTAGGGGCATAATCCATATATGCAATGGAAATAAGCAAAAAGCTGATTGAAATGGCCGGAATAAAAGAACTTTTTACAGGATGATTAATCTCAGCCTTTATTGCATCCGGATATTTTATCCATTTAATCATATAAGTAATAAAAATACAAAAAAATGCCGCTGTATCTAAAATAAGCAATATAAAGTAGGGCCAATACGGCAAATGTAAAAAATGAAACGCTTTTGCATATGCAATGGTTAAACCTGAAAGACCCATTACAACCGCAAAAAGCTGAACTGGAAAATATTGTAAACTTCTCATTTATGCCTCCTCTTTTTGAGCAAATGTTCAAAACGAATTGTATATAAAAAAATTTTTAATTACAATAATTATAAGAAAAAATTATATGAAATATTAAAATTTCTTATTAATCGCACTCTTCCTGAAGTTTATTTATAAAAGAATCGTCATAAGGGTCGGCATGAATATTAATCACCCAAACTTTTTCAGGCTCTAATTTTCTGATTTTTTCTTCAACATTTTCTATTATTGTATGGGCAAGTTTCAGTTTCATATCAGGCGTCAATACTAAATGCACATCCACAAAATTTCTGTTTCCTGCTTTTCTGGTTCTTAAGCAGTGATAATCAAGTACAAGAGGTTCTTTTTTAATAATCTGCTTTATAGCTTCAACAGTTTTAAAATCAAGTGAAACATCTAAAAGTATTTCAAAACCCTCTTTTACAATTTCACTGGCTTCACGGATAATATAAACGCCTATTAAAACAGATAAAATATAATCAATATAAACAAATTTCGTAAACTTTACAATTATTAAAGATATTAAAACAGAGAGGTTTGTAATTAAATCTGTCTTATAATGTAGTAAATCTGATTTTATAACCAGATGATTTGTTTTTTTTACCACATAATATAAAAAACTGACAAGCAATCCTGTCAAAACAATGGAAAAAAGCATTACATAAATAGAAATATCAAGATGGGTTATAACCTCTTTGTGAATTGCTTTATTAACGGCTTCGTACATAATAAAAAGACCGCTTAATATAATGATTGTTCCTTCAAACAGAGCCGCCAACGCCTCGACTTTTCCTTTTCCGTAATTGAATTTTTCGCTAGGCCTTTCTTCACTGACCCTTATTGCAATATTATTAAATATGCTTACTGCCATATCCAAAACACTGTCCAGAGCACTTGCGATAACCGCAACACTTCCGCTCATAAAACCTACGGTTAATTTTGCAATTGCCAGAGTCAAAGCGGTAATTGTGGCAACAAAAGTTGCCTGTTTAGGCAAGTTCATTGATATTTCCTTTTAAAATATCAATTAAAACAGTTGCATAACTGCCTTTTGGCAAAATAAAGCTGAATTCATACCAGGCTTTTTCTTTAATATAATTTTTATCAATTATTTCAGGAAAAATCCAGGCAATTCTCCTGTCTCCGTTTGCCGGAATCAGTTCGTCGTATTTTTCTTCTATATGCCTGGCGAAATCTTTTGCCCTCATAGCTTTCTTGCCCGGCATAAGCCCTGTCGGGGAAATGTCTTTATTATAAAACCTTTTTGTATCTTTTTTATCTTCCAAATAAAAAAGCCTTCCGAGCGGATAATGGCTCATTACATCCCCGGGCAGAAGTTTAAAAGGATGCTCTTGAGATTTAACAAAATCAATCAGATTTTTTTCATATCCCAAATTTATAAGTTCATTTTTACTCAATTCAAAAATATTACTGAGTTTTATCCTATCCATCAGCCATTCGTTAAAAAGTTTTGACTGATAAGCACTTATCAAAAATTTCTCAAGCCTTCTGTTTTTTATAAATCTTTTACCTTCGATTATCTCTTTTGCTTGTGCGACGTTATTTTCCCTTCCAAATCTCTGATATCCGAAAAAATTCGGAATTCCGTTTTTCTTTATATCGATTAAAATTCTTTCTATTTTTTTTGCATCTACAGGAAGTACTTTTTTAAGCCTTACAAAAAATTTGTTTGCTTCCAAATGACCTATTTTAAGCTTGTTTCTGTGTAAATCCTGCTGTAAAATTTTTATTTTTTTATCTTCGAATCTGTTAATTTCATCTCTGTATTTACGTGGGACACTTATCCACTGGATTGTGAGTGCGTCTTTGTCTTTTAACCCCGCATAACCTATTTCATTTCTTTTTATTCCGGTTTTTTTTGAAATTATATCTATCATCTGGGGGGTTGTTAAATCTTTTTTTCTTATTTTAAGCATCAGCCAGTTACCGGTATGTTCAAACGAATAAAGCGGAATTTCCTCAACAAAAAAATTTTCGCTGTTTTTATTAAAATGAAAATTTACAGGGCTGTGTGAATATATCATCTGTTTCCTTTACATTGCTTCAGTACAAAATGTGCCATAATTATTAATTGAAAAGTATATCCAAAAATAGAAACAATGGGAATAAAATATATAAAATTACTTAAAAATATCAGTAATTTTTCTCCAAATGGAAGATATAAAATATATGAATTTATAAAAGTGTAAATCAAATTTTTAAATAAAAAAAACACTGTTCCCCAAAAAATTATAGAAAATATAAAAGGTAAAAGTGTATATTTTAAAATTTTCCAATCAAAAACTCTCTTAGCAAATTCATATAATTTCTTAAAAATGGTTTTCAGGACAGACACTTTTAAATCTGCCCCTTTTAGTCACGGCAAAAACAGTTATCGGGGTTCTTGTCAGTTTTGAAATGTTTTTTATGACAGAGAGATTTTTTTTTGGAAAAGTAAAAAGTATTTCATACTCTTCCCCACTGCATCCTATTCTTTTATTAAATTTTTTAAAAAATTCAAAATCAACATTTGAAATTTTACTGATTCGCTCAAGCTCTTTAAAAAGCCCGTCGCTTATATCGCATGCCGCTGTTATATATTTTGAAACCTTATAAAAAAATTTATCTCTTAAAAGGGGTTTTATAAATTTGGAATTTTTAGATATTTTTTCACCTCTAAGCAGTATCTGCAAATTTTTTTTTACACTTCCCAAATCCCCGGTAAAAGCCACATATTCATCAAGTTTGGCTTTTCTGAAAACGGGCCTATTACTTACTCCCATAAATGTCATCGATATGGCTATTTTATCGTTTCTTATGGTGTCTCCACCAATTATTTCGTAATTATACTCATCCGCTGCTTTTTTAAATCCGTTAGCAAGCAGTTCAATTTCTTTCAAACTCAAACTTTTAGGAAACCCTATATTTATTAAAGCATATTTTGGCTTGGCATTCATAACAATAATATCACTGATATTTACCAGACTTGCTTTATAACTTATTTCATCCAAACGAAACCATTTTCTTTTAAAATGAATATTCTCAAAAAAAGAATCACTCGCAACTATCCATTTTCCATTTTTCATTTTCCATTTTTCATTTATAATTGCCCCGTCATCCCCGATATATTTATTTTTAAACTGTTTTATAAAAAACTCTTCTTTCATTTATTAGCCAATAAATCTTCCGCATTTTTAGGTAATTTGTCGAGTTTTAACAAAAGTTCTCTTTCCCATTCTTTAAGGGCTTTTTTTTCTAAAAGTTCAGATTTCCTCAAAGCTTTATATAATTCATAAGCCTGCTGTATTTCATCTCTGCTGGGCTCTCTTCTGATAGCTAAATATCCGGCTATTTTATTTGGATCATGAACAATGCCGCCTTCTTTATCTATCGGATCGCAGTTTACTTCCACCCAGTAATGATTTGAATCTTTTCTTAAATTCATAACCATTCCGCTCCAGTGCTCACCTCTTTGAATTGTATCCCACATATCCTTAAAGGCGGCTTCAGGCATAAAAGGATGTCTTACAATTGAATGGGGAGAGCCCACTAAATCGCTTTTTGTAAATTTTGTCATCTGCCTGTAAGCATGGGAAGCAAAAGTAATAATACCTTTTAAATCGGTCATTGTTATAAGAGCCCTCGCATCAAGCCCCTCGTCTTTAAAAGTGATTTCTTTCCAAGATGGTGTGGTATAAGGTTTTGCAGCCATTTTATACTCCTTAAAATTTTATTAATATTATCTTACAAAAAAAATTTATTGTCAAATTTATATCACATTAAATATTTTAAAAAATTTCATCAATCATTTTAAGAGACAAATTCAAAGCTTTTAATTTATCTTTTTTGTATAAATCAATTATTTTATTTAACTTACTTTTATCAAATTTTTCATCCCTGTTTAAATAATATCCGATTATCTGCAAAAAATTACGGGAATTTTTAGTTAATTTTGCCCTCTCAAAATCCAAAAATTTAATATCTTTTTTTCTTTTAATTATATGATAATATCTTCCAAGCTGGGTATGGTATATATGTTTTTTATCAAGCTCGTATGCTCCAATTAAAGTTTCTTTTAAAGTTTCATAATATTGTTTTGTATTAATTAACTCTTTAAGAGGCTTTCCAACAACCAGTTCCATTATAAAATAATGTTTTCCGAGAAAAAGGGGTTTTGGTGCATAAAAACCGTCTAAAAGTCTTAAAAATCCATACTCTTTTTTGGCTAAATCGCTTTTAAGCCATTTAAGTGCCGCAGTTTCACCGTTTTCCAACTTAACTTTAAAAACTTCCCCCCTGTTTCCCTCACCTATTTTTTCAATTATTTCATAATTCATAAACAAAAGTTAAATTGAGAGTTTAACTTCTGTTTTATTAAGGTTTATACCTGTCTCATCCGGGCTCATTCCACAAGCTACATTTATAAGCTGGGTTACTTGCAATATCGGCTCTTCCTTCCCATCCATGGCTTTATGGCATAACGGACACGGTGTAGCCACAATATCAGCCCCAGCTTCTTTTGCCCCCTCAAGAGGTTTTATTGCAAGTCTTTCTTTTTGATTTTTATCTGTATAACTTGCATGATATCCGCAGCATGTATTTTCGTTTTTATAACCTTCAATTACCTCAACACCAAGCGGCTCAAGAATTTCTTTTAAAATGGTAGGATTATCCACATCATCAAGCGCCACTTCGTTTGGAGCAAGAACATGACACCCGTAATAAGGCGCTACTTTTACTCCGCTGATTTCTCTTTTTAGTCTTTTTTTATATTCGTCAAGCCCTATAAAATCCCTTATTAAATTTAATGTATGATAAATTTTAGCCTCACCTTTATACTCCAGCCCTTCATCAGAGAGTATTTTATTTACTTTTTCTTTAAGTTCAGGGTCACTGTCTAGTGCGAGTTTTGTTTTTGCAATGACCATATAGCAGGTATTGCAGGGAGTATATAAATCCACACCTTTTTCTTCTGCCAAAGCAATATTTCTGGCATTTAGCCCGTAAACAACCAATTTGTTAGTTTCATCAATAACACCTCCTCCACAACAGGCAGCCCTATCAAGTAATATCCCTTCAATTCCCATATTTTTAAGAAAACCGACGGTTATATCATAATTATGAACATCAGCCCCCTGAAAACAGCATCCAGGATAAATTCCTATTTTTTTCATTTAAGTTCCTTTTGCAGTTTTTTAATAAAGTTTTGAAAATCTTTAATACCCTTAAACGGTTTTGGCCCGAATTCTTCTTCCCTAAGTCCTCTTTCTCTAAATTCTTTTTCCAAATTTTGTTTTATTTCTTCCCCTTCATCCTCAAGAGCTACAACCGGCAGGTTAAATTTGTCAATCTGTCCTGTTTCATAAACAGTCTGAAACCAGAATCTTGCCCTTCTTATTGCAGGTGTATCTTCACCCACATCTTTTGCAATACGTCTTAGCTGAAGTATGTCTTCTGCCGGTTTAATTCCCTTAGGACATGCCGCAAGACACATCTGACACTGCACACATTCATATATTCCGCTTTCTTCTACCAATTTAACCCTTTCTTCAACATCCATTCCATCGCGGCTATCCATTATAAACCTAAACGCTTTTGTAAGCTGAAAGGGGCCAAGGTATTTTTCATCACCCTCAAGTGCATTGCATTGACCGTAACATGCCATACATAAAATACAGTCCGTCTGTTTATCATACATTGCAAATTCTTCAGGGCTAACCAAAGATTCGCTTTTTAGATTATCGGGTACTTTTTTTGGATCAGGTTCAAGATATGGTTTTATTTCTTTTAGTTTATCAAAAGCGGGTTCCTGGTCTACCACCAAATCTTTTATTACCGGCAAATGATGAAGCGGCTCAATTTTAATTACACCGTTTCTTATTTTATCTTTTGCCTGAACTTTACACGCAAGGGTGCTTCTGCCGTTAACAATCATTGCACAGCTGCCGCAGATTGCACTTCTACAAAACGCTCTGAATGTAAGGCTTGAATCAATTTTATCTTTTATATGCATTAATAATTCAAGCACAGTCAATGTATCTTCAACTTCGACTTCAAAATCTTGCCAGTAACTCTCATTTTTTTCAGGATTATATCTTTTTATTTTTGCAATATATTTTATTTTTTCCATTTTAAATCCTTTTTGGTATAATTACATTCCTTCTCCCGGTAGCTCAGTAGGATAGAGCGTCGGATTCCTAATCCGAAGGTCGTGGGTTCGAATCCCCCCCGGGAGACCAATTTAAGTTAACAAGTTCCAAATTGCCATGTTCTAAGTAATTACTTGTAACTTTGGAATTTAGAACTTACAACTAATATTTACGCTCAGCCGGTTCATATAAACTTATATCAACTTCACCTTTTTTATAATCAAAACTTCCGTCAGTATTTTTACTAACCATTGAATGGTATAAAAAGTTTTCATCGTCTCTTGTTGGATAATCATCCCTGTAAAAACTACCGCGTGATTCTTTTCTTTTAAGTGAAGCGTAGGCCAAAACATCGGCAATATCGAGTAAATTGAAAAATTCAAGTGTTGATTGCAAATCGAGATTAAACACTTTTGATTTATCTTCAACCCCTAGATTATTATTAGCTCTTTGCCTTAATTTTTTTAATTTATCATAACCTTCAAGCATTTCAGATTCATTTTTAAACACACCGAAATGTTTAAACATAATTTCGCCAAGTTCGCCTCTTAAATCTCCCAAAGTTTCTTTGCTTTCTTTATTCATAAGTTCGTTTATTTTTCTTTTTTCATCTTCTATCAAACTCTCACCGCCTTCTTCAAAATCCACCCCTTCAGCATATCTTACCGCCTCAAGTCCTGCAACATGGCCGAAAACCACTATATCAAGCAGGGAATTTCCCCCTAATCTGTTTGAGCCGTGAACACTGACACACTGAGCCTCTCCAGCTGCAAAAATCCCTTCAATCGGTGTTTCACATTTTACATTTGTATGAATACCTCCCATTGCGTAATGGGCTGTCGGTTTTATCGGAATAGGCTCTTTTATAGGGTCTATCCCTTCAAAATCGATTGCAAGTTCTCTTATTTGAGGAAGTCTTTCTTTTATTTTTTTTGCCCCCAAATGGGTCAAATCAAGATGGACATATTCCCTTCCCTCTTCGTCTTTAAATCCTCTGCCCTGTCTAATTTCCTGAACTATGCTTCTACTGACCAGATCCCTGGGTCCCAGTTCCATTTTTTCTGGGGCATATTTATTCATAAACCTTTCACCGAGGGAATTTTTCAGATGTCCTCCTTCTCCTCTTGCAGCTTCTGTAACCAAAATGGCAGATTTTCTAAGTCCTGTGGGGTGAAACTGCAAAAATTCCATATCTTTAAGAGGAAGCCCCGCTCTAAAAGCGGCGGCCGTACCGTCCCCCGTACAGCCGAGTGCGTTTGAGGTATATCCCCAGTAAATCCTGCTGTGACCGCCTGTTGCAAGAATAATGGCTTTTGTTTTAATAAATTTAATTTCTCCAGTTGCTATATTTATAGCGCTTATTCCCTGAACTCTCTTTCCGTTATGGGCTATATTTAATAAAAACCATTCATTTAAAAATTTAACATCATTTTTTATACACTGCTCAAATAATGTATGAAGCATTACATGACCCATTTTATCCGCACTGTAACATGTTCTGTCTTTACTTGCCCCTCCAAAAGGTCTTTGGGCTATTTTTCCGTTGTTAAGCCTGGAAAAAGGAACCCCCATATGCTCCATTTCCCGAATAATTCTCGGAGCTTCAAAACACATATATTTTACCGCCCTCTGGTCAGCTAAATAATCGCTACCTTTTATTGTATCGAATGTATGAAGCTTTTCATTGTCACTCGGGTCTACATTTGCAAGAGCCGCATTTATACCGCCCTGAGCCGCACCTGTGTGAGAACGGGTAGGATAAACTTTGCTCATTACCGCTACATTAAGCCCTTTTGCCTCTTTTGCGGCGCTCAAAGCAGCATAAAGCCCTGCCCCTCCGGCACCGATAATTAAAACATCTACTTTCATAATGCTCCTTTCAAATTTATTATTAAATTATAACTAAAAGTTATATTAATAAAAAGAGATTAATACTCCTATAATATTGAAAGTTACTAAAAGAAACAGAAAAATTAGAAATTGATAATTTATAAAAAAGTTCTAATAATATTTTTTGCTTTTGAAGATTTAGTATTTTTATGTTGAGTAAAGAGGTTTTTTGGGAATTTTCCATAATGTCCAAATCAAGCCCGGTTGCATCGCCTCCTTTTATAGCGTCTTTTGTTGAAGCTATAAGGGAATCATATATTTTTATATTTTCTTTATATATTTTGATTTTTTGGTCTATAATTTTTATCTCTTTCAACAAAACCGCATAATCTTTGCTTAATTCATTTTTTTTGTCGTTAAGCTCGATTCTTGATTTTAAATAATTTATTTTTGATTTTTGAATTTTATTTAATGCATTAAAATTAAACGGCCAATTCAGACTTATGCCGATATTATAATAATTATAAGTGCTTTCATCCAGAGTGGGCAGGTTTTCTTTATAAGAGTTTTTTACTATATTGTAATTTCCGTTTATATTCAAACTCAAAAGAGTGTTTCCGACATTCATTTTATACAAATCTTTTTGTATTTTTATATTATATCTCTCAGAACTTATTTCAAGATTTTTGTTTACATAATCATTTTTACAAATAAGTTTCAACTTTGGCAGATTTACTTTTGTAATATCAAGATTTGATATTTTTTCAAAATTTTTTTTAAGTTTAAAAAGCGCCAAATCAATATCTACCAAATTTAATTTTAAAGAATTAAGCTTTAAAACGGCATCGTTAAGAAGTGTGGAATCCCCCACCCCGTTTAAAAAAGCCTCTTTTTTTTTCTTTATGTCTATTTTTGTGTTTTTTATGTTAAGTTTTATAATATTTTTGTTTATCAAATTTATTTTATAATCAATTGCAAGCTCAAGCGCCTGTTTTACAAGTTCTCTTTTTTTAAGTTCAATATTAATTAAATTAAGATTTTTTAAATTTTTTGCATATTTTATGGAATAATAAATAGCCCCGCTTTTAAAAATAGGTTGATTAACGCTTATTGAAAAATTTTTACTAACACGCTTGGGATTTAAATTTGTTTTATTTATCGAATAGCTGAAATTGACAGGACTCATCCAGGATTTGCTTAAATCTTTTGAATTTTCGATAGAATAATTCTTTTCGTAATCAAACTCCCGGTTTTTTAAATTATTTAATAAATTATCATAAGAAAAAAGAGCAATAGGGGCTAAAAAAAGAAGTTTTTTCAGCATAAAGCGGCCTTTAATCTGTCAAAACCTTCGTCTGTTTCTTCCTTTGTAATGGTTAAAGGAGGCAAAAACCTAACAGAAACACTGCCCGCTTTTAAAACCAGAAGTTTTTTCTCAAAAGCTTTTTTTACCACCTCATCCCTTATTTCGGTGTTGTGGCATTTAAGTGCCCGCATAAGTCCGTATCCCGCCACATTATCAAATTTTTCGGGATATTCTTTTGCTATTTCAACCAGTTTGTCTTCAAAATAATTACACATTTCATCAAGTCTTCCGCTTTTTTTATATTCGTCCAAAATTTCAATCACCTCAATTCCGGCTCTTGTGGAAAGATAATTTCCCCCGAATGTGCTTCCGTGATCCCCCGGTTTTAACACATCCCTAAGCGTAGTGATAACAGCCCCTATCGGAACGCCTCCTCCAAGACCTTTCGCAAGGGTTATAATATCCGGTTTTATTCCGTAAAGTTCGCTTGCAAAAAATTCTCCCGTTCGATAAATTCCGGTCTGAACCTCATCCACAATTAACAAAACACCTTTATCTTTTAGCATTTTAGCCAAAGCTTTAATTTCGTTTTTATCAAAAGGATTGACCCCGCCTTCGCCCTGAATCAGTTCAATCATCACCCCAACCGTTTTATCGTCTATTTTATTTTCAATATCGGCTATATTTTTGGCATATGTAAATCCGTCAGGAAAAGGACCGAAATACTGGTGAAATTTAGGCTGTCCCGTTGCTTTGAGGGTGGAAATAGTCCTTCCGTGAAATGAATTTTCAAGTGTTATTATTTTATATTTTTTAATTTCTCCGTTTATTTCCCCGTATTTTCTTGCAATTTTAAGAGCTGTTTCATTTGCCTCCGCTCCGCTGTTGCAAAAAAAAACACCCGCATTTAAACCTGTTTTTTCAACAAGCATTTTTGCAAGAATTTCCTGAGGAGGTATTCTGTAAATATTTGAAATATGAATAATGTTTCTGGCCTGCTCACAGATTGCATTTACAAATCTTTCATTGCCGTGTCCCACGCTTACCACGCCTATACCAGCCGTGAAATCTATATATTCATTACTGTTTTTATCCCAAAGCGTAGCATTTTTCCCTTTTACAAATTCTACATCAAATCTGTTGTATGTATTTAAAAGATAATTCATTTTTTTTCCTTTCTATTAATGTTATATAAGCACTGACTAAATAAAGCGAAACAATTGCAAATTTTAGCGAAATAAAGACGTTAAAAAAAGTGCACTTAACCCGTAGGGCAGCGTAGATGCTTTTTAGTCTTTATGAAGCGTTAAAAAATTTGCACTTTGCCCAGCGTATTTAGTCAGTGCTAATATTTTAGGCTTTTTGTAAATAAAATAATCATATTCCGTAAAATTCTATATCAATCAATGGTGATTTTGAAAAAATTCCTATTTCTTTATCAAGCATTTTAACAAAACTCATCATATTTTCCATCTCTTCTTCTTCTGTTTCGCCTATAATAAAAGAAATTTTTTGGGCATTGTCTATTAAATACAAAAGCCCTGCTATCTCTTCAAGGGTTGTTGTGTGTTTTTGAATATTTTGTTTTACCCTTACCGATTTTAAGACTATTTCAACAAAATCTTCAAAATCGGCATCATCTTTTAATTTTTCATCATATATTTCAAATACATAGGCTAATCTGGCGAGCAAAAGAGGCAGTTTTTCACTTCTTTTTGGTATATCCACTCTTGAAAATTTGTCGCTTCCGCCTATAACCGCATAATTTTTAATTAATTTACTTGGTTTTTCACCCCAAAAAATCACTAAATCGCTTTTTTTCAAAAATTCTTCATCTTTGTTTGTATAATAATTTTGTAAATCCATCTGATACCTTTTTAGACAATTAATTTTACAAAATTATAACGCAAAAAATTAGAACTGAATAAATAACGAAAAAGTAAAAATATTACAGTGTTGCGAAATTTAGCAAAAATTTTATTTTTAAAAAATTGCACCTAATCCTTAGGCGTGCGAAGCTGTTTGCAATTTTTAGCAAAATTTGAGTGATGCTGTAGCAAAATGAAGCACTGAGCTGTAATATTTTTACTTTGTAGTTTTTTTATTATTTGCATATAAATAACGAAAAAATTTAAATAAAACTTACGGGGTCCATATCAACTTTTGCTTTTGCCAAATCAATACAGGGATAAATAATTTTATGAAGATTTTTACCTTTAAAAAGGGCAAAATAGCGGTATCTGTTTTTAAGCTTGAAAATCGGAGCTTCTCCAAAACCAATTAATTCCTCTTTATTTCCTATACATTTAATAAATTCTTTTAAATTTTTTTGTGCAACCTCTTTTTTCTTATCAGTAAATTCTACTTTTGCAAGTCTTGAAAAAGGGGGATACCCCAAATCTTTTCTGTATTCTATTTCCTCAGCAAAAAAATCTTCATAACTTTTATTAAAAAATTCTTTATTTTGGGTAATGACAATAACCTCTCCGTCTTCTTTTCTACCAGCTCTACCTTCAACCTGTCCGGCTAAGGAAAAAGCCCTCTCCCTCGCCCTGAAATCAGGCGTATTCAAAATAAAATCTATATCCGTTACTATACTCAAAGCAACATCCGGATAATCGTGCCCCTTACTTAGCATCTGAGTTCCAACCAGTATATCAATTTCACGGTTTTCAAATCTTTTTAACAGCTTGTCTATCCTGCTTTTGGAAGTTATTATGTCCCTGTCAAACTTTTCTATTTTAGCTTCAGGGAAAATTTGTTTTAATTCTTCTACAATCTCACTTGTTCCTTTTCTTTCATTTATAAATTCGTCTCCCCCGCACTTTGGGCATGTTTTTGGAATAGGGGAGATATATCCGCAGTAATGACATACAAGAGCCCTTTTATCTTTGTGAATACTCATGGCAATATCACAGTTTTTGCATTTTACGGCTTCGCCGCAGTTTTTACAAATCATAAATTTAAAATTAGCCCTCGTTGGGACAAAAATAATAATTTGTTTATTTTGATTTAATTTTTCAGATATTTTTTTTATGGTAAATTTATCAAAACTTTCCCTGAAATAACGTGTTTTACGGCTACCATAAAAAGTGCCTTTAAGTCTAAAATAAGGAAATTTGTATAAGTCGCTTACAAGCGGTGTTGCACTTCCCAAAACCACTTTTACCCCAAAAAATTTATTAAAAGCAACCGCCAAATCTTTTGCATTATATTTTGGAGTTTGTTCGGATTTATAACTATCATCATGCGCTTCGTCCACAATTATAAGCCCCAGGTTTTCAAAAGGCAGAAACAAAGCGCTTCTTGCGCCTACGATTACTTTTATATTATCCAGACTGTTTAGAATTTGCTGTTTTTTATTTTTAGTAATCTTACTGTGCCAGATTGCAAGTGTTTCGCCAAAATATTTTTTAAGCCTTTTTTCCATCTGGGAGGTAATTGCAATTTCCGGAAGTAAAAAAAGAGCTTTTTTACCCTGATTTATGGTTTCTTCAATAAGTTTAATATAAATTTCTGTTTTTCCGCTTCCGGTATCTCCAAAAAGAACAGAAACATTTTCTTTTTTTAAAAATTCAAGCGCTTCTTTCTGTTTTTCACTGAGTTTAATATCTACTTTTCACTTTTCACTTTACATTTTTCACTTTCCCGCCGCCTCTCCGACTCCGCAAAAATAATATTTACTTATAAATTCAATAATTTTCTGATATTTTTCATTAAAATAAAATTTTTTATCAATTATTTCTTTACATTCATAATCCGGTTTGCTTACTGTTTTTAAAACATACCCGTAAGTTATTCTGTTTTTGAGGGGAATTTCGACAATATCGCCTTTTTTATAAATTTTATCGGATTTGTAAGTAAAAATATTCGGGGTGTTAAGAATTGCTATTTCATAAAACATCATCTAAACAGATTACAGTTAAAATTCCGTTATCCGTATTTTTATCATAATAAAAATAAATCGTTTTACCCTGATATGTGACATTATAATCAGTTCCGTTCCCGTCCCATTTCAGCATATTGTCTGTTTTGGAAACAGGATAAGCAAAGATAGTTTCAAAAAAAGTAAGAAGAAATTGCGGCTCTTATTGTAGAAACTGGAGTGTTTTTTTGTATTAAATAAAGTTTGGTGACTGGTTCGCATTACCACAATTGTATATTTAACTTTCTATTTAATGTTCCTACAAACGTTTTTAAATTAGCTTCATGGGCCTGTTGTGCAACACCAAGAAATTTTGGAATTGCAACCGCTGCTAAAATACCTAAAATAACAATAACGAAAATAAGCTCAATCATAGTAAACGCTTTTTTCATTTTGACTCCTTAATTTTGTTTTAAAAATTATATCTCTACTGACTAAAGTTTTATTATCCTCAACTCTGATTAATCTAAAATATGGAGCACTTTTTGCGGTTCCGTCTTTACATTCAATTTTGTATCATTTTTGAGTTACACTTTCATTTGATTTAGCAATTACGTGATATTCGGTTGTTGAATTACAATCTTTCAGATCAATATCGCTGCCGTTAATTTCAGGAGGCAAAGTTATCCTATCTTTTATTGAATAAATATAGCTTATATCCCCGTGATGACCTTCACTTATACTTTTTGCCCACAAATCTTCACCAGTAGTTCTGTTTAATGTCCTTACAAACGAAATCAAATTTGCTTCATGAGCCTGTTGTCCGATTGTTGGAATTGCAACCGCTGCTAAAATACCTAAAATTACTAAAATAAAAATCATTTCAAGCATAGTGAAGGCTGTTTTATTCACCCTCTCTCCCAAATTTTTCAATTTTTTTTAGTATTTCATACTCTTTTTTGTTTTTCTCCAGTATCAACAACAGAAGCTCTTTTGGAGTTGGGTTTTGAAGTTTGATTAAATCTTCTTTTACATATTCAAAAAATTCATTCTCCAGATTTATTTCAAATTTTTCCCGCAGCACTTTTAAAGAAATTTTTTTCATTTAGCGAGTATTGCTTCAATTTTTCCGACAACTTCTTCAAGTTCAAGCTCTTTTAAAGCCATATTCTCCCTGCATTCAAGAAGCTCACTTTCAGTTTTTGTTAATTTTTCTTTTATATTATCAAGCTCTAATTTTAAATTTTCATTTTCTTTTGTAAGCTCTTCATATTTTTGCAAAAGTCCGTCAATTTTTTCGTTTAATTTTGTAAGTAAGTCCATAATATCCCTTTAATGTTGGTTTGGTATAATTATAATAAAAAGGAGAGATTTGTTCAAATTAAATTCAAAATTTGCTCCAACCGGCGACCAGCCAAAAGCAATAGGAAAAATAACCGGATGCATTAAAAAAGGAAGCAGGTACAACACATTAATAGGTGTAACTGGAAGCGGCAAAACATTCACAATGGCAAATATAATTAAAAATCTGCAAATTCCCACTTTAATACTTACACACAATAAAACACTCGCAGCCCAGCTGTACAGTGAATTTAAAGATTTTTTCCCGCAAAACCATGTGGAATATTTTATAAGCTATTATGATTATTACCAGCCGGAGGCATATCTGCCAAGACAGGATTTGTATATAGAAAAAGACAGCTCCATCAATGCCGAGCTTGAAAGGCTCAGGGTTTCAGCCACGGCAAGCTTATTGGAATATGATGATGTTATAGTGGTGGCAAGCGTATCCGCACTTTACGGCCTCGGTAACCCGATAGAATACAAAAAAATGGTAGCGAAAATCGCCGTTGGAGATGAAATAAACCAAAGAGACTTTATGCTTAGACTCCTTTCCATGGGATATACAAGAAACGACAAATATTTTGAAAGGGGAAATTTCAGGGTAAACGGGGAAGTTATCGATATTTTCCCTACATATTTTGAAGATGATGTTATAAGAATTGAATTTTTCGGAGATGAGATTGATAGAATTTATACAATAGATTATCTTACAAATGAAAAACTCGAAAACTTAAAAGAAATAACCGTTTATGCGGCCAACCAGTTTATCGTTGGGGCTAACAGGCTGGCCGAGGCTGTAAATTCCATTGAAAAAGAACTGCAGGAGAGACTAAAATTTTATGAAGAAAACGAAAGAATAATAGAATATCAAAGACTAAAACAAAGATGCGAATTTGACCTTGAAATGCTTGAAACTACGGGCACATGCAAGGGAATAGAAAATTATTCAAGGCATCTTACAGGTAAAAAACCGGGAGAAACGCCTTATTCGCTTTTGGATTATTTTGAAATAAAAGGTAAACCTTATTTGGTAATAGTGGATGAAAGCCATGTAAGCCTGCCTCAATTCAGGGGAATGTACAACGGGGACAGGGCAAGAAAGGAGGTATTGGTAGAACACGGCTTCAGACTTCCAAGCGCATTAGACAACAGACCTTATAAATTCGATGAATTTATAAATAAAGCGCCCCATTATCTTTTTGTTTCGGCTACCCCCAATGAATACGAATTAAATCTTTCAACCTGCGTTGCCGAACAGATAATAAGACCTACAGGTCTTTTGGACCCGGTAATTGAGCTGTATCCAAGCAACAATCAGGTGGCAACACTGCATGATAAAATAAAAGAAGCCACAGCAAAAAATGAAAGGGTTTTGGTTACAACTCTTACTAAAAAAATGGCGGAAGAGCTGCAGAAGTATTATCTGGAACTCGGAATAAAAGTAAAATATATGCATAGCGACATTGATGTGGTTGAAAGAAATGAGATAATTAGGGGACTTAGAAGCGGGGAATTTGATGTTTTAATAGGGATAAACCTGCTAAGAGAAGGGCTTGATTTGCCGGAAGTTGGCACAGTTGCAATACTTGATGCAGATAAAGAAGGTTTTTTAAGAAGTGAAACAAGCCTGATTCAGACAATGGGAAGGGCTGCAAGAAATGTAAACGGAAGAGTAATTATGTTTGCAAATAAAATTACTGAACCTATTATTTTAGATGATAATTTAGAAAAACTTGAAAAATTAAAAGACAAAATTACAAAATCTATGTACAATGCAATAAAAATAACGCTAAAAAGAAGAATCAAACAAAAAGAATATAATAAAATACATAAAATTACACCAAAAAGCACAATAAGAAAACTTGATGTAAGCTTAAAAGAGGAAGGCTACGAGGCAATAGCGAAAGAGCTTAAAAACAAAAATAAAATTCCGCCCCGTGAGAAAAAATCTATCATAGCCAAACTGAAAAAAGAGATGATTGAGGCGGCAAAACAGTTGGAATTCGAAAAAGCTGCAATGATTAGGGATAAAATAGAAGAAATTAAAAAAAGCTGATTTTAAAATAAATCTGATAATAAAACATTTAAAAAATAGAGACAATGATTTTAAGATATAAAGATTCTTTTCCAAAAATTGCCGATAGTGCATGGATAGCCCCAGGTGCGGATATAATCGGTGATGTGGAAATAGGAGATGATTCAAGCGTATGGTTTGGATGTGTAATTAGAGGCGATGTTCATTATATAAAAATAGGGAAAAGGGTCTCCATTCAGGATTTGTCAATGATACATGTTACACATTTTGAAAAAGAGAAAAAAATTGGTGACGGATTTCCTACAATAATCGGGGATGATGTAACAATAGCGCATAAAGTAATGCTGCACGGCTGTAAAATTGGGAATGCGTGTCTTATCGGAATGAGTGCCACAATACTTGACGGTGCTGAAATCGGGGATGAATCGATAGTTGGAGCCGGTGCGCTGGTCACAGGAGGCAAAAAATTCCCGCCAAGAAGTCTAATTCTCGGAAGTCCCGCCAAAGTTGCAAGAAGCTTGACAGACGGGGAAGTTGAAAAAATTTATCAAAATGCAAAAAATTATGTAAATTATAAAAATGAATATATAAATTTTATTAAAGAATATTAGCAATAACTAAATGGAAATAGAAGAAAGGATGAAATCTAAATGGTAAAAAAGCTCGATTTAAGTGATTATATAAACAGACTCTATTCACTTTTTGCAAGGGAAAAAGATTTTAAACTAAACGGCGATATTAATGTATTTTATAAATATCTTAAAAAACTCGAAAACAAAGATTTCAAAAGCCCGCCTGAGGTTAAAAATCTGGATAAAGAGCTGATTCATTTAAAAAAATACGGTGATTTAAGCCATTCTCAAATTTTTGAATTTGTAAAAATTATCAATTATTTTGACTATTTAAAATCAAGAAATTGGGAAGATTTAGCTGAGTGGTTCGATAAAATTGAAATTCCCTCTGAAATAAAAAAACTGACACTGCATTATAATAAAAAAGGCGAAGTATTCGGATTTATAGAACTTGACGAAATAAATGAAAAAATAAAAGAAGTAAAAACCCTGATACGTCAGGAACTTTACAAATATATAAATTCAAAAAAACTTGAGCCTTTTTTGGTAGATAAACAGATACATCTGCAAGGAGATGAAGAAACACTTCTTCTAAGAGGCGGCTTTAACAAAATAATCGATGCGGAAATCCTCGGCAGAAGCCAAAGCGGATTTTTTTACATTTTTCCAAGAAGTATAGGGAAACTTAAAAAAAGAATAGATGATTTATTGTCTTTAAAAGAAGAATTTTTAGAAAAAAAATCAAGGGAATTTAGCAGTATTTTTAGAAAATGGGTCAAATTTCTAAATTTTATTAATTCTGAGTTTGACAAATTCGACCATTTGCAGGCAAGAATATTTTTGGCAAAAAATGAATATCAGGATTTTATACTGCCTAAAAAAAGCAAAAAATTTTGTTTAAGGGATTTTTGCCATCCGGCTTTAAGCGGTTGCAAACCTGTAAACGTGCAATGGGATAAGCAGGTGTTGATTATCACCGGGGTTAACGCCGGCGGTAAAACAATGCTTCTAAAATCAATCCTCAGCTCCGCTTTTATGGCAAAACACCTTCTTCCGATGAAAACAAGGGAAACTTCAATTATTCCCGCATTTAAAGAGATAAAATCAATTATACAAGACCCCCAAAATGTAAAAAACGATATTTCTACGTTTGCGGGAAGAATAAAAGAATTTAAAGAAGTTTTTGGAAAAGAAGATTATTTAATAGGGGTGGATGAAATTGAACTAGGGACAGATGCCAACGAAGCAGCAACACTGTTTAAAGTAATTATTGAAGAAATTATGAAAAAAAACAGGATTGTAATTACTACACATCATAAAAGACTTGCCTCTTTACTTGCAAAACACGAAGATGTGGAATTATTAGCCGCTGTTTATGATGAAAAACAGCAAAAGCCCACATATGAATTTATAAAAGGAACTATCGGGAGAAGCTTTGCGTTTGAAACGGCAAAAAGATATGGAATTCCTTTAAATATAATAAATAAAGCCAAACAGGAATATTCCGAAGATTTGGAAAAACTTGACATATTGATAGAAAAGGCCGCAAATGCCCAATATGAATACAATAAAAAACTGAACGAATTAAATCAGGAACTTAAAAACACAAAAGAATTAAAAGAATCCCTTCTTTTGCAAAAAAAAGAATTTAACGAATCGTTAACAAAAGAAAAAAACAAACTTCTAAAAGAATTCAACAACGCAATAAAAGCGGCGAAAGAAGTCATAAAGGCAAAATCTACAGGCGATGCCCACAGAAAATTAAACGAGGCAAATCAAATATATAAAAAAATAAAAATCAAAAAAGAAGAAATTAATAAAGAATTTAAAGTGGGGGACAAGGTAAAATTCAAAAGTTCAGTGGGTGAAATATTGGAAATTAAAGGCAAAAACGCACTTGTAAATATTGAAGGCAAAAAACTTCTGATTCCAAAAAATCAGCTGGAATATTATAAAGCACCTATAAAAAAAGAAAAAATTAAAATTTCAAAACCAAAAGCTGTTAAGGCCGATATAAAACTTGATTTACACGGCTTGAGAATGGAAGAAGCAATTGAAAAAACAGAAGAATTTTTAAACAATGCCGCGCTTGCGGGACTTGAAGAAGTATGGATTTATCACGGTATGGGAAAAGGAATATTGGCAAAAGGAATAACCGAACTTCTTAAAAATCATCCTTTAGTAAAAAGTTTTACAGACGCACCCCCACATATGGGAGGATACGGAGCAAAAATAGTTAAATTATAAATTGAGTTTAATTAACTAAATTTATATGATAAGCATTGCATCACCGTAGCTGTAAAATCTGTATTTTTTTTCTATTGCCTCTTTGTAAATTTCAAGAGTTTTAATTCTGCCTATAAAACTTGCCACAAGCATTATAAGCGTTGATTTTGGAAGATGAAAATTTGTAAGCAGATGATTGACCCTAATGGGAGGATTTTGGGGATGCAAAAACAAATCGCATTCTCCGCTTAATTTTTTTTCTCTTGCATAATATTCCACTGTTCTTGTCACGGTTGTTCCTACTGCCACTATTTCTTTATTTGAATCTAAAATTTTAGCTGTACATTCAGGAATTTCGTAAAATTCACTGTGCATTTTATGCTTTCTTATATCTTTAACCTCAACAGGTTTAAATGTTCCGGCCCCTACGTGAAGCGTTAAAAAATATTTTTCTTTTATTTTTTTTAATAATTCATCCGTAAAATGAAGTGAAGCGGTAGGCGCTGCAACAGCCCCTTCTTTTTTGGCAAAAATACTCTGGTATTCCAATTCATCAATTTGTTCATCTTCCCTTTTAATATACGGAGGCAACGGAACATGCCCTATCTTTTCTAAAATATTAATTAATTCTAAAAAATCCAATGCTTTACACTTTTCACTTTCAACTTTTAACTTAAAACTAACTATTCTGCTTCCGTCTTCTAAAAGCTCTTTTACCTCAGCCATAAGCCCATTATCAAAATAAAGTTTGCTGCCTGCTTTTACTTTTCCCCTAATATAAACCAGATAACCGTTTTTATAAGGCCTGTTTAAAAGTAATTCTATTTTTCCACCGCTCTCTTTTTTTCCAAAGATTCTTGCTTTTATTACTTTAGTATTATTAAAAATAAAAGTACTCTCGCCCGTGAAATCTAAAATATTTTTAAAAACTGTATGAATTATTTTATCTTTTTTTCTGTCGTAGACCAAAAGTTTAGCTAAATCCCTGGGACTCGCAGGGTATTTGGCAATTAAACCTTCAGGTAATTTATAATCATAAGAAGAGACTAAAAAATTTTCCATTAAACACCTATTAATTTTCTGAGCTCTTCCGGTTTTGTGCTATAAGCCATGGCTGTATCTTTATCAATTATATGTCTCATTGCAAGTTCTGCCAACACCTGATTCATTGTTTGCATTCCTGTTACACCCTGATTAAGCTGCATTTGTGAATATATCTGGGCAATTTTATTTTCTCTGATTAAGTTTGCGATTGCTGGATTATTAATCATTATTTCATGAGCCGCAATTCTTCCTCCCCCTATTTTTGGTAAAAGAGCCTGAGAAATAACCGATAAAATAGCCATTGAAAGCTGGGTTCTTATCTGGTCCTGTTCTTCTGCGGGGAATACATTCACAATTCTGTTTATAGTCTGACTTGCCGAATTTGTATGAAGTGTTGCAAAAACCAAATGCCCTGTTTCTGCCGCTGTAATTGCGGCGCCTATTGTCTCTTTGTCTCTCATCTCACCGATTAATATAACATCCGGGTCTTCCCTCAGAGATGCCCTTAAAGCCCTGAGAAACGATTTTGTATCTCTGTTTACTTCTCTTTGGGAAATTAAGCATTTATTATGCTGATGAACAAATTCTATCGGATCTTCAATGGTAATAATATGCTTTCTGAAATTATCATTTATTTCTTTTATCATAGCGGCAAGAGTGGTTGATTTACCGCTTCCCGTAGGCCCTGTTACCAATACAAGACCTTTTTCATGCTTTACTAATTTTTTAAATACTTCGGGAGAATGTAATTCATCCAGACTAAAAGGTCTCTCAGGAATAATCCTGAATGCAGCTGCCAAAGATTCTCTTTCATAATAATAATTGGCCCTGAATCTTGCAATTTTTGGTATTTCAAAAGAAAAATCAAGTTCAAGTTCATCTTCTAATTTCGCTTTTTGTTTTTCTGATAAAACAGAATAACAAAGCGAAGAAACATCTTCTTTTGTAAGTTTTGGAAGATTCAAAGGTGTTAATTTTCCGTCAATCCTTAACATCGGCTCTGCATCAACATTTAAATGCAAATCACTTGCATTATAATCTTTAATACTTTTTAAAAGCTGTTCTAATGTAAAATTAAGTGCCATGATTTTCCCTATTCGATTATTTTAGGAACTATAAAATAATCATCTTTTGATTTTGGTGCATGCGAAAGAACATCTTTGATAACATCACTTTGTTTAACTTCGTCTTCCCTTAAAGGTGTAGGATTGTTTAATGTTGAAAAAGTAGCTTCTATTTTACTTGTGTCTATTTCATGTAGCATTTCAACAAATTCTACTATTTCTGCCAAATTTTCAGCCATTTTTTCTTTATCGGCTATCTCAAGCATAGAAAGATTTTCCAATTTTTCAACAAGTTTTGCATCGATTTTCATTGTATTCCCTTTTTAGTATAATTGTAACAAAAAAAAGGTAAAAAAATGAATCTATTTCAAGAAGCACAAAAATATATCGTGGGAGGAGTTAATTCACCTGTTAGGGCATTTAAAAGTGTCGGAGGGGAACCTCCTTTTATTGAAAAAGGGAAAGGGGCATATATATATGACACAAAAGGCAGAAAATATCTGGATTTTATACAAAGCTGGGGTCCGCTTATTTTCGGACACTGTGACAAGGAAATAGAAAATGCAATTATAAAAGCCGTAAAAAAAGGAACAAGTTTCGGAGCCCCTACAAAAGTTGAAATAGATTTGGCAAAAGAAGTATTGGAACTATTTCCGCATTTGGATTTAATAAGATTCGTAAGCTCAGGCACAGAAGCTACAATGAGCGCCATAAGACTGGCAAGGGGTGTCAGCGGAAAAGACGATATTATAAAATTTGAAGGGTGTTACCACGGACACAGCGATTCACTGTTGGTCAGTGCCGGCAGCGGCGCCGCTACATTCGGGACACCAAGTTCTCCAGGTGTTCCGACTGATTTTACAAAACATACACTTCTTGCGAAATATAATGATATTGAAAGTGTTAAAAAATGTTTTCAAAACGGTAATGTGGGATGTGTAATAATAGAACCGATTGCCGGAAATATGAGTTTGGTACCAGGTGACGCTGACTTTTTAGGTGAACTCAGAGAGATTTGCAATCATTACAGAGCAATTTTAATTTTTGACGAAGTAATGAGCGGATTTAGAGCATCTCTTAGAGGAAGTTTTGATATATACGGAATTGAAGCAGATATTGTAACTTTTGGTAAAGTAATAGGTGGAGGAATGCCAGTTGGGGCATTTGCAGGTAAAAAAGAAATAATGGAAAAACTAAGTCCGGTTGGCCCAATATATCAGGCAGGAACACTCTCAGGCAATCCAGTGGCTATGAGTGCAGGACTTGCTCAACTTAAAAAATTGAAATCTAATCCCGAAATTTATAAAGATTTAGAAAAAAAAGCGCAAAAATTAATGCAGGGATTTGCCGAAATTTCAAAAGAAAACAGAATTGAATTTACTTATAATGTAATGGGCAGTATGTTCGGATTCTTCTTTAATTCTAAAAATCCAAAAAATTTTGATGAGGTAAATGAAAGTGATACAAAAAGATACGCATTATTTCATAATAAAATGTTAAAAAACGGTTTTTATTTTGCACCAAGCGCATATGAAACAGGCTTTATCTGTGCTCCTATGAATGACGAAGATATACAAAACACAATAAAAACTTACAAACAAATTGCAAAAGAAATTTAATGCAAAAAAAAGGAAATCTGGGAAAAACCGTAAGAGGTGCCGAAAAGCTTTCTTTGGGCATTTCTATAGTTGTTGCGGTATTAATGGGAGTTGGGATAGGATTATGGCTTAAAAACACTTTCCATCAAATATGGCTATTGTGGTTTGGTGTTTTTTGGGGAATTGCAGCCGCAATTTTAAATATAAAAAAAGAATATGACAAATTAAAAAGAGAATGGGATAAAATAAAAAACGACCCGAGATATAAAAATTACAAAATAAATAAAAAAAAAGATGAAGAGGATGATTATTTGGAAAAATTTGAAAAATAATTACATTCCCTTTTTTGCCGCACTCGCCAAATCCCACATAGGCAAAAATATTCCAAGTGCCAGGAAAAGCACCATTGCACCTATTACGGCCAACATTATTGGCTCAATTAATGCCTGCATATTATCAACAATATCCTGGAATTTATCTGCATAATATTTTGCGGCACTTTCAAGCATATTATCAAGTTCTCCTGATTGTTCACCGGCACTTATCATCCTAAGAGCTACATAATTTACAAAATTGGTTTCACTTACCATTTCGGCAAAACTTCTTCCCTGATTAACACCTTTAATAATTTCTCTTAGTTTTTCTTTTATAATTTCATTTTCGACGATGCCTTCGGTAATTTTCAAAGCATCAACCAAAGGAATACCGCTTTTGATTAAAGACGACAAAGTATTAAGAACCCTTGTTAAAGTTGCATATTCAATAACATCTTTTATTAAATATGTTTTTAATAAAATTTTATCAACTTTATATTTATATTTAATTGATGTTTTATACAAAAATGAAATCAAAACCAGAATTAAGATAAATCCAAACAGCACATAAAAACCGTAATTTGATAAAACATGCTCCGCCCAAAGCAATATTCTGGTAGGCAAAGGGAAAATGTAAAAGCTGCTGCTATTGCAATAAGGGTAATAACAGGATAACGAAGGGCTTTTATCATTTTTCTTCTATTTTCATACATATTTTCATAAATTCCGGCCAAAGATTCAAGGGCAGCCACCAAATCTCCAGTCTGTTCACCGAGTCTTATCATAGCGACGGAAATTCCACCTACATAATTTTCATATTCTTCAAATACTTCTGAAAGCCCTTTACCGCTGTCTATGGCTTCTGCCGCTTTTGCAAAAATTTCAGAAATCAATGAATCTTTTGTATGGGAGGATATATCTTCAAGGGCATCTTTAAGGGAAATCCCTGCTTTTATCAATACAGAAAGTTGTCTTATTGAACCTATGTAAGCCGGATAATTTAATTTTCTTCTTAAAATTTTATTGAAAACAATATCTTTGAAGATTTTTATTTTTTCATCAAAAGGCATAGGAACTTCATAATTATAGCTTCCGCTTTGTTTAACGCTTTAAATATTAAATCTTCCTTTTCTCCTTTATACATATATCTCGCTTTAAAATATTTCATAATTTTGCCACCTTATAAATATCTTCTAATGTAGTAATTCCTTTTAGAGCTTTTACCAGTCCGTCATAAAACATGTTCTGGTAACCTTTGCTTCTTAAATAATTCATTATATCTATTTTTTCTTGTTCTTTACTTATTAAACTCTCCATCTTTTCATCATCTAAAAATACTTCGCTTATCAGTGTTCTGCCTCCATATCCTGTAAAATTGCAATGCTCACACCCCCTACCTTTATAAAAAACGGCATCTTTAGGAATTAAATTTTTAATTGGGTCTAAATAAATATCTTCCGGTTTATGTTTTGTTTTACAGTAAGGGCATATTGTTTTTACAAGCCTTTGAGCTTCGGCTCCGATTAAAGAAGCGGCAACCATAAAAGCATCCGCACCCATATCTATCATTCTCTGAATTGAACTTACTGCATCATTTGTATGAAGTGTCGAAAGAACCAAATGGCCCGTCAAAGCGGCCTTGATTGCGATTTCAAGTGTTTCTAAATCCCTGATTTCCCCTATCATTATAATATCCGGGTCTTGTCTTAATATGCTTCTTAGGGCATTTGCGAACGTCATATCAACCTTTGGATTCACCTGAACCTGTTGTATCCCGTGTAATTTATATTCTACCGGATCTTCAACAGTGATAACTTTTCTGTTTACTTTTGCTATTTCATGCAAAGCCGCATACAAAGTTGTTGTTTTTCCACTGCCTGTAGGCCCGGTTACAAGAAAAATACCGTTAGGTTGAGAAAGGGCTTTTTTTATAATTTCAAGATTTTTTGATGTAATTCCTATTTCATCTATTTTTTTAAGAATGCTCCTTTTATCAAGAATTCTTATAACGATACTCTCTCCCCAAATTGTGGGGAGGGTTGAAACCCTGAAATCAAATTTATTTTTACCTATTTCCATGGAAAAAGAACCGTCCTGCGGCTTCCTTTTTTCACTAACATCCATATTGGCGAGAATTTTAATTCTTGAATCAAGGGCGTTAAAAATATCCATATCAAAATCCAGCACTTCATATAAATCCCCAAGAACCCTGACTCTAACAACCCCTCCGTCTTCTTCAGCCTCAATATGAATATCACTTGCTTTTTTTTCAATAGAGGAGACAATAATATATTTAATAAGTCTCATAACCGCTGATTCCCCTCCGGTTATCTCAGCTCCTTTTAATTCTTTCTTTATATCATTTATAATCTCTTTTACTTTTTCTTTACTCTCAAGCAGTTTTAAAACTTTTAAAATATCTTCTTTTAACCCCAATATAAATTCAACTTCTTTATTTGGATAAAATCTCTTTAAAATTGCCTGTGCGTTCCAGTCAAGCGGGTCTGCAACGGCAATTTTTATCTTATCATATTTTTTTTCCACAGGAACGGCCATAGCCTGTCTTAAAATATTTACAGGAATATGAATGTCTTTTAATCTTATGGAACTTAAATCTGAAATATAGTTTATTGAATATTTTTTAGAAAGATATTTCAAATATACTTCTTTTGTAATATACCCGTTTTTAAATAAAAACGTTAACACATCTTCCTTAGGGTTTTTTTCTAATAATTCCTGAATTTTACTATATTGCTCTTGTGTTATTTCACTGTTTTTTAGCAAATTATCCAAAAAAATTTTATCTGTTTCTACCAAAAAATTTCCTTTTTTATAAGTTTATTGTTTAAATATTCTTTAATTACAATATTATAATTTTTATTTGGAAATACGATGTATTTTTTATTTCTATCAAAAATTATAATCTTACTTTTTTCTTTTTTTACTTTTTTTGTCTGTATATAATTAAACACAATTCCCAATAAATTGTCATTTATAAAAGGAAGTTTTATATTATTTAAATTTATATCGTCAAAAATATATTCGAGTATTAATCTTTTCATTAAAAAAAGAGTTGTTATATAAGTGGCATTTTTTCTTCCCATTGAGGTTGTTTTTAACACTTTTGCCAAATCAAGAGCAGGTGTTAGATATCTTTTTTTAAGACATGCATAAGCTACAAGAGAGAGTAAATCCTCCCTTTTATTCACATATTTATTGATATAATTCCATCTGTTCATACAAATTTGTGAATAGTATCCTTTTTTAAAATCAAAGGTGTTTCTGCATAAAACAAAGAAGTAAAAAAATCAGTATAACATTATTTTTCTCAAAAAGGCCCCTTCAAATAAATTACTAAATTATAACAAAATATTTGATATAATTCCAAAAAAAGGAGATAAAATGGCATTAAATATTTATTATGACAAAGACTGTGATTTGAGCATTATTCAAAACAAAAAAGTTGCGATGATAGGTTTTGGAAGTCAAGGTCATGCCCATGCACTTAATCTTAGAGATTCAGGGGTTAATGTAACAGTGGGTCTTAGAAAAGGTGGCAAATCATGGGAAAAAGCCAAAAATTACGGATTTGAAGTAAAAGAAGTGGGCGAAGCCGTAAAAGGTGCAGATGTAGTAATGATATTATTACCTGATGAAATTCAAAGAAGTGTTTATTATAAAGAAATAGAACCTAATTTAAAAGAAGGCGCTGCAATAGCATTTGGACACGGATTTAATATTCATTTCGGAAGAATAATTCCAAGAGCTGATTTAAAAGTAATTATGATAGCCCCTAAAGCCCCGGGGCATACTGTAAGAAGCGAATTTGTAAAAGGCGGAGGAATTCCGGATTTAATTGCTGTATATCAAGGCGGTGAGGAGGCAAAACAGTTAGCCCTCAGTTATGCAAGTGCAATCGGCGGAGGAAGAACTGCAATAATTGAAACAACATTCAAAGATGAAACAGAAACTGACTTGTTTGGCGAACAGGCAGTTTTATGCGGCGGTGTAACATCACTCGTTCAAGCCGGGTTTGACACATTGGTCGAAGCGGGTTACGCACCGGAAATGGCATATTTTGAATGCTTTCATGAATTAAAGCTCATAGTTGATTTGATGTTTGAAGGCGGTCTTGAAAATATGAGATATTCTATTTCAAACACTGCGGAATACGGGGATTATGTAAGCGGGCCAAAAGTAGTTAACGAAGAAAGCAGAAAAGCTATGAAACAGATTTTAAAAGAAATTCAAAACGGTAAATTCGCCAAAGATTTTATACTTGAAGGAATGGCCGGCTATCCAAGAATGACTGCTGAGAGAAATAATATGAAAGATTCTTTACTTGAGAAAACAGGACAAAAATTAAGAGCTATGATGCCTTGGATTACCCAAAACAAAATTGTAGATCCAAATAAAAATTAATCCCTTTTCGGGATAGGAGAAAAAATGGGAAAAGTTATTACTATTACCAGCGGCAAAGGCGGAGTCGGTAAATCAACCACAACCGCCAATATTGCCACGGCTTTGGCTAAAAACGGCAAAAAAGTTATTGCAATAGATTTTGATATAGGGCTTAGAAACCTTGATATGATATTGGGCCTTGAAAACAGAATTGTTTATGATGTCGTTGATGTAATGGAAAAAAGATGCAATTTAGCCCAGGCTATAATAAAAGACAAACGTACAAATAATTTGCATTTTCTGCCTGCAAGTCAGACAAAAGACAAAACGGTACTCGATAAAGATAAAGTTGAAAATTTAATCAACGAATTGAAAAAAGATTTTGATTATATATTAATCGATTCACCTGCAGGAATAGAAAGCGGATTCGAACATTCTATTTATCTTGCCGATATGACCTTAGTGGTCACAACCCCAGAAATTTCTTCTGTCAGGGACGCCGACAGGGTTATAGGCATAATAGATGCCAAAAGCAAAAAAGCTCAACTTGGAGAAGAAGTTGAAAAAAGAATTATAATAAACAGAATCAAACCCGAACTTGTCGAAAAAGGCGAAATGCTTTCAACCGAAGATGTTTTGCATATATTGGCACTTGAACTTATTGGAATAATTCCGGATGATGAGGAAATTGTACGTTCAACCAACATTGGTGAACCGATTGCACTTAATGAAAATTCATTGGTCGGGGAGACTTACAGAAGAATTGCAAAAAGAATAGAAAATGAAGAAATTGAATTTTTGGATTTAACCAAAAAAAAAGGTATTTTCTCTAAGCTTAAAGGATTATTCAAATGAGTTTTTTTGAGCTGTTTAAAAAGAAAAAATCAAAAGATATCGCAAAAGACAGACTTATGATGATGCTTGCATATGAAAGAGCAAATACAAAAATCAACAATTTGGATGAAATGAAACATGATTTAATCAACGTTGTAAAAAAATATGTGGATATTAAAGACATCGGTATTAAAACAAATTCAAACCAAAACATTGAAACATTAGAAATTGAGATAATTCTTAAAAAATGAAAAAAAAACGAAAAAATTCAAAAAAAAACAGTTTAAGATATATTGTTTATATACTTTTACTGGCAATTTTTTCTTTAAGTTTTTTTATTGCGGGTGTTTATATAGGAGAAAACACAAATAAAAAATCCCTGCAAAAAACACAAAATGTAATATCCATGCTTGAAAAAAAAATTAAAAATCTTTCAAATCAGCTGAATCAAAATAATAAAAAATCATATAATCTTCCTTCTGAAATAGAAGATTATGAAACAGCTCATAAACATTATAAAAAAACAAAACCCACTGTAGCGGTTACGGTTAAATTAAAGACCAAAAAACCGAAACTTGTAATTATTTTGGACGATGTTTCATTCGGATATCAGGTAAAAGCTATTAAACATCTGCCTTTTGAAGCGACACCTTCGTTTTTTCCACCCACAAAAATTCATCCCCACACCCCTGTTTATGCAAAAGAATTCAAAGATTACATGGTTCATGTACCTATGCAAGCACTTGCGTTTGCACATCCTGAACCGGACACAATAGATACAGACTGGTCTTATTCCCAAATAAAACAAAGAATTGATAAAATAAAAAAATGGTTTCCGAAAGCGGAGTTTATAAACAACCATACAGGAAGCAAATTTACTGCCGATAAAGTTGAAATGGAAAAACTTTTTAGAGTTTTAAAAGAAGACAATTTAGGATTTGTAGATTCAAGAACAACACCGTATTCAAAGGCAAGAGATGCAGAAAAAATTTATCATATTCCCTTTTTTGAAAGAAATATATTTTTAGATAACAAACCGGATATAAATTATATCCAAAACCAGCTTAAAAAAGCGGTTAAAATAGCCCGAAAAAGAGGATATGCCATTGCCATAGGGCATCCGCACAAAACAACCATTGAGGCTTTAAATGAATCACAGAATATTTTAAAAAATGTTGATGTAATAACAATAAATCAACTTTATGAATTAAAAACAAAAAATGAAAAGTGAGCGGTGAAAAATGGAGAATGGATAATGGAATGAGTGAAAATGAACAAATCGAATTAAACTCATATAGCTGTTTAAAAAGCAGCCAAGATGAAAAATTAAAATTTGATGAATTTGAATTGTTTTACAAAGGTAACATTGAACTGTTACAAAAAGAAAAAATTGCCATTGTAGGCAGCAGAAAAGCGAGCAAATACACAAAAGAAATCACATATCTTTTGGCAAAAAAACTTTCAAAAAAATTTGTAATAATTTCAGGCGGCGCTTTGGGGGTGGATACTCAGGCCCACAGAGGCTCTTTCCCAAACACTGTTTTTGTTTCCCCTTCCTCACTTGATATTATTTATCCAAAACAAAATGAAAATTTAATAAAATCCGTTTACAAAAAAGCTCTTGCCATCAGTGAGTATGAAAAAAATTACAAACCTTACAAACATACATTTCTTGAAAGAAACAGAATTATTGTAAAACTTTCAAAATTTGTAATAATTACCCAGGCATCATTAAAAAGCGGCAGCATGAGAAGCTTTGAATGGGCAAAAGAATATAATAAAAAAGTTTATGTTATTCCGCAGAGAATCGGTGAAAGCGCTGGCACCAACTATATTGCAAAAACAAATCAGGCGGAGGTTATTTGGGATATAGATGAATTTTGTAAAAATTTGGGAATCAGTTCTAATGAAAAAATTTTATCCTTAAATGAAGCCCTGAAACTTTACGGCTCAAGAATTTATGAAATGGAATTAAACTCTGAAGTTGAAATAAAAAATGGAAAAGTATATTTTAATGGATAATAAATAATGGAAAATGGAAGACTAATTCATCCATTTGAACCAATAATTTTTAAAACAAGTAAAATTTTAATTCTTGGAACTTTTCCGTCAATCAAATCTTTTGAAAACAGTTTTTATTATTCCCATCCCAAAAACCAGTTCTGGGATATATTGGCAATTATTTATAATGATAAAAAACCTTACGCCATCCAGGAAAAAATTTCTTTTTTAAAAAAACATAAAATTGCTTTGTGGGACAGTATATGTGAATGCAAAAGAAAAGACAAAAACAGCAGAGATGACAATTTGGAAATCATAAAAGCTTGTGATATTGAAAATTTACTTAAAAAATATCCAAATATAAAAAAATTAGCACTTACTTCAAGAACTGCTGAAAAAATTATAAAAAAACATTTCAAAAATTCTTCATTTTCCTTTTTACATTCTCCATTGTATCTGCCAAGTCCAAGTCCTTTAAATGCAAGAATGAATTTAGAACAAAAGGTAAAAATATGGAAAAAATTGTTACAATAGATGTAGGACTTAAAAGAATAGGTATAGCTTACACCCCTGATAAATCGGTTGTCATCCCCTTAAATGCCGTTATAAGAAAAAACAGAAACCAGGCCGCAAGGGAAGTAAGTAATTTACTTAAAGAGTATAAAACCGACATTTTAGTGGTGGGAATTCCTAAAACGAATGAAGAGATGCAAAGAAGAATAAAACATTTTGTATCTTTAATTAATTTTAACGGAAAAATAGAGTTTGTAGATGAGAGTTTTACAAGCAATTTAGTAGAAGTTGAGATAAAAGGAAAAATAAAATATAAAAGGGATGGAAGAATTGACAGTTTGGCTGCTAAAAAAATACTTGAGAGTTATTTAAATAAATTAAAAACGAAAAGTGAAAAATGAAAAATTATTGTTTTAACTTTTTATAGTATTTATTGATAAAATTACTCTTTTTAGCCAAAAAACCTGTTAAATTATCCACTTCTGTAATACTGCCATTTTCAAAATCAATCTGCATGCTCATTTTAGAATTATAAGGTATATTTAGCGCCTGTTTTATCACTCTTTCTTTTTCATCACTTAAATCAATTCCCTCTTCTTTTGCTATTTTTATAACTTCATCCAAAAATTTTTCCACCTCATCTCTTTTTTCTTCCATAATCCAGCCGGTCGGTTTTTGATAAAAACTTTGTAAAGTCGCAAAAGTAGAGATAAACAGATACTTTTTCCAAATATCTTTGTCAATATTATCACTGAATTTTATTTTTAAATCATTGCAGTTTTTAAAAACTTCTTTTAATTTTTCATTATCTTCAATACATAAATAAAAAAGAGATGTTTTTTTATGAATGATTCCGTTTTCTTTATTTGAAAGTATATAAATACAGGACTTTTTAAAATTAAAGTCTTTAAATTTTTCGAAATGCCCTATTCCGTTTAAAACAGGTACTACAATTGCATTTTTTAAAAATTTTTTGGATTGTTTCTATAACTTCATTTAAATGATAACTTTTTACAGTTACAAAAACCACATCATATTTTTCTATTAAAGGGTCAAATTCAACTTCCTGAGTTTTATCAACATCTTTTATTTTTAATTTTTTAACGCTTCCCCTGCTTCCTATAACACTTACATAATTAGAACATTTTTTTAATTTATAAGCCAGATACCCCCCAACTCCTCCAGGGCCTATTATTAAAACTTTCATTTTTTTCTCCTTATCTTATCAGCAATAATAACACCAATAGTTATTCCTAAAAACAATAAAATTAAAAAAATCTCTCCTGCTAAATCGTTAAAACCAATCATTTTTATCTACTCACCACTCACTTCTCACAACTCACTTTCTAATATCACTCCGCATTCCATATGATTGGTATATGGAAACTGGTCAAAAAATGCAAATGCTTTTATTTTTCTTTTTTTAGCCAGAGTTTCTAAATCCCTTTTTAAGGTTTCCGGATTGCATGATATATAAATAATATTTTCAAAACTGTTTACAAATTTTCTTGATTTGTCGTCTAGTCCGGCCCTTGGAGGGTCTATAAAAACATTTTTCAAATCGTATTTTGCAAGAAGAGGAGATTTTTCCTCTTTTAGTGAACTAAACTCAGCAGCACTCATAGCAAGAAAAGTTATATTTTTTCTATTGTTTATTTCGGCATTAAAAGTCGCTGCTTCAATACTTTCCTTATTAATTTCAGTTGCTATTACCTTATTGAATTTTTCGCTAAGCGGAATTGTAAAGTTTCCGTTTCCACAATATAATTCAACCAAATCCCCTTTTAAATCCGCATTTTTTAAAACCCACTCAATCATTTTTTTATTTATATTTCTGTTTGGCTGTGAAAATGTATTTTCAATTATTTTATATTTATATATATTGCCGTTAATATCAAGCTTATCAATCAAATAATTTTTATCAAAAACATATTTTCTGCCTTTTTTTCTAACAATAAAATCAATTTTTTTAAATTTTTCTTTTAATTTTTTAATATCTTCTGCAATACTTTCATCCACTTTTCTATGATAAATTAAAGTAACAATAAGCGCACCTAAAGAATTACTTAAAAAATCTATTTCATAAAGCCTGTTTTTTAAATTTTCACTTTTTTCTATCTCTTTTAGCAAATTAGGCATTACGTCATAAATCGCTTTATCCACTATTTTACACTCATCAATCGGGATTACACCCCTTCCCTCCTCTTTTCTTTTTCTCATCGCATAAAAAAGCTCACTTCCTTCATGCCAGATTCTAAATTCAGCCCTCGCCCTGAAATGCTCGTCTTTATCATTTATGACTTCAATTTCAGGTATATTAAAATCTTTAAACATCTCTTTTATCTTCTCTTTTTTCATTTCAAGCTGTTTAAGATATGGGATTTCCCATAATACACAGCTTCCGCATTTACCAAAACTGCTGCAAGTCATTTATTTCCTTTCATTTTTACTCTATCCTAAATCCTAAATCCTAAATCCTATATCCTATATCCTAAATCCTAAATCCTAAATCCTATATTCTATATCCTATATCCTTATTTAAAGCTCTGCACCAGTCCCATTACAACCAAATCCCATCCGTCAACTAAAATAAATATTAAAATTTTAAACGGTAAACTAATCATCACAGGAGGCAGCATCATCATCCCTAGGCTCATTAAAATACTGCTGACAACCATATCGATTACCAAAAAAGGTAAAAAAATTAAAAACCCTATTTCAAAAGCCGTTTTAAGCTCACTTAACATAAAAGCAGGGACTAAAATTGTTAAAGGCACATCGTTAACTGTTTTCGGATTTGGAAGATGTCTTATTCTGTAAAACAGAGCCAAATCTTTTTCACGTGTATTTTTTATCATAAACATTTTAAAAGGTTTGACACTTCTTTCATAAGCCTGTTCATATCCTATCTTTTCCTGCATATACGGTTTTATTCCGTTATTATAAGACTGCTTTGCATACGGCTCCATTATAAAAAACGTTAAAATAAGCGCAAATGAAACCAAAAGTGTCGTTGGAGGCGATTGAGGGGTTCCGAGAGCCTGGCGCAAAAAACCGAGCACCACAATTATTCTTATAAAAGATGTGGTTACAAGTACAATGCTCGGAGCCAGTACCAACAGAGTCATTAAGATGACTATATTTAACGTACTTACAAGCTGTTTAGGATTATCGGGGGCGCTTAATGACAAATTAACCGTTGGAATATGCACTGCCGCCGCAAAAATCAAAACAGGGAAAAAAATTAATAATATTTTTTTCATTTAGCTTTATCTAATACTGATTTTTGAACTTTGTTTTGAAGTTCTTTTTTCTTCGCAAAAAACCATATTTCAACTCTTCTGTTTTTTGTTCTTCCTTCAGGTGTGTCGTTACTTGCAATCGGATGATATTCGCCGTATGCCGCAGCACTCAGCTGTTTTGGATTGACTCCGTCTTTTATTAAAATTTTAAGCACGCTGAGTGCCCTTGCCGCACTTAATTCCCAGTTATCCGTATAAGGAGACGTTTGAGGTGGAGGGGTGTTATCTGTATATCCTTTTATCTGAATGTCAATATTTTTAGGAAGATATTCTTTTATAATCAGTGATATTCTTTTTAAAAAAAGCAATGCATCTTCATCTGTAATTTCAGCACTTCCCGGTTTAAATGTAATATCGGCGGGAAGCCTTATAAAAAAGCCCTCCTCGCCTTCTTCCAATGTAATTGAAGGACCTCTTGAACCCGATGTAAACTGTCTGAATTCCTGAATAGCTTTTGAAAGTTTGTTAACAGTTTGGGAAGTTTCCTGTTTTTCTTCAATAGGAGTGGCTATTTGGTTTCTGTTTTTACTAACCTCGGTTTTAGCTCCTCCTTCAAGCACACTAAGTGCACCTGCAAGAGAGCCTATGGCTTCTTGAACCTTTTTGGCGTTCATAGTGGACATTGAAAGAAGCAAAACAAAAAAACATAAAAGTAAACTCATTAAATCCCCGAATGTTCCCAACCAAGCCGGTAGACCCTCGGGACATTCGCATTTACACTTTTTTTTAGCCATTCATTTTTCCTATTCGAATTGAGATTTTCTTTTAGAAGGCGGCAAAAAGCTTAAAAGTTTTGCTTCAAGTGTTCTTGGATTATCACCCGCCTGAATAGACATAATACCTTCAAGTATCATTGTCTTTGCAAGCATTTCGTCATCATTTCTCAAAGAAAGTTTGCTGGCAATAGGATTTCCGAAAATATTACCTATCATAGCACCGTAAAGTGTGGTAAGTAATGCAACCGCCATAGCCGGACCGATTGATGAAGGGTCGGACATGTTAAGCAGCATGGCAACAAGCCCCACCAATGTTCCAAGCATACCGAAGCCTCCAGCGAGACCTGCCCATGTAGAAAAAATGGAAGCCATTTTTTTATGTCTTTCTTCCATCTGCTCCATTTCTATTTCCAAAAGTTCTCTGATTGTATCGGGCTCGTTTCCGTCTACCGCCATTGAAAGGCCTTTTTTTAAGAATTCGTCTTCTTCGTTATTGGCTGCGCTCTCAAGTGAAAGAATTCCGTCTCTTCTTGCCTGAGTTGCATAATCTACAAGTTTTTTAATAAGTTCTTCATAATTAGGCTGATAATTAGGTTTTATGGCTATCATGAAAACTTTTAAAAATTTTGTCATCATATCCATTTTATAACTAATCATAAGAGACATTATTGAACCGAGAATAACAATTAACACTGATTGAGGGTCAATATAAGCCCCCACACCCACACCGAGTGCCATAGCGGCAATAAGAAGACCGAGTGCGCCGACCAAACCAATGACAGTAGCCAAATCCATCAAAATAGCCTTTTTTGCTATAATTATAACAAAAAAAAGGTAAACATATGTCAAGTGTCATTATTTTGGCAGCGGGCAGGGGAACCCGTATGAAAAGTGCGATTCCAAAAGTACTTCATACATTATGCAACAAAGCAATGATTGAATTTGTAATTGAAGAATCTCTTAAAATATCGGAGAATGTAAATATAATACTTTATCATCAGTTTGAAAATGTTAAAAAAACAATAAAAAATTATCCGATTAATATAATAAAACAGGATTTAAAAAATTATCCAGGAACCGGAGGAGCGCTGTTTTCCTTAATGGATAATGGAAAATGTAAAATCGAAAATGACAAAATTTTTATTTTAAACGGTGATATGCCTTTAATTGAAGCAAATGAACTTAAAAAATTTGAGAGTATTGACGCCGATATTGTAATGAGCGTTATGAAATTAAATAATCCTTTTGGATACGGAAGGGTGTTGATAGAAAATTCAAATGTAAAAAAAATAATAGAAGAAAAAGACGCAAATGAAAACGAACTTAAAATCCCTTACGTAAATGCCGGAATTTATCTGATAAAAAAAGAAATTTTAGAAAAATATATTCTTAAATTAAACAATAAAAATGCACAAAATGAATATTATTTAACTGATATTATAGAAATGGCTGTAAAAGATGGATTAAATGTAAAAGCAATTGAAGTTAATGAAGAAGATTTTAAAGGCATTAATACAAAAAAAGATTTAGCTGAAGCTGAGAGAATAATTTGTAATAGAATAAAAAATTTTTGGATGAAAAACGGTGTTATTATGCATCTGCCTGAGACAATTTTTATAGATGCATATTCTTCTTTTGAAGGGGAATGTGAAATATGGCCAAATTGCGTTATAAAAGAGAGTGTAATAATTGAAAGTGAAATCCGTCCAGGCAGTGTTATTGAAGATGCTGTTATAAAAAATTCCGGTATCGGTCCGATGGCGAGAATAAGGCCTAAAAGCGAGCTTACTGATACCCACATAGGGAATTTCGTGGAAGTAAAAGCAAGTAAATTAAATAAAATAAAAGCCGGACATTTAAGCTATCTTGGGGACAGTGAAATAGAAGAAGGTACAAATATAGGAGCCGGAACAATTACCTGTAATTATGACGGGAAAAGAAAATATAAAACAAAAATTGGAAAAAATGTATTTGTTGGCAGTGATTCACAATTAATTGCTCCAGTAGTAATTGAAGACGATGTAATAATAGCAGCAGGAAGCACAGTAAACAAGGATATTCCAAAAGGAAGCCTTGTAATAAGCAGAACTCCTTTAAAAATAGTAAAAAATTTTTATTATAAATTTTTTGGGGAAAACAGATGAACGTATTGATAGGGGTTACAGGAAGCATTGCAATATATAAAACATGCGAGCTTATAAGGCTTTTTATAAAAAATAAAGATAATGTAAAAATTGTAATGACAGATGCCGCAGGTAAATTTGTAACTCCTCTTACATTTGAAACACTTACAAGAAACAGGGTTTTAACAAGCAAAAATGAAGACTGGGCAAATGATGTTAACCATATTGATTATGCAAAATGGGCTGACATATACATTATAGCCCCCGCCAGTGCAAATACAATAAATAAAGCGGCAAACGGCATCGCCGACAATCTGCTTTTACAGACGTACCTTGCCACAAAAGCCCCCACTCTTTTTGCACCAAGCGCAAATACAAACATGTATTTACATCCCACTACACAAAAAAATTTTAAAAAATTAAACATAATCGAAGCCAATTCCGGTCTTCTGGCCTGCGGAGACGAGGGAATAGGTAAGATGGCCGAACCGGAAGAGATATTTTTACGGGCACTGAGGGAAATAAACAAGCAAGAAATTTGGAAAAACAAAAAAGTTGTTGTAACCGCCGGAGGAAGTAGGGAAAAAATAGACGATGTAAGATTTATAAGTAATTTTTCAAGCGGGAAAATGGGGGAAGCCCTGGCAAAAGCATTTTATATAAAAGGCGCCGATGTAACACTGATTTCTAGTAAAGACCATAATCTTACCAAAGAAATTCAACAGATAAAAGTTGAGAGCGCAAAAGATTATTTAGAAGCAATCTTAAAGGAAAATCCTGATTATTTAATAATGGCAGCCGCAATAGTGGATTATATGCCGGTTTATAAAAAAGGAAAATTAAAAAAAGAGAAAATAGGTAATGAATTTCTTTTAAAATTACATAAAAACATTGATATCCTTGAATATTTAAAAGAAAAAAAATTTAAAAAAATAGGCTTTAAAGCCGAATTTGATGAAAAAAATGCCCTTGTTTACGCAAAAAACACTTTGAATAAAAAAAATTTAGATGCAATATGTCTGAATTTACTTTCAAAAAACAGTTTCGGAAGCGATGAAAACGAAATAATTTTTATCACAAAAGATAAAGAAATTTTATTTCCTCAGGAGAGTAAAGAGAATATTGCCTTAAAGCTTGTTGATGCCGTTAAATCTCTCTAAAATAGGTAAAATTTTAAAAACCGTAAACAGATTCGAAGGCATTAAAGAATTTAATGCTACTTTGCCGGTACAAATCGATATAAAAAAACAATTAAATCCCATAAAATATTTAATAAAATTAGGTAGCCGTGAAATTCAAACCAAAAGTTATATACCATTAAAAGTAGGTAATAAATATCTTGCAGAAATAAAAGAAGGCAGATATTCGATAAAAATAACTAACCTTAAAAAATATCCCGGAGTTTTAAATATTTTAAAAAAAATAAATTTTACAAAAAATTTTTTAGCCCCTGATAAAAAAAAAATAATCAGCCATTTGGCAAATGCGAATAATAAAAACGAATTTATATTCTGGATGAATATATTAATGGCTTTTAATCAAAAAATATATCATATAATTATAAATGATAAAAAAAAAGCCTTAATGCAGCTTAAATACAAAAAAAACACGTTAAAATTTTATGCTGTATTTGAACATCTGGGGGAAATAGAAGGGTTTTTATTTGAAAACAGCTTAAAACTTTTTTGTGAATTTGACTCAACAATAAATTTAATAAATTTATATAAAAAAGAGCTGCCTTTTTCGGTAGAAGTTGTTAAAAAAGAGATAAAACCGATATATGATTTTAGCGAAAATTTAATAAATTTAAAGGCTTAATATATGCACCTTGCAATAATAATGGACGGAAACGGGAGATGGGCAAAAAAAAGAGGCCTTAAAAGAGTTGAGGGTCATAAAAAAGGGGCAGAAGTTGTAAAGGAAATAACCACATACTGCGCAAACAATCCTGAAATTAGAATTTTAACACTTTATGCATTCTCCACGGAAAATTGGAAAAGACCAAAAATGGAAATTGAATTTTTAATGAAACTTCTTGAAAACTGGTTAAAAAAAGAACTTGAGACATATATAAAAAACGATGTAAAATTTGAAGTTATCGGCGATATTTCAAAATTTTCCCCTAAACTAAAAAAAAGAATAGAATACACAAAAGAAACTACCAAAAACAATAAAAAACTGACACAGGTTTTGGCCTTAAATTATGGAGGCAGAGACGAAATTACAAGGGCTGTTAAAAAAATAATTAAAAAAAACGAAGAAATCACCCAGGAAAATATCCAAAAAAACCTTGATATAAATGAAGATGTGGATTTATTAATAAGAACCAGTGGAGAAATCAGGGTCAGTAATTTTTTACTTTGGCAGATTGCCTACGCAGAAATGTTTTTTACCCCTACTTTGTGGCCTGATTTTACAAGCAAGGAATTAGAGCAAATTTTAAACAATTTTAAAAAAAGGAAAAGAAGGTTTGGGGGAATATAAAACAGTGGGTAGTGGGTAGTGAGTAGTGAAATATAAAATGGAGAATGAAACATGGATAATATTGTAATTTATATAATTTTGTTTTTAATTGGAATTAGCATTGGTAGTTTTTTAAATGTTGTTATTTACAGAGTCCCTAAAGGGAAAAACATCGCATATCCCCCAAGCCATTGCCCAAAATGCGGGGAAAAGCTTAAACCCTGGCATAATATACCTATTATCAGCTATTTTTTATTAAAAGGAAAATGTGCTTACTGCAGCGAAAAAATTTCCGCCCGTTATCCTATAATAGAATTAATGACGGGTATTTTGGCAATTATAATATATAAAAAAATGGGCTTGGATATTTATTCATTTATTATATTTATAATTTTCACTCTTTTTTTAGCTTTGAGCATGATTGATTTTGATTATAAAGCGGTACCGGACAGTTTAAATCTTTTGGTGCTAACATTTTCATTTTTCTCATCCCCAGATATTATTGAAAATTTTAAAAATGCTTTAATATTAATGGGCGGAATGAGTTTAATAAGATATTATGTCTCTTTTTTTATAAAAAAAGAGGCTATGGGCGAAGGGGATATAATTTTGGCGGGAAGTATGGGAGGGCTTCTGGGAATTAAACTTTCGCTTTTCGCAATATTTATAGCAGCATTAATTGCCATTTTTCCATCTCTTTACAACAGAATTTTCAAAAAAGATTTAGAGCTTCCTTTTATACCTTTTTTGGCACTTGGTACTTTTATCGTCTGGTATTTTAACGATTATTTTATAAATTTATGGAGTAGATTGTATGGATAAACTTCAAAAATATATATTAAAAAATTTTTTTAATATATTTATAAATATATTTTTGATTTTATTTCTGATTACTTCTATTATTGTAATAATCTCCATTTCAAACGTTACAGCCTCGATACATATAACATTTTTAGAACTTGCCAAAATGTATTTTTTATCTTTAACAAAAATATTGATTGTAACTTTATCTATTTCTTTTTTCATAGCTTCTGTAATGACATACTCCAATTTAAGTGATACTCAGGAACTTGTTGCGGTTTTTTCAACTGGTATATCCCCTAAAAAAATCCTTTTCCCCATTATGATAATATCTGTTTTAATTGCTGTTGTTAATTTTTTTATTCTTTTTATTTCTATCCCCTATTCCGATTTGGTTTATAAAAATTTCAAAAATGAAAAAAAACAAGAAGCCAAATTTAATATACAGACATCTCAAATTTCACAACAATTTGGAAAATGGAACGCATTTATAGAAAAAAAAGAAAAAAATTTTTATAAAAAAATATATATTTTCAACCCGAGTGAAAAAAAATTTATAACTTCAAACAGCGCCGCTATAATTAAAGATAAAAATTATTTGATTTTTCAGTTAAAAAACGGTTATATTTATGATATTGATAAAAATTTAACAATAAAATTTAAAACAATGAATATTAATCAAATAATCCCTTATATAAATTTCAATATCTTAGAATATAAAAAATATTTAAAAAAGAATAAAAAACTGTTTTTATTTTATATACCTTTTGCATTAATTCCTATAGCACTGATTTTTTATATACCGCTTTTTGGATTTTTTCATCCAAGATTGCATAAAAACCATTCACTTGTTTATTCTGTCTTATTGTTAGTAATATATTTGATTTTTACAAAAATCACAAATTCGTTTGTAATAAATTTATTAATAATATCGTTATTCTTTTTTTGCGGATTATTTTTTTATTTAAAGGATAAAAAATTCTAATTAAGGCGGTTATTACCTATGACGGCAGCGAATTTTACGGTATGCAGATTCAAAATAATAAAAAAACCGTTCAGGGTGAGATATCAAAAGCGTTGGAAAAATTAAACATAGACACTAAAATTTTTCATTCCGGCAGAACCGATAAGGGTGTTCATGCATTGAATCAGGTAATTTCCTTTGAAGCCCCTGATTTCTGGGACTTAAACAAACTGAAAAAATCTTTGAACAATATTTTGTATCCTTATATTTATTTTAAAAAAATTGAAACTGCACCTTTGGATTTTCATCCGAGATTCAGTGCAAAACAGCGAAGTTACAGATATTTAATTACAAAAAAATTTACACCTTTTAATGCAAAATATACACTGTTTTATAATAAGTCCGTAAATTTAAATAAAATAAACAAAGCTTTAAAACTTTTAATAGGCAGGCACGATTTTGAGTATTTTGCAAAAACCGGAAGCTGTGTTAATCATTATATAAGGGAAATTTATGAAGCAAAAGCATTTGAATATAAAAATTTATATGTATTCAATATTAGAGGAAACGGATTTTTAAGAGGACAAATCAGAATAATTATGGATTTTATCTTAAAAATTAACGAAGAAAAACTAAATATAAAAGATCTAAAAAAACAGTTAAACAAAGAAAAATTAATTTCCAAGCATTTGGCTAGTCCAACCGGCTTATATTTAGAAAGAATATGGTATTGATATAAATTAGAAACTAAAAATGTAAAATAAAAAGTAAAAAATATAAAAAAAAAAAGATTAATTAATTGCAATATTAGTGACAGACACTTTATAAGTTAAATTTTTTGGTTGCGGGGGGAGGATTTGAACCTCCGACCTTCGGGTTATGAGCCCGACGAGCTACCAGACTGCTCTACCCCGCGCCGTTGGCTGGGCTGGGAGGATTCGAACCTCCGAATGCAGGAGTCAAAGTCCTGTGCCTTACCGCTTGGCGACAGCCCATTATTTTTGGGTGATGAAATTATATATAAAAACTTTCTAAAAATCAAGGGTTTTAGGCAAATTTTAAATATTAAAATTTAAATTTTTTTATTTCCAAATCTTTACTGAAATCTATATAATATAAAATTTCTTCTTTAAGCTCGCCTATTAAATATTTTACACCAACCATCGCTTCTATACTGGCGGCTAAGCTTACCATTGGGGGAATTTGCCCTTTGGGAAAAAGTTTTTTTGTTGCAAAAGTGTTAAAATCTGTTTTTTTAAAAAAACCCACCTGGGCATAATATTCATCCACGCTCGTATATACCCATGGAATAGAGTTTTTTTTGGAAAATTTATCAATTTCCTCTCTGGCCTCAAAATTATCTGTTGCATCAAAAACCAAATCTACATCAAAATTCATATCGCTTGAAAATTTATTTTCTACAATTTCTATTTTGGTATCGCATCTTTTTATTTTTTCGCCCAAAACTCTGACTTTCTTTTTTCCCAAATCATTTTTTGTAAACTGAATCTGTCTGTGGATATTGTGAATTTCTATTTTGTCAAAATCAATAATTATTATCTTTTTAAACCAATACAACTTATTATTGTGGCCAAAGCATTTCCAAGCCCCCCTGCCCCGATTATTAAAATTTTTTTATTTTCAAGCAGTTTTTGTTTTTTTCCAAGTAATTCAATCTGCCTTCTAAACATCAAATCCCTTAACAGCCTCATAAACTTTTAAAGCCTGAAAATGCTCTTTTACATCATGACACCTGATAATGCTTGCCCCGTTTCTAAAGGCTTCTTGATGAATTGCCAAAGTACCGGGCAGTCTTTCAGAAGGAAAAGTGGATATCCCATATTTTTTCATAATCATATCTATCATAGATTTTCTGCTTGCCCCTATCAAAAGCTCGTATCCAAAATGCAAAAAATGCTCCAAATGCTTAATTAACGCAAGATTATCTTCAAGTCTTTTACCAAAGCCTATTCCAACATCCAAAATTACATTTTTTATTCCAAAATTTTTTGCTTTTGCAATTCTTTTTTCAAAAAATTCATCGATTTCCAAAATTACATTTTCATAAAATGGATTTTTTTGCATATCTTTTGGGATTCCTTTTTTATGCATAATAATAACATCGGCATTATATTTAGCTGCAACCTCGGCATATTCGTCGCTTTCAAGGCCGGTAATATCATTTGCTATTTTAAAACCGCGCTCAAGTGCATATTCCAAAACTTTGGATTCAAATGTATCTATACTGAAAACAGCTTTTTCATATAATTTATGTTTATAAATTTCATCAATTATAGGGGAGACCCTCTTTAATTCTTCTTCCACCCCGGGATAAACACTTCCGGGTCTGGATGAAACCCCGCCTAAGTCAATTATATCCGCACCTTCGTCAATCATTTTTTCAATCTGCTTAACGGCTTCATTTCCTTTGAATCTGCTGCCTTCAAAAAAAGAATCTTCATTCGCATTAATAACCCCCATAATTTTCAAAGGAAATTTAGGAAGATTTACAAAATTTTTAAGCTGTTTTGCCAAATCTTTCAACCCAAACGGCTGAGTAAGCTCTTTTTTGGAAAGTGTAATTAAATGTTTTTCATTACATAACAAAAGCGCATCAAAATATTTGTTTTTGCAGTTTGGAGCCCCTATGGGAACAGCAAGTTCGGCACCAATGCTTAAAGCGTCCTGTTTTAGAATATTTGCAGCGGCACAATTTATGTTTTTAATATAAAAAATATAAACAGAACGCTTTTTTTTCATTATTTCAATGCCTACTTTGTCCACTCCCATTTTTTGCATAACTTTAGCCAAATCAATTTCGCTGTTTAATTTATAAATTTTCATTATTTTCCTTTGAAATAAAGCATTATATAAGCCAAAACCGCTTTTTTTTCAATGTTCAATTCAAGCATTTTTATAGCATTGCTTAAAACATTCAGCTCTTTTTTTAAATTTTTTTTATTAATCAAATCATAACAAATTGCTTTAATTTCATCTTTATTTAAATCTTTTTGCAATAAATCGAAAATCAAATCATTATTTATTTTACTTAAATCAACATTTATATCTGTTACTTTTTTAAAAATTTTATATTCGATGGGAAGTCTTGATTTTATAGTCTCAAGCAATGAATATTTTGATGTCACGGCCAGTATAAAAGCAGTATTTGGAGGAGGTTCTTCAAGTATTTTCAAAAGAGCGTTTTGAGAAATTAGATTATATTTTTTTGCGGCAATTAAAATGGTTTTTTCATTTTTGCTTGTAAGATAGGAAATTTCTTTAAGCTCTTTTACATTTTCAACTTTAAATTCATCTGTTATAATCTTTTCATCATATTTAATTTCATTTATACATTTTTCCAAATCGTTTGTAACGATTATTTTATTCAAAGTTCAACCTCACCGAAAATAACCGCTTTTAAGGTTTCATTCAATAAATCCGTTAAATGTAAAAGTTTTAAATCAAGATTTTCATCGATAGATTTTAAAAAGAAGTTTTTATGCAAATCCATATCCATTATCCAGAAAAAAGAATTTTCTTTGCGCCTTGCAAATTTAAGCATAGGGGTTTCCACACCGATATACCAGAAAATATAATTTTCATTAAAAGTAATATTGAGCATATCTTCTATTAAATCAAAATGTTCGTTCGTTTTTGCATACTCTATTTGGGGCACAAAGGAAATCAGGTCAAAAAAAGGAATAAAAGACGGCTTAAAATCCTGAAAATTATTTATTTTCTGGAGAATATAATCTCTAAGCCATTTTCTTTTGTAATCGGTTATAATTAAAACACATTTTCCTTCAATCACCTGAGAAAGAAATTCACTGATTAAAGGAATCCATTCCAGCCTTTTCTCTTCCATCCATTTTAAGTTTTTTTCTCTTATATATTTTAAAGTAAACTCGTTTAAATCCATTATTTATCCAGATTATAAGCTTTGTGTAAACTTCTAACAGCCAGTTCCCCGTATTTTTCATTTATTATCATTGAAATTTTAATTTCACTCGTAGAAATCATTAATATATTTATATTTTCATCAGCCAAGGTTTTAAATGCTGTTGCCGCAACACCGCTGTGGGATTTCATACCGACCCCGACAATACTTACTTTGGCAATATCCCTGTCATATTCCATTGCTTCAGCTTTTTGCTCATATTCTTCCAATACTTTTTTGGTAAGCTCAAGTTCGGTTTCAGGTACTGTAAAAGTTAAATTTGCTTTATTGTCTTTTCCGACATTTTGAATAATCATATCCACATTTATATTTTTATCAGCTAATTTTGAAAATATTTCGGCACTGATGCCGGGTCTGTCCTCCACTCCAAAAATACTGACTCTCGCCTGATTTTTATCAAGCGCTATCCCACTTACCAAAACTTTTTCCATTTCAGGTGTCTCCTTTGTAATTAATGTTCCTTTAATTTCCGGATTGAAACTTGATTTAACTTCTATATCGACTCCTAATTTTTTTGCAAGTTCCACTGAACGTGACTGCATTACTTTAGCCCCCAAACTTGCAAGCTCAAGCATTTCGTCATAAGTTATCATATTTATTTTTTTAGCTTTTGGCTCTATTCTCGGATCAGTAGTATAAATACCGTCCACATCGGTGTAAATTTCACATTTATCCGCTTTTAGAGCCCCTGCAATTGCCACAGCCGTTAAATCGCTTCCCCCTCTTCCCAGGGTTGTAACATCACCTTCCTCGCTTATACCCTGAAAACCGGCTACAATTACTATTTTACCTTCTTTTAAATGTTTTTGCATTTTCCCTGGATTAATATCCATAATTCTGGCTTTTGTGTGGTCTTTTGTTGTTTTAATTCCGGCCTGCCTTCCTGTCAGGGCAATGGCATCCATTCCCATTGACTGCAATGCAATTGAAAGAAGTGCACTCGTAACCCTTTCTCCTGAGCTGACCAGTAAATCCATTTCTCTTTGAGGAGGCGTTTTGGAAAAATAAGAGGCATAATCAATTAATTTATTAGTTTCCCCTGCCATTGCAGAAACCACAACCACAACATCATTTCCCTCATTTTTTGTTTTTTTCACAATATTTGCAACATTTTTAATCCTGTCCAAATCTCCTACGCTTGTTCCGCCAAATTTCTGAACAATTAACATTAAACTCCTTTTTTACTAATTACATATAGCACTTGGTACTTGGGTTTTGGCAACTATTAACACTCACTACTCACTACTCACTATTAACACTCACTACTCACTATTTTATATATATCCCAGTTTTTTAAAAAAATTCAAAACTATTTTATAAACAGGCCTTTTAAAGGATTTAACATAATTAAAAATTTTATTTACAGGCACAAATTTATAATCTTCAAACTCCGGATGGGCTGTATTTAAATTAATTTTTGCACCTCTTTTAAGTTTTAGCAAAAAATATCTTTGTCTTTGCCCGTCATACGGATACATTTTTTTAGCAATAGTTTTGGGAAATTCATATGTATGCCATTCAGGCATTTTTGCAAGAATCTCTACTTCATTGGTTCCTATTTCCTCTTTTAGCTCCCTTAAAAGGGCTTCCTCTTCACTTTCGCCTTCATTAATACCACCCTGCGGAAACTGCCAGGCATCGACATCGTTTCTTTTGGCTATTAAAACTTCCACTTTTTCGGGATAATTCGGAGATAAAATTACTGCGGCGACATTTGGTCGGTATTTTTTCAATTTACAGCCTTTTTTTGTAAAATTATACTAAAAAAAGGCCCAAATGTTACTATATATTCACATACCTTTTTGCGACAGTAAATGTAATTACTGTGCATTTAACTCTTATACTAACATAAATCATCTAAAAAAAGATTATTTTAACGCTGTAAAAAAACAGTATTTTTTTGATATAGATTCAAACATTCAGTTTGAAACAGTTTTTCATAGGAGGAGGAACACCTTCTACTATGAAAGAGTCGTTTTATGAAAAACTATTTAAACTCATTGAAATGAATATAAAAAATATAAAAGAAATAACCATTGAATCAAATCCAAACGTTACATATGAATGGTTAAAAGAAATCAAAAATTTTGGAATAAACAGGATAAGTTTCGGGGTGCAGAGTTTTAATGAAAAAAAATTGAAATTTTTAAACAGAAACCATTCACCCATTCAGGCTGTAAAATCTATTGAAAACGCCAAAAAAGCGGGTTTTGAAAATATAAACCTGGATTTGATTTATGCAACTGCCCAAGACAATAAAAAACTGCTTGAAAATGATTTAAACACAGCTTTTAAACTGCCTCTCACACATATAAGCGCATATTCCCTGACGATAGAAGAAGGGACTAAATGGGAGGGAGATTATTCAAAAAGAAAAGAAGATGAAGAACTTGAAATATGGTTTATAAATAAAATATAAGCAAAGTTTTTTCAGTATGAAATTTCAAATTTTGGAAAAATATGCCTTCATAATTTAGGTTATTGGATGGGGAAAGAATATATAGGAATCGGTGCCGGGGCGGTGGGATTTAGAAAATGGAAAATGGATAATGGAAAAGTGAAAAGTTTTAGATACTATACGCAAACAAATGTAAAAGAATTTTTGAAAAACCCGACAAAATACTCTTACGAAGAATTAAGGGAGGCAAGAGATGAAATAAGTAAATATATTCCTGGGACTCCGCTCAATTATTGGTTTTGAAGAAAATATTTTAAATAAAGAAGAAAAAGAAAAAGTAAAAATTTTAATTAAAGAAAAAAAACTTTATAAAAAAGAAGATAAAATTTATTCAAATGACTTTTTACTGGCTGATGCCTTGACAAAATTTATCATATCCTAAACTTTTCATTTTTCACTTTTAACTATTAAATTATATATTACCATGGGGCAATAGCATCCCAGATTTTAGCAAACCAGTTTTTTTCTATATTTCTTTTTATATCACCCTGGGTAAAATATTTAATTTTGGCATCGGCTATATATTTTGAATCAATAGTATTATCCGCTGCAATATCCTGAGGTCTTATTACACCGCTTAAAGCGATTACCTGTTTTTGTCCATCCAAATAAACTTCTCTCGTGCCGTAAATAAAATAATTTCCGTTTTTTAATACTTTAATAATTCTGGCACTGATTGTTGTTTGAAAAAGTTCATTATGCTGCTGAGTTCCGCTTCCGTTAAAAGTTCTTGTAGAATTCATACTGGGCAGCCCCAGTGAAATACCGGTTTTCCCAATATGGGCGGTATGCCCGGCAACACTGACACCCCCGCTGATTCCCGCATCAAAAGTTCCGCCGTTATCTGAATTTGCTTCTGAAAGTTTTTTACTTGCCTGAGATGATTGTTTAACGGTTTCTGTAATTAAAACTGTTACAATATCATTTACTTTCATGGCTTTTGTATCAGAAAACAGATTATCCCCGTTTGTAAAAAGCGAGCCCGGATTTTTAGGATAATTAACATTTTTACTCGGCATTTCTTCCACATATTTAGGAGGTTTCATATTAATAGTAGGATCCATTGGATGCTCGGCACAACCAATAAAAAAAATTAAAAAAGTTAAATTTAAAAAATATTTTACATTCATAAAATTATTGCCTTTTTTAATTAACCAGCAAAATCTATTCCCTTTAATTTCAAAACATCTTTTTTTATATCATTTCCCCTCATAAAATGTTCACCCACCAAAAATGCGTCTACACCGTTTTTATGCAGCTTTTTTACAGTTTCAAAACTGTTTATTCCGCTTTCAGCCACGACAATTACATCTTTTGGCAAAAGCGGCATCAACTTTTCACTTAAATCCATATGCATTTCAAACGTTTTAAGGTCCCTATGATTAAATCCGATAATATCTGCTCCTACATCAAGAGCTTTTTTTAAATCTTCTTCATCGTGAATTTCAAATAAAACCTCTAAATTAACACTTTTAGCAAAATTATATAATTCTTTAAGTTTTTCAGTATCAAGCGCTTTTGCAATGAGTAAAATAAAATCGGCACCGGCATTGTAAGCCTCTGCTATTTGATAAATATCAATAATAAAATCTTTTCTAAGAAGCGGTATTTTAGAAAATTTACTTATTTCTCTAAGATATTCTAAACTTCCCTGAAAAAAGAAAGGCTCGGTTAAAATACTCATGGCGTCCGCAATTTCGTTATATATTTTGGCAATTTCAACCGGATTAAAATCTTCTCTTATAATTCCTTTACTAGGACTTGCTTTTTTAACCTCTGCAATAATTCTGTATGGGTTGCCCGAAGTTGATTTAAGGGCTTTTTTTACATTTTTAAAATTTCTTTTTATGTTTAACAGTTCATCAATGCTTTTTTCTTTTTTCAGATTTTTTTGAGTTTTTTGTATGATTTTTTGAAGTATCATAAAAGCACCTTTTTATAAGCTTTTTATGTTTACTGATTTCTTTATCGTCCGTATCTAAATTTTTATTAACATCCCATGCGGTTTTGCATTTTTTTAATTTATAATATCCCCAGGCAAGCGAATCTATATAAGCTGTATCGTCAGGCCTTATTTTAATAGCTTTTTTTACATATTTTAGCCCTTCTTTTGGATTAATATCGTATTCAATTAAAAGATAACCCAAAAAATTATTTATATAATCATTGTCAGGATAAAGTTTTGCTAAAAATTTAAGTTTCGGAATAACTTCCAAAGCAGCCTCTTTATTATTATATGCTTCGTATTCAAAAATACAGTATTTTAATAAAAAAGCCGGATTATTTGTTTTATTAAATAACTTGTAAGCAATATTCGCAGCACCTTTATATTTATTAAAGCTTTCAAAAAGAATCAGTTTATATTCGTCTCCAAGATTATATTTATCAATGAGTTTTAAAGCTTCGTTGAAATCTCCGTTATCTATATAAATTTTTAAGGCAAAAATAACATATTTTTTATCATATTTACCCATTAATGAATATATATAAGCCAAATTTTCAAAATCCTGGGTCTGGCGGTATATTTCGGCCAAACGTTCACAGACATCGGTTTCACAGCCGTATATTTTAAGATGTGTCCTGAGATATGCAAGCGCTTCATTATATTTTTTTAATTTTATTAATAAATCCGCTAACGCCAAAAGAGTATGTTTGTTATGATTAATAGCATATAATGATTTTATATAATCGGCAGCTTTATTATATTTTTTTTCTTTTATTAAAATATATGACATAAGTTCATAAAAGAGAGGCTCTTTCTTGTTAAAATACGTCAACAGCTCTTTTTTTGCCTCACTGCCTTTTTTAAGTTCAAGCAGAGAAAAAATTCTGTATTTAAATGTTTCTTTATCTAAATTTTTAATATTTTCGGTTAAATTTAAAACTTTTTTATATCTTTTGGCAAAAAACAAATCTTCTATTTCTTTTTTAAAATAAACATTTTTACCGGTTTTTTTATATAAAAAGTCATATATATCGGCGGCTTGGAGGAGCTTATTGTCATTTTCCAAAACCAGAGCTTTAATTATATAATTATCTTCCTGCTCAAATGCTTTTTTACCGATTTGGGGTTTTTTAACACTACACCCAGTAAAAATCAATAAAATTACCAACATAAATCTTAAATATTTCATTTTAATTATCCATTTTTCATTTTTCATTAAAAATAACTCCCGGGCATTCGTTTTTTAATTCTTCATAATATCTTTCATCTTTATACCTCTCCCAAAAAGGAAATGTTTTGCATTGATTGGGCCTTACAGGATAAATTTTACATCCGTTTTCAAAAAATATACATGCATATCCCTTTTTGTACGGTTTTTCTTTTATTGAATATTTATATCCAACTTTTATTAAAAATCTGTCGATAAAAATATTTTTGTCAATCCCCAAAAAATTGGCAATAGCTTCTATTTCTTTTGGATTTACCCAAATGTATCCGCTCTCGCCTATGCAGCAGTTTCCTTCGCATTTTTTGCAGGCATCGGGATTAAACTTAAAATCAAATCCGTCTTTACTTATCAATTTTTCACCTCTCACCACTCACTCTTTTCGCTATATTTTTACGCTTTTAGTATTAGCTTTTTTATATATTTCATATGCTTCATTTGAATAATTTTCCCCTTCAAACCCGATTAAAGGGGGATGAACATTTATCATTGATTTAGCGTGCCTTTTGGCTCTAATCAAAACCAACGATGCGTTTTTGCCAATCCTCGGATACATAAACCTCAAATCCGTAATTTTAAGGGGTTTGGGGATATTTGAAATTATATCATCTATTCTTTTTACATCATAACAGAAAATAAATTCCCCTCTTTCTTTTAATAGAGCGTTTACTTTTTTGAAAAAATCTTTCATAGGTAAAAATTCCTCATATCTTGCAATTTTAATTATTTCATTTTCACTTTTCAGTGTTCCTTTATAAAAAGGAGGGTTTGAAATAATATAATCAAATTTTTTATCAAATCCAAATTTTAAAAAATCATCATTGACAATGTCAGCTTTTAAATTGTTAACTTTTAGATTTTTTACAATTAATTCACTCATTATTTTTTGTTTTTCAATAATGGTTAAATTAATTTCAGGAAAATCCCTTTTAATTAAAAGCCCTAATACTCCGCATCCCCCGCCTACTTCTAAAACATCGCCTTTTATATTAAATTTGGTAATAAAATCATACAAAAAAAAGGTATCAGAATTATAACAGTAACCCTCTTTTGGCTGATACAGTATCAATCAGTAAGCCCCAGTTCATCTAAAATAGGTTTAATGTCTTCTTCATAATATTTCATTAACAAATTCGGTATCAGATTCATAGCGTCTTTATCGTGTTTCCATTCATCAATTTTTTCCAGAATTATGCTTTTTTTCTTTTCGTCTATATGTTTTGCGTTTTTTACTTTTTCTTTAATTTTATTAATCATTTTAAGCCTTTTTTTTGTAAAATTATACCTAAAAAGGAAACAGATGATTATAATTCCAGCAAGACTCTCTTCTTCAAGACTGCCAAACAAAGTTCTTCTAAGTATAAAAAACAAACCCGTTATAATATGGTGCGCCCAGAGCGCAAAAGAAGTTGATGATGTGGTCATTGCCACCGATTCAAAAGAAGTGATTGATGTTTGTAAAAAATACGGATTTGAAGCGGTGCTTACAGATAAAAACCACAAAAGCGGAAGCGACAGAATAAAAGAAGCAAGCGATATATTAAAACTCCCAGAAAATGAAATTGTTATAAATATGCAGGGCGACGAACCGTTTTTAGAACCGGTTATACTTCAAAAAGTTAAACAAAAACTGATTGATTTAAACAGAAACTTTAAAATGGTAAGCTGTTATAAAATAATAGACGAATTAAGCGCCCAAGACCCCAATTTAGTAAAAGTAGTAGTTGATAAAAATTCTGACGCTTTGTATTTTTCCCGCTCAAAAATTCCATACAACAGAGACAACCAGGCACACAGATACAAAGGACATCTCGGAATTTACGGTTTCGATAAAAAAAGCCTTGATAAATTTACAACAATGAAAGGCAGGCTTGAACACATTGAAAAACTTGAACAGTTAAGAGTACTTGAAAACGGCGAAAAAATAGCAATGATTGAGGTTGAATCTAAAAGTTTTGGGATTGATACAAAAGAGGATTTAATTAAAGCTAAAGAAATGGCTGAAAGTAGCAGTAAGTATAGGGGATTTAAACGGAATTGGGCTTGAAATTGCTCTAAAAAGTCATAATAAAATTAAAGAATGGGTAAAACCTGTATATTGTATAAATAAATCAATGCTAAATAAAGGTGCAAAACTATTAAATTATGAAATTCCTGATGATTTTGAAACAGTGGAAGTTAAAGGGGATTTTGAGATTAATCCGGGGGAAATAGACAAAAACAGTGCCGAATATTCATTTAAGAGTTTTTTAAGTGCTATTGAACTTGCAAAAGAAAAAAAAGTAGACGCAATATGCACCCTTCCAATAAACAAAGAAGCCTGGAGTAAAGCCGGAATTAAATATAAAGGCCATACGGAAGTTTTAAGAGATACTTTTAAAAAAGAAGCGATTATGATGCTTGGGTGTAAAAAGCTCTATGTTGCTTTATTTACAGAACATATTCCCCTAAAAGAAGTGCCGAAAAATATAAAAAAAGAAAAATTAATACAGTTCTTTATTGATTTTTACAGAAGCACCCATTTTGAAAAAATAGGCGTTTTGGCGCTTAACCCTCATGCGGGAGACGGAGGGGTTTTAGGAGATGAGGAAATAAAAGAGATATTTCCGGCTGTTATAGAAACAAACGAAATTTTAGAAAAAGAAATTTTTTACGGTCCGCTCGTTCCAGATATCGCCTTTAAAGAAAAAAAAGGAAATTTTATTGCAATGTACCACGACCAAGGACTTGCCCCTCTTAAAGCTTTGTATTTTGATGAAAGCATAAATGTAAGTTTAAACCTTCCAATACTCAGGACTTCAGTAGACCATGGAACAGCATTTGACATTGCTTATAAGGGAGTAGCCGATACAAAAAGTTATGAAAATGCCATTAAATACATTATTAAACATAAAAATTGATTTATATCAATAAAAAAATTTTTTCTTTTGATACAATTAATCAAAAAAGGAGAGGTAATGATTGATTATCAAAAATTAATAAGATTTTCTCATGAAAGTTTTATTAAATTTATTTATGCAAGTGTAATGGTAAAAGAAACCAATGCCAAAAAATTATTTGAAGATATAGCAATGTTTAAATACAGACATATGGTATGGGCGATGGCTGATGCAAAAGATGAAGATGTAAAATTTAATATGGATTTTAATACTGAGGAAATAAGAAAAATAGAAAAAAAATATGCATCCGATTTATTAGAGGAGCTTGTTAACGATTTAGAGGAGAATCTAAAGTTTTACCAGGATTATAACACGCCTACAATTGAAAGACTTAAAAATGATGACAGTTACTTTTTATCTCAAATTAAAAAACTTGATTTGGAATGCATTATCACAGCATTTAATGAGAATAAAGAGCTTCCTGGTGTTAAACTTGATGAAAATGCAAAAGCAGCACTTGTGTTTTTCTTAATGGAAGAAACATTCAAAGAATATGAACTCATTACAATTTATTCTTATTTAAAAACATTTTCAGATAATGAGGTTGCAAATTCCGCTTTTACAGATCTGGCATATGATTCAATCTATCATTTAAGAAGATTTGCACAGTTTGCAAGTGAAATGGGTGTTCTTACCCTTCCAAGATCAATACCTCACGGAAAATATGAAAATATTGGAATTTTGAAATTTTTAAAAGAAAATATTGAAGAAGAAATGGATGCTGAAAAACAATGCCTGATTTTGGCTGAAAAAATAGGAAATAAAGAACTAAGCGATTTTTTACTGTTTATTTCACGACAGGAATTATATCATGCGGAACTTCTAAAAAGAGCTTTGGATTCATTGAAATAAATTCAAAAGCAAAAGCTTTTGAATTTTATGAATTTTCTTTTTCTAAAGCAGCAACTGCGGCTTGGAAACCTAGTTCAAATGCTTTTTTGTTAATCTCAACCGCTTTAGGCGGAACTGTTTGAATCATAGTTTCATATACCATATCTTTGTCTATATCATTCATTTTTGTAGCAATTGCAAGAGCCACAACTGACTGGGTAATAACATTCCCGACTTTTTCTTTTGCAATATCAATAATATCTATAGCAAACATTTTCCATTTCGCTTTGTCATCATCACTCGGATAAACCAGATTCGGTTCATATACAATTATACCGCCTTCTTTTACACCTTCTTTAAACAACTGATAGGATTTATCTGCAACGCTAAGCATAAAATCAATTTCACCGTCAACCGCGTAAGGATAAAGAATAGGCTCATCATCTAAGATAATATCAACTTTTGTAGGGCCTCCCCTTACCTGAGAAGTATAAGTACCTACCTGAATTCCGTATTTACCAGCCCTGACATAAGCTCTTGCTAAAATTTCACCGGCAAGAAGGACACCTTGTCCTCCAACCCCTGTAAATCTTAATTGTTTTCTCATTATTTACCCCTTACTCTATCGATTAATTTATAATACTCTTCAGTGTATTCAGGTTCCTCCTGTTGATATAAAATTCCTCTTGGTTTTTTACCCTGTTGTTTTAATTCATATTTTTCTTCTTCGCTTAATTTATCCCATTTTGCTTTAGGAACTAAATTGCTTTCAATCCAGTCCATATTCTGTTTAGCCTGAGCCATTTTATTCTTTCTACCGAAATTAACATGACAGTTTGAATGGACATCAATAAAACTAAACCCTTTATGGCCAAAAGCTTTTATAAATATTCTTTCAAGTTTTTGAGCTTCGGCCACACTTTCTCTTGCTACAAAAGTCGCCCCTGCCCCTTTAGCTAATTCACAAGCATCAAAAGTCGGGTCGATATTTCCATACTGGGTAGTTACTGACCATGCTCCTTTTGGAGTTGTAGGAGAAACCTGGGAGTTTGTAAGCCCATAAATAAAATTATCTACTAAAATAAAATTTAAATCTATATTTCTTCTACATGCGTGAATAGTGTGGTTACCACCAATGGCAAGTCCGTCTCCGTCACCCGCTACAACAACAACATGTTTATCAGGATTGGCAAGTTTTACCCCTGTTGCATAAGCAAGTGTTCTTCCATGGGTAGTATGAACCGTGTTTGCGTCAATATAGCTTGAAAATCTTCCGCTGCATCCGATTCCGCTTACAACACAGACATCGTTTTTATCCCATCCGAGTTTTGCCATAGCTCTTATAACAGCTTTCATAATAATACCGTCACCGCATCCCCAACACCAAAGTGTCGGCATTTTTTCCGTTCTTAAATAATAATCATAATTAAACGCCATTGTTTCTCCTTATACCATTTCTTTTATTTTTGCTTTAAATTCAGCAGGGCTAATTGCTCTTCCGTTTGCCTTAAATAAAGTTTCAAATGTTTCGGCTTTTCTTCCGCTTGCTCTTTGAATTTCTTTAAAATATTGACCTTTATTCATTTCAGCCACCAATACTTTATCAAATTTTTTACATACTTCATCAATTTTTTCTTCCGGAGACGGCCAAAGTGTAATTGGTCTGAATAATCCCGCTTTAATACCCTCAGCCCTAAGTTGTCTGATTGCTTCTTTTGCCGCCAAGCTCACACTTCCATATGCAATAACTAAAATATCGGCATCATCAAGCATATATTCTTCATAACTTTCTATTTCGTCTTTATGGGCTAAAATTTTATTAAATAATCTGTCAATTAATTCCTGTGAAAGTTTTGCATCTTCTGTAGGGAAACCTGTAGGCCCGTGATGAAGCCCAGTAATATGATATCTGTATCCTTTAAAAAATGGATTTAAAATTGCAGGCTCATCTGCCGGAACATTATACGGTTCATATGTCGCAGGATCACCTTCATATACACGTCTATTGAAAATATTTTTTTCAACTTCATCTTTTGGAGGAAGTACTGCTTTTCCTATCATATGCCCAAGTGTTTCATCAAGTAACACAAATACAGGCGTCATAAATCTTTCAGCTAAATTAAACGCCCTGACTGTTTCAGTGTAACACTCATCCAAACTTCCCGGACACAGTGCAATTGACTGATAATCTCCATGAGTTGGTGCCTGGGCCTGTAAAATATCCTGTTGTGCAGGTCTTGTAGGAAGCCCGGTTGAAGGTCCCCCTCTCATTACATTTGTGATAACCAAAGGAACTTCTCCCATAAACGCAAGTCCTATTTGCTCCGCTTTTAGACTTATTCCAGGGCCTGAAGTATTTGTCATAGCCTTGGTTCCGCTCATACTGGCCCCAAGCGCAACTGAAATACCTGCGATTTCATCTTCCATTTGGATAAATACGCCGCCAACTTTTGGTAACAGTCTGCTCATTTCATGGGCAATTTCACTTGAAGGTGTAATCGGATATCCTCCGAAAAACCTGCATCCCGCATCAATGGCTGCAAGTGCCGCAAGCTTATTTCCTGTTGATACTACTTCTCTCATTACGCTTCTCCTTTTAACTTCTTAACTTCATTTAATTTTTTAAATTTATATTCGTCTCTTTCCGCTACAAAAATACAAAAATCAGGACATTCAAGCTCACATTCCCTGCATCCTATACAATATTCTGGATGGGCAACTTTAACCATCTGACCTAAAATATTATGAGGGTCAACGACCATTTCAAGAACCCCGGTAGGACAAAAATCTACGCAAAGTTCACAGCTTTTGCATTTATTTTCATCTACCCACACAGGTGTGTTTTCTGGAGCTTTTAATTTAAAATTTACATTTAACGCCATTTATTCTCCTTTTATTCTTTGTGTAAATATAATAGCATATAAAAAATGATTTAACTTAATCTGTTTTTCAAAGTTAAAAAAATAATATTATATTGTTACTTTTCGAAACTATAAAAAAATTAAAAATTAATGTAAATTTAATAACAAATAAAAAATATTGGTAGTATAATTTCACTGAAACTTTCCCAAATTATCTTAAAGGCGAAATAGATGTTTGAATTTAATTCTTTTTCTGTATTGTTTTTATTTTTAATTTTTTTAGGTGCGTTGCCCAATCTGTTTTATATGGCAGGATATTTAAACCATATTGAAAGAAAATTTCATTTTTTACTGCATTATTTTACATTTATTATTTCAATGATTGGCGTGGTATTAAGTAATAATATAGTTGTGTTTTTATTTTTCTGGGAACTTATGAGTTTGAGTTCCTGGCAGCTGATTTTAACCGAACCGGAGGAAAAAAATTTAAAAGCCGCGAGATTTTACTTTTTTATGACACATTTCGGTTTTGTGTTTATATTACTGTTCTTCCTGCTTGTTTCGCCGCAAAATTTATTTATGCCTTTTAGCTTTTTAAAATTAAATATGGCCAATTTCAAATATCCAACTCTTCTATTTATTTTAATGTCAATCGGATTTTTAAGTAAAGCCGGAGCAGTGCCTCTTCATGTATGGCTTCCGTATGCACATCCTGCGGCCCCTTCTCCCGTTTCAGCCTTAATGAGCGGAGTTATGCTTAAAGTTGCAATTTTTGCATTTTTAAAATTTTTATTTATGATTCCTTCATGGCCGATAGAATGGGGAATTATTATATTGATAATAGGGGCATTGAGTGCACTTATAGGTGTTTTATATGCTTTGAGCGAGCATGATATAAAAGCTCTGCTTGCAAACCATTCGGTAGAAAATATTGGAATAATATTAATAGGTATAGGCGTAGGTATGATATTTAATACTTTAAATATGCCCATTTTAAGTGCTTTTGCTTTTATTGCGGCAATTTACCATACATTTAACCATATGAGTTTTAAATCACTTCTTTTTATGAGTGCGGGAAGCGTATTATATGAAACTCATACAAAAAATCTTGAACAATACGGTGGACTTATTAAAAATATGCCGATAACCGCTTTTAGTTTTTTACTCGCCGCCGTTTCCATCTCAGCCCTTCCCCCTACAAACGGCTTTTTGAGTGAATGGATGACATTTCAAAGCATGTTAAGTTCCAGTGGAATGAGCAACATTGCTTTAAAACTTGCCTTTCCGTTTTCTATTTTTGCCCTTGCCCTTACCGGAGGTCTTGCAATTGCATGTTTTGTAAAAGCATTCGGCATTGCATTTTTAGGACTCTACAGAAGTGAAAACGCAAAAAACGCAAAAGAAGTAAATATTTTAATGCAAATAGGACAGATTTTAATGGGTATAGTTGTAATTTCTTTAATGCTTTTCGCCCCTTTTGTTATTAAATTTATAAATATTTCAACACCTGTTTTAAATATTTATAATAAAATCTTTCCGGATATCTGGATAATGCACAGTGTAAATTCCAACGGTGGAAGCGTATCTCCTCTGATACTCTTTTTTGCCCTAATAATTGTAACTGCAGTTATTTATTTAATATATAAATCATTAAATATAAAAACAAGAACATATCACACCTGGGGATGCGGCTACGAAGTCAATAAAACCAACCAGTATTCATCAGTAGGATTTGCCGGACCAATCAGAAAATTTTTTACATGGCTTTATAGACCGAAAGAACATAAAGTAAAAGAGTCTATTTTGGGACATAAAACAAAATTTACATATTCATTTTATGAAGTGCATGTAAAACCTCTGTTTGAAAAAAGTTTATATGACGGAAATGTAAAATTAGCCAATATTATCAGTTATTATGTATATAAAATTTCGCATTTCGAAAAAACAAAATATGTTGCTTTAATTTTTAATCTTTTGATTTTAGTTCTTTTTTCTTACAGGGTTTTTTATCATCAGGTTTCCTGGGGCGAAATATTGCTTGAAATAACCGTTATGGCTATTTTTATCAAAATATTACTTTTAGGAGAGAAAAAATGATTGATTATTTTTTGAGTATAATTTTTATAGCATTAATTTCCCCTTTTTTAACTGGTATGATTAAATCAATAAAAATGTTTCTTTTGTTTAAAAAGCCCCTTTCACCTTTTCAACCTTATATTGATATAGCCAAACTTTTTAAAAAAGAGGTAATATATTCAAAAGAAACAAGCCTTATTTCAAAAACGGCGCCTTTTTTAATAATTTCCCCTTTGATTATTGTTTTGTTTTTACTGCCCCCTATTTATAACAAAAGTTTTTATATTTCATTTATGGACGCATTTACAATCACAGGGCTTATGAGTTTATCTACATTCTTTCTTATGCTTTTAGGACTTGATAGTGCAAGCAGTTTTGGAGGAATTGGCTCAAGCAGGGAGGCTTTTATTTCAGCTATGGTTGAACCTGCAATGATTCTTACAATTTTTGCTGTTTCTTTAATGGCGGGAAATATTTCAATTTCAAAAGCGGCTGTATCTCTTTCAAATCATTTTCCTATTATTTACAGTGCCAGCTTTATACTTTCCGCAATAAGTTTTTTTATCTTGTTAATAGCTGAAAACGGCAGAATTCCGGTTGACAATCCTGAAACACATCTTGAGCTTACAATGGTTCACGAAGCCATGGTACTTGATGCAAGCGGGGCTAATTTGGCTTTAATAGAACTCGCGGGAAGTTTAAAATTCGGAATTTTTGCCTCGCTTTTTGCAACACTTTTTATGCCTTTTGGAAGCAGTTTATGCTGGTGTTTGGCTCTCGGTATTTTTATTATAAAACTTTTGTTAATTGTCATAATGGTGGCTTTAGTTGAAGTAAACACAGCAAAACTAAGGCTTTTTAAAGTCCCTAATTTACTTGCGGTAGCCATAATTTTCGGATTTTTGTCTTTAACAACTTATTATATTTTAGGAGCATAAAATGACAAACGTTTTAATAGGTTTTTTTATAGCTGTTTTAATTATAGAAGCTATTACTACAAGGCTTTATACACTGTTTTTATGGTATGGTTTAAATTCTTTATTCCTGGGACTTATTGCATTAAATATAGGTTTGGAAATAAATGACAAAGCCCTTTTGATTACAGGGACTCTTACTATTTTAATTAAATCGCTTTTCATTCCAATAATAATGAAATATCTTACCCAAAAATTTTCCATTCCTAGAAAAATTTATCCAAAAATTCCTATTTATTATCAAATAATTATTATTCCGCTTCTTTTGGTTTTTACATATTATTTAATTACACCTGTTATAAATAATTTTGAAATACATAAAAATTATATAGCAATATCAATAGCATCTCTTTTTATTGCAACACTTTTAATTATAGAACATAAAAATATCGCAGCAAAAATAATAGGATTTTTAAATGTAGAAAACGCCCTGTTTCTTTTAGGGGTTTCAGCCACCGAAGGAATGCCAATGCTTGTTGAACTTGGTATTTTTGTTGATTTATTAATGTTTATTATTATTATAAATTTACTTTTGAAATATCAAGGAGAATAAATGGAATTTATATTTTTACCGCCGATAGCAATCTTTATTTTAAGTTTTTTCAAAATAAACAGAATTGCTATGAGTCTGATAGCTTTAAGTATTATATTTCCTGCAGTTTATATTTTCAATAATCATTTTAGAAACACCCTGTTTTTTGTGGATAATTTAAACGCTTTTGTAATTTTAGTTTCATCAATAGTCTCTATAGGAATAAGCATAGGTGCCATTTCATTAAAAGAGAGAATAAATCTCAGTGAAGATGAATATAAAAAATTTTACAGATTTTACGGAATATTCTGGCTTGGGGTAATTATTTCAATTTTAGCAAACAATATGGGACTTTTTTGGATAGGACTTGAGTTTGCCACTCTTTCAACTGTTTATATGATAAAAATCATACCTTCAAAAGAAGCACATAATGAAGCCTGGAAATATTTGATTGTAGGTGCAATCGCCATTGCTTTAATATTATTCGGAATTATTTTGATATATGCATCCGGAAAAGCAAATTTAGGTGAAAACGCTATGAACTTTTATATTCTTGAAGCACACACCAAAAGCCTTAAACCGTTTCTTTTTGAACTCGGTTTTGCAATTGTGGCAACCGGAATGTTTATTAAAATGGGTTTTTTCCCTATGAATTTATGGCTTGCTGATATTGAAAGACAATCCATTTATCCGGTAGGGGCATTGTTCAGCGGAATACTTGAAAGTGCCATTATTTTAGGATTTTTCAGATTTTCTAAAATTGCGATGGAAGTTAATTATTCCCATTTAATCGCTTTTACATACATTTATGCCCTTTTTACTCTTTTTATAGTAAGTTTTTTAATTTACAGAAGCAAAGATTACATAAGGCTGTTTTCTCTTTCCGGTATAGAACATATGACTCTAATATCAATATTTTGGGTCAGCGGAGGATATTTTGCGGCACTTCTTCATTTTGCAGCTCATGCCTTTTTTAAACCTGCTCTGTTTTTAAGCGGCTCTGTAATAGAGCAAAACGGAAAATTCAGATTTAAAGGCAGCTTGAATATTCCTGTTATGGGGAAAATATTAATTTCTGCTTTACTGCTTGGAATTGTTTCCCTACCTCCAAGCCCTATGTTTTTCAGCGAAATTTTCGGATTTAAATCAATGATTGATTTGGCAAAAAATTCCGAATATTTTGGAGTAATGATATTTACCATTTTCCTAATTTTAGTGTTTTTAAGTGTTATTTTTTACAAATTTGTTAATATATTTCAAGAAGGAGTATACAGCTATGGTAAAAAAGGAGATGTTAAAAAAAGCGAATATTTAATGCTTATATGGTTTATAATCGCTTTATCTGTTTTAATTTTACCAAACACATTTAATTACCTTGAAGGAATTGTAAAATGAGACTGATAGCAAGATTTGCCAGGGAAAATAAAGATAATTTTGAAATTATTGATGTTTTTGAGCAGGAAATAAAAAAAACACAGATTGATAAAAAGAACCCGTCTGTAAAAACCATTACAGACATATATCCGGCAGCAATATGGATGGAAAGAAAAATAAAAGATGAATTTGGAATAAATTTTGAAGACAGTTTTGATGAAAGGCCTCTTATCAAACACGAAAAATTTCCAAAAAATATATATCCTATGAGAAAAAATTTTACACAAAAAAATATAGAATTCAGTGAATTTGAACCTTATCAATACGAAGAGGTAAAAGGTGAAGGCGTATTTTATGTACCTGTCGGTCCTATTCACGCAGGAATTATAGAACCGGGTCATTTTCAGTTTTCACAGGCAGGTGAGGATATGCTGCACATTGAAGTAAGACATTTTTATAAATACAGGGCAATTGAAAAAATGTGTGAAAACAAAACACCTCTTGAAATAAAAAAAATAGTTGAAAGAATAAGCGGTAATGAATCAATAGCTTATCAAATCTGTTTTTTTGATATTTTACATCAGGCGTCTGAAATTGAACAAAGCGAAACTTATAAAAGAAAAACGGCTATTTTATTAGAAATGGAAAGAATAATCAATCATTTAAACGATTTGGGTTTTATTCCAAACGATACAGGTTTTTCTCCGGCTTTAGCGTTTATGAGCCAATTAGCAGAAGACGCAAGAAGAGTTTTGGCAAAAGTTACAGGTCACAGATTCGGATTTGGTGCAATAAATGAAGAGATGAATTATGATTTTAAACCTGTATTTGAATTTTTAAATTATTTAGAAGAAAAAATGAACTTCTTTGAAAACTGGATAATTGACATTCCTTCTCTTTGGGACAGATTTGACACCACAGGAACCTTAACTAAAGAAAAAGCCGTAAAATACGGTGTTGTAGGGGTTGGGGCAAGAAGCAGCGGAATTAAAATAGATAGAAGAGATAACGAATGGTACAAATTACACGGCTTTGAAATTCAGCTTGGCAAAAAAGGTGAAGTCAGTGACAGGTTTTTACAAAGAATTAAAGAAATTAAAAATTCAATTGAAATAATAAGAAACTGTAAAATAAACAATGAAAATAAAAAAATAGAATTTAATTATTTTAAAGACGGTGAATATTACTCATTTACAGAAAGCAGCATAGGCGAGCTTTTTATGTATATAAATATTAAAAACGGTTTAATAGACAGATTTTATGTAAGAGATCCGTCTCATATAAACTGGCAGGCTTTTCATACCTGTATTTATAAAGATATTATTGCAGATTTTCCGCTTATTAATAAAAGTTTCGATTTAAGCTATGCTGGAAATGACCTTTGATTTAATTAATTATGAAAAATGAATGCTAAGGTTTTGGAAAGAGAGATTTAAAAGAGGTATAGTCACAGAAAATATCGAAATAGACAAAGAATTAGAAACCCTCAGGAAAAATTTGAAAGATAAAATAAAAAAACTGTTTGCAGGAAGCCTGGGAATAAGAATGGTTGACAGCGGAAGCTGCAATGCATGCGAAACCGAATGCAACGCCTTAAGCAATCCTTATTACGACCTTGAAAGACTTGGAATCCATTTTGTTGCAAGCCCGAGACATGCGGATGTTCTATTTGTAAGTGGTGTAATGACTATGAATATGTATCATCATGTATGGGATGCTTATAATCAGGTGCCAAATCCAAAATGGGTAATAACCCTGGGAGACTGTACAAAAGATTTGGGAATTTTTGAAAAAACATACGCTATAAAAGGAATTGATTTAAAAGTGGATTATCATATCCCCGGATGCCCTCCAACGCCAAAAGATATCATTAAAGGACTGATTGAATTTTTAGAAAAAATAGAAACAGAATCTAAAAATTAATTTTCTTTTTCTTATTTTTAACAAATAAGATAAAAAGTGTCAAACACTAAATTATAAAACAAAAAAGAAAGAAAAGAAAAAAAGTTATTATTTATTTTTTAAAGCTTTAGCTACGGTAACACCGATATCAGCAGGAGATTCAACCACATAAGCTCCGGCTTCTTTAAGCGCAGCCATTTTTTCTGCCGCAGTTCCTTTACTTCCGCTGATAATTGCACCGGCGTGCCCCATTCTTTTTCCCTTAGGAGCCGTTTGTCCGGCGATAAATGCAACTACAGGTTTTGTAATTTTTTCTTTAATAAGTTTTGCCGACTGAATTTCCAAATCCCCTCCAATCTCGCCAATCATTACAATAGCTTCAGTTTCAGGGTCTTCTTCAAACATCGGTAAAAGTTCTTTATAACTAAGCCCGATAATAGGGTCTCCCCCGATACCAATGGCGGTAGTTATTCCAAATCCGGCTTTTACAACCTGATTACTTGCTTCATAAGTTAGAGTACCTGATTTGGAAATAAGTCCTACATTTCCTTTTTTGAAAATACTTGCTGGCATAATACCTATTTTACATTCTTCCGCAGTCACAATTCCAGGACAGTTTGGCCCTATTGTTTTCATGCCTTTCTTAAGAGCATAATGTTTAGCCATCATCATGTCTTTTACAGGAGCACCTTCAGTAATAATAACAGCAAGTTCAATTCCTGCGTCAGCCGCTTCCATAACGGCATCAGCAACAAATGCTGGCGGAACAAAAATCATACTAACAGTAGCACCTGTAGCTTTTAGGGCATCTTCAACTGTATTAAATACGGGTTTTCCTAAATGAGTCATACCGCCTTTGTTTGGAGTAACCCCGCCAACTATTTTAGTTCCATATGCCATACATTGCTCTGAATGAAAAGTTCCTTCTTTTCCTGTAAAACCTTGAACAATTACTTTTGTATCTTTATTTACCAAAATACTCATTATAACTCTCCTTTCGCTAACTTCACGGCTTTTTTAGCTCCGTCTTTCAAATCAGTCGCAGTAATAATATTTTTGATATTTGCATTTTTAAGAATTTGGGCAGCTTCAGCGGCATTTGTTCCATCAAGCCTTACAACCAATGGCACATTCACTTCCACTTTTTCAGTAGCCTGTAAAATACCGTTAGCGATTCTGTCACATCTTACAATTCCACCGAAAATATTTACAAAAATACTTTTTACATTAGGGTCGCTTAAAATTATTTCAAATCCTTTTGCAACCGTATCAGGATTTGCTCCACCACCAACATCAAGGAAATTCGCAGGCTCCCCGCCTTCGTGTTTGATAATATCCATTGTAGCCATTGCAAGTCCTGCACCATTTACCATACATCCGACATTTCCGTCAAGTTTAATATAACTTAATCCGTATTTTTTGGCTTCAATTTCAGTCGGTTCTTCTTCGTCTAAATCTCTCATTTCGGCAATATCAGGGTGTCTGTATAGTGCGTTATCGTCAAATCCCATTTTTGCGTCAAGTGCTAAAAATTTATTATCTCCAGTTTTAATAAGAGGATTAATTTCAATCATTTCAGCATCATTATCCACATAAACATTATAAAGTGCTTTTGCAAATTTTATAAATTCTTTTTGTTCTTCTTTATTAAGACCAAGTCCGAAAGCTAATTTTCTTGCATGAAATCCCTGAAAACCGATTGTTGGGTCAATTGATACTTTTACAATCTTTTCAGGTGTTTTGGCTGCAACTTCTTCTATTTCCATACCGCCCTCTGTTGAAGCCATCATAACAGGCATTTCAAGAGCCCTATCAAGAACCATTCCAAGATAATATTCAGCCTTGATATCAGCGCCTTCTTCAATATAAACTTTTTTAACAACCTTTCCTTCAGGCCCTGTCTGATGGGTTACAAGTGTCATTCCAATCATCTCTTCAGCTAATTTTTCAACTTCATCAAGACTTTTTGCCAATTTCACACCACCGGCTTTTCCTCTTCCGCCTGCGTGAATCTGAGCTTTAACAACCCATAAATTTCCACCAAGTTCCTGAGCTACTTTTTTGGCTTCGGGACCGCTGAATGCAACTCCCCCTCTTGGGGTCGGAACACCGTATTTTTTAAATATTTCTTTTGCCTGATATTCATGAATATTCATTTATTCTCCTTTCAGTTATTTACTTTATTAATTATTTTTGCTCCCAAAGTTTTCTTCCTTCTTCATATAAATCATTTCCGTAAATATCATTTATAACAACCACAGGAAAATCTTCCACTTCTATTCTTCTTACGGCCTCAGGTCCAAGTTCAGGATAAGCGATGATTTCAGCTTTTTTAATGGCTTTTGCAATAAGTGCCGCCGCTCCTCCTGTAGCACCGAAATATACTGCTTTATATTTTTTACACGCATCTATTACATCTTTATTTCTTTTTCCTTTACCAATCATTCCCTTTAGACCGTGCTCTATTAAAGTAGGAGCATAAGGGTCCATTCTGTAACTTGTGGTTGGTCCTGCACTTCCAATAGGTTCACCCGGTTTTGGAGGGGTAGGCCCTACATAATAAATAACGGCACCTTTTAAATCAAACGGAGGTTCTTCCCCGTTTAAAATCAAATCTACAATTCTTTTGTGAGCCGCATCTCTTGCTGTATACATAGTTCCGCTTAAATAGACCAAATCGCCTGATTTTAATTTACTTACATCTTCATCAGTTAATGGGGTAGTCAATTTATATTCAGCCATTTTTTCTCCTTAAATAATTATATGAGCATGTCTTGATGAGTGACATTGAATATTTACAGCCACAGGAAGTGATGCAATATGACACATTCTGTTTTCATATGTTTCTATATGAACTGCAAGGACTGTTTCAGTTCCTCCCATACCCATAGCGCCAATTCCAAGTTTATTAAGTTCAACTTTAAGTTCTTTTTCAAGCTGATCTAATTCCGGGTCTGGATTTGGAGTTCCGATATTTCTAAATAACGCATGTTTACTCATTACCGCAGACATATCAAAACTTCCGCCTATTCCAACACCTACCACAAGCGGCGGACATGGATTAGGACCTGCATCGCTTACAACTTTTTTAACAAATTCTTTAATTCCTTCTTTTCCGGCAGCAGGTGCCAAAACAGTTGCGCGGCTTACATTTTCGCTTCCTCCGCCTTTTGCTGCAAATTCAATATCTATTTTATCGCCCGGGACAATATCAAGATAAATAATAGGAGGAAGGTTATAACCTACTGTATCTTTTAAATTAGCCCTTGTAAAACAATCACATGTACTGGCTCTTAAGTACCCTTCTTCATAACCTTTTTTAGTTCCCTCATAAATAGCTTCTCTTAATGTTCCGCCGTCAACCTTTACATCTTCGCCCACTTTTACAAAATAAATGGCAAGCCCTGTATCCTGACATAAAGGTTTTGTTTCATTTTTTGCAATTTCGGCATTTTCAAGTATCTGGGCAAGAACAGCCCTGCTTACTTCGCTCTTTTCTTCTTCATAAGCTTTTTTTAGGGCTTCAAGCATATCAGGTGCTAAATGTGTTGTGGAATATATTATTGTATCCCTTATTGATTTGACAATATCTTCATATTTTACTACTCTCATTTTTTCTCCTTAAAAAAATCTTTATCTAATATATCTATCATTTCTTTTACGGTATCGCTTGAACGTCTGAAAAGCTCTCTTTCACACGGATCAAGTGTAACTTCAATCACTTTCTCAGCCCCGTTGCTTCCAAGCATTACAGGCACTCCGTTAACAACACCGTTAACGTTGTATTCACCCTCCAGAAGAACCGCACACGGAAAAATCTGTTTGGAATCTTTAAGTATTGCCTCAACCATAATAGCCGTTGATTTTCCAGGGGCAAAGTATGCGCTTCCCGTTTTTAAATATCCCACTATTTCAGCTCCCGCTTTCTTTGTTTTTTCGACAACCTCATCAATTTCTTTTTGAGAGAGTAAATCACTGAGAGGGACACCTGCAACAGTGGAATATTTTGGAAGCGGAACCATAAAATCCCCGTGTCCGCCTATTACACTTGCCCTTATCTGTCCTGCACCGTAACCTAATTTTTCATAAATAAAATACGCCATTCTTGCACTGTCAAGTATTCCGGCCATTCCCAGTACCTGATTTCTTTTAAAATTACCTACTTTCAAGGCTGTATAAGTCATAGCGTCAAGAGGATTGGATACAACTATTATTATAGCATCCGGAGCAACACTTTTTAAATTATCGATAACATCTTTCATAATTTCCGCATTTTTTAAAAGCAAATCTTCCCTTGTCATTCCAGGCTTTCTCGGAAATCCGGCAGTTATTACAACAACTTTGCTTCCTTTTACATCTTCATAACTATCAGCCGCCCTCACAATGGAATGGCTTCTCACAGCGCTTGCAGCCTGGCTCATGTCAAGCGCCTTCCCTTTTGCCCTGTCGGTATCTCTGTCAACCAATATAACTTCATGAGCAAGCCCTTGCATTGCAAGGGAATATCCGACTATGCTTCCGACATTCCCGGCACCTACAATTGAGACTTTATTTGTCATTTTTTTCCTTTAAAAAATCCCAAAAGGGATTATCTGAGTGCATCTATAATTTTATTAAAAGTATTACTAGGTCTCATACAATTAGCTAATTTTTCTTCATTTGGATGATAATATCCGTCAATTTCACAAGAATTACCTTCATTTGCCGCAATTTCTGAAAGAATTTTCTCTTCATTTTTAGCCAATTCTTTCGCAACAGGTGCAAATTTTTCCTCTAAAATTTTATTACCGCAATTTGCAAGCTCTTCCGCCCAAAATTTAGCCAAAAAGAAATGACTTCCTTTGTTATCAAGCTCTCCGACTTTTCTTTTCGGTGTCCTGTCTTCGTCAAGATATTTTGCTACAGCCCTGTTTAAAGCGTCCGCAATTATTGTAATTTCTTCTTTTCCACCCTGTTTTTTTGCAAGTTTTAAACTCTCTGCCAAAGCCAAAAATTCACCAAGGCTGTCCCATCTTAAATGACCATGCCTGATAAACTGATCCACATGTTTAGGAGCACTTCCGCCTGCACCTGTTTCATAAAGCCCTCCACCTGCAAGCAACGGAACAATTGAAAGTGTTCTTGCACTCGTACCGACTTCAATAATAGGGAAAAGGTCTGTTAAATAATCTCTTAAAATATTTCCGGTTACTGAAATTGTATTTTCCCCCGCCCTGAATCTTCTTAATGTATATCTCATGGCTTTTTCAGGCGCCATTAAATAATATTCAACATCGCTTAAATCATATTTTGCCAATTCTTCAATAACTTTTTTAATTAAATTTGCTTCATGCGCCCTGTTGGAATCAAGCCAGAAAACAATAGGATATCCACTCTCTTTTGCCCTGTTTACAGCTAATTTTATCCAGTCTTTAACGGCATCGTCTTTTGCGCTGTATGCTCTCCAGATATCGCCTTTTTGGACTTTATGTTCCATTATTTTGTTGCCGCCTTCATCTTCTATATAAATTTTTCCGTCGTCAGGGGCAAAAAATGTTTTATCGTGACTTCCGTATTCTTCAGCTTTTTTTGCCATAAGACCGACATTTTGCACAGTTCCTACTTTTGTAGGGTCAAACTGCCCTTTTTCAACCAAATCTTTTACAACCTCTTTATACATTCTTGCATATGTTCTATCAGGTACTGTGATAACCAAATCTTTGGTTTCACCGTCAGGCCCCCATCCCTGAAGTCCGTTTTTTATAACCGCCGGAATGGAAGCGTCGATAATTACATCGTTTGGTTTGTGTAAATTTGTAATACCCTTATCTGAATCAACCATATATAGTTCCGGATTTTTTGCATAAATTTCGTTTATTTCTTTTTTTATGCTTTCCTGTTTATCGGCCGTAAGTTTATTTAATTTTGCTTCCAAATCACTTAATCCGTTATTTGGATTAAATCCGATTTCTTCTAAAGCTTCCCCAAATTTTTCAAAAAGTTCTTTATAATATACCCTGATTGCATCCCCGAACATAACAGGATCGCTTACTTTCATCATTGTCGCTTTCAAATGAAGTGAAAACAAAATATCTTTTTCTTTCGCCTCTTTCATAGTTTTGGCATAAAAATCTTTTAAAGAGTTTCTGTTTATAAAACTTGAACTTAAAATCTCATTTTTTTCAACGGCAAGTTCTTTTAATAATTTTTTATTTCCCTTTTTATCTTCAAAAATTATATTTACCGTTTGATTTTCAGGTGAAACAAAACTTTGCTCGTTTTGATAAAAATCATTATCATCCATATGGGTGACATAACTTTTGCAATTTTCACTCACATCCCTCATTCTGTGAGGATGATTTTTTGCATATTCTTTTACAGGTTCGGCCAGTCTTCTGTCGGAATTCCCCTGTCTTAATACCGGATTTACATTACTCCCTATACATTTAGCGTATTTGAGTTTAATTTTTTCCTCTTCTGCATTTTTAGGCTCTTCAGGATAATCAGGCAAAGGATAGCCTTGTGATTGAAGTTCTTTTACAGCATTTTTAAGCTGAACCACCGAAGCTGAAATATTAGGCAGTTTTATTACATTTGCTTCCGGTTTGTTTACAAGTTCTCCCAAATAAGCCAAATCGTTAGACTGCTTTAGGTTATCAGGTAAAATATCGGAAAACTCCGCTATTATCCTGCCAGCCAGTGATATATCTCTAAGCTCTATATTTACATCTGCATCTTTGGTAAATGCTTCAACAATAGGTAACAGGCTAAACGTGGCAAGATACGGGGCCTCGTCAACTTTTGTCCATACAATCGTAGGTTTCATATATTCTCCTTTTTTTTATTTTAAATTTTAACCAAGTTTATACGAAAAGTAACAGTTTTTATTCCGTTTTAAAAACCATTGTAACATTAAGTAACAATAAAAAGTGAAAACAGTGAAATCGTGAAAACAGTAAAATTTTTGTTAATTTTACATTTTGCAGTTTTTAATTTTTCATTTTTTTTTGCATTTTTTAATATTTCGCAAATGTGCTTTATAATTTGTGGCAAAAAGATGATGGTTTCCGCATTTTACAAAATAAAGATATTTCACATGTGCGGGAAAAATTGCGGCTATTATTGCATATTTTGAGGGAATACATACAGCTACTTTAGGAAGACCGTAAAATTTATAAGTATTAAATGAAGATTTGTCGTTTTTAATCATTTCAGGGGTAACTTTCATATGAGAATATTTTCCGTAATTTAATGCTCCGTCCATTTGAAGTTTCATATGTTTTAAAAGCCTGTTATATATTACAGAGGAAATATATTTCATTTCATTTGCATTTGCGGCTTCTTTTTGTATTATTGACGCAATAATTAAATATTTTTTATATTTGCTGTATTCAAATTTTCCAAAAATTTTATCTGAAATCTGTTTATGATAATTTAAAGAAACATTATATAAATAATCACAAACCTTTTTAGGACTCATACCAATAGGTAAAAAATAGGTATCAGGTTTTAAAAAGCCCTCGTCAATATTACAGTAAAAATTTTTTAAACGCAATTTGTTTTCTATCTGTTTGAATATAAAATAATTTGTTTCACCGGGAATAATTGTTATTTTTGCAAGAGCAGCTTTAGATGTCGTTAATTTATATAAAAAATCTAATTTACTCATTTTTGTTTTTTTTAAATCTATCCAGCCTGCTTGCGGTTTACCCAAAAGATAAAGTATAATTTTATCTATTATTCCGGTATTAAAATTATTTTTTTCTAAATAATCGATTGTATGATTTACACTGCCTTTTGGAATATATACAACTCTATCGGAATGTAAAGGCAGGCTCAGATAAAAAAGGGTAAATATAATGAATATTATCAAAACTTCAATCCAGGCTGCGATTCTTACAATTTTTTTATTTTTATTCATATTCTTCATATCCTTATTCAAAGGTATAACATTATATAATATTAATTTTCAAAACATGCATATTAAAAAAATTTTTTTTAAAATAGAACAAAACAGACTTCAAAGTAATATCGACATTTCATCTGTTCCTAAAAATGAAAAAATAAAATTATATAAAATTATCGGATTTGTAAAATTTTTAAAATATATAAAAAAACTGAAAATTTCCGCCCCTTATCTCAATATTGTATATAACAATCATTTTTTAAATATAAAATACAATAATTTAAACCTAAAAGCATATATAAAAAACATATTTCCAAAATCAAAAATTGTTGTTTATTCACTGAAATACAGCAATATTGAAATAAAAAACATAAACCTGAGTTTAAGAAACTATTTAAAATATTTTTATATAAAAGGTTTTTTTAATTATAAAAATTCATTAATCTATTTTAAAGGTAAACTTTACCCAGTATCAAACAGAATAAAACTTGTTTTAAATTCCGATAATTTATTAATAACACAAAAAAATTTTATTATCTCTTTAAATGATTTAAATTCCAAAATAAATATAAATTTAAATAAAAATAAAATTTTTTCCACAACCTATGTTAAAAATTCCAAAATAAAATATAACAATATATCAATAGATACCAATTCTTCAACAATATCACAAAATAATGAAAACTCCCAGATTTTCATAAAACAACTGCATATTAAAAAGTTTAAAACATTAAAAAATATTTATGCCTATAATATCGAAATAAACACAAACTTTCTAAATTATTATACACAGATAACATCCAAAGCTTTAAAAGCATATTATAAAAACTTATCAATAGTTTTAAAAAACATTAAAATAAAAATTCCTGATAAAACATCCGCTTTAATAAATATTCAAAAAGGAGATATTAGAAACAGCGTTTTTTCTTTTTTATTAAATAAAATATACATTATAAAAAACAACGATAAAATTTCTTATGATATAAATTCTACAAATTTTGTTTCAAAAAGAATAAAAGCGGTTTCTTCAAACATAAAAGGGGATAAAAAAACAGTTTTAAACAAAATAATTTCAGGTATAGCTGATAATTTTGACTTTAAAATAGAAAATAACAAATTCGATATTATAAATAAAACTTTCACTTCCGAAAAAATCGTTCTTAACGGAGTAAAAATTAATAATCTGAAAATAGATTTTAATAAGAAATATGCACTTTTCAGCTCTAAAGAATATTTCAATGAAAAGATAAACAATATTTTAAAAAAAGAATTAAATATATCTATTCCTCTAAAACAGACAGGAGGGGAAAACGATATAAGAGGAATTGTCAAGTTTGATAAAAACATTTCATTCAATATAGATGTAATTTCTAAAAATCCTATTTTAATGCTTGATTCGCTTCCACTTCAGACCCAAGAAGCCAATATAACCGTTACGCCGGATTATACCTCCTTTAAAATAAAAAAATCATTTTTGGAAATAGCAAGAGGGATTGATCTGTTTTTTACGGGTGTCGGCAAAGTCAGTTATGAACCTCTTATTTTAACATTAAAAGGTGTAATAGACAATTTTATTGTTTATCCTATTTTAGATGTTAAGAATTTCAAAGAAGAAGCAACAATGGATTTAAATACTCTTGAGCTGTTTTTAAAAAATTCTCATGTTTATATAAATTTGGATAAAGACAATATTATTATCAATAATTTAAAGCCGTTACTGCCTTACACCCCTTTTAAAGATATGATTGACAACGGTATATTATTTATCTATTTTGCAAAAAATATTAAAGCTTTAACCTATATAAAACCAAAACTTTCTATTCTTTACAGACACAGCAACCTACCTGTAGAAAGTAATTTATCAAAATTTGCTTTTAATAAAATCACGTTAAATCTTGAGCTTAACAAAAATAAAATTATACTTTATAATAATTTCATACAATTTTTTATGAATAATAACGACTTGTTTTTAAGTTTGAAAAATATAGATATAAATCTTTTCCCTCTGGAACAATTTTATTATAAAAATTTTAATCAAAAAAACACTGAAAACAAAAATATAATAATTAATTTGAAAAATTCCAATATTTTATATAAAACACATAAATTTCTCTCTCAAAAAGCATCATTAAAAGAGATTAACAATTCCGTTTCGCTTAATTCAACATATAAAAATTCAAAATTAACAGGCTATACAAAAAACGGTTATTTTTTATTGGAAGGTAAAAATTTTTCAAAAGAAGAATTCGGGGCGTTTTTACCTAAATTTAACTTTTTTAAAAAAATAAATCTTGATTTTACGCTAGTTAAATCCCCGGATGATTATTATATAGGAAATATTTATATAAACAGTGCAGTAATTACAAAATTAAGGGCACTAAACAATGTATTGGCTTTTTTAAACACAATTCCTTCAATACTTTCCCTTTCAAGTCCCGGTTTTTCTTCAAAAGGATATAAAATAAAAAAAGGAAATATCCAATATCTTCTTTTCAATAAAATTTTATATATTAAAAAATCAGATATTGAAGGAGAAAATATAGATTTTTTTTCAAAAGGATATATAGATTTCAATAAAAATTATATCAATTTAAAAACTGCGGCAAAATTAAAATTAAAACTTAAAAAAATACCTGTTATAGGAAAAGGTTTAAGTTATCTGCTACTTGGCAAAGACGGCAGTATAGAAGTTAAAATGATAATAAAAGGAGATTTAGACAATCCTAAAATCACAAAAGATATAGGAAAAGCACTTCTTCCAAATCCGTTTAATCTGTTTAAAAGAGTGTTAACCCTGCCGTTTAATATATTTTAAATCTCTTTATCAGGAACCAAAATAAGCTGATAAGTATCTTTTTTTATAACGACGCTTCTGTTTCTCGGAATCTGTCCCTGAGCTTTTTTTAATGCTTCCATTTCTTCTTGCAAGGCTTCTATCTCTTCTTTTAACTGAAGCACTATTTCAACACCGGCCAGATTAACCCCTAAATCCCTGACCAATGATAATATCAGTTTTAACCTGTCTATGTCTCTTTGAGAATAAAGTCTCATTTTACCTTCTGTTCTGTTAGGTTTAATTAAACCTTCCCTTTCATATTGTCTAAGGGTCTGCGGATGGATGTTTAACATTTTACTGACAACACTTATTAGATATACCGGTTCGTCATAACTGTGCATTTTACACCTCCTTTTATAATTTTTCCTGCATCATTTTAGCAAGTTCTGGGTCCAGTTCTTCAACTTTAGGCAGTTTTGGAATAAGTTCTATATATAAATTACCGTTATTCACACCATAACCTTTAACCCTTAATTTTTGACAGCATTTGGAATTTTCGGGAACTTTTACATTAATATGCCCTTTAAATGTATCTACACCTACTTTTCCGCCAAAAATCATAGTTTTTAAAGGGACCTGGACTTTTGTATATAAATCGTCACCTTTTCTTTCCCAGTTAGGATTTGGGGTAACTTCCACTTCTAAAATCAAATCACCTCTTTTACCCTGATGAGATTTACCCTTTCCCCTGATTCTTAGTTTTTGCCCGGATTTAAGTCCTGAGGGAATTTTTACTTTTATAGCCTCTCCATTGTAATTAATGGTATAAACACCACCTTTAATGGCTAAATCAAAAGGAATCTGAATTCTTGCATGAACATCCAAATCCGGCTCAAACCCGCCGAAACCTTCGAATCCAAAGCCGCCGAAGCCTCCAAAACCTCGACTTGCACCAAAACCGCCTCCGAAAATCTGTGAAAGAATTTCTTCCAAATCAACATCTTTATGCTGTCTGTAAAAATCCTGGAAGTTTTGACCGTTAAACATATTGTCGCCCATTGCATCATACTGCTTTCTTTTTTGGGAATCACCCAAAATTTCATAAGCTGTATTTATTTCTTTAAATTTTTCTTCACATTCGGGCTTTTTACAAATATCAGGATGATATTTTCGCGCCAATTTTCTATACGCTTTTTTAATTTCATCCTGAGAGGCGCTTTCAGAGACACCTAAAACTTCGTATAAACTTTTTGCCATATCCCCTCCTTTAAAAGTGAAAAATTAAAAGTTTAAAATTAAAAAAACAGTTTATTTTTATAATATTTTATAATAAATTTGAGTCAATGTCAATCAATTATTTTTAAAAAACCTAATATAATTTTTCATCATGGCCACTTTTGATAGCCAGATGAGCTTAATTCGCTTTGCTTATTTTCGCTCATTTTTCATTATTTTGAAGCCACCAAAGAAAGGCAAATTTAAGCCCAGGGGTTGTTGTAAATTTATCATTAAAAATTATTTTTTCAGCATCATCTACTTTTATAAAAACAGGCTCAATATCTTCATCATCTATTCCGCCGCCCTCACTTATTTTCATATTTTCGTCAATTACGGCATAATAAAGTATCTGTTTAGAGCCGCTGCTTCCCACACTGCTGTAAAATTCTGTAATTTTTTTAATATTTTTTATATCTACATCATATCCGCATTCTTCCAAAATCTCTTCTTTTGCAATTTCTACAGGGGATTTTTCTTTATCTATTAATCCAGCACAAAGTTCATAGGTACAACCGTCGCCGTTTTTTAAAAAAACCGGCATTCTAAACTGTTTGACTACTAAAAAAGAATCAAAACTTTTATGATACAAAAGTATTGCCACACTGTTATTTCCCACACAGACTTCCCAAAATCTGTCTCTGTTTTTATATTTAAAGAAAACTTTTTTCAAAGATAAAAACCTGCCGGAGCAGAGATTTTCTATTTTTTCTATTTCAATCAAAAAGTTTCCTTTCTTTTTCTTTTGTTTTCATTTCAATTTCCATATCCACCAGCATTGCAAAATTAAAATATCCGTTTAAAATTTTTTTATTATATTTACCTACAATTATAGTTTTGGCATATTTAGTGTTTTCTATTAAGTAATTTAGTTCATTAAAAAAATTTTCATCATTTTCAATACCTAAAATCAATACTTTATCACTTTGCCCATATTCTACTTTTTCTAAAAATTTATTTACAAAAACGGGTTTAAACCTCTCCAGTTCAAAATCAAGGGAATATTTTAAATTTTTATTTTCAAAAAACATAAGCGCTTTTGCAAAATTTTTTTTATATACAAAAGGCAGATTTATATCTATCTGATTATATCTGGATTTAAACAGAGAAATTTGTTCTAACTTAATATTTACAGGTTTTAATTCTTCAGAATTTATAAAAATTTTTTTAAATTCTGGATTAGAACTTATTAAAAAACTTTCATTTTTATTAAGTGCCGTTAAAAAAGATTTTTCATTTTCCAAAACAACAACTTTTTTATCTATATTCATTTTTTTTATAATATGGGCGGTAATTTTATCAGTAAAATAAATTTTAGTTTTTATATTTTCATATTTGAATATGTCAAAAACGGCCTTTTTTATAGAAGAGACTAAAATCCAGGCTATCTCTTTATCTATTATTTCAAATTCTTTTTCACTTATTATGGCATAAGCCCCGTTTTTAACAGCTTTTTTTATATCATCAAAATTATTCGAAAAAAAACAGCTTCCTCTCAAAACTTCTTTGGGATTTTCTGTAAAAGAAGTAACTTCACTGATAAAGGGACGGTTTAGAAGTTCCCCTTTTATTAAATTAACTAATGTTTCTATTTTCATTTATTTTTACTTTCACTACTCACCGTTTTCACTATTTTCACTATTTTATCTGCGTTCCGACTTTTTTAGGTTTTTCAGGTCTGATAAGGGAAAAACCGTTTTCATCTTTAGCCCCGAGAAGCATTCCCTCACTAATCATTCCCATAAGTTTAGCGGGTTTTAAATTACTTACAACACACACATAAGTATCAATCAGCTCTTCTGGCGTGTAATATTCTTTAATTCCGGCAATAATCTGACGAGGTTTACCTTCTCCCAAATCAACTTCCAGCCTAAGCAGTTTTTTGGATTTTTTAACCTCTTCAGCCTGAACAACTTTTCCAATTCTTAGCTCGGTTTTAAAAAATTCGTCTATTGTTACCAAATTTTGGGGTTTTTGCTTAATTTCAGATTTTTTCATTAAAGGTTTTTCTATTTTAGGAAAAAGTGGAGGAATTTTTTCTATAATAAAATCTCCAATCAATTTCCCGTCCATTATTTCTTTAAAACTTTTTTCATTTATTTCAAATCCGAGTGTTGAGGCAATTTTTTGAGTGGTTTTTGGCATAAATGCATGCAGATTTACCGCCACAAGCGCCAATAAATTGGCAATAAGCCCAAGAAGTGCGCCTGCTTTTTCATTTTCTCCCGTTTTCATCAAATCCCAAGGTTTGTATGTATCTATTGCTTTATTTCCGATACTTAAAACTTTCCATAACTCTTCTAAAAATTTATGTATCTGCATTTTCCACAAATATGTTTTTTCCAAATCTTTGAGTATATTTCTCGCTTCATTTAATTCCCCTGAAAAATATTTTTCGACATTTTGGGAAGTTATTTTCCCGTCAAAATATTTATATGCCATTCCTATAATTCTATTTAGCAAATTTCCGAGATCATTTCCGAGGTCGTTATTGATTCTGTCTATTAACGCTTTTTCACTAAAATCACCGTCTGCCCCGAACGGCACTTCTCTTAGCATAAAATATCTGAAATTTTCAATTCCGTATGCATCGGCGACTTCTTTGGGGTTAATTACATTTCCTTTACTTTTGCTCATTTTTTCTCCGTCTCTTGTCCACCATCCGTGAGCAGCTATTACTTTCGGAAGGGAGTATCCTATACTCATCAGAAACGCCGGCCAGTAAACAGCATGAAATTTAAGTATATCTTTCCCTACTATATGAAGCTTTGCAGGCCAGTATTTTTTCACCAAACTTTCATCCCCGCTGCCGTATCCAAGTGCCGTTAAATAATTAAACAATGCATCAAGCCATACATAAACAACATGTTTTGGGTCATTAACCTCTTTTGGAAGTTTAATGCCCCATTCAAAGGAAGTTCTTGTAATGGAAAGGTCTTTTAAACCGTCTTCGACAAACCTTATAATTTCATTCGCTTTTGCTTCAGGCAAAATAGGTTTTTTTGTTTTTAGCCACTCTAAAATTTTATCCTGATACTTAGAGAGCCTGAAAAAATAACTTTCTTCTTTTATAATTCTTGTAGGCCTGCCGCAATCCGGGCACAGTTCATCATTCACAAGCTGGCTAGGGGCCACAAAACTTTCACACCCCACACAATAATGCCCTTCATAATAATCTTTATAAATATCCCCGTTTTCATACATCGTTAAAAATGCTTTTTGAACACCTTTTATATGCCCAGGGTCTGTTGTACGAATAAATTTATCATAGCTTATTTCAAATTCATCCCACAACTCTTTAAATTTTGCACTTATTTCATCCGCATATTCTTTTGGACTCTTGCCTCTTTTTCTGGCTGCTTCCTCAATTTTTTGCCCATGCTCGTCAGTACCTGTTAAAAAAAAGGTGTCAATTCCCTTGAGCCTTGCATATCTTGCAATGGAATCAGCAATTATAGTCGTATACGCATGCCCAATGTGGGGCACATCGTTTACATAATAAATAGGCGTTGTTAAATAATATGTACTGCAGTCGCTCATTTTTTTCCTTTATAAGTATTTAAAACTTTTTCTATTTCATAATTACTTCCAAGAAAGCAAGGAGTGGTGTCATGATAATGCTCATACCCCAGAGTTAAAATATTATTTTCCCCGTCTGTCGCAAGACCTCCTGCACGCTCAAACACATATGCAAAAGGAAACACTTCAAAAAGTTTTCTGAGTTTGCCTTTCGGTTTATCGGTTGCGGCAGGATAAGCAAAAAGCCCCCCTCCTTTTAATAAAATCTGATGTAAATCCGGCACCATTCCTCCGGAATATCTGAGTCTGTAACCTTTTTTAAAACAATTATCAATCATTTTTTTATGATATGGATACCAGCATTTTTGAGTGCCCCCGGGCCCCAATATTTTTCCTTTTTCAGAAAGTCTTAATTCTTTTATATATTCAAATTCTTTTTTTTCTTCATTAAATCTGAAAAGTTCCACCGTGTCCCTGGCTACAACAAGCTCCAATCTCGGACCGTATACAATATATGCGGCAGCAACAATATTTTCCCCTGCATAATCCCCTTTATAAATTCCGAAAATACTTCCGACACTTAAATTGACGTCTATTAAACTGCTCCCGTCAAGCGGGTCATAAGCAACAAAATATTTACCGTTTTCATTTAAAGTAAGGGCGTCTTCTTTTTCTTCGCTTATTATCTGTGCCACACTTGAAGTGCAGCTTAAATGTTTTTCAACAATTTCATCGCTTATTACATCAAGTTTTGCCTGCACATCCCCGCTTATATTACATGTGTCCACTTTACCGGTATCCTGTGTTTTAATAGCACTGCTTATTTCAATGGCTATATTTTTTATTCTATCCATTATTTCGGTCATACCCGCTCCTTTTTATTATTTTCACTACTCACTACTCACCTTTCACTACTCACTATTTTTACACTTCTTTTGCATTATTCAATACCCATTCGATTATCTGATCCGTATCATTTAAATTCAGTATTTCTATATTTTGAGGTATTTTACTTTTATCCACACTCTCATCAATGGCCACGGCTTTTATATATCTGAAATAACTTTCATCAACATCACCCCTGAATATCCCAATTCTCGGAAGAGGCAAATATTTAAGCCCTTCAACAAGCAAAATATCAAAATCGTTTATCATATTTATAATTTCATCAAGTGATTTTTGTCTGTGAGAAAAATAAGTGGTTCTGGTGGGAGATGTTACAACAACCTCCGCTCCGGTTGAATAAAATCTGTAACTGTCTTTGCCGACTTTGTCAAATTTTGCCTTGTCGGCCGGATCATTTTTAATAATCGCTATTTTGTATGAGCCAATAAGCCTTTTGGCAATTTTTTCAATCAATGTTGTTTTTCCCGAATTACTCGGACCTGTAAATGCAACCGCTTTTCTCAAAATACGCCTTTTTTTTTATAATTTTAGCAAAATTTTAATATAATAATAAAAAAGGCTTAATTTTGGATTTGAAATTTTTAAAACTTTTATTAATTTCCATTATTATAGGTTTCAGTATAGGGCTTGAAAGAAGTATTAGATTTAATTCCAAAAACATAAATTCATTTGCAGGGAGCAGAACTTTTGCCCTTATTTCTCTTGCAGGATTTATAAGCGCATGGTTAAATGACAGATATCCTTATTTTTTATATATCAGTTTAATTATTATAGGAAGCCTCACTGTAAGTGCTTATTTATTAAAAGTTATTCATTATAAAAAACAGGGTTCAACCACACATTTTGCCGCCATTATTTCTTATTTTCTGGGAATTCTGGTTTATGCTGGAAAAGTGGAATACGCCATTTTTATAGGCGTTATAATAATTGTTGTTTTGTCTTTAAAACCAAAATTGGAAGAATTAGAGGCAAAAATTTCCGTAAATGACATCAATGCGGCGGTTTTACTTTTGGTTATGACATTTTTGATACTTCCCATACTGCCAAATAAAACAATAGACCCTTATAATTTATTCAATCCGTATAAAACCTGGCTTATGGCCGTATTAATATCTGCATTATCGTTTTTAGGCTATATTTCCCTTAAAATTTTAGGAAACAAAGGCATTTTAATAACAGCAACGGCGGGAGGCCTTTTCAGCTCAACCGCTGTTACTTTCACACTTAGCAGAATGTTTAGAGAAAATAAAAAAAACCATTATCTTTATGCGGCAGGTATTTCAATAGCAAATGCTATAATGTTTGCAAGGGTTTATATCGAAACATTAATTGTAAATCAGGATTTGTCAAAAAAAATCTTGATTCCCTATCTCCTTGCCACGCTTTTCGGACTTTCCTATTCATATAATTTATATAAAAAATCAATTTCTGAAAAACTGACAATGCAGCTGAAATCAAAAAATCCACTTGAAATTGACGAAGCTATTAAATTTGCAATTATTTTTGCGGTTATTTACGCAGCCGCAGAACTGGTCAATAATAGATACGGAAATATAGGAATTTATATTTTATCGTTTTTTTCCGGAATTACCGATGTAGATGCAATAACTCTTTCGTTAAGCTCTCTTGCCCATAATAAAATTTCTTCCATCAGTGCTCTAAACGGTATTATTATCGCAAGTATAACAAATTCTATTGTAAAATTTTTTATTGCCGTTTTTATAGCAAGAAAATTAACAAAGGAGCTTTTTTTCTTTTTTTTATTATCTTTTGCAGGGCTTGGAATAGGATATTTAATAGCAATTTAAACTGAGATTTGGTAAAATTTTGAAAAAAAGGGATTTTTATGAATGTAATAACTGGAAAAGTATGGAAATTCGGAGACAATATAGATACAGATTTGATTATTCCGGCAAGATATCTCAATACGTCAGACCCTCATGAACTTGCCAAACATGTAATGGAAGATGCTGACCCTGAATTTCCGGCTAAAGTAAGGCCGGGCGATATTATTGTGGCAGGATGGAATTTCGGAAGCGGAAGCAGCAGGGAACACGCCCCAATAGCATTAAAAGCAGCAGGAATTGCTGCAGTGATAGCCAAAAGTTTTGCAAGAATATTTTATAGAAACAGTTTTAATATGGGACTTCCTATTTTTGAACTGCTTGAAAGTGACGAAATAAACGAAGGCGATTTAATCAAAATAGAAATGGATAAGGGGATAATAAGCAACATTGATACAGGCAAAGTTTATAAATTTACGCCAATTCCTGATTTTATGCAAAATTTAATTGCCGCGGGGGGGCTTATCAATTATGCAAGGGAAATAAAGGAAAATAATGAAAACATATAATATTGCAGTTATCAAAGGCGACGGAATCGGCCCTGAAATAGTGAATGAAGCCATAAAAGTATTAAATGCGCTCGGTGAAGCGGAAAATATAAAATTTAATTATAAAGAATATCTGCTCGGCGGAAGTGCATATGACGCAACCGGGACTCCCTGCCCCGATGAAACAATAAAAGGAAGCCTTGAAAGCGACGCCGTCTTATTTGGTTCTATCGGAGGATATAAATGGGAAAATTTGCCAAAAGAAAAAAGACCGGAAAGCGGACTGCTAAGACTTAGAAAAGAACTGGGACTTTTTGCCAATATACGCCCTGCCATGATATTTGACGAACTGATAAATGCTTCAACCCTGAAAAGTGAAATTGTCAAAGGTGTGGATTTTGTAGTTGTAAGAGAACTCACCGGCGGAATTTATTTTGGCCAGCCGAGATATAAAGATAATGAAAAAGCCTATAATACAATGATTTATACAAAAAAAGAGGTTGAAAGAATAGCACACGTTGCATTTAAAGAAGCAATGAAAAGAAACAAAAGGGTAACCTCTATCGATAAAGCAAACGTCCTCGAAGTAAGCGAATTTTGGAGAGAAATAGTGGAAGAAATTGCAAAAGAATATCCTGAAGTCAGTTTAAACCATATGTATGTGGACAATGCGGCAATGCAGATTGTAAGAAACCCTAAACAGTTTGATATAATCTTAACAGGAAATATTTTCGGAGATATTTTAAGCGATGAATCAAGTATGATTATAGGAAGCATCGGACTTCTTCCAAGTGCAAGCATTGGAGGAAAAGTCGGACTTTTCGAACCTATACACGGAAGTGCCCCTGATATTGCGGGAAAAGGGATAGCAAATCCTATTGCTACAATTTTAAGTGCCGCTATGATGATGGAATATTTAAACGAATTAAATGCCGCCGGAAGAATTAAAAAAGCAATAAAAAAAGTATTGGCCTTAGGTTACAGAACACCGGATTTAGCCGAATTTGACGCAAAAGAAGTGGTAAATACATCAAAAATGGGGGATTTAATTGCCGAATACGTTAAAGATTAAAACAAAAACATATGCAAAAATACTTGAATCACAGGGTTTTAAAAAAGAAGCCCTGGAGATTTATGAAAGCTTAGAAAAAAAAGACCAGGAAATAATAGAAGCCATTAAAAGACTGAAAAAAAGAAAAAAATTTAAAGGTGTAAATATTTTGAAATTAAAAGAATTTAACGAAATAAATCAAAAAAACAGATTCGAATTTGAAAAATGGCTTATATTTTAATTTTAAATGTTAAATCTTGAATGTTGGATTAAACAAGGTAAAAAAAATGGATATAAAAGAAACAATACTTGAAACATTGCAGGAACTTGAAGAAAATTCAATAGTTGTGGAAGATAATGCAAATAAAAACAGTTGCGAAGATAAAAAATTTCTTTCGCACATTAAAGAAAGACTGCTTATTCTATTTGAAGGGCTTCAATCTCCAAACACCCAAAATCTTGATGTCAAACTTGATGTAACATTAAATTTTCTGGAATATTTATTGGTAAAAATCGATGAAAAACTGAAATAGTGAAAATAGTGAGCAGTAAGTAGTGAGGAGTGAAGATTTATATAAGGATTTAGAATTTTTAAAAAAATTTTTTGCACCTTACACTAAAAGAGTTTACATTGTAGGCGGCGCCGTAAGGGATGAGATTCTGGGCAAAGCTCCAAAAGAATTTGATTTAGAAGTTTATGATATAAAACCTCTTGAATTTGATAAATTAATGCAAAAACTCGGGGCAAAAGGAGTAGGTAAAAGTTTTTTTGTATACAAATGGAAAAATTTCGATATTGCCCTGCCCCGCATGGAAACGAAAACATCACCAGGCCACAGGGGTTTTGAAGTAAATTTAATCCAAAATGAAAAAGAAGCAAGTTCAAGACGCGATTTCACTATGAATGCATTGATGAAAAATATTTTCAGCGGAAAAATTTTGGATTTCTGGGGCGGAATTGAAGATATTAAAAACAAAACAATAAGACACATAAATAATGAAAAATTCAAAGAAGATTCCTTGAGGGTTTTAAGAGCCATGCAGTTTGCCTCAAGATTAAAATTTAAAGTGGCTTTTGAAACTGTAAAACTGTGTCAAGAAATAAAATTAAACGATTTGAGCAAAGAAAGAATATACAGAGAATTTGAAAAAATGTTTAATTCAAAATTTTTATACTACGGATTTTATTATTTTATAATATTAAAAATTGCAAAAAAATTATTTAATTTAGATTTTTCAAAAAAAGAATTTTTCCATTTGGCAAAAATTTATAAATCAAACCCCCTTGAAGGATATTTTTTGTATCATCTTCTTTATTACAAACATTTAAATAATAAATTTATAATAAAACAGCTAAATCCGCCAAATAAATTAAAAAGGGAAATAAAAATCAAAAAGTGTCCAAAAACCGTTACCAACAGGTTTTTATACGCCCTGGCTTTGAAATATCCGCTAAATACATTCAGCATATTAAACTTTAACTGCTGTGAAAAATGGTTGAAAAAAGAAAATTTATGGAATAAAAAATACAAACCAAAAAACATAAACCCGGACAATCCGAGATTTTCAATATTAAACGAAATAAGAAGTTATGATAAAATAATTATAAAAAAAGGTTAAAAATGCAATATACATTATTAATTGACTGTAATGATGAAAAAGGTCTTATTTATAAAATATCAAAAATTTTATATAAAAATGATTTCAATATCGAATCGCAACAGGAATTTGTGGATAAAGAAAACAACAAATTTTTCTTTAGGGCTGTAATAACCGGAAAAATAGACAAAGAAAATTTAAAAGAAGAAATTTTAAAAGAAGTTTCCTGTGCCAATGTCAGAATATATAAAAAAAGAAAAAAAAGAGTTTTCCTACTGGCTACTAAAGAGGCACATGCGTTGGGGGATATTTTAATAAAACAGTATTCAGGGGATTTGGATATAGAAATTATCGGGGTTATCGCAAACAGAAACAATTTAAAAGATTTGGTTGAAAAATTCAATATTCCTTTTTATTATGTACCTGCGGAAAATTTAAACAGAACCGAGCATGAAAATAAAATGCTTGAAATTATTATGCCAACAAATCCGGATTATATAATTTTGGCAAAATTTATGAGAATACTGACTCCAAATTTTGTTGAAAAATTTCCAAACAAAATAATAAACATTCACCATTCGTTTTTACCTGCATTTATAGGTGCAAACCCTTACAAACAGGCTTACGACAGAGGTGTGAAAATTATAGGGGCAACGGCACATTTCGTAAATAACAATCTTGACGACGGTCCGATAATAGAACAGGACATAATAAGGGTAGACCATGAAATGAGCTGGGAAGAGATGAGAATCCAGGGAAGAGATATTGAAAAAATAGTTCTCTCACGTGCAATAAAAAAAGCTATAGAAGATAGAATTTTTGTTTATGCAAACAAAACAATAATATTATAGTGAGTAGTGAGCTTGCCCGGCCGCTTGCAAAGCGGCGGGGTGGTGAGTTGTGAGTAGTCAAGTATCCAAGTTGCCAAGTTAGAAATAAAAATATAGAAGAAATCAAGACACAAATTATAAAAGAGAGGTTAAAAAACATTTTTTCAAAAAAACCAAAAGCTGTAGCAAAAATTTTAAGTTATTTAATCAAAAGGCAAAAAGATGTTTAATATTGTACTTTTTAACCCTCAAATTCCGCCCAATACGGGAAATATAGGAAGACTTTGTGTAAATGCCGGGGCAAAGCTTCATATAGTAAAACCTATTGGATTTGATATCGGGGAAAAAGCCGTAAAAAGAGCCGGGCTTGATTACTGGGACAAATTAGATTTAACCGTATGGGAAAACACAGATGATTTTTTAAAAAATATTGATATTGACAAATGCCATTTTGCCACTACTAAAACAGATAAACCATATTTTAAGGCAAAATTTAATATGGGAGATTATATCATTTTCGGAAGCGAGACAAAAGGAATTGATGAAAATATATTAAATAAATATAAAAACAGATGTATTACCATTCCAATGACAAAAGAAGGCAGAAGCCTAAATTTGGCCGTCAGCAGTGGAATTGTACTTTATGAAGCCATAAGGCAAAATTTTATTAATGGAAAATTGAGAATGGAAAATGGAAAATTGACTGGTATCAATGAATAAAACAGACTCTTTTTATATAATAAATAAAAAGGGTTCTTATGACTGAAGAAAAATTTAAAAATGAAGTCGAAACATTAAAAAAATTTTTTCCTATTTATTGTAATGATAAACATACTGGCCAGTTTATAAAAAAATATAATGTCAATTACAAAGATTTAGAATTAAATTTTGAAATAAATTTATGTGAAGAATGTCATAATCTGCTCTCTTATGCAATAGAAAGATTGACTGAATGCCCTAATAATCCAAAGCCAAGATGCAGAAAATGCCCCAATCCCTGCTATGAAAAAGAAAAATACAGACAAATGGCAAAAATGATGAGATATGCAGGAATGAAACTGGGGCTTACAAAAGCTGCTAAAAAATTTAAAAACATATTTAAAAAGAGTGGTAATTCTTAAGCCAAATCATTGCTTCCCAAAAAAGAGCTTCTTTTTCTTTATCAGAGTTTCTTATTGACAATTCTTTATTTAATAAATAATCAAGCAATTTTTTATAATCATTTTCTTTTAATTTAATTGCTATATTGACCCGATTCTTTTCAATATCAAAAGGGAGCTGATAACCCAAAAAGTTTTTCAGGTTTGAAGAGCCTGTTTTTTTTATATAAAGATTGTATTGATAAAGATTGGTGATATAGTTTACAAGAGCCGGTATTATTCTTTTAAAATCTGCGGTTTCCAATATGCTTTTCAAATCATCAAAAAAATCAGCTCCGCTCAAAATCTTTACAAACAAATCTTCAAAAGATTCCTCTTTGTATAAAAACACCAAATCAGTTACGTCATTTAAAGATATCTCATTTTTAAATGATGCTAGTTTTTTTATTTCCTGGGCTAAAAACAGAGGTTCAATACTTTTGGCCAAAAAATTTTTTGCTTCATTTGAAAGAAGAACATTTTCTTTTTTTGATAACAAATTAATATATTCTATAATTTCTTTATAAGAAGGTGAAAAAAACCTTACAAAGTCGTTTTTAGAGAGTTTTATTTTTTTATTTCCCGTATAAAAAATAAAACAGTAGTTGTTTTTTGAATACTTTTTAAGCTCTTCTATTTCTTTATTCCATTTATTTGTTTTTACAATCAAAATATTTTTACCGCCGAACAAAGAATTTTCCAATAAATGTGTTTTTGCAGTGTTTTTATCAAATTCATCAAAATAGAGTTTTAATATATTTTCATTTTTAAATTTTTCCTCCAACTTTTTTTGATACATTTCCAGATAAAATTCATTACCGTAAAACACAACAAAATTTGGAATCTCTTTTAATAAATCAAACTCTTTTTTATTCATTTAATCCTCTTTTTTAAAATTATACAATAACTCAAAAGGAGATTAAATGAAAAAAATTGTAGCATTCTCATTAATTTCATCTGTTTTACTTTTGGCAAACGGTTATAAAATACCGGAACAATCCATTGACGGTATGGCTTTAAGTGCTGCAAACGTGGCTGACGCAAACGGGGCTGATGCCAATTATTACAATCCTGCCAATATGGCATTTAATGACAATAAAAATCATTATGAATTTTTAATGAGTTATATTCATTTATACCAGATAGAATTTGACAACAATAACGGAGACGTTTATAAATCAAGAAAAGAAGATTATTTTATTCCTCTGTTTCATTTCAGCTCAAAAGATTATAACAGTTTCAGATGGGGTATTTCAATAACAACCCCGGCCGGACTTTCAAAAAAATGGGATGATACAGTTCCGGAATTAGGAGCAAAAGAATTTACACTGAAAACACTTGAAATTAATCCGAATATTGCCTATAAAATAAATAACAACCTGGCAGTTGCGTTTGGTGTAAGGGCACTCAGAAGTGAAGGGACGGCAAATGCTTTTAAAGCCGGATTATATTCCCAGTATTTAAACGGGGATTCTATGGATTTTGGATGGAACGCTGCTGCTTCTTATCAAAACGACAGCAGAGATATTAAACTTGCACTTACTTACCGCTCCAAAATAAACATGAGCCTAAACGGAGATGCAAGCGGGTATTACAGTAAATATTTATTAACACATAATCCCGCAGATTTATCAACATTAATTTCGTTCAATACAAATGGAAAAGTAAAGATTCCTTTGCCTGCAGCATTGAATTTAGCATTTGCAAAAACATTTAATAAAACTACATTGGAATTTGTACTTGAGAGAACATTTTGGTCTGATTATAAAGAACTTGATTTTAATTTTAATAATCCATATGTAGAAGCCATTTTCGGTACGCCAATTCCTAAAAATTGGAAGGATGCGAACACTTACAGAATAGGACTTACACATCAATGCACCGAAAAACTTACTGCAATGCTTGGATATACTTATGATGAAACTCCAGTACCTGATGATACCATAGATTTTTCACTGCCTGACAGTGATAAAAATATATTCTCAGGTGGTTTTAAATATAAAATGGATGATAGAATGAGTCTAGGATTTTCTGTACTTTATGCAAAACAAAAAGAAAGAAATGGTACTTTAAAAAATAATCAGACGGAACTATTGTAAATGGAACATTTAAAGACGGAGGAGCATTGTTGATGGCATTCGGATTAGATTATAGTTTCTAATCTTTTACTTTTCCTCTTATTTTTGCAGTTGCAATATTTGAATCAATTATTTCAATATCCACTTTTTCAAACAAATTAAATTGTTTTTTATCTTTTAAAAACACCCTGCTTCCAAGAAGTTTATCTTCCAAGATTTTTGCAATTGGCGGAATTTCAGTATCTTCAATTATGCCTTTATAAATCTGTCCAATATTCATTTTAGCAACTCTTGCATATTTTCTGTCATAAAAATCCCATTCTACTTTCATAGCTTCTCTCTCAAGCTCACTGATTTTAACAACCAGTGCTTCAATATTTCTTAAAATAAAATTTTTCATTTTTTCATCATTTTTTATAATTGATTTAAGCAATCTGTGCAGGGTTAAATCAGAATACCTTCTAATTGGTGAAGTAAAATGCGTATATTTATCAAATCCCAAAGCGTAATGTCCTAAATTTTCGGCATCGTAACTGGCCTGCTGCTGAGATTTGATTATTAATTTATCCATCTCTTTTTTTATTCTAAGTTTTTTTGCCTGTATTTGTAATATTTTTTACGTTTTTTACAAAATCTTCTTTTTCATTTATTTCAATTCCTAAGGGATAATAAATTATTATAAAGTTCATTTGATTGTAGTTGTTGATGGTTTTTCATGCACTCTGAAAATTCCGTAATCAATCATTTTAGCTGCAGCTTTATTTGCAAGACAGCATACAATCTTCTATTAATGAATGAGACGGTGTCTCTTCTTCTATTGTTACATCTTTAATCATTCCTATTTTCATCAAGACTCATTCTGATTTCATCGCTTTCAAAATCAAGACCCGTTTTTAATCTCTCATATCTTATATGTTTAATTTTCTTCCACAAAGGTAATAACCATGAAAGTATTTCTTCATCTGTTTTGTCAATATTTTCCAATTTTCCGGCTAAAAATTCATCTACTCTTTCATAAGAATATTTTCTTTTTGAATTTATAATTGCTTCAAATAATTCTTCTTTAATTACATTATTATTTTTATCTAAAACTATTTTAAAAGTAAACTTTATTCTATCTTCATTTTCTTTAAGTGAGCAAATGTTTTCACTAAGTGCACGAGGTAGCATAGGAACAGATTTATGCGGAAAATAAATACTAAACCCTCTTTCTTTTGCTTCTTTGTCTATATTTCCATTTAAATATACATATTCGCTCACATCTGCAATAGCAACATAAAGAGCATTTTCATCTTTATCAAAATAAATTGCATCGTCATGATCTTTTGCGCTCACAGGGTCTATGGTACAAAAATATTTTTCTGTTAAATCAATCCTTTGCGGATACATACTTTTATCTACAAAATCACCATAAGATTCAGCTTCAAGTATGGCAAATTTCGAAAACTCTTCTTTTTTATTATAAAGAGCAAGTGAAATTTTTTCATCAACCCATGGATCATCCAACACACCTAGAATTTCCTCGATTGTAGATGTATAATTTTAAACACCGCATTTGGAGGAAGTTTTTTTAGGGCTTTCTTAGTAACATTTACACAAATCGGCAGATTGGTTTTTATATTTCTAATTAATGGAATTTTTTTTCCGTTTTTAATTTCAAAAGTCAAATATCCGACAGTATAAGCAAAAGCTTTTTCAATAATATAAACAACTTTTGCTTTAGGCCTACCTTTTTTATTGAAAAGTTTTTCCGCAATTACTAAATCGCCTTTAGAGGCCGAATTTAAATGATAAGATTCTATTAATAAATCTTTTCCTTTTGAAAGGGGAATTAAAAAACCGTAACCTTTTTGTGTGATATCAACTTTGCCAGGTATATATTTGGACTTTAATTTTATTGTTTTTTTGTTTGTCACTATTTTTAAAGTTAGTAAATCATTAACTATATCTCTTTTATCCCTTGGAATATCTTTTCTGTCAATTCCTTTTATAAGTTTGTATATAAATTCCCTCAATCATTTCCTTTTAAAATTAAAGCAATAGCAACATTTAAAGAATCTGTATCTAAATTATATTTGTTGGCGATTTTTATCGCTTTTTTTTCATTTTCTTCATTAAATCCATTTAAGAGATTTATTAATGTTTTTAAGCTCAGGAGTGATGCACTTTCTTTTTCATAAGTACCGTTTGGAGCATCAATATTTTTCATAGAAAGGGTTAAATCTTCACTAAATCCCCAATGAGTAAAAATTTTTGCGTTTACTTCCGCTGTTGTCATTCCAACAAATTCTTTTTCTATTTCATTTCTGTTGTCAATAGTTAATTTTGATTTGAATTCATTATCTTTTCCAAGTTTTTTTAATACCAAAGATATAACAACGGCACCCAGGTCTATTAAAAATGAATTAGTAGCCAATATATCTAAATATTTTCTATTTTTTTTATACCAGTAAAGAACCAGGGCGTTTCTTTTTGTTGAAACATCATGAAATCTATTTTCATCCACTCCATATGCACTCAAATCAAATTTCAGTGTATTTTTTATTGCGAAAGAAACGGCGAAGCCTTTAACTGTTGCCATACCGAATAACGAAACAGCTTGATCAACACTTTTTATCTGTTTTGTAAATCCGTAAAGCGGGGAATTTGCGGCTTTAAGCAAATTTGCCGTAAGCATAGGGTCTTCTTTTACAACTTTTACCAAATCAGAAATTGAAGAATTTGCGTCATTTGTGATTCTCTGAATTTCCATTATACTTTTTGGCAAAGGCGGAAGTGATTTTATTTCTTTAAAAATATGTTCATTCATCAATACTCCTTAATAATTTTTCTATTTCATCATTATCCCCGTAATCATTTAAATATGTTTTTAACACTTCTTTTGCTTTTTGCTTTTGATTCTTCTTTAACAAAATAATAGCAAATATTTTCCAGCTTTCATATTTGGAAGGATTCAAATTATTTGCTTTCAATGCCCATAATTTAGCCAAATCCAACATATTTTTATTTAAATATAAATTCGAAATCTGAATTGCAATGTCATAATCCGGATTTTGATTATAAGATTTAATTAAATCGTTGATATTTGCTTTTTCTTCGATTATTAAAGGTTTTTCTTTTATTTTCGCTTTTATTTCATTTTTAAGTTTCTTTTTATCATTTTTTTTCACTTTTGATTCAGTTTTTTTTTGTTTTGTTGTAATATTGTTTTCATTAAGATTTACTTTTGGGACTATAAAAGAGAGAACTTCTTTTTTAGTATTGGTATTATTTGTTTTTAATGTTGTGTTTTTGTCTTTTTTTTCTTTCTTAAGAGTTAGATTCTTTTCATAAAAAACCGTTTTTTTATTAGTTAAATTTTTTTCTGTTATATTTTTCTGACCATAAGTATTGTTTTCTTCTTTTTTTAAAACATTTATATTAAACACGGGTGATTTTTCCGGTTTTTTATTTCTTTTTAGAAAAAATATTAAAATTAACAAAATAATTAATATAAATAAAAAAATAAAAAAAATTTTTACATATTTTTTTTTATAATATAATTTTTCCAGTCTTTCATATTTATGCATTAAATGCCTTTTAAATCCATATACGTTATTTCTATATATTTATTTATATTTTTAAAAATCTCATCATTATATTTATTATAAAAAAATTCCATTACATCAAATAATTTAAACATAAATTGATTAACACCTCTTAAAGAGCCTTTTGTATATTTATAAATCTTTTTATAATGTTTTGTATTAAATTTTTCAACAATCGGTATTAAATCCGCCTTTATTAATTTAGTATTAATAAAATATTCTATTTCAAACATATTAATTGGAACAGTTTTAAACAGATAATTAATTCTCGTTTTAAAATGTTTTTTTTGCAGTAGTTTATTCAAATCTGTATCGTGTGTGGCAAAAACAACTGTTAAATTGCCTTTATCAGTATAAATTCTTAAATTTTCCAATACAGAATCTTCCAATAACTGCGCTTCGTCTATAAACAAAAAATAATGTTCATTTATATCCAACGTTTTAAGGATATTTAAAATAGCATTTATTTCCAGATAAGGATTTGATATATAAAAAAGATTTTTATCATTTTTCAATTCTTCATATATCGATTTTAAGACCATACTCTTACCGCTGCCTGCCTGGCCTGAGATAAAAATCATCTTCTCTTTCTGATTAAGGGCATTCAATAAATCAATCTTTAATTTTTCGCTGCTTGCCAGAGGAATATAATTATTTACATCAACCACATCTCTAAATAATTCTTTTGCTTCACTTAATTTGACCAAAACCTAAATCCCTGAGCGTTTTTTTCTTACTAAAGTCAATTATATGTGGAGTTATTACAAATACAAGTTCTTTTCTGTTGGTAATTTTTTCTCTTGAAGAAAACAGATATTTAATTAAAGGTATTTCTTTTAAAACAGGTACCCCGTTTACACTTAATGTATCATCTTTTGTAATTAAACCTCCAAGAACCAATGTGTCATTATCTTTTAATTTTACAATGCTAAGCATTGTGTTGTCTCTTGTGTCCGGAGGCATGTCTCTGTTAGGATTAGTTAACTGATTAGGATTTTTAAAAGAGCTTATTCTCGGTGCAATACTGAGAATAATATCTCCGTTGTCATTAATCTGGGGTGTAATGTCAAGTACAACACCCACAAATTTAGAACCTATTGTATATTGTATTGAAGGCGCAGCATTAGGGCTGTTTACTACACTCGAAGCATATTTATAGTTTATTGTATCCCCTACACTGATAATAGCTTTTTGATTATTTAGTGTTACTATTTTAGGATTTGAGAGTGAATTTACGTTTCCGTTTTGAGCAAGGAAATTTAATAATCCATCTAAATTAAAAGTTGCAGAATTAAAAATAGATTCTTTTCCAACAAGTTGGCTAGCAAAATGATTCATAGGCACTGCTGCATTATTTAATGATATATTTAGTTTTGACCAATCAATACCAGTTTTATGAGAACGGGAAAGTTCAACAGTATAAATTTTTACATCTATTAAAACTTCTTTTGTAAGTCTGTTCATTAGATTATTAACATATTTGTCAATTTCTTTAATCTGTTTTTTTGTACCTGTTACAGTTATAAGACCTGCAGCTTTATCTATTACCGGAGGTTTAAAATCTATAGATGTATTTTTTAAAATTGTTTTTATGTTGTCTTCTATTTTGTCCCAGAAATCAAAACTGTATGTATTTTTTACCTTACTGTCTGTTGCGTCCAAATTAGATTCACCTGTTCTTGAAGATGTGAGAAAATCCAGTTTGTAAGTTTTTGTTTTATAAAAACTTATTTCCAATGTATCATTATCCATTGTATAAAACAGATCCCTTTTTGAAAGAAGCAAATCCAGTATTTGTTTTAATGTATAATGTTTTATTTTAACAAAAGGCATTTTCTCTGAAACAATTTTTTTGGCTTCCTCATCATCATACACAATATTTATACCGCATTTTTGGGTGACCAATAAATTTAAAAAATCTTTTATACTCATTCTTTCATTTTGATTAATGCTGTTTGAATATGAAAAAAATTTATTATTACATTCATTTGCATTTGCAAAAACACTTAAAGCAATAAACACTATAATTATTAATTTTTTCATTTTTCAATCCTTATTTTTAATGTTTTTTCATTTAGTCTTTTTACAAGTTTTTTATTGTTACAGTTTAAAATAATTTTATCACTGCAAATATTTTCCACATTACAGTTTTCAACTTTACTGTTTTTTTTCACCCATTTTTTATACTCTTTTATCTTTTCATCACCCATAAATTCTTCTATTTTTATAAATGCACTGTTATTCAGTAAAGAAAGCAAAGTAATATGCACTATTTTTTTAACATTTTTGTTTATTTTTTTATTCATAAACAATAACTTTTTAGGTTTAAAAAAAGGCGATTTTATTTTATCTATATTATTTAATTTAAAATTATAAGTGACCAGTTTATTTGTATATTCCAAATATTCCTGCTTTGAAGCAAACGCTAAAACCGCTATTGTCAATAATAATATCTTTTTCATTTTCCATATCCGTACAGTGTATATTTTATCATATATTCGCCTTTATCGGTTGCATTTAATTCATTAACCCTTAAAAGTTCTTTTGTATTTTCATATTTGTAAATATAGTAAATCAAATTTTTATATTCGCCTTTTACATTCACTATAATATCCATCTTTTTATTAATATAACTGTGTTTTGTGTCTTTATATAAACTATTTGCAAAATTCATCAGTTTAAGACCTTCATTTTTTGCATCATATACAATATTTCTGACATATTCTGCCCATTTGTATTTATTAAATTCTGCAAAATCCAGCAATGAAATTAAATCATCGAAAAAAGTCTTTTGTTTATGTAAAGAATTTTTGCTTAATTCCAGTTTTTTTATTGTTTTACGCAAATTTGCAATTTGGGTAATATAAACATTTTTTTGTATTTTTAAATGATTTAAAGTCTGGACGTTGTTTTGATGGTTTTTTTCCTCTTTTGTCTTAAAAGAAGAAGCCAACGGATAAATAAAATAATAAATTATAAATCCAAGCAAAAATATAGTAATTATATGAATATATAAAACATCTTTTTTTGTTTTGTTTTCAAAAAATTTGTCTAAAAAATTTTTATTTTTCATTCTTTTATCCTAATTTCAGAAATATATTTTTTATTTTTCAAAACAATACCCCCTGTATAAACATTAAATCCGTTGTTTGTCAAATCGTTTATCAAATTGGCAATATTGGAATCTTTATCGGCAAAAACGTTAAAAATAAATTCATTTTCTTTATATGATAAATTTTTTATATATACTTTATTTTTATTTATAAACAGTGTTATATCTGTTAATTCCTGAGATTTAGGAATATAGGAGTATTTGAATTTATAAACTTCGTTTATTAATTTTTTATCTTCTTTTATATCATGGCTTAATTTTTTTATTACGGTTTCAATGGATTTCTTTTTATTATCCAATCCGTTTTTTTGTATTATAAGGGCAGAAATTTCTTTATTTAATTTATTAATATGTGAATTTAACACATTGTTTTTATGATGATAAATCAGACCGTCGATATAAAGATATAACGGGGCGGCTGCAAAAATAACGGTAGCAACGCTTACACTCAATACGAATTGGCCGCTCGGTCTGTAAAAAAACGTTGGTTCTCTTAAGAATAAAGAAAAATTATACGTAAAAACATTATATTTATAAGCATAATGTGTTTCAAGCATTCCCAAAAATAAAAGCGGGTCAATTGGCAGTCTGTCCAGATTGTAATTTTCATAAAATTCAAAATCGAATGTATCTATATTTATATACTTATAAAAATATCTATTTAACCCTTCAACATTACCATATTTGGTAGTTATAAAAAGCCTATCTATATTATCTATATTATATATATCTATTAATTTTTTTATCTGATCCTCAATTATGCCTGCAAATATATTAAATTCTTTAATAAGCTCATTGTAAACAACAAATTCTTTTGGATTATATTTACTCTGATCGACTCCTTTTTGATGTAATAATTTTATAAAAATTTTCATATCAAAATTTGCAATATTTAATTTTGATATTTTTTCATATATTTTATTTAATCCGCCGGAAATTGTAACAATTTTTACAATTTTACCTTCCGAATAGAATGTAATAAATATTTTGTCATCAAGAATTACGACAAACATATCATTTGCCAATGTAAGAATTTTTTCCTCATATAAAGATTTATAGGAAAATGCAGGAAAAGAAACATAATCTATATAACCTACTTTATTTAAAATTGCTTTAAAATGATTTTCTATTAAAGTCTGCGAAACAATTATCGTTTCAACTATTACTTTTTTATCATCTTTTAACAAATCTACAATTTTATATTTAATTACATATTTTTCTGTTTCGTCAATACCTGTTTCTTCATATACTTTAGTTTCAATAAATTTATCCAGTTCTATTTTTTCCAAAATATTTTTATCAATTTCAAAATTATAAAATATGGCATTTTCAATCGGAATATATGTATTTAATAAAGGAGTGGATTTTAAGCTGTCTCTATATATTCTTAATAATTTTTTGTCTGCATATAATATATAAGCTTCTTCGTCTTTTATACCGACAACTTTATCAACATCATAATTGTATTTTTTTAAAAACTTAATATTAGATGTAAAATTTTTTATTTTTTCTTTTAATTTCATGTTTCTACCTCATATCCAAGTTCTTCAAGCATTTTTTTATTTTTACTCCATCCTCTCACAACTTTTACAAAAAGCTCTAAATAAATCTTCTTGGAGCTGAATTCTTCTAAAAGATTTCGGGCATAAATCCCAATTTCTTTTATTTTTTTGCCTTTTTTGCCAATAACCATTCCTTTTTGGGATTCTCTTTCAACAATAATTGTAGCATAAATTTTATCCAAATTTTCATATTCGTCTAATTTCTCTATTAAAATATCTGCTTCATAAGGAATTTCATCACCGAGTTTTTCAAAAAGCGCTTCTCTTATCAGTTCTTTATATATATCCCTGATATTTTCTGTTGAAATAATTTCCGGGTCGTAATAATAAGGATGTTCCGGTAAATATTCAACAATAGCGTCTAATAATTCCTCTCTTCCATTTCCAAGAGCGGCACTTACAGTGATAATTTTAAGAGCTTTTGAAATTTTTTCATAATCTTTTATTTTTTTTGCAATATCTTCTTTTGAAACTAAATCAGTTTTTGTAAGAACTAAAATATGCGGTATATTTTTTTTATTTAATTCCAAAAACCATTCATAACCTTTTATATCGTCTCTGATGTCGACTAAAAAAAGTATTAAATCACTGTCACTTAAAGCTTTAAGCGCTTCATTTAACATAAATTTATTAAGAAGTTTTTCTTTTTCATGAAGTCCGGGTGTATCAAGAAGAATTATCTGATTGTCTTTATACATAACAATTGCATTTACTCTTTTTCTCGAAGCATTGGCCTTAGGGGAAACCAAAGCTATTTTTTCTCCTAAAAGCCAATTAAGCAATGTTGATTTTCCGGCATTCGGTTTCCCTATAATACCTACGAAGCCGCTTTTTGGCATAAAATTCCTTATAATATATATTTTGTTATTTCTTCATTTTCTACTATATCGTCCAATTTACTTTTAACATAAGCTTCATCTACAATAAATTCCCTTCCTTTGTATTCATCGGCGCTGAAATTAATCTCTTCTAAAACTTTTTCCACTACAGTATGAAGTCTTCTGGCGCCTATGTCTTCCGTTTTTTCATTTGCCAAAAAGGCATATTTCGCAATTTCTCTTAAAGCACTTTCGTTAAATTTAAGTTCAACCCCTTCAACTTCAAGAAGTTTCTCATACTGCTTGATTAATGAATGTTTAGGTTTCATCAAAATCTGATACAAAGCTTCCTCATCAAGACTTTGAAGTTCAACCCTCAGAGGAAATCTTCCCTGAAGTTCCGGAATCAAATCACTAGGTTTGCTTACATGAAAAGCACCGGCTGCAATAAATAAAATATGGTCTGTTTTAACATATCCGTATTTTGTATTTACGGTTGAGCCTTCGACTATCGGGAGCAAATCCCTCTGGACACCTTCTTTGCTAGGATCCTGCCTCTGGTTCCCGGTGGCTGCTATTTTATCGATTTCATCTATAAAAATGATTCCGTTTTCCGCTCTTTTTAGAGCTTCTTTTTTAAGTTCTTCTTTACTTATTACTTTTTCGGCAGCCTCTTTTTTTAAAAGCTTTTTTGCCTCTTTAACCGTTACTTCCTTTTTTTCTTTATTCTTATTAAAAATCCCTATAATTTTAACAATGCTCTCCTGTGCCTTAACCATTTCTGGAGGTAAATTATCATCCCCGTCAATGCCTTCTTCAACCTCAATAGTTATTTTTAAATGATCGACATCACCGTTTTTTACTTTCTGTTTCATTTTTTCAAATGTGTTTTGATATTCCATCTGTTTGGATTCGGGCGCATTTTTGGGAAGAGGAGGCAAAAGTTTTTTTGTAATTTCCTCAATAATATTTTCTTCTATCAACTCCTTGGAAGCCTCCTGCATTTCCTCTCTTACCAAATTAAAAGAATTATTAACCAAATCCCTAATCATACTTTCAACATCACGCCCTACAAATCCGACTTCTGTGTATTTACTCGCTTCCACTTTTACAAACGGAAGTTTCATCATTTTTGCCATTCTTCTGGCTATTTCTGTTTTACCGACTCCTGTTGGACCTATCATCATTATATTTTTAGGCATAATATCATCCTGCCATTCTTTTGGAAGCTGTATTCTTCTGTATCTGTTTCTAAGAGCGATTGCTATTGTTTTTTTGGCATCTTTTTGTCCTACAATATATTCGTCAAGGTATTTTACTGTCTCTTTTGGTGTCAAATTCATTTTTGCCCTTCTATTTTTAATATTTTAATGTTATGGTTTGTATAAATACAAATGTCCGCTGCAATACTCAGAGATTCTTTTACAATCTCTTCAGGGGACAATTTTGAGTGTTTTGTTAGAGCCCTTGCAGCAGAGAGGGCGTAATTGCCCCCGCTTCCTATAGCTGCGAGTTCCCCGTCTTCAGGCTCAACCACGTCTCCATTTCCGCTTAAAATAAAAATATGTTCAGGGTTAAGCACTATCATCATTGCTTCGAGACGCCTTAGGTATTTATCTTTTCTCCAGGCTTTTCCAAAATCTATTACAGATTTTACCAAATCCCCTTTTCTGTTTTGAAGGTTGTTTTCAAACATATCAAATAAAATAAAAGCGTCAGCCGTACTTCCAGCAAAACCTGCCAGAATTTTACCGTTGTAAAGCGTTCTTATTTTTGTTGCATTTCCTTTTAATACCGTATGTCCGAATGTAACCTGTCCGTCCCCGCCTATTACGGCCACACCGTTTTTTTTGTACCCAAGTATTGTGGTAGCTTTTAAGTTTATTTCCATTATTCGCCTTCAACAATAAGTTTTAAATTGGCATTTATACCGTGCCCCAATTTTATTTTAACATTAAATTCCCCTGCACTTTTAATCTGTTTGGCTTCTATATCTTTTTTATCCACGTCTATTCCTTTTTCTTTTAAAACTTCAGAAATTTCTTTATTTGTTATAGCCCCGTAAAGCTGTCCGTTAGCACCTAATTTATGTTTAATAACAACAGGTGTGTTTTCTATTTTTTTCTTTAATTCTCTTAATTTTTCAAGCTCCTCTTTTAAAGCTTCTTCTTTTATTTTCTGTTCTTCTTCCCACTCTTTTATAACTTCAGGAGTCGCAAGTTTTGCAAAACCTTTTGGAATTAAAAAGTTTCTTGCATATCCGTCTTTAGCATTTTTAATTTCCCCCGCTTTTCCAAGTCCTTTTACATCTTTTATTAACAAAATTTTCATAAATTTTCCTTTTTTTATTGCTATTTTACTAAATTTTAGTTAAAATAGCAAAAATAAAATTAATAAAGGTTTAATAATGAAACCTACCCCAATCAATGAAGAAGTTACATTTGAAGATGTAGGAGTTTTAGGAAGACCCATAATAAGTAAAACAGATTTAAAAGGTATAATTACATATGCTAACACTCCTTTTTGTAAATTAGCAGGATATTCAAAACAGGAATTGATAGGCCAGCCCCACAACATTATAAGACATCCGGATATGCCAAAAGCCGTTTTTAAACAGATGTGGGATACAATTGAAAGAAATGAAAAATTCAGGGGATTTATTAAAAATTTGAGAAAAGACGGCAAATATTACTGGGTGGAAGCTTTTATTGAACCGGTATTTGATGAAAACGGTGTAAAAACGGGTTATATTGCCGCAAGAAGACCTGTTTCAAAAGAGGATAAAGAAAAATATGAAAAAATTTATAAAGAAATGAGAGAAAAGGAACAGTAATGCTAATTGTCTATGAAAACGGAAAAATAATTGCACTTGGCAAAAATTTGTTAAACACGTTAAATATAACTTTGGAAGAAATGTCACAGGTTATAACGCGACTCGAACTTGAAATGGCCGTTTTAAATAAAAAATCCATTCAGATAAAAAACAATATTTTCAAAATTACAAAAGAAAATCTGATAACATTAAAAAATTTGGATATATTTCAATTGGAAAAAAATGAAGAAAAAGAAATTTCCCCAAAAGAAGAAATAATGGAGGCTTTACAAACGCCGGAAGTAAACATTATCGAAGACAGAAGAAAAAGAGCAACCTATTGAACTTAATTTTGAAGACAACATAAGCGAATGTGAAAAAATATTTTCACAAAAAGATGATATTGATGAAATAATTGAAAAAGAATTAAATACCGCTATGGAAGATTTGGGCATAGACCAAAACATGACCGATGAACTATTTAACGATTTGTTAAAACAATATGAAGAAAAAAAAGACACTTTATATAAAGCTATTGAAAAACAAAATTACAAAGAAATACACGAAATAGCCCACTTTTTAAAAGGAGCCTCTTTAAATCTACGACTTTCAAATCTTGCTTTAATTTTTAAAACCATCGATGAAGAAGCCAAGAAAGAAACAGATATCAGTATTATTAAAAATCTTGCTGATAAATTTTATAATTTTATTTCACCCTTGATAAACGATAGAAATACAAAAAAAGAGAATCAAAAATCTGCAAATAAAAATATTGAAATAGACCCGAAAATTAAAAATATAGTCTTAAACACTATAAGAGTTTATCTGGAAACACAAGATGAACAAAAATTTCAAAAAGATAAAAAATTTATTGAAAAACTGCTAAATACAAAAATTAATTCATTAAATGATTTACAAAACATATTAAAGGAAAACAAATGAAAAAAGTCATTTTATTCTTCTTTGTAGTCACGTTTCTTTTATCCCAAAGTTTATATTTTAACGCATTTAAAGATATTCAAAAAGCAAAACGTCTGCTAAATTCAGACCCACAAAAAGCAAATGCTTTATTTATTGAAGCAGGCAGTTTTTTAAAACAAATAATTAATTCATCCATAAATTCTGACAAACCTTCCTCGCAGGCACTGAATTTACTCGGTGAACTATATTTGAACGGCTGGGGTGTTGAGAAAAACATAAAAAAAGCAAGACTTTTATTATGCGCTGCCAGAAATTTAGGTAACTTCAGAGCACAAATGCTAATTAAAAAAAACAGTTTAAAATGCCCTGCAAAAATTAATCTTAAGGAGTTAAAACAATGAAACTATCATTATCAAAACTATTGGCAATTGCAATATGGCTCCCATCTTTAATTTTAATAGGATGGAGTGGATTCAATCTTTATGAGCAATTTCAAACATATCAGTCCGAACAAAAAGTAGTTAAATATCTTAAATTGGGAAATAAACTGGAAAATTTACTCGTTTATTTAGGCCAGGAAAGAGGTATCAGCTCTATTTATTCTGTGTCAAAAGGTAATTATCCTAAATCAAAAGAACTTTTAATGCAAAAAAGAAAACTTTTTGATACGGCAATATATGATTTGAAGAAATTTTTAAATAAAAATCCCGAATTTTACAATATTACAAAACGTGTTTTAAACACATTAAACAAATTACCTCAAATTAGAAAAAAAATAGACAGCTTTGAAGAAGATTATGTTCATAAATATTTCTTTACATATTATACGGTTTTGGAAAATCAGATATTAAACACTGAAGCTAAAATATTTCAACATTTCCCTCAAACAGTAAAACCGAATTTTGCGTTAAAACTCGAACTCGATAAAATAATAGCTTATTCAGGTATTACAAGAGGATTTGTATCTTATTTTATTACCGCTGACTTACCTATGAGTCAAAAGGATTATGAATATGTATTAATGAAATACTATCACGATTCAAATATTTTAATTACCAGTTTGAGTAAAAATCTTCAGGCTAAAATATTTTTTGAAAATCCAAAATTTATAAAAATAGAAAATTCAATTAAAGATTCTAATTTTTTATATTGAACAGGCCAATATGGGTTATTACACAACCAAAAAATTTGAAGGTTATCCTATTGATGCTTTGGATTATTTTTCACTTTTCACAAAAAGAATTTCTTATTTTAAAAACAGTGCAAATATGATAAACAGTGACATTAATAAACAAATTGACAATCTGCTTTCAAATTCAATACAAAAAAGAAATATTGCAATAGTTATTTTTATTATTGCCATCCTGATTCTAATTTTAGGTTTTTATATTTATAAAACTATAAGGACACATATTAAAGAGTTATCAAACACATTAAATAAATTGGCACCGATTACAGGTGAAAATGTTCAAATAGACATCAACAGCCCTAAAGGTATGAATGAAGCTTTGAAAATTACAGAAGAAGCCATCGCAATTACACAAGAAGCTGTTAAAAAATCCGAAGAAGCTTCAAAAGCAAAATCCTTATTCCTTGCAAATATGTCTCATGAAATTAGAACGCCTCTTAACGGTATTTTGGGATTTTTGGAACTTCTTAAAACAACAGAAATCACACCCGAACAACAGGATTATATCAACACTATCGCTCAAAGCGCCGAAAACTTGTTACAAATAGTAAACAACATTCTGGATGTTTCAAAAATCGAAAGCAATAAATTAACCCTCGAAGAAATAGATTTTAAAATAGAAGACGAAATAGAAAATACATTGGAAGTATTTGCAACCCCTTGCGCACAAAAAGAAATCGAATATGTATCATATATTTCGCCTGACATTCCTTCCGTTGTAAGAGGAGACGTATTAAAAATAAAAGAAATTTTAACTAACTTAATAAACAACGCCATTAAATTTACACATAAAAACGGAACTATTGAAGTAAATGTCAAACTCCAAGAAATCAAAGAAAACAGGGCAAATATTTATTTTGAAGTAAAAGACACCGGTATAGGAATGAGCGAAGAGCAAAAAAACAAAATATTTGAGGCATTTGCCCAGGCTGACGAAAGCGTAACAAGAAAATACGGGGGAACGGGACTCGGTCTTACCATTGTTAAATCCTATATTGAAATGATGGGCGGAAATATTAAAGTTGAGAGTGAAATAAACAAAGGAAGTAAATTTTATTTTGATTTATGGTTTAATATTGTAGATGCAACACCTAAATACAGAAAAAATAGCTTCTCAAATTTAACATTTGCTATTCTTAACACTTTTAAAGACACAAAAAGAAAAGATTTAAGCCTTGAATATTTAAACTTCTTTGGAATAAATAAAATAGGTTTTAATGAAGCAAGTGAACTTAACAAATTATCAAAAAATGAAATTATAAATGGAGTAATCGTATTTTATGAAGAAAGTGAAAAAGATAAAATTAAAAATTTACAAAATATTGATTATCCAGTAATATTAATTTCTTCCCTGGTTTATAAAAAAGAAATAGATAATCTTGATTTTAAACAGTTTAATATTTATGACCCTAACGTTCCTTCAAAATTCTATAATGCCATACTGTTTACAAAAGAAGAAATAAAAAGGGAAGTAAAAAAAGCGGAACATAAAAAAGAAATTTATGAATTACATGCATTAATTGCAGAAGACAATCCGATAAATATGAAACTTTTAAAAACAACATTGAAAAATATGGGGAATTGAGGCCGATGAGGCCCATAACGGATTGGAAGCATTTAATAAATATTCTTCAAATCCTCAAAAATACGATGTAATTTTTATGGACGCACAAATGCCTGTAATGGACGGAATAGAAGCAACTCAGGAAATACTTGAATTTGAAGAGGAAGAAGGAATAAATCACATTCCGATTATTGTAGTTACCGCTAATGTTTTAAAAGGAGACAGGGAAAGATTTTTAGGTGCCGGTATGGATGATTATATTTCAAAACCAATTAAAAAAGAAGAGTTATTAAGAGTTCTTGAAAATATTTCTAAAAATAAATATTCCAAAATTTTGAAAAAGAAGAAAATTTAATTATAAAGGTTTGGAAACAGAAAAAACAAATGAAAAAAATATTGAGGAAAATCCACAAAACATTCAAAAAGAAGAAAATATTATAATTGCTTCGGATACAGATTTACTTGCCCAGTATTTAATAATTCCTGAAGCTAAAATTGCAAAAAGTATTAAAGAATTGTCAAATTTACTTAATTCAAATGATATTAAAAATTTAATATAAACGTTAAAAAACAATAATAGTAAAATCTATTGCATTAACAGATAAAAAGATAAAATCTGATATAATTTTAAACGATTTATTACCAGAAAATATTCTAAATTCTATAAAAAAGGTTAGATAATGCCAAAAAAAATTCTTATAGTGGATGATGACGCCACAAACAGAAAATTATTAGAAGCCATATTAAAAAAGGGCGATTATGAAGTAATTGAAGCTGAAAACGGTATTGACGCTTTGCATAAACTCACTTCCGATATTGATTTGATTCTTTTAGATTTAATTATGCCATTAATGGGTGGACTTGATTTTCTGGAAGTCCTCCCTTCCAAAAAACCGGAATGTATAAACATACCTGTGATAGTTTTAACTACAGACGATTCAAAAAGAGTTGAAGCGTTAAACAAAGGTGCAAAGGAAGTAATAATAAAACCTGTTAATCCTGCACTTCTTTTAGATAAAATCGCCTCTTATTTATAAATTTTCAATTCGTTATATAAACTATCCCTTTCTACAGGGATATATCCGCTGTCTTTTATAAGATGCACAAGTTCGTCAAGTTTCAAACCGTTTGCCGAATTAGCGCCGGCCGCTGAATTAATTGATTCTTTTTCAATCGTTCCGTCAATATCGTTTGCCCCGTAATTTTGCGCCACAAGAGACAAATTAAGTGTTGTAGTGACCCAATACGCTTTAATATTAGGAATATTTTCAAGTAAAATTCTGCTTATTGCCATAGTTTTTAAAATTTCCACCCCGCTTAAAAATTTTTTTACATTTAAATAATTATTTTTTCGCTGATAAACAAGAGGTATAAATGCGTTAAAACCGCCTGTTTTTTCCTGTAAATCCCTTATTCTTAATATATGATCAATCCTATGGGCTCTGTTTTCAATATGTCCGAACAACATGGTTGCATTTGATTTTTTTCCGCGTTTGTGCCAAAGTTCGTGAATTTTAAGCCAGTTTTCACTGCCCACTTTGTCTTTGCAGATTTTAGCCCTAATTTTTTCATCAAATATTTCAGCCCCGCCCCCGGGCATAGAATCCACACCGGCTTCAATCATATCATCAAGCACTTTTTCATAACTTTTTCCACTTAGTCCGCTAAAAAAATTAACCTCAGCGGCCGTAAACGCTTTTATATGAATATCTGGAAGTTCCCCTCTTATGGCTTTTACTATATTCATATAATACTCATACCCCACATACGGATTATGGGCTGAAACTATATGAACCTCTTTTGCCCCTTTGGCATAAGCGTTTTTAGCAATTTCAACACATTCTTCAATACTTAACGTATAGGGATTGGGATTTTTTCTATGGGCGGAAAAAGCACAGAATTTACAGACATCTTTACAAATATTGCTCGGATTTATATGCCTGTTGATATTAAAATATGTTTTTTTGCCAAATTTTTTTTCCCTTATTGTATTAGCCGTTTCCCCTAAGGTAAAAAGGTCCATATCATATAATTTAGCCGCTTCTTTTAAAGACAATTTTTCACGATTTTTCAATTTTTTCAAAATCAACACCAATCCTTTTTATTTTTTTGTTAAAATATCACAAAAAAGGCAAAAATGCAACTGGAAGAGCTGATTTATTCAAGTAACGATGATTTTGAAATATCAAAAATTTTAAAAAAAGAGATAAAAAATTATCTTCAAAATATAAAAATTGAAGGCGGGAAAGATTTCTTTGTAAAACACACAAAAAAAATGGATTATTATATCTCGCTGATTTATAAATATTTAATGAAAAAAACTTTCGATGATTATTCACCCCCTGTGAATTCAATTCCTATTACAATCATAGCGCTCGGAAGCTACGGAAGGGAACAGCTCTCCATTTATTCCGATATAGATATAATGATAGTTTATAAGAATATCAAAGGCTACAATATAAATTCTATAATAGAAAATTTCATTATAATGCTTTGGGATTTGGGGCTAAAAATAGGACACAGGGTTCATGAAATAAAAGATTTATTTCCTGCAAGCAACGAAGATATAACCATTAAAACCGCAATGCTTGAAAGCAGATTTATAACAGGGAGCAAATTTTTATGGGTTGAAACCCAAAATGAATTAAATAAAATAAAAAATTACAACAAAAAAGATTATATTCTGGCCAAATACGAGGAAATGCTGGAGCGCCATAAAAAATATCCGATTACGATGGAACCGAATATAAAAGACGGATTCGGTGGAATAAGGGATTCAAACACCCTTTTGTGGATAACCAAAGTACTTTTTAATTATCCCAATACATCATATTTAATACCGAAATATATTAATGAAAATGACTTCAAAGATTACAGAAGCTCGCTTGAATTTTTATTTAAAACAAGAGTATACCTTCATTTAACAGCCAAGAAAAAAACCGATAATGTTATTTTGGAATATCAAAGAGAAATAGCCCTGAATTTGGGATATACCGATTCCCCAAGGTTAAAAGCGGAAAGAAAATTTATAAAAGATTTGTTAAAAGCTTTATGGAAAATAAATCTTATTACCAACATAACAATAAAAAAACTTATAAAACCTTATTTATATAAATATCCTGTTTCGAAAATCAAAGAAACAAGAATTAAAAAAAATTTTTATTTATGTGAAGAAACCTTATATACAAGGTTTAATGTAAAAATAAAATTTAATGATTTAATGAAAACTCTGATTGATACAGATTTTAAAAAATGGGATATTTCGTTAATTTCACTTTTAAAAGAAACAAAATTTCAAAAAATAAATATAAAAAAACTTTTTTACAAAGAAAATTTATATCCGCTGTTTTTTGCACTTTATAAAGCGGAAAAACTGAGAAAAATTTTTCCGCCTTTTGAAAAAGTAAAATTTTTAGCACAGTTTGACGGATATCATCACTATCCTGTGGATATCCATTCATTATACACATTAAAAGAAATAGAATGTCTGGATGAATTTAAAAAGCTTTCAAGTAAAGACAGGGCAATTTTGAGATTCAGTGCATTTTTTCACGACCTAGGAAAAGGAAGAAGCGCAGACCACTCTATAACAGGTGCCAAAATAGCCAAAAATTTTGCCCAAAATATAGGATTTGAATCCGACACTGTTTCCAAACTTGTAAAATATCATACATTAATGTCAAACGTAGCCCAAAGAGAAGACATATATAACGACAAAGTAATCCTTTCTTTTGCCCAAACAATGGAAAACGAACGTTTTTTAAAACTTTTATATATTTTAACCGTTGCCGACATTAAGGCCGTGGGTAAAGATATATACACCCCTTTTAAAGCAAGCCTGCTTAAAAGCCTTTATGAAAATACATTAACTGCACTAAAGCATAAAGAATTAATTAATGAAATAGCCATAAGAAAAAGAAAAGAAAATATTCTTAAAAATAAAGAAGAATTTAAAAAACTCCCAAAATCTTTTCAAATTCAGCTTTTGACTTCCCCGTCTAATCAGCTATTTTTACAAAATGGCATTAATGAAATTTTATTAACAGCCCTGTGGCTCAAAGATACACAAAATTTTAAGTATAAAATCGAAAACAAAACACATTTGACAATTCATTTGGCAAAAGAAGACAAATTAAATTTTTCCATCGGGTGGTTTTTGGAAAAAATAAAACTGCCGCTTAATCACATGAGCATATATAAAATAGGAGAAATTAAATATTTCAAAATAGAATTTAACGATAATGTGGAAGATTTTGATATCCCTTTAATTGAAAATTACATAAAAAAAGCTTTTGAAGAAAATCAGCAAATTAAAACAAAAGTAAAATTTAAAAAAAGGGAAATAAAAATAGACTGCTTTCATTCCCCCAATTACGCCTCGATGAAAATAAAAACAGAAGATAAAAAAGGAATAGTCTCTACAATTTTACAGGTTTTGGACGATTTTAAAATAAGGGTGGAAGATCTTAAAATATCCACACAAAAGAATATAGCAAGAGATTTGTTTATAATTTCCAAAGAAAACGGCTTTTGCGAAAAAAAAGAAAATATATTAAAGGCGTTAACATGAAAAAAAGAATTTTACTTATTATTGCTTTAATTATGATTATTACCACCGCTTTAAGAACCATTGCGATTACTTACTCGTTTTTAAATTTTTCAAACACTGTTATTCAAAATGAAAATTCTTTTATTAAAAGTCTGTTTCTAAATTCAAAACCCCTTCTTACATTAAATTAAACAAAAAAAATATTATAAAAATTACATACGATGCAAAAGAAAATTATGAAAAATTATTTATTGCCTTAATTTCTTTAATAATTATAATTTTAATTGTTAATTATTATTTAAATCCGTATCTGGAAATTTTTGAAAATATAAATAAAAGCACAAAAGAAATTTTAAAAGGTAAATTTGACCAACAAATATCTACAAAATTAGGTGGAGAAGCAAAAGATTTTGTAAATTCTTATAATTATTTTTTAAATAAACTCAAAGAAAGTTTCGGCGTTATAGAAAACAAATATACAACACTAATAGAAAAAGAGAAAAGTTCCGACCCTTTAAACGACGCAAAAGAGACAATTGAACAGTTGAGTGAAATTTTTAAATTCAAAAGATTAATAGAAGAAGATTTAAATATCAAAAGTGTATTAAACAGATTAATTAATGTAATTAAAAATCACGGAATTAATAATTTTATCTTAATAGGAATAGACAATAATAAAAAAGAAATAATTTATTATAAAGCTGAAGGGGAAGAATGCTGTGATGTAGAAGAAAATTTTACTTTATGCAGAGCTTATAGAACAAAAAAAGAGATAAATTCCTTAACATATCCAAAGATCTGCCAAAGACATTTTTGTGAAAATGATTATATCTGCATCCCTTTTTCAAACAGCGGCAATTTTAACGGAATATTAAAAATAATGATAAATAATGAAAATGAAATAAAGAGCATAAAAAATATAATTCCTTTTATAAAAGCTTATTTAAACGAAATATCATCTATTATTGAATCAAAATATACATTAGAGCTTTTACATCAGCAAACTATAAAAGACCCATTAACAGGACTATTTAACAGAAGATATTTAGAAAATACGCTTCCTATTTTAATAGCTTCTGCAAACAGGGAAAATACAAAGCTTGGATTTTTAATGATAGACATAGATCATTTCAAACAGGTAAACGATACTTACGGACATAAATCAGGAGATATAACATTGAAAAAGTTATCAGAAATTTTAAAAAAATCAATAAGAAAAAGCGATATAGCCATTCGTTATGGAGGTGAAGAATTTTTAATTATTTTACAAAACATAAAATCTATCGATGATGCAAAAAAAATTGCCGAAAAAATAAAAAACACTATGGAAAAAACAGAAATTGAACTTGATAACGGAAAAAGTATCATAAAAACCGTAAGTATAGGAACCAGTATTTATCCTGACCAATGCAAACAAGGATGGGAATGTATAAAATTAGCCGACATTGCCCTTTATGAAGCCAAAAATACAGGACGAAACAAAGTTGTATTATTCAACAAAGAAATAAAAGAATATCAAAATTATATTAACTCTTAGATTTATTTTTATTTTTTCTTGGTTTTGCAAATTCAATCAAATCTTCCGCACTGAGTATCTCCTTTGGCAGATTTTCCAAACATTTTAAAAACACCCTCGCGGTTGTCCTGGCATCTCCAAGAGCCCTGTGGTGGGTTTCTTCAGGCAAATCAAGCTCTTCCATCAAATATTTAAGACCGTAACGGCTGGCTTTAATGGTTTTTTGAGACAAACTCAGCGTACATACACATCTATTAAGAAGTTTGCCTAAATTCTCTTTTTCAAATTGATAAACCAAAAAATTAAAATCGAAATCCGCAGGATGTGCAACAAAAACAGAATCTCCCAAAAAAAGTCTGAATTTTTTTAAAATTTCTTTTTGAGACATTTCATTTTCAAGCATTTTTTGGCTGATTCCCGTCACTCTTTCCACAAAAACAGGAACATCATCCGCATAAATTAAAAAATCAAAACTGTCGGTTATTTTTAAATTTTTAATTTTAACCGCTCCTATTTCAATAACCTGCCCTCTTTGGGGCTTTGAATTGTTTACTTCAATGTCAACAACCACATATTCAGTATCTTTAAAAGAAATTAAAGCAGTTTTTAAAAATATTTTTTCATCTATAATCGTTAAAGGTAGACCTTGAAATTTTAAAATATCAAACATACTCTCAAAATCAAACCCCGGATAATCTTCTTGAAAGATTCTCAAAAATTTTTCTTTACTCACTCCGTTTTTTAACAATTTAATTTTATCCATTTTTATCTTTTTTATGAAATTATATCAATTAAAACATTAAAATAATACTAATTTGGAAAAAAATTATTAATTAATAGTTTTTTTTATTGACAATACTGAAAAACTTCATTATAATTGCAAAAATTATTTTTAAAGGAATATTTATGGTATTGGTAATGAAGGTGGGAGCCAGTGAAGAAGAGATTAATAAAACAATTGAACAGATTAAAACCTGGGGTCATGAGGTAAGCGTAGCCCCTGGTGAAAAACAGGTGGTTATAGGAATTATAGGGGATAAGACAAATCTTTCCGGAAAACCTCTTAATACACTTCCGGGTGTTGCGAAAGTTTTGGAAGTATCGGCACCTTTTAAAAGGGCAAGCAGACAATTCCATCCTGAAGACAGTGTATTTGACATTGAAGGCGTAAAAGTCGGCGGAGGAAACAAAGTAATTATAGCCGGACCCTGCAGCGTTGATACGGTAGAAAATGTGGTATATTTAGCAAAAGTAGCAAAAGAAAACGGAGCACATATGCTAAGAGGAGGAGCATATAAACCGAGAACTTCTCCATATTCGTTCCAGGGACATGGGGTTGAGGGTCTTAAAATGCTTATGGAAGCAAAACAGCAGACAGGGCTTCCTATTGTAACTGAGCTTATGAGCATAGAAGATATAGATGTTGTATATAAATATGCAGATGTTATCCAAATAGGGGCTAGAAATATGCAAAATTTCCCGCTTCTTAAAGCAATTGGAAAGCTTGATAAACCTGTAATACTTAAAAACGGAATTGCTTCAACTCTAAAAGAACATTTAATGAGTGCTGAATATATTATGAGCGAGGGAAACGAAAAAGTAATTCTTTGCCTTAGAGGAACAAGAACATATGAAGGCAGTGTTAGAAACACTATTGATGTAACACTGGTTCCAATTATGCAAAAAATGACACATTTGCCTATAATAGTAGACCCGAGTCATGCGGCCGGAAAAAGGGAATTCGTAAGCGCACTTGCTTATGCGGGTATGGCTGTCGGAGCCGACGGACTTATTGTAGAGATGCACAACTGCCCGAAAGAAGCCTTAAGCGACGGAGACCAGGCTTTATTACCAAGGGATTTTGAATTTTTAATGAAAAAACTAAAAACCCTTATCCCTTGGAGCCAAAAAGAATGGTGGGAATTTGACGCCGAAAAAGAAACAGACTGCATAAAAGTTAAATAACTTTTTTTCTTCTTCTTTTTCATTAATTTTTTGATATCAATCTGTTAAAATTTTTTGTTATAATATCTGTTATGTAAAGGAGTCTGTGATGGAAAAGGAAATTTTAACAGATTCAATAATCACTGCAAAAGAAGCACTGAAAAAAGCTCCTGAACTAAAGAAATACTTCTTAAAGAAATTAAAGAATATCTACAAATGAAAGGTCTTTAATGAAAAAAGCGAAGATAGTAGCGACGCTCGGCCCTGCTTCGATAGATAAAATCGAAGATTTAATAAAAGCGGGCGTTGATGTTTTCAGACTTAATTTTTCCCACGCCGACCATAAAACCCATAAAAATTCCATTTTAAAAATAAGGGAAATTGCAAAAAAACTAAATTCTAAAACAGCCATACTTCAGGACATAAGCGGTCCCAAAATAAGAATTAGCGAAATAAACGGTTTGCTTGAACTTAAAAGAGGCGATAAAATAAGACTTGTCAAAAAAAACCCAAAAACAGTTTATGATTTAACAATCAGCTATCCTCAAATAATCGATGACGTAAAAACAGGAGAATATGTTTTTTTTGCAGACGGAAGCATACGTACAAAAGTAATAGACAAAGATAAAAATTACGTTACTCTGGAAGTAAAAAACGAAGGAGTACTTTCAAGCAGAAAAGGGGTTAATTTTCCTCATTCCGACCTTAAAATTTCTGCAATTACCGAAAAAGATAAAAAAGATTTGGTTTTTGGTGCCAGAAATAAAGTAGATATTGTTGCCATTTCATTTGTAAACTCTAAAGAAGATATATTAAAAGCAAAACAGATTTTAAAACAAAACAATGCCTCTCCTTGGGTTTTTGCAAAAATTGAAACAAAAAAAGGTGTTGAAAACATAGATGAAATAATCGAAGTCGCAGACGGAGTTATGGTGGCAAGAGGCGATTTGGGAATTGAAGTGGGACTTGAAAAAGTCCCCGTTATCCAAAAGAAAATAATAAGACGTGCAAATAAATTAAAAAAACCTGTAATAACGGCAACGCAAATGCTTTTATCGATGGTAAATTCCCCTTTTCCGACAAGAGCCGAGGTTAGTGATGTGGCAAATGCGGTAATGGACGGAAGCGATGCGGTAATGCTCAGTGATGAAACCACAGTCGGGAAATATCCTGTTAATGCGGTTGAAACATTGAAAAAAGTAATAATTGAAACCCAATATATTTATCCGTATAATAAAAGATACGAAATCCAAGACATCGACGCCATTGCGGCAAGTATTTCTGATTTAGACAAAGGTATAAACCCCAAGGCTATTGTATGTTTCACAAGTTCAGGAACAACTGTAAAAAGTATTGCAAAATACAGGCCGAAATCCCCTATTATCGCTGTAACGCACAGTAGAGTTACAAGCAGAAAATTAAAAGTTGTCTGGGGGGTTGAAAATATAATTGAAGTCCCTAAAATAAAAAATCCTGAAAGATTGATTGGTAAATTCCGTGAAATTGCCTTACAAGACAACATTCTAAAACCCAAAGACAAAATTATTGTCACAATGGGAAGTATTGTAGGAAAAGAAGGAACTACAAATATGATAAGGATTATTGAAATTTAAATAATTTCAATATCAAAATAAAATTCTATTTCCGGAAAATTTTTATATAAAAACTCTTCTATTGTTTTTCTGATTTCTCCGGCTAATTTTTCATTATGGGAAGCATAAACAATTGCAAAAGCTTTATTTATTTTTCATTTCTTTTTTGCATTCTTCACAAATACCGTAAATATAAAGCTCTTTTTGTGTATCAGGGAATTTTTCCTCTATATCGTTTATAATACTTTTATTCAAAGGCACATCTATAACTCTGCCGCAGTTTTTACATATAAAATGAGCATGGTCTTCTTTGCTTAATTCGTATTTTGGCTTTTGATGCAGACAAACTTCGCTTATAATACCCTCTTCTTTTAAAGAGGTAATATTTTTATAAATAGTTGCAAGAGAAATGCTTGGAAACATCTCTTTTATTTTTTCATAAATTTCCTCAATACTTGCATGTCCCTGATTTTCAAGTTCTTTTAAAATAGCGAGTCTTTGAGGTGTTGTCTTGAGAGTGGAATTATCAAGAATATTTTTTATATTTTTCATATTAACCTTTCTTTCTGTTTTTTAAAAAACATATAAAGAAATATTTTTTAAAAAACAGAAAAAGAAGAAATTAAGCGTTTTTAAACGTTTTTACCATTTCTTCCATTTCTTTTACATCATTTTCATCTATTAAATCTTCTAGTGTTACATAACCTCCGACATTTCCTGTCATTGGTTCTACATCAGTGTTAACAGGAAGTGTTTTTTTACCAGGTTTCCAGTTTGCAGGGCAAACTTCTCCAGTTTTATATGCATGCTGATGAGCAATAATTTGTCTTAAAAATTCTTTTACGCTTCTACCTACAGGTGGAGCTTGAACTTCTTCAGCTACAATTTGTCCATCTGGATTGATTAAGAATCTACCTCTAAGTGCAAGTCCCGCACCTTCAATCATTACACCGAATTTTCTTGTAATTTCACCAGTTGGGTCCTGAGCAATTGTAAGTTTAAGATCTTTTAATAGTGGTTCGGTTTCCACAAATCTTTTATGTGAAAATTTAGTATCTGTTGAAACAGCCAATACTTCTACCCCAAGTTCTTTTAAAAACGGAAGTGCCGCATTCATTGCCGCAATTTCAGTTGGGCATACAAATGTAAAATCTGCCGGATAAAAGCATGCTACTGTCCATTTTCCTTTATAATCTTCGCTGCTGACTTCTGTATAATGACCAGACTCCGCATTATAAGCTTCCGCTTTAAATTCAGGCATTTCTTTTAATACCAATACTCCACTTTGTGTTTGAACATTTTCCATATTTACCTCCTCTTTTTGTGTTTTATTTTCGGCTTCTTTAGCCAATTGTTTTGTATCTTTTTCGCATGCCATTTGGCACTCCTTTATTACTTTTTGTTACATTGCAATTATAATTAAAAAATATTTATTTGTCAAGGAAAAAATAAAAAAAAGGAAAAAATTTTTCTTTTAGAAGATATTATCTACATTTATATCATAAAACAGATTCGGGTGTTCTGTTTTTATTTTTCTAACAACATCATTAATATTTTTATCAGGATATTCCTTCATCTCTTCCAATACTACAGCTTTTACATCGTCATAATCAATCGGAAACTCGCTTAAAATGGCTTTTTCAAGTTTTAAATCAAAATTTTCTTTTAACAGTTTTTTCATCCCCTCTATTAATGATATATATTCTTCAAAATTCAGGGCCACTTTTATTTTATCGTCTATTTCTATAATCCAAAGAGAACTTTTTTTATCCCCTTCTTTTAATTCATAATCCATACATTTTATTATTGCCGGATTGGGAGAAATTTTTTTTATTTTTTCAACCATACCATTAAACCTTTTTGTGCATGAAGTCTGTTTTCCGCTTCAGCAAATATTGCCTCTTCATATTTTTCAAACACTTCTTCGCTCACTTCATATCCCCTGTATGCCGGAAGACAATGTAAAAATATTGCGTCTTTTTTAGCCATAGTCATTAATTTATTATTTACCTCATATCCTTTAAAATCTTTTATTCTTTTTTCTTTTTGCTGTTCCTGACCCATACTGACCCATGTATCGGTAGTAACAACATCTGCATTTTTTACGGCAAGTTTAGGGTCATTATAAAAATTAATCAAAGCACCGCTGACTTTGGCAAATTCAAGCGCTTTATTTTTAATAAAATTATCCACTTCATAGCCTTTTGGTGTCGCTATATTCAAATTAAATCCTAAAATACCCGCTAAAATTGCCCAGGAATGTGCCATATTGTTGCCGTCCCCCACATAAGAAACCAACGTTTTTTCAGGACTGCGAAAATCAAATTTTTTAAATTCAATCACAGTCATTAAATCAGCCAGCAGCTGCACAGGGTGACATAAGTCCGTAAGCCCGTTTATTACCGGCACACGTGAGTATTTTGCAAATTCGCTAAGCCTTTCCTGTCCGAATGTTCTAATCATCACCAAATCGACCATTCTCGAAATAACCCTTGCAGTATCTTTTATAGGCTCTCCCCGTCCAAGCTGAATATCGCGGCTGCTTAAAAAAAGGCCGTTTCCACCGAGCTGGTTTATTCCCGCTTCAAAAGAAACCCTCGTTCTTGTTGAACTTTTTTCAAAAATCATAGCAAGCTGGGTATTTTTTAAATAAGGTTTAAAAATTTTGGCTTTTGTCTCTTTTTTTATCTGAAACGCCAGTTTTATTATTTCTTCTATTTCCTCTTTTTTATAATCTATAAACCACAAAAAATGTCTCATTTCTATCCTTTATCTGAATTAAGATATAATTTTATCAAAAAAAGGAGTTTTTTTGAAAATTTCGCAAACAGCCAATCTCCCGACAAGATACGGAAAATTTAAAATACGCTCATTCATAGAAAACGATAAAGAACATCTGGTTATTTTCACAGAGAATTTACCCGAAACACCTATTGTAAGGATTCACAGCGAATGTTTAACAGGCGATGCGCTGGGAAGCCTTAAATGCGACTGCGGAGAACAGCTTGAAGAGGCTCTCAAAACAATAAATGAAAAAGGGGGAATGGTAATATACCTAAGACAGGAGGGAAGAGGAATAGGGTTATTTAACAAAGTAAACGCCTATGCCTTGCAGGATGCGGGACTTGATACCGTGGAAGCCAATCATCAGTTGGGATTTGAGGCGGATATGAGAGATTTTGGTATAGTGGAAAAAATCTTAAAAGATTTCGGTATTAATAAAATAAGGCTTTTAACAAACAATCCAAAAAAAGAATTCGCTTTTAAAGAAATAGAGGTGGTTGAAAGAATTCCTATAATTGTAAAACCAAACCCTTACAACGAATTTTATTTAAAAACAAAAAAAGAAAAACTCGGACACAAACTGTGAAATAGTGAGTGGTGATAATGGAAAATGAAAAATGAAAAAATGGAGAATAAAAAATGAATAAAAAATACGAAATATTTGCAAATGAGCTGTTAAAATGGAACAAAACACATAAATTTACCAATTACACCACAAAAGAAGAAATTTTTGCCCAAATCGAAGATTCCCTTTTTCCACTAGAATATATCAAAAATGCAAAAACCGCTGCTGATGTGGGCACGGGAGCCGGATTTCCCGGACTTGTCTTAGCAATTGCCTTGCCTCAAACAAAATGGTATTTAATTGAACCTTTAAAAAAAAGATACAGTTTTTTAAATTATATAAAAATACTCTTAGATTTAAACAACGTTGAAATAATTCCAAAAAGAGTGGAAAAATCGGATATCGGCAAAGCGGATTTAATCACAAGCCGGGCGGTTATGAAAACAGACGATTTTTTAAATTTGGTAAATCCTTTTTTAGATAAAAATGGTACAATACTTTTATATAAAGGTTCCAATGCTTTGGAAGAACTGGGGGGAATAAATGCTAAAATTATTAATAAAAAAAACAGAAATTATGTTTTTATAAAGGCAAAGCAATGGGAAAAATAATAATATTTTTAATTATAATAGGTGTAATTTATTATATGTTTAGACCAAATAAAAAAATTAAAAAAGACAATAATGATGAAAATGAATTTGTCCCGTGTGAAAAGTGTAAAACATTTGTATTAAAAAAAGACGCAAAATTTAAAAACGGAAAATATTACTGTAAGGAATGCGATGCTGATTCTTGAAAAACCGTTTAGCAATGAAAATTTTATAAAAGTAAACTCAATTGAAGAAATAAAAAACACTCCTTCAAACACAACAATAATTTTTCAATATAACGATAAATTAATTGACACATTTGTTTTTTGCAAAAATAATAATATTCCTTATGGCGTTATAATCAATTCGGTAAAAGAGCTGATTTTTATTACCAATTTAAATGCAAAATACGCATTTACAGACAGTTTACAAAAAGCTGAAATTTTTCAGAAAACCGCTGAAAATTATTTATTGGATACAAAGATAATTTTTTTGGCAGATTCTCTTGAAAAAATAGAAGTTTTGGTAAAATACCGAATAGACGGAATCAAAGTAAAGGATGAAAAATGAAAAAGCCAAGAATTACCCCTATAGAAAAAGAGTATATCTTAAAAGAAGAGGATTTTATTGTAAGTAAAACAGATTTAAAAAGCAGAATTTTATACGGTAATGAAATATTTATAAAACTGTCCGGATATGATGAAAGTGACATATTGGGCTCACCGCATAATATACTGAGACATCCGGATATGCCGAGATGTGCATTTAAAATTTTGTATGAGCATATTCAAAACGGAAAAGAATGGTTCGGATATGTTAAAAATCTAAGAAAAGACGGAGGATATTACTGGGTAATGGCAAATATTTCCCCGACATTTGACGATAACGGAAGCCATATAGGATATTATTCCGTAAGAAGAAAGCCAAGAGATGGATTTAAAAATATAATTGAGCCGCTGTATCAAAATCTGCTCTCCATAGAAGCTGCTTCCGGGATGGAAGCCGGAGTCGATGCCGTAAATGAACTTTTGAGCTCAAAAAATATGAATTTCAATGAATTAATGATAAAAATTCAAAAAGGAATAATAAATGAACTCTAAAATATTAAATTATCTGGCCGCATTGTTATTTTTGATAATGGGAATAATAGGATATGTTTATCATGACTACATAAACACTGGTATCGCCGTTGTGGGAATAATTATTGCAATTTACATTACAACCTTAAATAAAGAAAAAACCGACCCGTTAAAAGAAAAAATTAAATCAGTTTTGAAAGAAGCCGAAAACGGGAACTTTCAGCCGAGAATCACCAATATAAACAAAGAATCCGGTTTTTTTGAAGAGGCATGGGCACTAAACAATCTGCTTGACCAGCTTGAAGCTTTTGAAAAAGATCTTTCATATTCCATAGAAGCGGCGGAAAACGGAATAGATTACAGGGATATTCCGCTTGAAGGATATAAGGGAAAATTCAAATTTACCGTTGAAAAGGTAAATAAGGCAATTAAATCCATTTCAACGGCAATAAAAGAAACCAAAAGAAACGAACTAGCAATAGAACTTAACAATTTAGGGGGAGGAATCAATAAACAGTTAAATGAAATCAAACTCTCTCTTGATGAAAAACTGAAAGAATTTATGCAAAAAATAGATTCCCTTTCAACAGAAATTTATGAAGGAGCGGATAAATCCTCTCAAAAAACAATTAACCTTTCAAATGTATTAAATGAATTAATTGATTTTATTTCCCATACAAACGAAGCCATTAATATGCTTTATAACAGAACGGAAGAAATAGGCAAAATTGTTGAACTGATTACCGACATTGCCGACCAGACAAATTTACTTGCTCTCAATGCGGCAATAGAAGCGGCAAGAGCCGGTGAACACGGAAGAGGTTTTGCGGTAGTTGCCGACGAAGTCAGAAAACTAGCGGAAAGAACCCAAAAGGCGACAAGCGAAATATCAATAACAATCAAAACTCTTCAGCAGGAAACCAGCGAAATTCAGTCAAATTCCGAAAAAATAACATCTATGGCAATAGAGTCAAAAGACGATGTGGATGAAGTTTCCGCAATGATTGAAGGATTCAGGGACAAATCGCTTGAAAACAAAAAATATGTGGATTTGGCAAGTTTGAGATTATTGATGGATTTAGCCAAATTATCACATTTGATATATAAGTTAAATGCCCATGATTCAATTATAGAAGAGAAAGAGATTCCTTTAACAAAAGATAATGAATGTGAATTTGGAAGATGGCTGCTAATGCAAGGCACTGTAAACAAAATAGGCTGTTATCCTGAATATAAACAGATTAAAGACACACTGCATAAAAAAATCCACGATTTAACAAACAGAGCTTTGGAATGTATTCCTGAACACTCATGCATAAACCAAAAAGACAGAATTATAGAAATTTTCAAAGAAATAGAACATGCCTCCGAATCACTCGAAAAAACAATGGATATATTGTTTGAGAAATATTCCGAAAAACCATGCAATACTTAAAAAAATTCGATTTTTTTCTTCTTTTTTTAATACTGCCTTTTATAATAATAAGCCTCGTTTTAATAAACGAAATTTCGCATAAACTTTTTTATAAAGAGCTTATTTATATAGGAATAGGTTTTTTGGTGTTCGTAACGGTATATCTGATACCGATAAGAAAACTTTTATGGCTTATCCCGGTAATATACTGGCTGAATGTAGTGTTGCTTATTGCCGTTGATATTTTCGGCGTAAAAATTCTGGGAGCCAAAAGATGGCTGAGAATACCACTGGTAAATGCGACAATTCAACCCGCAGAATTTATGAAAACAACACTTTTGCTTATGCTGGGATACTTAATTTACAAATACCCGCCCAGGCCTCTTTATTCATTTAAAGAATTTTTAAGGCTGTCCGTTTACATAATAATACCTTTTATTTTAATTGTAAAAGAGCCTGATTTGGGAACCGCTCTTATTACTTTAATAATAGGTTTCGGTGTTCTTTTTATAATAGGGGTAGATAAAAAAGTGTGGCTCGGCATTGGAATTTTCAGCATTTTATTTGCACCTGTTTATTATAAGTTTTTTATGAAGGATTATCAAAAAGAAAGAATCGAACATTTTCTAAATAAACCCGGTTACCATGTAAAACAGTCGATTATTGCCATCGGAAGCGGAGGGCTTAAAGGCAAAAGCAAAAAAAACGCCTCGCAGGCAAATTTAAAATTCCTACCCATTGTAAGCAGCGATTTTATTTTTGCCTATCTTGTTGAAAGATTCGGATTTTTGGGCGCACTGTTTGTAATCGGCTTATATTTTTTACTTGTGGCTTATTTTATTGACAAAGCGGAAAAATTAAAAGACGATTATTTTGCAAAAGTGATGTACGGAGGGGTTGGAATAATGATTTTTACCTATGCTTTTATCAATATGGCAATGACTATGGACCTGGCTCCCGTGGTAGGGGTCCCTCTTCCGCTTATAAGTCACGGGGGAACAAGTTTTATTAATTTTATGATACTTTTTGCAATACTTGAAAATCTGGTCTCAAGAAAAGAATTTATTCACACATACGGGGTAAAATAGTGAATGGATTATCAATTATTCATTGATTATATAGTGCCAAACATTATATTGATACTAATTCGATTTATATTATTCATTTTCTATTATTAATTATTTATTATTTAATATATAGTGTCTGACACTATATTAAATAATAATTTTACATTTTTTTACTTTTCATTTTACATCATAATGGTGGTGCCCAGGGACGGAATCGAACCGCCGACACAGGGATTTTCAGTCCCTTGCTCTACCGACTGAGCTACCTGGGCAGGTGGTGGGCTCGGCAGGACTCGAACCTGCGACCAACCGGTTATGAGCCGGTTGCTCTAACCAACTGAGCTACGAGCCCAAACGGATTGAAATTATATCGATTTTTTTTTTTAAATGCAAGGGTAAAAATAGTATAATTTTAAAAAAAGGAAGTTTATGAAATTTTATTCTTATGAAGAGATGAAAATTGATTTGCAAAAAAATCAAATACCAAAACCGGATGCAATAGTGGCAATCATCAGGGGCGGAATGACTTTGGCTCATCATTTGGCTGAAATTTTCAATCTTAAAGAAGTTTTTACAATAAATGCAAGTTCTTACGATAAAACAACAAAACTCTCTATCCCGAAAGTCTGGAATATTCCAAATTTGGAAAATTACAAAAATATTTTAGTGGTGGACGACATAAGCGACAGCGGCGATACTTTTTTGGAAGTTATGAATAAATTAAAAACAAAATATCCCGATAAATTTTTCAAATCTGTTTCTATTTTTTATAAACCTGCATCAAAATTCAAACCTGACTTTTATTTTCATGAAACAAAAGAGTGGATAGAATTTTTCTGGGAAAAATATTAAGGCTTATATTTTCTGACAAATTCAGCAGTTTTTTTTATATTTTCATCTAAATCATAATATTTTTCATATTTTTCAAAATTTTTCCAAACCAGTTTATATCCGTCTCTTTTTCTTTTTTTAATCTCCATCGCCACGGCCGCATTTATAAGCCCTTTTAAAGCCCATTTTAAATCATTATCACTTTTTCTAATTTTATGCCACTCAGCTTCCAGTATTTCATGTGCTTCGAAATATTTTTCTTTAATTATCAGTTCTTTAAAAATTTCAAATTTTTCCATATAATTCCTTTAAAAAGGTTTTTTAATGCTCAACATCATAACCGCTCTTTACATAGAGGCAAAAGAGATTATAAAACATTTCAGTTTAAAGCCTGATTCCTCTTTGTTTCGAAACGGTTACATCAATCTTGCCGTCACAGGAAGCGGCAAAATAAATTCCGCTGTTTCCACAGCACTTGTTTTACAAAAAAATCGTTATCCAAGCATTAATTTCGGTATTGCGGGAAGCAATTGTTACGAAATAAACCGGGGTTTTTTTATTTATAAAATCAAAGATTTATGTTCTCAAAAAGAATATTATCCGGATTTCTTCTCAGAACCCTCCTCTGAAATAATATGTGTAGATAAAACAGGGGATTATTATAATCTTGTGGATATGGAAAGCAGCGGTTTTTTCGAAGCGGCTTACAAATTTTTAAATGTTGAGGAAATAATGCTTTACAAAATCGTAAGCGACACGCCGTTAAAAAAACCTGATGAAAAAGAAATACCGTCTTTAATAAAAAGCCATCTGATTACAATAGAAAAAATTCTTGATACGCTTCCCAAAAAAGAAAATTTTTTTAAAGATATTTATACAGCGCTCAGCGAAGCGGAAAAGAAAATGAAACTTACAAAATCACAAAAAGAAAAATTAAAACAAATTTTAACCTTTTATAAAATCAAAGAAAAAAATTTTCCAGATTTTCCGGTATTAAAAAACAAAAAAGAGGTTCAGGAATTTATTACCAGTTTAATTTTTTAACCTCTTTTTTAGAAACATTTTTCTCTGATGTGCCAACTTTTGAGGTTCTGTTTGACTCATTGAATTTATTTCCCACAGCATTGGAATTTACTCCTCCCCATCCGGTAGAATTAGTTAAAAAGTTAACTTTCATACAAGGATGTGTTAAGCAGTCTAAATTTGAAGAACTTGGATCTTTATACGGTTTGGCCAACGGATGATACCAAAGCCAGCTGTCAATTGATAAATGTATTTTAGCTCCATAAGGTAAAGAGTGAGTAGTTAAAAATGTTATGTTCTGCTCACCGTTTACAATATTATGTTCATTAGCAGAAATTTTAGAATCAGAGAGTTTTGTTGTATTTATATAACTTTTATCAAAATAAACTTTTCCAAAAGTTTCATTATGCTCTTTATTTTCAACCCATCCTTTATTTTCATTCCAATATTCATATTTAAAAGTTGTATTTATTTCTCTACCTATTCCTGTAGCATCATTAACTTTTATTCTTCCGTATAAAAATTTAATAGTTTTATTTATATCTTTTCCTATAAATTTATTTGTAGCTCCCGGATTATTCATCCAAGAAGTGGATGTGTTTATGTCATTTATTGTAATATTTATTTCATTCACAGGAATTTTATAATTTTTGTTTATATTAAAATATACCTTCGCATTACCCTCCCCGTTTTCAAAATTAGTTGCGCCAATCCACTCTTGTAATGAATTATTACCGTCTGTTAAATTAATTTTTTTATTAGGTGTCCATACAGCAGTGTCATAATTATCTGCTGTATAAGCTGAAATAGTCGCATCTTTTGTTATATTTAAATCGGCATCTAAAAATAAATCAAATGTTGTATTCAATTTTAAACCGTTTCTTCGTGGAGCGTGAGCTTCATCAACATCTGGGAAACATGTTTTTGTATAATTTTTAACAACATCACCGTTTTTATTTTCAGCTTTTATAATATATTTAATATAAGCTGCCATTTTCGGTATTTGGTAAGTAGTATTTGATTTATTTACTTCATTTGACATATAAACCCAATTATCCTGATTACTTGGAATTGTTAAATATTCCCCGTCAGTTACAAATTTATAAGGAATAAACATTAATAAATCTGTTTTATTTATATCATTTATATCGTAAATTGTTGTAGCAGATTTAATATATCTTTGATTATCTGGTGTATCTTTTTCATCTACTTTAGCAAATTCACTTCCCGGTTTTTCGCTTACATTAATTTCCAAAACACCTGTTTCAGAAAATTGAAGTGTTGCATTTACTTCACCATTATTAAATGATGGATTTCCTACAACACTAAATTTTCCTTTATCAGGACAATAAGCCACTCTGCTTCTATCTGTGTCATTTTTATCATTGACATCTATATTCATTTGGCGTATTTCTTCATCAGTAGGAACATAAAATTTAGAATTTATTTTTAAATCATTTAAAGAAACATTATAATCCTTAACTCCTTTAACATTATCAACTGTACCAGAATTAATAGAATTATAATTTTTATCAACCGCTTTTATTGTTATATTAAAATCTTCACCCGCTCTTTTATACTGGTTGTTTCCAAAAACTCTAAATGCATACGGACGAATAGCAAAATTGTCGCATTATATTTTCTGCAAATCTTTTCTATATCCATTTCTAAATTTAAAGACATTCAATTTCTTTTATATAAATATACCCTTATTCTTCAACTCTTAAATTTTTAGATGTGGATATGGTTATCATTGCTAATTTAAACAATTTAAGTTTACTTATTTGTTTTTCAATTTTTATTATTTTGAAAAGTCTTTTTGCTATAATTCTCTAGCTTTTAAAGTAACAGTATCATTTATTTTTAGTTAAAATAAACAATTCTTTTCATAACACACCCCTTTTAAGTTATGCTATTATTATAACATAAATTATTAATATATTTAAGGAAAAGGATGATTGTTTATCTTGAAAAAAGAGCGGAAAATTATGAAATAACGAAGCATATAATCAAAAAATACAATCCGAAAGTTATAACAATCACACATTATAAAGATATTTTCAACAGAAGCCGTCAGAATTTTAACTGGCAAAAATCCCAAAACAGGCTGATTCTGGCAGTAAAAGAGAATGTTTCCTTTTATAAAGGAAGCAAATTCTGCAATTCAAAAGGTTATGAAAATTTTTATTACTCCACCCAGATTCTCGGATGCGTTTATAACTGCGAATACTGCTATATAGGGGGGATGTATCCAAGCGGTTATCCTGTAATTTTTGTAAACGAAGAAGATTTTATAAAAGAAGCCGAAAAACTGAAAAACGCATTTATCCCCATAAGTTATGAAAGCGATTTGGCGGCGTTTGAAGGAATATATCCGTTTCATAAAAAATGGGTTGAACTTGCAGAAAAAAGAGACGATTTACTGATAGAAAGCCGCACAAAATCGGCAAATGTTTCAAAACTACCGGATAATCCGCCAAAAAATTTTATTTTGACGTTTTCACTTTCTCCTAATGAAATAACAAAATTTGAAAAAAGAGCACCGAATATTGAAAAAAGGATAAAAGCCCTGAATTTAGCCCTTAACAAAGGGTATAATGTGGAAATTGCAATAGACCCTGTTATAAAAACAGAAAACTTCAAAGAAATTTACAAAAATTTTATAAAATATTTAAACGAAAATATAAACTTAAATAAAATAAACAATATAGAAACAGGCGCTTTTAGGATGAATAAAGAATTTTTAAAACGTCTTAAAAAGATTCATTTAAGCGAGGTAACATGGTATCCGTATGAAATAAAAAACAATGAAGCAAGATACAAAGACGAAAAAGAGCTGGTTGAATATGTAAAAAACCTGATTTTATCATTTAATTAAATTTTTATCCATTAATTATATCAAGCCACTCTTTTGCCCTGATTCTCAGACCCTCCGGATCGTCGCTTGCAAGAAGGTTTATTGAAGTAGATTTTTTAGGGGTAAGATTGTATTCATTTTTTAAAAGCTCAACTATTGCCTGACCAGAGTGTATAAGTTTTGCATTAGGGAAATATTTTTGAAGAGAATGTGACAAAAATGGATAATGTGTGCATCCAAGGATTACAATATCTATTTTTTCCCTGTCGATATTTTTGAAATAGAGCTCAAACACATCATTTACTATTTTTCCATCCGTTATACCCTCTTCTACCAACGGCACAAAAAGTGGCGTTGCAATTGAAGTTATGTTTTTAAAACCTTTCTTTTTAAGCAGTTTTTCATATTTTCCGGAACTGACGGTTCTTTTTGTACCTATAAGCAGAATGTTTGAATTTTTGTTTTCATTCTCCAGAGCCTTTACACCGGCTTCTATTACACCCACCACAGGGAAAGAAGCCTCTTTTTTAAGCTCTTCCACAGCAGTAGCGCTTGCAGTATTACATGCCACAACTAAAAAATCAATATCAAAATTTTTAAGAAATTCCATGGCTTCAAGGGAATAGCGGATTATTGTAGATTCGTTTTTGTTTCCGTAAGGAACCCTTGCAGTATCACCATAATATATTATTTCATCGAAAAGTTTTGCTTTCAAAATAGAAGAGGCAACGCTTAAGCCACCTATTCCGCTGTCAAATATACCGCACTTCATTCATTAATTACGCTTAAGAATTCCCGATTGTTTTTAGTTTTTAACATTTTTGAATACATAAGCTTAAGCGCCTCAATCTCATCCATTTCGCTTATAATATTTCTTATAGCCCAGACTTTTGCAAGCTCTTCCGGAGTTAATAAAAGTTCTTCTTTTCTTGTTCCGGATTTAAGTAAATCAATTGCAGGATATATTCTTCTGTCTGCAATTCTACGGCTTAATACCGCTTCCATATTACCGGTACCTTTAAATTCTTCAAAAATAACCTCATCCATTTTACTTCCGGTATCAATTAAAGCAGTTGCAATTATTGTTAAACTTCCGCCCTCTTCTATGTTTCTTGCGGCTCCAAAAAATCTTTTTGGTTTATGAAGTGCATTTGCATCAACCCCTCCGCTTAATACTTTTCCACTTGCAGGTGTAACGGTATTATACGCTCTTGCAAGTCTTGTGATTGAATCGAGTAAAATTACAACATCTTTTCCCATCTCAACCATTCTTTTAGCTTTTTCAATCACAAGCTCAGCAACCCTTACATGATTTTGTGCTGGTTTATCAAATGTTGAGCTGAATACTTCGCCTTTTACACTTCTTTGCATATCTGTAACTTCTTCGGGTCTTTCGTCCACCAAAAGCACCATAAGAGTCACTTCGGGGTGGTTTTTTGTAATTCCGTGGGCAATTTCCTTTAAAAACACTGTTTTACCGCTTCTTGGAGGTGCCACTATAAGTCCCCTCTGACCTTTTCCAATAGGTGCAAACAAATCAAGCACTCTTCCTGTCAGTTTTGTGGGCTCATATTCGAGTTTTAGTTTTTCGTTTGGATAAAGAGGTGTTAAATTGTCAAAAAGAGGCCTTTTTTTTGCATCTTCCGGAGGCAAATAATTAATCGCCTCTATTTTTAAAAGGGCGTAATATTTTTCCTGATCTTTCGGAGGCCTTACCTGACCTGTTACAATATCCCCGGTTCTAAGCGCAAATCTTCTTATCTGAGTCTGGGAGACATACACATCGTTTACCGAATTTTCAAAATTTCCGCCTATACTTCTTAAAAAGCCGTATCCGTCGGGCATTACTTCCAAAATACCGGTAAAAAGCAGATATCCGCCTTTTGCAACCTGTGTTTTAAGTATTTCGAACATTAAATCCTGTCTTTTGAATTCCTGAGGATTTTCCACCTCCAAACCGTTTGCAATTTTTATAAGCTCGCTTGTAGGCATACTTCTAAGCTCTTCAATCGTATAACCTTCAACAGGTATATGGGTTCTTTGTTTATTACCGTTATGATTGGTAACATTGTTCTGATTGCTCATTAATATCCTTGCATGGTAGTAGTAATGTAGTTTTTCAGGATTTTAATTAAAATTAATTTTTTTGTCAAGTTTTGGTAAAATTAAAAAAAAGTGGGTAATGAAAATGGTAAGTAGTGAAAATGAAAAATTATTACATTTCACAGCAGATAAAATTGAAAGGCTTGATAAATTCTTAAGTGAAAAATTAGATGTTTCAAGAAACCAGGTTGAGGGTTTAATAAAAAAAGAACTTGTTAAAATAAATAAAAAAACAGCAAAAAAAGGCGGCATTAAATTAAAACAAAACGACAAAATAGAAGTAACTATTCCTAATTTAAAAGAAAAAAAAACAAAAAAAGCCGATTTTGACATACCGGTTCTTTATGAAGATGATGATTTGATTGTTATAAACAAGCCTCCGGGGATTGTAGTCCATACGGCACCCAGTGTAAAGGAGGCGACTCTTGTAGACTGGCTGAAACAAAACAATTATTCACTTTCAACCATAGCCGGGGAAGAGAGGTTCGGAATAGTCCACAGAATCGATAAAGAAACAAGCGGAGCTTTGGTAATAGCAAAAAACAATAAAACACACGCATTTTTAAGCGCCCAGTTAAAAGACAAATCAATGGGAAGATATTATCTTATGCTTCTAAACGCCCCTTTAAAAGAAGCAAAATGCATTGACGCCCCGATTGGAAGAAATCCAAAAAACAGAATAAAAATGGCTGTGGTAAACAACGGAAAAAACGCCAAAACGCTTTTTGTGCCTTTTTTTGAAAATTTAACCGCCGCAAAACTTTTTACGGGAAGGACACACCAGATAAGGGTTCATCTGAGCCGAATTGGACGATATATAATAGGAGACACGACATACGGCGCAAAAAATCAAAACTCAAGGGTTATGCTTCACGCATATGAATTATACCTGACTCATCCAAACGGTAAAAAACTTAGTATAATTGCACCTATATTTGATGATTTTAAACAAAACCTACCAAAAGGATTTAATTATGAAAAAATGGGCTCTGTTGCTGATATCTTTAATGATTATAACCGGATGTGCAGTAAATAAACCAGCACCAAAATCAAATCCTAATTTACCAAAAGTCACAAATTTCAAAGCTTATCCGGACAGAAACGCCATGGCTTTAAAATGGAATACGGTTAAAGGAATAAAAGGATATTTTTTACAAAAATTTAATTTCAAAACAAAAAAATGGGGAAAAATTATCACTGTAAAAGACCCTTATCAAACGCTGTATGTAGATACCAATTTAAAACCAAATACTCTTTATAGATACAGAATTGCAACATTTGACAAAAACAAAATTCCTTCTTTAGCAATAGAAACTGAACAAAAAACACTTCCGAGCGTAGCTCCTGTAATTCCTCTTGAAATCAGGCCTTTAACAAAAGGAGAAGTAAAAATCATATTCAGACCGCACCCTAATGAAAGAGTGAATTCTTATATAATACAGCGATTTAACGATACAAACGGAAAATGGGAAAATATCGCGACACTCAAACCGAGATATAATGTGGAATATATAGACAAAGGCCTAAAAGACGGTAAAATTTACAAATACAGAATTATTGCGGTTACTTTTGATGATTTAAAATCTTCTCCTTCAAAAGAGCTCATAATTTCAACATATCCCAAACCACCGGTTGTAATGAATGTAAAAGCAACAGTCGATTTACCTAAAAAAATTCAGCTTTCATGGTCACCGGTAAAAGGTGCGGCATATTATAAAATATATAAGAAAAAATTTTTAATTTTTGTGCCGATTGCAAAAACAAAAAATACTTTTTATATCGATAAAATCGATAAAGACGGAGATACGGAATATTATAAAGTAACGGCGCTAACCATTCATCAGACAGAATCACTGCTTAAAAAAACCCCGGAAGTTATGGGCCAAACCCTGGATATACCGGCAAAACCGCTTGTTTCGACAAATATTACAAACAGCGGGGTGGAATTTATTTTTAATTCACCCGACAACAGGGCGAAGAAATATCTGATAGTTAAAGAACTCGGAAATTTACTTAATAAAAAAGAAAAAAAATATCTTATAAACGGCAACAGATTTACAGACACCCAAACAGATAAAAACAAGACACTAACGTACTATATTTATGCAATAGACAAATACGGGCTTATTTCAAAACCGTCCAAAGTGGAGGTTTCTTTTTAATGCCCCATATCGTAGTTGATAATTTAAAAGAGATAAAATATCCGCAAAAAACCGGTGATACGGAATTTTTGTTTCAGGCTGAAAATTTAATAGGGGTAAAAACAAAAAATGCCCAGTTTTTGATAAAAATTTCAAAAAAAGAAAACGGCTTTTTAATAAAATACGATAAAATCACAAGACCTCTTATCAAAGAAATAAAAAAAGCGTATTTAGCATTTGTAAAATTACATAATTCAAATATAATTTTTGAAAATATAACAGGAATAAAAGAAAAACTGCCGGATATTAATCTTTTAAAAATTACGGATGATTTAAGCGGTATTGATATTGTGGAAGTGGGATTCGGAAGCGGCAGACACCTGCTTTATTTAGCAAAAGAAAATCCGGATAAAACAATTTTAGGAATAGAAATTCACAAACCCTCAATCGAGCAGGTTTTAAAAAGAGTGACGTTGGAAAATATACAAAATGTGAAAATTTTAAACCACGACGCAAGAATAATTCTTAGTAAAATCCCTTCAAACAGACTTGATGCAATATATGTCCATTTTCCTGTTCCGTGGGACAAAAAACCCCTTAGACGCTTAATAAACAAAAATTTTATAAACGAATCTGTAAGAACTCTAAAACCGCATGGATTTTTACATCTGAGAACAGACAGCGAAAATTATTTTAATTATTCTTTGAATGAATTTTTAAATTTTGAAAAAACCGAACTGAAAGTTAAAAAAAACATACCTTATTTCGTATCAAGCAAATATGAAGACAGGTGGATTAAACAGGGAAAAAATATTTATGATATTTATATGTATTCTTTGGAAAATTCCCCGAAGCTCAACGAAAATTTTGATTTCAGTTTCGAAAAAAAACTCAGAAATATCGATTTTACCCCAAAAATATACAATAATACAGTTATTCATATAGAAAAAGAATTTAAAATAGATAAAAATTCATCTCTGCTGAGGGCAACCATAGGAAATTTTGCTAGACCCGAACATTTATATATCCTGAATAAAGAAAAACCTGAGTATTTTAAACTTCCCGCCCCCATAAAAGACAATTATATCGCACATTTAAAATTAAAAAGGCTGTTTCATGGGTAAACTTGTTCTTGCAAAAAATCTTACTCTCGGATATAAAAACGAAATTGTTATAAAAAACGCCTCCTTTTCAATAAGAAGCGGAGAGTTTGTATTTTTAACGGGTGTTAGCGGAAGCGGAAAAAGTACTTTAATTAAATCAATGTACGGGGAAATTAAATCAGTAAGCGGATTTTTAAACATAGGGGGGTTTGAGCTTCATAAAATAAGAAAATCAAAACTCTCTCAGCTCAGAAGATATATAGGAGTTGTTTTTCAGGATTTCAGATTAATACCGGAATGGAATATCTTGAAAAATGTCTCCCTGCCCCTTTTGATAGCCGGTTTTTCAAAAGAAGACGCAGAAGAGAAAGCCATGCATCTGCTCTCAAAAGTAAAACTCTCCCACAAAGCCGACAGATATCCGCTTGAACTCAGCGGAGGTGAACAACAGCGTGCGGCAATTGCAAGGGCGATAATACACGAGCCTGTTATGATTCTGGCGGATGAGCCTATCTCTGGACTTGATGAATATTCGGCAAATTTAGTAATGGAACTTTTTATAATGGCAAACAAACTGGGAATTACCGTTATAATAGCATCCCATTCACTTCCCCAGACATTCAATATAGAATATAAACATATCCATTTGGAAAAAGGAAACGTTTATGAACTCTCTTAAAAGCCATATAAGCCTGATTTTAGCTTTAATTTCAATACTGCTGAGTATATTTTTTTATGTGACATTTTCCGAAATTTTAAAAAAATACCAAAAAAGCATAGTAAATAATTATTCCATTGCAATAGTGACAGACAGTCCCGTCGAGTCCTTAAAAATAAAAGAAATTGAGAAAATAGAGCCTATAAATATAAACTCCTATATTCAAAAACTTAAAAAAAATTTTACAAACATAGATTTTGACAGCATTAAATTCCCGTATTTTTATTCTCTGAAACTAAAAACGCTTCCAAGCCCTAAAAGGCTTGAGGAAATTGAAAATTATTTATCCCGCCAGCCATTTATAAAAAGAGTGCTGACATACCGTTCCGCCCAGACAAAAATATACAATCTTCTTTTTTTGTTAAAAATTGTTTCAAACGTTTTTTTGATAATAGTCGGTATTTTGGGATTTTTACTTATTATCAAGCAGCTTGAAGTATGGAAATTCGAGCACAGTGAGAGAATGTATATAATGGAGCTTTTCGGTGCGCCATTTTGGTTTAAAGGTGCGGCGCTTTTTAAAATAGCCTTTGTAGATTCGTTTATTTCATTTTTAATAAGCGCTGGAATAATTTATTATTTCACAAATTCGGCACTTTTTAATGAAATAATAAAAGATTTGTCCATAAATTACAATATTGGTTTTACAGATATTTTATTAAAGCTGTTTGCAGTGTCTTTATTAATTTCAGTTTTATCATCCATTATAGTGATTATCGGAAGGAAAAAATGAGATTTTTATTAATTTTTCTTTTTATATTTTTACAGGCAACAAATCTGAGCCAGACCAAAAAAGCCCTTAACCATACAAAATACACAATAAAAAAAATGAATCTCAAACTGGATTCACTCGCAAAGGCTATTATAAACACTCAGAAAAAACTAAACAGTATAAATAAAAAAATATCTTCTTTAAACATACAGATAGGAACTTTGCAAAATTCCCTTAAAAATTCCTCCAAAACTTTAAATGAACTTAATGACCTGAAAAAAGGGCTGTTGGAAAAACAGAAAAATATAAATAACGAAATAACCTCTTTTATAAGCCAGAATTATTATATAGATTCAAAAAAAATAAATACGCTAAACGATTTGATTTACACTTCGCTTACGTTAAAAATTCTGAAAAAATATTCAAAAAAAATTAATAACTTAATAAAAGAAAACAGAGACATCCAAAAAAACATCAATATGATTAATCAACAAATCAGTGACATTTCGGCAAAGAAAAAAGAGCTTGAACAAAAAAAGCAAAAACTGCTTGTTTTGAAAAAAACACAGTTAAAAATTCTTTTCTCTTTGAAAAAACAAAAAAAATTGTATTGGACAAAACTCCAGAATATGTTTAAAAAACAAAAATTTTTACAAAAAAAACTGGCCGAACTCAAAATTATAAAAAAACCGAGAATTATACCTGAAAAAATACCGCTAAACACCGGTATTGAAATTTCAAAACCTTTAAACGTTAAAAAAGTGGGAAGTGCCTATTTCAGGCCAAAACTTACAAGATACAGAGGTCCAAAAACAATACCCCCTGTAAAAGGCAGAATAATTAAAAAATTCGGTTCATACACAGACCCTATTTACAAAATAAAAATTTACAACGATTCAATAACCATAAAAACACAGCCAAATTCCCTTGTAAGGACTATTTTCCCGGGTAAAGTGATATATGTCGGGAAAGACGGCGACAAAAAAATAATTTTTATTAAGCACAAAGGAAATTTATTCAGTATTTACGCAAATTTAACAAAAATATCCCCGCTTATAAAAAAAGGGAGTTATGTGAAAAAAGGCGAAGTCATAGCAAGGGTCAAAAATTCACTTGAATTTGAAGTCACATACAAAGACAGGGCTATTAATCCTCTGCAGGTTATAAATTTAAGATAAAAAAATGTAAAATTATGATAAAATACACTTTTAAAAAGGCCCCCGATGAAAAGAATAACAAAAAGAATATTGATTAAATTTTCCGGTGAAGCATTGGCTGGAGTTGACGGCTTTGGTATAAACACAAAAATACTGAAATATCTTGCAGATGAAATAAAAAGCGTAATAAACGAAGGTTTTGAGGTTGCCATTGTTATAGGCGGAGGTAATTTTATACGAGGGGTAAGTGCGGCAAAAGACGGTATAATAAGAAGAACATCCGGCGATTATATGGGTATGCTTGCCACTGTAATTAATGCTGTTGCAATGCAGGAAGCCCTTGAAAACAACGGACTTGAAGTCAGGGTTCAAAGTGCCATTAAAATGGAGGAAATTGCAGAAAATTTCATAGTAAGACGCGCTATCAGACACCTTGAAAAAGGAAGAGTGGTAATTTTTGCCGCAGGTACGGGAAACCCCTTTTTCACCACAGACACGGCCGGAGTTTTAAGGGCAAGTGAAATAGGGGCAAGTGCAATTATAAAAGCCACAAAAGTTGACGGCATTTACGATAAAGACCCCAATAAATTTTCCGATGCTATACTTTTAAAAGAGATAAATTACGAAGATGCCCTAAAAGAAAACATCAGGGTAATGGACGATACGGCAATCGCCCTTGCAAGGGAAAACTCCCTTCCTATTATCGTATGCGATATGTTTAAAAAAGGAAATCTCTTAAAGATTTTAAAACATGATAATGACGCAAAATATTCTATAGTAAAACAGTAAAAGGAGAAAAAAATGAGAATAGAAAAAATAAACGCCGAGGCGCTTGAGAAAGTAAATTATGACAGATTTTTATTATCGCAGGCAATTGCAAAAAGGGTTAAAGAACTGATAAACGGTGCAAAACCGCTTGTAGATTTGCCTAAAAAAAATATGCAACACACAGAAATAGCCATACTTGAAATAGCCAAAGGTGCTTTAAAGGTTAAAGAAATTTGAAAGAAGATTTTTTAAACCTTGTTGAAAATGCAAAAAATATAAAAGATGTAAACAGAGCAAAAAAACTTTTATTATCAAAAAAAGACACACCGCTAATAAGAAAAGCCTTGGATTTTGCCATAAAAGCACATTCAGGGCAGAAAAGAAAAAGCGGTGAGGATTATGTTGTACACCCTATACTGGTGGCTACTTTGGTTGCTTACTTTATAAATGAAGAAGTGCCTATTATCGCTGCGATTTTACATGACGTTGTAGAAGATACAGATTATACTATATATTATATAAAAGATGAATTCGGTAACGAAATAGCAGAACTTGTGGAAGGATTAACCAAAATAGTTGAAATCAGGGGAAACTCCCTTGCCCCTTCCACTTCAAACGAAAAACTTGCAAAATCGGCCCTGACATTTAGAAAAATGATTTTAACTTCTGTTAACGATATCAGGGTTCTGATTATCAAACTCTGCGACAGGCTTCATAATATGCTCACCCTCTCGGCCCTGCCACACCATAAACAAAAAAGAATAGCAGAAGAAACACTCGTGGTTTATGCTCCGATTGCCCACAGACTTGGAATTGCCACTATTAAAAACCTCATAGAGGATTTGTCTTTTAAATATTTACTACCCGAAGAATATAATAAAATAGACGAATATATAAAGAAACACAAAGAAGAGTTTCACGAAAAACTTAACTCTTTTACATTTAAAATTAGAGAATTAATGTATAAAAAAGGGTTTTTAAAAACGGATTTCGAAATTAAAAGCAGAATAAAGCATTATTATTCAATATTTTTAAAAATGCAGAGAAAAGGCATTTCCATTGAAGAAGTTCTTGATTTACTTGCTGTGAGGGTTATTGTAAAAGAGCCTATTGAATGCTATGAGACACTCGGAATTATCCATCTTAATTTCAGACCTTTAATTTCAAGATTCAAAGATTATATTGCAATTCCAAAAGAAAACGGATACCAAACCCTTCATACCACCGTATATGACGGCACATCAATAATAGAAGTTCAAATTAGAACCCAAAAAATGGACAAAAAAGCGGAATTTGGGATTGCGGCACACTGGAAATATAAACTGAACACCGATTTGCCGAATGTAAAATGGCTTGAAAATTTGAAATTCAACGAAAACATAGAAGATTTTTACGAACTCGCAAAAAACGATTTATTCAGTGAAGACATTGTTGTTTATTCACCAAAATTTGACACATTTACCCTTCCAAGGGGGGCCACGGCACTTGATTTTGCGTATGCCGTACACACGGATATAGGCAACAGGGCTCTTGAAGCCTATATAAATAAAAAAAGGGTTTCTCTGTTAACAGAGCTTAAAACCGGCGACATTGTAAATATTAAAACAGCCGATAACCCAATTCCAAGATGCAGCTGGATAAATTCGCTTAAAACAAGCAAGGCAAAATACGAACAAAAAAGACTTTGCAATGCCAAAGAAAAAGAGATAGACAGAAAGCTTGCCATTGCCATGCTAAAAGGCATATTTGATTTAGATACTATTAAAATAAGGGCTTTGATAAAAGCAAACGGCTTATGTGAAAATATAGGAAAAATTGTAGATGACGAAAGTTTTTTAAAAGACGTAAGTAAAAAAATATATAAAACAATAAGAAAAAGAAATATGCTTTATTTTAAAAATATTACATTAAAAGAATATATTTTCGGCAATATACGTATTCTTTCAAACAAACATATAAACGAAATTTCTTTTAATTACTGCTGCCATCCGAAATACGGTGATAAAATTTTAGGCCTGCTTAACAGAAAAGAAGTTGAAATTCATCACAGATTTTGTAATAATGCCGAAAAAAAACTGGATAAAGCTGTTTTTGCGGAATGGATACAAAAAGAGCAAAACAGATATATTTTGGTTGTAAATTTACAAAATAAAAAAGGGGAACTTGCAAAATTTATAAATTTTTTAACAGGTTTCGGGATATTTATTCATTCCATCCATCTTGGAAATGAATCAAATAACTGTAAAGTTGAAATAGTGTTTGACGAAAAAAAATTTGATACAATAAAAGAAAAATTAAGCAAAAATTACAATATAATAGAATTTGTTTCAAAAAAGGATGCGTATAATAAATAGTGAAAAAAGTGAAAGCCTGCCCGGCCGGTTGCAAAGCGGCGGGGTGGTGAGCATGACAAATGTAAAGTGAAAAAAGGAGAGATTAAATAATGAATATTGATAAAAAAGTGGAAAAAGCACTTGCCGAAATACAAAGAGGAAGTGACGAAATAATAGGACTTGAAAGAATAAAAGAACTTCTTAAAAACTATTTTGAAAAAGGTGAAAATTACACCATAAAAGCCGGATTTGACCCGACTGCCCCGGATTTACATCTGGGACATACGGTACTCCTTCAAAAACTGAGAGTTTTTCAAAATTACGGCGCTATCGTTCAGTTTTTAATAGGTGATTTTACAGCCCAGATAGGAGACCCGAGCGGAAAAAACAAAACAAGAAAAATGCTAACTCCCGAAGAAGTTAAAAAAAATGCCGAAACCTACAAAGAACAGGTATTTAAAATTTTGGATAAAAACAAAACCAAAGTCGTATTTAACTCAGTTTGGCTCAACGGACTCGGTGCAAAAGGATTAGTTGAACTTACCACAATATACACGGTTGCAAGAATGCTTGAGCGTGATGATTTTGAAAAAAGATTTAAAAACAATACCCCTATCGCCATAAGCGAATTTATTTATCCTCTTCTTCAAGGATATGATAGCGTTGCACTTAAAAGTGATATTGAAATAGGCGGTACCGACCAGAAATTCAACCTTCTCATGGGAAGACAGCTTCAAAAAGTATACAATGTAGGCAAAGAGCAAAGCGTAATAATGATGCCTCTTTTGGTAGGGCTTGACGGAATTAATAAAATGAGTAAATCGCTTGGAAATTATATAGGAATAACCGAAGATGCAAATACAATTTTTGCAAAAGTTCTTTCAATAAGCGATGAGTTAATGTGGGATTGGTATGAGCTGTTAAGCGCTAAATCAATTGAAGAAATTAAAAACTTAAAAAACGAAGTGAAAAATGGAAGAAACCCAAAAGAAATTAAAGAAATGCTTGCAATTGAAATAGTTGACAGATTTCACGGAAACGGAGCCGGAATTAAAGCAAAAGAGCATTTTGACAAAGTTCACAAAAAAGGTGAATTTCCCGAAGATATACAAATATTTGAATTAGGGCCTACGGATGTGGTCAGTGCACTTACCCAAACAAAACTGGCCTCTTCAAAAAGTGAGGCGAGAAGACATATAAAAGGCGGTGGAGTCAGGGTAAATTCCGAAAAAATAAATGACAATATAAACTTACAAAATGGGGAATTTGTACTTCAGATAGGAAAAAGAAAATTTGCAAAAGTGAGAATCAAATGAAATTAAAGCCTCTTAAAATAGGTAAATGGGAAATAAAACACCCTATTATCCAAGGCGGTATGGGACTTGGTATCAGCTGGGACAAACTTGCCGGAAATGTAAGCAAAGAAGGTGCTCTTGGGGTTATAAGCACTGTCGGTACAGGATATTATGAAAACAAAAAATATGCAAAAGAACTGGTTGAAGGAAGACCTTTAAATGAAAAAAATTTTTATTCCAAAGAAGGTCTGATTAAAATTTTTGAAAATGCAAGAAAAATATGTGGGAGTAATCCGCTTGGGGCAAATGTGTTATATGCCATTAACGATTACGGAAGAGTTGTAACCGATTCATGCATTGCCGGGGCCAATATAATAATAACAGGAGCTGGACTTCCTACCGATATGCCGGAATTCACAAAAGATTTTCCGGATGTTGCGCTTGTGCCTATAGTTTCCACTGGAAGGGCATTCAGACTGATAGCCAAAAGATGGGAAAAAAGATATAAAAGAATCCCCGATGCGGTAATAGTGGAAGGGCCTCTGAGCGGAGGACACCAGGGATTCAAATATGAAGACTGTTTTAAAGAAGAATACCAGCTTGAAAATCTAGTTCCGGATGTTAGGGAAGAAGTCGACAAATGGGATAAAAATATTCCTATTATTGCAGCCGGCGGCATATGGGATAAAAAAGATATTGAAAAATTTTTAAATTTAGGTGCAAACGGCGTTCAGATGGGGACTAGATTTGCACTCACGTATGAATGTGACGCAAGTGAAAACTGGAAAAAAATACTTTTGAATGCAAAAAAAGAAGATATTGTTTTAATGAAATCACCTGTCGGATACCCGGCAAGGGGAATCAGAACAAAACTTATTGAACTGGTTGAAAAACAAAAAGGGCCAAAAATTAAATGTATATCAAACTGTGTTTTTCCGTGCCACAGAGGTGAAGAAGCAAAAAAAGTGGGCTACTGCATTGCAGACAGACTTGCGGACGGATACCTCGGTGATGAAAATTTAGGACTTTTTTTCAGCGGTGCTTACGCATATAAAACCGATAAATTAATTCATGTAAAAGATTTGATAAAAGAGCTCACAGAAGAATGAAATTTATTTTGATATTTCTTTTTTCTTTTCTTTTTGCCTGTAACACCTCTTCGGTTAACAACGCATACAAAGATTATTACAAATATCAGCAACTTTATATTTCCTCTATACTTGACAATAATAAAAAACAGGAAATCAAAGCCCTTAAAAACTTGATTGAATGCGGAAAATATCTGAATTTTGACGTAAAAGAATATGAAAACAAATATAAAAGACTCTATCAAAAGCCAAAAGTTATTAAAAAATCAAAAAAAGAAGATATTACACCAAATAACAGACCAAAAAAAAATTATATAAAAATTATATCTTCAAATCCTTTTATAATTACTTTACCGGCCAATAAGGTAAAACATTTTATTTTAAAAAAATATATTAATGTTTTCGATATCCCAAATGCTGTTATTTCAAAACCTTTTTCAAAAAAAATAAAAAATATCAAAATAAAAACAGCGCAGTTCAATAAAATTACGGTAAGAGTGGTCATTTATTCAAAAAAAATCAAATATAAAATAGAAAATAAAAAATTAATTATCTATTTAACAGACAATAAAAAGCAAAAAATGAAAACACTTGTTATGCCAAAAGTATTCAAACAAAAAATTATAGTAATTGACCCGGGACACGGGGGAAAAGACAGCGGGGGAATAGGAATCGGCCACAGAATGGAAAAAATTGCGGTTTTGAGAATAGCAAAGTATTTGTATAATGATTTAAAAAAAATGGGTTACATTGTATATCTGACCAGAAACGGAGATTATTTTATCCCTTTAAGAGACAGAACACATTTTGCAAACACCCATCACGCGGATTTATTTATTTCCATTCACTGTAATATTACGCCTGATCATTCTTTAAGCACAAAAGGGGTGACAACGTATTTTCTCTCCCCTACCCGTGACAAACGTTCTATTTCGGTGGCAAAAATAGAAAACAAAGGGGTAAAAGGTCTTAATTATCTTGACCAAAATGTAATTTTGGGGTTTTTAAATCATGACAGAATAATAGCGTCTCAAAAGTTTGCCATAGACGTTCAGGCGGGGGTTTTATATTCATTAAGAAAAAAATACAAAGACGTTATAGATAGAGGCGTAAGGCCTGCACCTTTTTGGGTGTTGGTCGGAACCCAAATGCCTGCTATTCTCATAGAAACAGGTTTTTTAACAAACCCCTTGGAAGCCAAAAGACTTTTTAATTCTTCTTATGAACAGTATCTTGCAAAAGGAATCGCAATAGGAATATATAACTATTTTAGAAAAAATCCTTAATTTATAAGCTCAAATTCCCTTGTTTCAAAATTATAATTATAAACTTCACCTGTTTCAATTATATAATACCAACCGAAAATATTTAATTTACCTTCTTTAAATCTCTCTTCAACAAACGGATATGTAGTTAAATTATCTATCTGTTTTAATATATTTAAATGCTCAATCTCCCATTCCCTAAATGCAACATCCTCAATATGGCCCACACTTTTTTTTACATCATCGAGCAGACTCAGCCATTTTTTAACAATAGGAAGTTTGTTTAATTTTTCCTCATCATAAAAAAGGGCTTTTAAACCTCCGCAGTTACTGTGCCCGCAAACCACAATATTTCTGACTTCCAGATACTCTACCGCATATTCAAGTGCACTTGCCGTACATTTGTAAGCAGTCTCACCGCTTGCCTTATAGGGAGGAATAACATTTGCAATATTTCTTACTACAAAAAGCTCACCAGGAAGCGTTTTAGTAATTACATTCGGCACTACCCTGCTGTCGCTGCAGCCTACGAAAAAAGTATGGGGATTCTGGCCTTTTTTTAATTCATTAAAAAGTTTTTTATGGGATTCAAAATCCTCTTTTTTAAACTCTTTTACCCCCTCAAAAAGTTTAGTTGCCATGTTTTCTCCTTTTTTTAATTTTATTCTCCGAGAACATATTCAAGCTCATAAATATTATTTATGATATATTCAAAATCTTCCAGATTTTCATTGTCGGAAGCAATCAGCAGTTTGTCGTTTTCCTGAATTTCTGTATCGGGGCCCGGCATAAGAATAATATTCTCACCCCTTTTCAAAAGCAGATAAACAATATGTAAAAGTTCATTTCTGTTTTCCCTTGATTTTCTAATATCGCCTAATGTAATTTTTCTTTTTTGAAGTTTTAACATAAGGGCGTATGCGTTTTCTTTATTTATTGTGATTTCGTAATAAAGAGGGTCGTCCCCCGCTATGTTTCTTAACATATTAATTATTACTTCGGCCCATTGATTCTCTTTTTTTCTTATTTCATTAATAAAAGAATCCACCAAAGGCCTGGAAATATTTGTAATTGTATATTCTGCCGTAATTTTTTCCAATACATAGATTCTGTCAATTTTAGCAGCCTGAAAAATGGTGATATCATCTAGGGAATTTTCCCTTGCAATAGTATATATGGACGGATTTAATTTTTTTGCTTTGTTAATAATAGTTAAATTCAATAAATCGTTATTGGTAGCGGCGATTATAGCCTGTGTATTTTTAATATCTAATTTTTCAAGTAATTTTCTGTCTTCTTCATCTCCGAAAATTACCGTTCCTTTTTCTTTTTCATAATCTTCTGTTTCTATTTTTAAAATATCAAACTGCATATTCGCTCTTTTTAATCCGTTTTCCAAAGCCTGTCCCATCCTTCCGTATCCGCAAATCAGATATTTGCCTTTGGGTAAAAAATCATTTTTTTCCAACATTAATTTATGCCCGAAAGCCCAAAGTTCCAAAAGCCATATATACGGTTTGGTGAGATTCAGAAAAATCCTTTCTGAAATTATTTTAAAAGGATTTTTAATATATTTAATCCCAAGTGATTTATAATAATTCTCCTGACTTTTTGAAGTGGCTTTTACAATTAAATCAACATTTGGATTTAATAGTTTACATATTGTGGCTATTTGCATATTTTTTGCATCATTTTCAAAAAGAGATATAACGCCCCTGCAGTATTTTGACTCTATTCCTGCATATTTTAAAATAATTTCATTTGTAGCGTCTCCGGCAATAGCAGGCACAATCGGATTGAAATTTTCCAAATTCAGTTCATCTGTTTTAACTTCACTTTTGTCTATAACAACAAATCTAAAATCTGAATTGTTTATAATCTCTTTTGTAATTCTGTTATATCCCAAAACAATAAAAAACTCTTCCCTTAAAGATTTTACCTGTTTAATAAATTTTCCTATATTAATAGCCTTTTTAAGTGATTCGTCCTGAATCAGCGCCACAATGGTTCCTATTGCATAAAACCATCCAATAACCGTTAAATATATTGAAAAAGTCACCCACAGTTTCTGAGGATATGTAAAAGCATACGGACCTTCCCCGAATCCTATGGTAGTAGCCATATAACTTACAAAATAAAACGCATCGAAAAAATTAAGATGATAAATATGCCCCTGATTATCCACCGCAGGAATTAACATAAGCCCTGTTATAGAAATGGAAAAGGTAAGCAGTAAAACCAGAAAAGGAGCCCTTAATTTTTTTAAAATAATCCAGATTGCCTGATTGTTCATTTTTATCTTTTTGACTTAATGGTATCCGCCATAAACAAAATAACAGAAACAATATTAGCTAAGAGTGCCCCTCCGGAAAGAGAAACAATGGTTACAGCTGTCGTGACATTGAAATTTTTAAAACCGTAAAGTGCTACAGCCCATACAATGGAAGAGAGTATAAGCTGTAAATCGGCAACAAGACTTGTGGCCAGTAAAACCGCACCGAGCTGTGTTTTATCACCCAGTTTCATTGTCGTGGCGACTAAATTTACAATAATTGCAAAAAAGAGCTCCCAGGCGCTGTGCTGCTCGATTACAGTGGGGTCACCGTAAAAAAACCCGAAATTAACGGTCATGGCAAGAATAAAGAAAAATCCGGAAATAATTTTATACATATTCATTTAAAGCCTTTTTTATTTTCTATTATTATCATACTCTTTCAGATAAAAAAGGTCGTTTTTTATTAATTTTTATTTAATTATTTGTAACTTTTTGTAACAGTTTTTCTACTATATCCACAGTTTTTTGAATTGATTTTATATTTACCCTTTCTCTTACTGAATGCGGATTTTCTATGACAGGACCGATTGATGCCATGGAAACATCTGGAAATTTATTTTTAAGCACCGCACATTCAAGCCCGGCGTGAATAACCTTAAAATCAAAATTTGTAAGTTCTTTTAACATTTCGGCAAGCTTGCTGATTTCGGGTTTCCACGCCGGATATTCTCCTTCAAATTTAACATCAGCCCCTGCTGCTTTGGATTTTAAATATTCTTTTACCTCATCTAAAGCTTCATTTGAATTTGCCCTAAGTGACATTATTATTTTTTCATTTTCCACTATTGCTAAATTAATTGATTTATTTACAACATTAAATTCAAAGTCATATTCTAAAACCCCGTGAGGTAGATTTCTTAAAAATTTTACATATTCCCCGTCAAAAACTTCTACTTCCATGCCGTAACTGTTTTCAAAAAACTCTTTTACACTCGCACTTTTGGCAATGGAGTTTCTTCTTTCACCCCCTCTAAATTCAGCCACTTCATTCACACAACTAATTAACTCTTTTATAGCATTTGGAATATTTTTGTGAATATCAACACCGCTGTGGCCACCAGGCAGATTATCTATTTTAATATTTGCAATAAAACCTTTTTTTTTAACTTTTTCTAAAGGATAATTTATAACAGCATCAACCCCTCCGGCACATCCTATATAAATATTTTCATCTTCGCTGTCAAGATTAAGAAGATATGGGGAATTTATTTTAAGTTCTAAATTAAAAGCCCCTATAAGTCCTATTTCTTCATCATTTGTAAAAAGATATTCAATATTTTTGTATTTTTTCATTAAATAAAGCATAATTGCCACACCTATTCCGTTATCAGCCCCGAGTGATGAATTTTTAGCCCACATCCACTCTCCGTCACTTTCAATTTCAATATTCGGAGCTTTTCCAACACATACCATATCTATATGGGACTGCAGACAAATTAAAGGCTTTTCGCTGAAAGCCAAAATATTTCCCGCTTTATCCACTTTTACATTAAAACCTTCATTTTTTGCAAAATCAACTATAAAATCCCTTATTTTTTCCGTATTTCCGCTGCAATGGGGAATTTTTGTTATTTTTTCAAATATTTTAAGCACTTCCATTTTTATCCTTTGGTATAATTTAAAAAAAGGTTTTTTTATGAAATATCTATTGATTATATTACCATTTTTTTTCCTTGGATGTGTAAATAAAGAGGGTGTTTCTTTGAATTATTATCCACAGTGTCACGAAAATTATGATTTATATGGAGTATATTATAAAAAATGCGATAACAATATATATAATTTCAAACATAAAAAGAAAAAAATATGTTTAAACTGCAATTAATGGAGAATGTATAATGGATAATAAATTAAATATTGAAGATATACTAAAAGAAAGGCAAAAATGGTTTGAATGGAAAAATATTAAACCGATTTATGAAAAAGTAGCCAAGTTCCAAGTTCCAAGTTCCAAGTATATATTAGATGATATAATTAAAATTGAAACTGAAAAAGATGATAAAGAAATTTTAGAAATTGCAAAAATGCTAAAGCCCTGGAGAAAAGGACCTTTTAAAATAAATGACATTTTTATAGACACCGAATGGAGAAGCTATATAAAATGGAATATTATTAAGCCTTTTTTAGATTTAGAAAATAAAGATATTTTAGATGTGGGAGGAAATAACGGATATTATGCTTTTAGAATGCTTGAAATGAATCCAAAAAACATAGAAATATTTGACCCAAGTGCTTTATTTAACCTTCAGTTCGACTTTATTAACAAATTTATAAAAAGCAATATTAAATACAAACTTCTTGGAGTTGAGCATATTCCTTATTACCCTAAAAAATTTGATTTAATTTTTTGCATGGGTGTTTTATACCATAGGCCAGACCCTATTACAATGCTAAAAGAGCTAAAAAAAGGTCTAAAGGAAAATGGCGAAGTTATACTTGATACATTAATTATTGAAGGAGAAGAAGAAATCGCCCTAACTCCCGTGAGATATGCAAAAATGAAAAATGTCTATTTTATACCTACTTTAAAAACCCTTTATAACTGGCTAAAAAAAGCTAAATTTAAAGACATTCAATTTTTAGGCAAAAAATACACAACTACCGAAGAGCAGCGAAAAACTGAATGGATTGAAGGTGAAAGTCTAAATCATTTTTTGAGTGTTGACCAAAGTAAAACAATAGAAGGGTATCCCCCTCCTCTTAGAGTATATTTAAAACTTAAAAATTAATTTTCTGGCGAACTTTTAAAAAGTAAAACATACATTATAACAACAAAAGCTAAAGCTGTAATAAATGCACTTGATAAAACTGTTCCAAAACCCATAACTTCTCCTTTTTTTAAAGATATAATATAATTATACAAAAAAGGAATTAAATGTCAAAACATTTAACCCATACAAAAGAATTAAAAAAACATGAAATATTACAAATATTCACATATGCTAAAAATTTTTTAGATGAAAAGAAAAGAGATGACTTAAAAGGAAAGCTAATTATAAATATTTTTTTTGAAAATTCCACCCGTACAAGAAGCAGCTTTGAAATTGCAGCAAAAAGATTAGGTGCTGATGTGGTTAACCTGGATGTGGCAAGAAGTTCAACCGCAAAAGGAGAAACTTTATACGATACCGCTGCAAACCTTGATGCTATGGGGCCTGATGCAATAGTGGTAAGACACAACCGCTCAGGCGTTCCAAAAATTCTCTCACGTTATGTTAAATGCTCCATTATCAATGCGGGCGACGGAGCCCACCAGCATCCCACCCAGGGGCTTCTTGATCTGTTTACACTGCTTCAAAGATGGAATTCACTTGAAGGCAAAACAATATCAATCGTAGGGGATATCAGAAATTCAAGGGTTGCAAATTCCGATATTGAACTCTTTAGTAGGTTTGGGGCAAATGTTATTTTAGTGGGTCCCCCTCAGTTTTTACCAAAAACACATTTAAAGACCACGTATAATTTAAAAAAGGCAATTGAAATCAGTGATGCGATAATCAGTCTTAGAACCCAGACTGAAAGACACCAAAACGCCACATTTGCTTCACTTGAAGATTACGCCCAGAATTTTAAAATTACCAAAAAATTAATTAAAGATAAAAATATCTTTATAATGCACCCGGGGCCTGTTCACAGAAACATAGATATTGATGATGAAGTGTTGAGAGATAAAAGATGTTTGGTGCTTGAGCAGGTAAAAAACGGAGTTGCGGTGAGAATGGGAATACTTAAATATTTGTTAAGTTAAATAAAAAATGAAATTTTTTTTAATAGATTTTGACGGAAATATTTTTATTGATGAAGTTAAAAATTTAAAAAATATCTATTTTACTTTTCCTAATTTTAAATTACTGCCTAAAAAACCTGAAAAAAAAGAATTAATCTTAAAAAACACCCTATTTCTTTTAAAAGATATCAAAAAGCTTTCAATGAAGTAATTGAAGAAATTAAAAAAGGAAACACATATTTATTAAATCTCACTTTTCCTACAAAAATAGAAACTAATTGGGATCTGCTTACCATTTTTTATTACTCAAAAGCCCCTTTTAAATTATATTTTAAAAATAAATTTGTATGTTTCTCTCCTGAAAGATTTATAAAAATAAAAAACAATAAAATATATACATACCCTATGAAAGGTACAATTGAAGCCCATATTCCAAACGCAAAAAAGCTGATTTTAAATAATATCAAAGAAATGGCCGAGCATACCATGGTTGTGGATTTATTAAGAAACGATTTGGGAATCGTCGGAAAAAATATAAAAGTAAATAAATTCCGTTTTATCGATAAAATAAAAGCCGGGAAAAAAGAACTCTTGCAGGTTAGCAGCGAAATCGAAGCGACATTAAATAACTGGCAGAAAAACTGGCTTGAGCTGATTTTAAAACTCTTACCAGCCGGCAGTATAAGCGGAACACCAAAGAAAAAAACCGTTGAAATTATTAAAAGGATTGAAGGTTACGAAAGAGGTTTTTATACCGGAATTTTTGGGATTACTGATGAAAAAACATTTCTTGAGAGCGCCGTAATAATTCGTTATATTGAAAAACCCAACTCACAACTCACTACTCACAACTCACAACTCACCACTCACTATTCACTACTCACTACTCACTATATATATAAAAGCGGCGGCGGAATAACAATTGACAGTGATGCTAAAAAAGAGTATGAAGAATTAGTCAATAAAATTTACATTCCACTTTAAAAAAGAAAAAAAGGAGGAAATTAGCATGAGTATGAAGTTATAAATTCATACGGATGCGGTCTTCCTTCTACTGGAATAATTTCTGTTTCGTATTTGTAATCAATATATGTTTTTATAAATTCGTCGCTGAATACCTGTGTTCCGTCTTTTAGTTTTGCTTTTAAAAAGCTATAGGGATTTTTAAGCTCGTCTTCAACGGCATAAATAGCTTCTCTTAAAGTCGCAGGAAGCGTTCTTATTCCCCTCTCTTTGATTTCATCAAGACTAAGTTCAAACAAATCTTCATTTAAAGGCTCTTTTGCCGCATCATAAATTTCAAGATTATTTTTAATTCCGTCAAGTCCGGCCAACATCATTACCGTAAATGCCAAATAAGGGTTTGAGGTACTGTCAGGGAATCTAAATTCTGTTCTTACAGATTTTTCACCTGCACCCCACGGAATTCTGCAGCTTGCACTTCTGTTTTTTGCACTGAAAGCCAAAATATTAGGCGCTTCAAATCCAGGCTGAAGTCTTTTGTATGAATTCATAGAAGCGTTTGTAAACGCAGCAACCGCATTCGCATGTTCAAACACACCCGCTATATATTTTTTAGCCACATCGCTTAAATGTGCATATCCGTTGGCGTCATAGAAAAGGTTTTTACCGTTTTTCCATAGAGACTGGTGCGTATGCATTCCGTTACCGTTATCCCCGTATAAAGGTTTTGGCATAAATGTGGCTGTTTTTCCGTTTAAATGGGCAACCATTTTTACAACATATTTAAGTTTTTGAACATTGTCCCCAGCTTCTACCAATGTTCCGAATTTAACACCTATTTCTCCCTGAACCTGTCCGACTTCATGGTGAACAACAAATGTTTCAAGTCCTACTTCTTTTAAAACTTTTACCATTTCAGCTCTTAAATCCATCATAGAATCAACCGGTGGCACCGGAAAGTATCCGCCTTTTGTTCTTGGTCTATGACCGATATTTAGTTCATCTCCAAAATCTGCATAATCATTCCATACACCTTCGCTTGAATCAACTTCGTAGCATTGAGAGTTGATTTCATCTCTGATAATTACGTTATCAAACACAAAAAATTCATTTTCAGGACCGAAATAGGCCGCATCCGCAATACCCTGCTCTTCCATATATTTTAATGCGTTTTTTGCAATGCTTCTAGGACATTTTTCATATGGAGTCCCATCTGTATTTAAAACATCACAAAAAACAACCATTGTAGGGTCAGCTGTGAAAGGGTCCACAAAATGTGTTCCTATTTCAAAATCCGGTTTTAAAATCATATCTGAATTGTTAATAGGCTGCCATGCCGGAATTGAACTTCCGTCAAAAGGAATACCGTGTGTCAACACTTCAGCATCAATGCTGTCTATATCATAAGCCACATGATGCAAAATCCCTTTTATGTCTGTAAATCTGAAATCGATAAATTCTATCTCTTTTTCTTTGCATTCAGTTAAAAATTTTTTTGCGTTTTCCATTTGCTCTCCTTTTTTGTTTTTAGTATTATACTTTAAATAAAATTTAAAGTGAAAAATTTTTTGTATAAATTTTAATCAATGGAGAAAAAATGGAATTTATTGAAACAGTTTTAGTTAAAAACGGAAAAATTCAAAATTTAAATTATCATCTAAAAAGAATGGAAAAAACACTTAAACATTTTTTTAATAGTGAAAAATTAAAAATTAAAAGTGAAAAGTTAAATTTTAATGATTTAGATAATGCAAGAGTAAGAATAACATATTCATATGATGGAATAAGAAATATTGAAGTTTTTCCAATAAAAAAAAGAAATTTTAGAAAATTTAAAATTGTAGAAATTGATTTCAATTATCCTTTTAAATATAAAAACAGAAAACAATTTTCCATTCTACATTCTACATTTTCCATTGATTTTGATGAATTTATTTTAGTAAAAAACTCTCTTATAACCGATACCACCATTTCAAATCTCGCTTTTTTTACGGGAAGTAAATGGATAACACCGAAATATCCTTTGCTAAAAGGCACAAAAAGGCAGGAGATGCTTGAAAAAGGATTAATAAAAAAAGAAAATATTCATATTTACGATTTGCCTTATTTTAAAAAAATGGCAATGATCAATGCAATTTTGGGATTTAAGGAAATAGAGGAATTTGATATAATTAGATAAAAAAGGATAAAAATGAACTGGGATTTAAGTGCACTATTTAATTCAATACCCGAAGCCGAAGAATTTTTAAAAGAAGCTTCTTTCAGGGCGGCGGATTTTGAAAAAAAATATAAAAACAGACTTTATACGATATCGGCCGATGAATTTATAGAGGTTTTAAAAGAATACGAAGATATTCTGGAAAATATAGGAAGAAGTTTAACTTATATATATCTTATGTTTGCAACCGATACATCAAAAGGCAATTTTTTATCAAAATTTCAGGAAATCGCCACAAAAGCACAGGAACACCTGGTTTTTTTTGAGCTTGAATTTATTCATCTCCCTATTGATAAACAGCAAAAATTTATTGATAATTCGGGAATTTACAAATATTATTTAATTCATTTGCAAGAAGAAAGTTATTATAAACTAAGTGAAAAAGAAGAAAAAATATTAATGAAAAAAGATTTGACAAGCTCTTCGGCGTTTTCCAGGCTATTTGATGAACATTTAAGCAAACTTAAATTCTTTTTTGAGGGCAAATATCTGAGCGAAGAAGAAATATTAAGCAAACTCTATTCACCTGAGAGAAATGAAAGAAAAAAGGCACAAATCGCCCTTACACTCGGACTCAAACCCCATCAGCATATTTTAGCCTATATTTACAATCAGATAAAAAAAGACTGGAAAATAGAATATATGGAAATCAGGGGATATGAAAACATCGAAGCTCCGAGACATTTAAGTAACAGAGTTTCTAAAAAAAGTGTTGACGCTTTGGTTAATACGGTTAATGAAAACACATGGATTGTGGAAAAATATTACAGTATTAAAAAACAGCTCCTCGGCTTAGATAAACTTTACGATTATGACAGATACGCCCCTTTGAATATCAAAGAAAAAGAAATTACTTTTGATGAAGCCAAAAATTTGGTACTTGAGAGCTTTAAAGATTTTTCGGACACTTTTTATGAAATTGCCAAAAAGGCGTTCGAAGAAAAATGGATTGATGTATATCCTAAAGAAGGCAAAAGAGGAGGTGCGTTTTCTCATTCGGCCACACCAAAAGCGCATCCGTATGTACTTCTTAATTTCACTTCCCAAAGAAGGGATGTATTTACGCTTGCTCACGAATTAGGCCATGCAATTCATCAATATCTCTCACGGGAAGTCGGATATATCAATCAGGACACACCCCTTACAACGGCGGAGACTGCAAGCATTTTTTCTGAAATGCTTTTATTTGAAAAAATTAAAAATTCACTCACTAAAGAAGAATTAATCGGGGTTTATGCAGGTAAACTCGAAGATATTTTTGCCACACTTTTTAGACAGATTGTATTTACAAATTTCGAAAGAAAAGTACATGAAGCCGATGAATTATCCGAAGAAGAGTATAATAAATTATGGATGGAAGAAAATAAAAAAATGTTTGGCAAAAGCGTAACACTTACCAAAAATTATGAAATCTGGTGGAGTTATATCCCTCATTTTATTCATTCACCATTTTACTGCTATGCTTATTCATATGCCCAGTTGCTTGTTCTTACACTGTTTAAATTATATAAAGAGGGATTTAATAATTTTGAAGAAAAATATATTAAATTCCTCTCCCAGGGAGGAAGCATACCTCCGAAAAAACAACTGGAAATGTTTGATCTGAATATAGAAGATGAAAGTTTCTGGCAAAACGGAATTGAATTCGTAAAAGAGATGTTAAACGAATTTGAAAGGCTTATAGATGATAATTGAAACACAGGAATTTAGAAATTTAAAAACAAAACAAGCAAAAGAAATTTTATCTCTTTTGCTTGAAATAAATATGCCTTTTAATATCTTATGCTCTCTAAACGGCATAAACTTTAATCCTGCCCTTCCGGAACATATCTCAAGTGCGTTTAAAGAGGTAATAATATTTACTTTGGCAAATTATACACTCGAAAGTTCATATATCGAAAATGAAAAATTAATTTTCGAAGCCGGATTTGGAGAAGAGAATTTCGGAAGTGTTGTAAGCGTTCCTGTTGAAAATATTATTCAAATAACTGAAGGGGAAACTCCTTTATTTATAAATATTGCTGCCACGCTTCCAAAACCGCAAAAGCCGAAAAATCCGTTTGCAATGAATCCGAGAAATAAAAAATTTATTGATGAATAAAATTTAAAATAGCTTCTATTTCTTTTGTTTTTTCCCTGTATGCAACATATGTTTTTCTTTTTAGATTCATATCTTTTATTTTTGAAGCAAACAATTTTTTATTTTTAAGCTCCCCTTTGATAACTGATTTCGAAATAATGGAAACTATCTGCTCGGATGAATTTAAAACCGTATATTTTAAAGCTGTGGAATTATGAACTACGCTTATAATATTTAACATATCGCACTCAAATTCCCTGGCTTCAAACATTTTTTTCACAAACTCCCTCGTAGAGGAATTTGGCTCCCTGCATATCATTTTATATTTTTTAAGTTCATCAATACTTATTTCGGGAGGAAGCGGTTTATTGGAAAAAACAACCAGTTCATCTTCTATCCATTCTTCATAAAAAAGAGAGTTTTTATTCTTTTTGGTAACAAACGCCAAATCCAGAGCTTTTTTTTCCACATCTTCCAATAATTCATTATTGCTTTTAATAATCAGATTAATATCTTTGTTTATTAAAGACTGAAAATATTTAATACATTCAGGCAGATTATAATTACCGACGGTAGGGGACGCACCTATCAAAAAAGGTGTATCCATTTTTTTGAATTCTTTAATTTTTTTTTCAAAATTATTTAAAAATTTTTCAAAATCCCTGGCATATTTTAAAAATTCCTGACCTTCTTTTGTAAGCAGAACGCCCGTTTTTTTTCTTTCAAAAAGACTCACACCCAAAAAATCTTCCAAAATTCTTATCTGCTGTGTAACCGCCGGCTGGGAAATCCCCAAAACCCTGCTTGCTTTTGAAAAAGAAGATTCTTTGTAAATAACCAAAAAAGTATATATTTTGTCTAAATATTTAATGCTCATACTTGTCCTTTAAATATAATAAAAAATTATAACATAATAAAAATTAAATTATAAATTAATTTTTTATTTTTTTATAAAAATTTGTTATAATTAATAAAAAAAGGTAAATTTTGTATTTTTTAGAAGAATTAAACGAAGAACAAAAAAAAGCCGCAACACATATCGACGGGGCGTTACTGATACTTGCGGGTGCCGGAAGCGGAAAAACAAAAACGCTTACAACGCGCCTTGCTTATCTGCTCTCTTTGGGAATAGACCCTGCAAACACACTCACACTTACTTTTACAAACAAAGCCGCCGCAGAAATGAGAGAGAGGGCTTTAAACATGGTTGGAGAAAACATAGCACATCCGCCGCTGCTCGTAACTTTTCATAAATTCGGACTGATGTTTTTAAGACTGTATATATATTTATTAAACAGAGACAATAATTTTGTAATAATAGACACAGACGACCAGAAAAAAATAATAAAATCCATCTCCAACGATCTGCCGGCAAATTTTATCAGTAAAGAAATAAGCAAATATAAAAATTCCTTTCTTAATCCGGATGAAGTTTTTTCGCTTGCAAACGACACCACTTATAAAAAACTCGCTTATATTTATGATAAATATCAAAAATATTTGCTTGAAAACAATCTGGTTGATTTTGACGATTTACTGCTTTTACCTTTTGACATTTTACATAACAATGAAGATTTATGCTCCGAAATTTCAGACAAATATCAGTATATAATGGTGGATGAATATCAGGATACAAATGAAATACAGCTTCTTTTATTAAAAAAACTCTGCATTAATCACAATAATATCTGCGTGGTTGGAGACGACGACCAGTCAATTTATGGATTCAGGGGGGCAAACCACAAAAATATTTTAAATTTCGAAAAAGACTTCAGGGCAAAAGTCGTCAAACTACAGATAAATTACCGCTCAACCAATCAAATACTCGAAGCAGCCAATAATTTAATAAGCTACAATAAACAAAGATACGGTAAAAAACTTATTTCGGCAAACGGAGACGGAGACGGTGTTGAAATAATTGCCAGCTACAATGAAATCGCCGAAGGAGAAGAAATAGCGAAAAGAATAAAAAAGTTGATTGAAAACGGGGTAAGCCCAAGGGAAATAGCCGTTCTTTACAGAATTAACGCACTTTCACGCTCAATTGAAGACGCTCTTAGAAGTTACGGCATAGTTTACAAACTTGTGGGAGGTATGAAATTTTATGAAAGAGAAGAAATAAAAGATTTAATAAGTTATCTAAGACTTATAGTAAATTCCCATGACGAATACTCTTTTAAAAGAGTGGTAAACAAGCCCAAAAGGGGTATAGGAAAAGCCACAATACTTAAAATTGAACAAAGAAAAGGCGATAAAAGCTATATTGAATTTATAAAAGAGGACAATCTGGAATTTTTGAGTAAAAAAACAGCCAAATCATTAAAAGATTTCGCATCTTTTCTTGAAATGCTTTCAAAACAAAATATTGATGAAATTCCTGAGATTCTGGAAGAAATTATTGGTTTTAGCAATTCTTACAAAGATGAAGACAAAAAAAGAAATGTTGAAGAATTTTACGGAACAATGAGGGATAAAAAAGATTTGAATATAAGAGAATTTTTAAACGAACTTTCCCTTGAAAGCGACCAGGACAAAATTACCAGTGAAATGATAAATGTAATGACTATCCATGCAAGTAAAGGATTGGAGTTTGACCATATTTTTGTTATAGGTTTGGAAGAAGGATTTTTCCCGCTTAGCGAAGCTGATATAGAAGAAGAAAGAAGACTTGCTTATGTAGCATTCACAAGAGCCAGAAAAAAACTGACATTATCTTACACCCAGAGCAGATATGTAAGAGGTTCAAGAAGCCATGTCCAAAAAAGCAGATTTTTAACTGAAGCAGGTTTGATTAAAGGCGAAAGGGTAAATTTAAAAGAAAGCAGCGGAATAAAAAACGGCACCCTTGTCAAACATAAAGTATTCGGAACAGGAAGAATCATAGGAATAAACAAAGCGGGAAACAAAACAAAACTTAAAATAGATTTTGGTGGAAGTGTCAGGGAAATATTAAGCGACTTTGTGGAAAAAGCGTAAAAAAATAGTGAGTGTTGAAAATGGTGAGTAGTGAGTGTAAAAATTTGTTGTTTGTGGCTAAAAAACCAAGTTTTATTAGTTCAAACAAATTTTTAAATCAATTAAAAAGAAAATACGGCATCAAAAAAATGGGATTTTCCGGAACGCTTGACCCGTTTGCATGCGGCAGCCTTATTATTGCCGCGGGTCAGTATACAAAACTGTTCAGATTTTTAAAAAAAACTCCAAAAACATATATTGCTTCGTTATTGCTCGGAGCCTATTCCCCCACCCTTGATATAGAAAAAATAGAAAAAATCCAAAAAACAGAAAAATTAGAAATTGAAAAAATAAAACAAGTTTTAAATTCGTTCAAAGGCAGGCAATTTCAATCTCCGCCCCGTTACTGCGCAAAAAAAATAAACGGGATTAGGGCATATAAAATAAGTAGCCAAGTTCCAAGTCCCAAGTGAAAAAAAAGAGTTTTTGGATAAAGAAATAGAAGTTGAAATTTTTGACATAGAGCTAATTAATTATTCACATCCGTTTATTACATTTAAAGCAAGTGTAAGTGAGGGGACGTATATCCGAACAATAGGATTTGACATTGCCGAAAAATTAGGAACTGTTGGGAGCTTAACATATCTTGAAAGAGTAAATGAAGGAAAATTTTTTTATGAATGCGAAAAAAAATTAAATCCTCTTGAATATTTAAATGTAGAAGAAAATTTTTATTTAAATGATATAAATAATTTGTTACTCGGTAAAAAATTAAATAAAAATGATTTTAAAATTCAAAAAAACGGTATTTATTTTGTGACATATGATAAATATTTTGCTATTATTGAAATTAACGAAGAAGTAAAATATATCTTAAACAGGATTGAATTATGTTAGTAATATCAAGAAAAGAAAATGAAAAAATAAAAATCGGAGACGATATTGAAATTGTAATAGTTTCAATAGATAAAAATCAGGTTAAAATAGGAATCCAGGCTCCGAGAAATAAAACTATTTTAAGAAGCGAACTGATAGAAGAGGTAAAAGAGCAGAATTTAAAAGCGGCAGGTAATAAATTAGAAGATATTAAAAATATTTCAAAGGTTATTAATGAAAATTAAAGCATATGCAAAAGTAAATATTTTTTTAAAAATAGTGGGATTTGACGGATATTATCATCTGTTAAAATCAAGATTTATGAGAGTAAAAAATCTATATGACGAAATAGAAATAGTTGAAGCTGATAAATTCGATATTGTGGGAAATATAAACTGCGTTTTAAGAGACAACAGTGTATTCAAAGCCTATGTTGAATTAACAAAAACCTATCCCGAGATTAAAAAAAACTTTATTGGAAAAGAGATCAGAATCCATAAAAAAATTCCAGAAATGGCCGGACTCGGAGGAGGCAGCAGCGACGCGGCCGCATTTTTACTTTTGGCAAACAAAGCTTTTAATTTAAACCTCTCCACCGACGAATTGGTTGAAATAGGTAAAAAAATAGGAAGCGATGTCGCTTTCTTTTTATATGATGTGGACACGGCAAATGTTTACGGAAGAGGCGAAATAGTTGAACCGATTGAAGAAAAAAGTTTTGACATAGAAGTTTTTACACCTCCCGTTGAATGTTCAACCCCAAAAGTCTATAAAACCTATAAAGAAAATTTTTTCAATCCAAAAGACAGCGACTTTGATAAAATTTCCACACAGAAATTATTATCATCAAAACACCCTGCTGAGCTTAATGATTTATTAATGCCTGCCCTTAGTCTTTATCCGGAGCTTAACAGATATAAAGATTTCGGTTTTTTTAGCGGAAGCGGCAGCAGTTTTTTTAAAATTCCCAGAGAAGGGAATTAATTAAAACTGGTCTAAAATAACAGGTTCTTTTACTTTTCCTGCTTTTTTCAAACCTTTGAATCCTCCAAACTCTGTAACTTTGTTAACAACTGAATATCCTGAATTAAGCCATCCGTTGATACCGCCTCTTAAAACATAAATATTCTTTTTAGGAAAATGGAACCATTTAACAAGTTCTGCTCCGGCCAATACCGCCCTGTGGCCTGTGGCACATACAAAAACATAAACATTATTTTTTTTCAAACCGCCCATTGCTGCATAAATAGCAACATCCCCTCTTGGATATTCGTCATAATCCGGCCAGTCTATTTCTCCGCCTTTCATTTCGTCAACGCTTCTTACATCAACAATTGTAAAATCTTTGTCTTCATCAATCCATTTTTTAAGCTCATCAGGCGTAATGTAATTTATATATTTTTCATAATAATGGCATTCAGCATTGAATTCTTTAACCATAGGGCCTGCACCTTTTATAGTGTCGGCAAGTTTAAAAGTGTGCGCAAACATAAAAGAAGCTGCAATTAATGATAATCCTAAAATTCTTCCAAGTTTCATTTTATTCTCCTTAATTTGATTTTTATTTCATAATGAATTATAATTCAAAAATGCAGAAGTCTGACAAAAAAGGAATTTTATGCCAAATTGCAGAATATTGATAGAATCAAAAGATATAGAAAAAATTTTGAAATCAGGCTATTTTGACAATATCCCCAAAAGATATCTGAAAAAAAATGAAATATGTTTTCCAAACAGCGAACGTATTTTAATTATTAAAAAAGGTAAAATCAAAGTAACTTATTATAATAATGAAAAAGAAATAACGCTATATTATCTATGCAAAAACAATATGGCCTACTGTAATCAAAACAATATAATAAAAGCAAAAGAAAACAGTGAATTTTATTTTTTAAAAGCAGATGAATATTATGAATTATTCAAAGACCCTAATTTTTGTAATTTATTATTAAATTCTTTAACCAAAAACATAAATATAGAAAGGGAGCTTATATTTGATTTGGCATTTAAAACCTGTTCCCAAAGGGCAATTGAATTTTTAACATCTGCCGCAATCGCCGCTGGAGAAAAAACACATAAAGGTTTAAAAATAAATTTAAACTGTACAATCGATGAATTTGCCACTTTCTTGGGAACTTCCAGACAGACATTATCAATGTTTTTAAATATGCTTATAAAAAACAATATCATGGAAAAAAAAGGTCAAAAAACATTTTTTATAAAAGATATAAAAGCTCTAAAAAATTTCAAATTTTAAAATTAAACAAATCGTTTTTCTTTTGAATATTAAATTTTTGAAGTTTTTTAATTTTTTGCATTTCATGTGAAAGTTTTTCTTTTTCTTTTTTCAGAATTTTTACCGCTTTTTTAATATATGCATTAATCTCTTTAGCCTCTTCAATGGAAGAAAATGTAATATCTTCTTTTACTAATTTTTTTAATTTATCAAAATCTTCATTAATTACAGCAATTTTCAGCTCATTCAAATAATTTTCCATCCACTCCCACTTTCACTACTCACTATTTTCACATTTTCACTAACTTATCCCAGTTTCTTCTTTCCAAGCTTCAATTAAACCTTTTAACACCCTTATTACGTCTTCAAGATATTTTTCGTCATTTTCCAAATTTGCTTTTGCCAATAACTCCAGCTGATATCCGTAAAGCCCGTTTAAATAATATGCGATATCTCCTCCGTTTTCATAGTCAAGAGAATTAATAAGTTCTATAAATATATTTGACACTTTTATAATATATTTAACTTTTTTCTCTATATCTCCCTCTTTTATGGCTTTTTTTGCAAAATTAACAAATCTTAATGCTCCTTCATAAAGCATAAGAACCAGTTTTTCAGGCTTGTCAATTTGAACATTCATTTGATTATAGCTTTCAAGGGCTTTATTATATGTCATTATCTATCCTTTATTTTTTTGCATTTATTGCCTGTTGAATCATCATTGTAAGACTCTGGCTTTTTGCATTAAATTCATTTATCATCTCATCATAGGCGGCAAACTGTTTAGACATTATTTCGTATTTTGTTTCAAGAAACTGATTCATGGCATCCATTCTTTGTTTGTAACTTTTTTCATCTGTTTTAAGTTCCTGGCTTAAAAGATTCAAAGAGCTGTTATCACCGGTGATTTTGGAATCAAAATCCACTTTAAGGTTTGTAAAAGCGGTAGTGGTAAATCTTTCAACCAGATCAGGATTTTTATTATAGGCCTCTTTAAATTTATCTGCATCAAAGCTTATCATGCCTGTTCTGTTGTAATCAAATCCCAAATCAGTGGCACTAAAAGTTATATCGGTTGTGTATTTGTTTCCGTTTCTGTCACTTGCCTCACCCTTATCGCTTAAAACCACACCGAAAATATCGGAATAAAAACTGCTCCCAAGAGAGGTAAATTCGCTTTCGCCCTGAAACAGCCCCACGTTACCGGTATCTTTATCAAATGCCGTAAGGCTTTGAAGATTTGAAATCATTTTATTGTAATCTGCTACAAATTTTTGAATAGATTTTGTAATTTCATCAATATTTGATGTTATATTAACCGTTGAATTTCCGGTCGAACTAAGATTTATTGTAACCCCCGGGATCAAATCGTCTATTTTATTGGAACTTCTGTTTATTTCCACACCATTATATGTAAAATCGGCATCTCCGGCTTTTTGTATCCTGTTTGAATTTGTAAAATCAGTGTTATTATTAAAATCGCTCAGTAAATTCGTATCATCTATGGAAATATCCCCAACAGCCTCCATTTTAAATTTTATCTGCCCGTTATCATAAGTCGCATTTATTCCTAAAGAATTCCCGCCAGTGTCTTTAAGTTCTCCGTTATTCAAAGCATTTATAAAATCGCTAACACTCTCCCCGTCAGCCACATTCATTGTATATTCATCCCCGTTAACGGTAATTTTAAATGTCTGGGCAGCCCCGCTGTTATTTATGCTGTCTGTATCTGAATTAAACGAAGCGGATGTATAATTTATGGCATTTAAGCCCAAATCTTCTATTCCTGAATAATTGAATTTAATAATATTGTCAGCTCCCGTATCATTGGCTTTTAAAATAAGTTTATAAGGATTATTGCCTATCCCCGTGTCTATAATAGAAGCAGTAATTCCGATATTTGCATTATTTATGGTGTCTTTTAAATCACTAAGCGTTGAGCCGGCTTTCAGGGTTATGGTGGAAGAAACACCTCCTACGCCTATATTTAAAACCTGGTCTTTTCCACTTGTGTTAATTACTTCGTCGCTTCCGCTAAAACCGCTTGATTCATATACATCGTTTTGAGCCAAATTATTGACATTTATATCAAAAGTTTGGGGTTTAACCCCGTCACTGGCGCTTACGCTGACACTGCTTCCGCTCACAGACGTATTTACTTTTGTAAAAACAGAGCCGCTTGCAAGGTCTATCATATCAGTTTTTACAATAGCACCAATTGCCTGAAATTCACTTAAAGCCTTTTCCCTTTTTTTCACCAGCTCAAGTTTGTTTTCAATCGGTTTAACCATTATTTCCTTATCTGCATTTTTTAATTTATCAATTACATTTGATGTTAAAACACCGCTTCCTATTCCAAGGGAGCTTAAACTTCCGAAATCACTGCCCATTTTTTATCCTTTTTTATCAAATAATATTCCAACCACTTCTTTCATTTTTTCCATAAGTCTCAATGCTTCGTCACTCGGGAATTTTCTTATTACATCGTTTTTTTTGGTATCAACAACTTCTACCGTTAAAAAATCAACTTTATCATTAAATTTAAATTTTAAAGAGGTATTTAAAGGACTTATAGCTCTGTTAAGCTCTTCTGTCAATTTTTGCAGCTCTTTTTTTAAATGCTCTTTATCCATTTTATTATCGGTTTGATTGGCTTTTTGGGTTAATGTTTTTTTATTTTCATAATCATTTGTCTGATTTAGTTTTTGCATTTCAATTTTATTCTGATTTATATTTTTATTTATATTGTCATAATTTTGTGTTTTTTGCATATTGTTTTTAACTGAAGAGAAAATATCCATATTTTACCCCTTTAAATTAACTGTAATTATATCGTCAAATTTTTAAAAAATTTTATGTTAAAATTATAAAAAAGGTTTTAATTGAAAGTAAAAGTCGAATGTGATTCTCCTCTTTTACAATATACGCTTGAATATTTTTTAAAAGATTACATAGATAACAGCGGTATTTTAATAACAGACAACCCCGAAAAAAACGGGATAACAATAGGAAAAGAGATAAAAAAGCCTTTTACAAAAACATCTCTTTTATTACAGTTGGAAAAAATTCTGAATATAAAAAACAATGAAGAAACAATAGAAGATAAAATAGAAAAAATTCTTGAAAATTGTAAAAAAGAACTTATAAAAACAATTAAGGAACATTATGGAAAAGAGTAATATAAAAATAATAGGCGGAAAATACAGAGGAAAAAAACTTTTTATGGGGAACAAGGAAACTACAAGGAGTACTAAAAACATACTTAAAGAGAGTGTTTTTAATACCCTTCAGTGGGAAGTGCCCGATTCAAACTGGGTGGAAGTATTCAGCGGTGTTGGAAGTATAGGCCTTGAAGCTGTAAGCAGAGATGCAAACAAAGCCTATTTTTTGGAAAAAGACCCCGAAGCCGCCAAAGTTTTAAAAAGAAACATTGATTCCCTAAAAGTTGAAGACGCATCAAAATGCTCGATTATTTTAGGAGACAGCTTTGAAACAATATGGGATGTTATAGAAGAGCTTAAAAACAATAAACAAAAAGCATTTTTCTATTTTGACCCGCCGTTCGCAATAAGAGAAGGTTTTGAGGATATTTATGATAAAGTACAGACATTAATTAAACAGCTTCCAAAAATAAATGTTGAAAAAATAATAATAGAACATCAAAGCAATTACGATTTTCCGGAGGCTCTTGGAAATTATAAAAAAATAAAAACAAAAAAATTCGGTAAAAGCGCAGTAACATATTATGAATAAAATGAAAAATTAAAAATTAAAAATGAAAAATTTTTTGAAAATTTTTATTATTATAATGCTGTTTTTTGCAGGGTGTACCCAAAATCAAATTCCGTTGCAAAAAGCAAATCCGAAAACAGATATAAAATTATTGAAAAAATACGGAGTAACGGAAAACAGCCTAATTTTTTATAAAGATTATTATTATTTTTCTAAAACGCAGCCAAACGGAATCAGTATAAATAAATTAGACAAAAATTACAATTTAATTACTAAAAAAATTATTAATTTATCAATTGACCCTAAAAAATATCTAATTAAAAACAATCATTTTTATATCTTAGGATATGACAACATCAAAGAAATGCCTGTAATTTTAACTTTTTCCTTAAAAACATTTAAATTGATAAGCATTGTTTATTTAGGGAAAAAATATGCCGCCCCCGCTGATTTTTTTATAAATAAAAACGACGTTTATACAGCTGTTAATGTTTATAACAATAAAACCCAATCAGATATTTATATCTATAAAAACGCCTCATTATATTCACAAATTGCATCTGTAAAAAAAGAAAATGCAAAATTTATAATTCCTTTTAATAAAGGAATGCTGGTTTTAGGGAGTATCACTTATACAAATGACGACATTTTAATCGTATATATATCAAACAAAAAAATTGTCTGGGCAAGAAGAATAGATTTAGGAATGGATGACTATCCAACTTCAATTTATATCAAAAATAACAACATTATTTTAAATGCAACTTCAACTGATGAAATGGGAGCTGAAGTAGATTACACATTTGAAATCGATAAAAACGGAAATATTTTAAAAAGCAGAAAAAATCTGGAATTTAAAGAACTGCCCGTAAAATTCAGGACATAAAATCGCAGAATAAAATTCTTTTTTAAATTCTTTAAATTTTTTATTTATGATAGCTTCTCTGGCTTTACTTACTAAATTCAAATAATAATGCAAATTATGAATTGTGGCAAGTCTGAAATAGGTAAGCTCTTTTGCCCTAAATAAATGATTTAAATACCCCCTTGAAAAATTTCTGCAGGTATAACAGTTGCATTTTTCATCAATCGGCCTACTATCCAATTTGTATTTTGCATTTTTGATTCTTAAAATTCCAAAAGAGGTAAACAGATAACCGTTTCTTGCATTGCGAGTTGGCATCACGCAATCAAACATATCAACTCCTCTCTCAATTGCTTCTATTATATCTTCCGGGGTTCCTACCCCCATTAAATATCTCGGTTTATTTTCTGGAAGAAACGGCACAGTATATTCTATTGTGTCATACATAACCCGATTCTCTTCCCCGACACTTAAACCCCCTATTGCAAATCCATCAAAACCTCTTCCCTCAATTTCGGTTTCCACAAGGCTTCCGGCACTAATTTTTCTAAACTCAAAATCCACTCCGCCCTGAACAATGGCAAAAAGATTGTTTTTTGCCCCTTTACTAATATGGTGAATCAGACTTCTTTTGGCCCACTGGGTTGTTCTTTCTATTGATTTTTTTATTCTCTCTTTTGTATTCGGAAGAGCTATCAAATCATCCAAAACCATCATAATGTCGCTGTTTAAATTATATTCTATATCAATAACTTTTTCTGGTGAAAAAAAATGGCTGCTTCCGTCAATATGACTTTTAAACCAGATACCCTCATCGCTAAATTTTACATTCTCTCCCAGAGAAAAAGCCTGAAATCCACCGCTGTCTGTCAGAAAACTTCTGTTATATCCGCTAAATCCGTGAAGACCTCCAAAACTCTTAACAGTCTCATCACCCGGCCTTAAATACAAATGATATGTATTAGCGAGAATTATTTTTGCATCCAAAATATTCATTAAATCAACAGCATCAAGGCTTTTCACAGCCGCCGCCGTACCCACGGGCATAAATACAGGGGTTTTAATTTTACTGTGGGGCGTTTTTATTGTAGCCGCCCTTGCATTTGAATCAATGGCATCAATTTTAAATTCCATAATTTACCTTTTTTATTTTTTACTACTCACTACTCACTAATTACATATGATATAATTACTGAAATTTTATCAAAGGTTTTATTTGAATAAAATAGTTTTGTTTGCCGGCGCAAAGGAATCCAAAATATTAATAGAAAAAATAGCCTCTTCTTATGTTCAAGAAGCCGAGTATTATATAATATATGAAAAAGAAGATGAAATAACAAAAATTGAAAAAGAAAATTTTTTTTATTATAAAATACCTTTTTTTGCATTCGAATTATACCGCCCGCTTTTTTTTAAAGATATAAATAAAATAATTGTTTATATAAAAAACAAAAAAACAGCTGAATTTGTAATAAATAAAATAAAAAATTACTCTTCAATCGTATTTGCGAAATTTTGGGAAAATATTGAAATTCCTTTACAAAACAATATTGAGATAATCGACAGCATTGAATTAATTACAAACAAAATTTTAGACCATCTTCCAGATGTGCCCCTTTTTGCAAGGGATATAGGCCTTGGAATCGGTGAAATACTCGAAGTGGAAATTCCTCCACATTCTGTTTTCGCTTACAAAAACCCTAATTTTATCCAAAGATGGAAAAATATAAAAATTGCCGTAATTTACAGAGAAAACAAATTCATTATTCCCAGCAGACACACACTGATTCTTCCCAATGATAAACTTTTACTTATAGGAGAGCCTGAGAAATTAAAATCCTTCTTTATAGAAAGCAAAAAAAACTTGGGGGCTTTTCCGGCTCCTTACGGAAGAAACATTTATCTTTTAATCGATATGCAAACGGATAAAAAAACTCTTTATAATCTTTTAAAATCAGCATTGTTTTTGCATAGAAAATTAAAAAATCAAAAATTAATTATTAAACTTATCAATCCTAAATTAAATTTTAAAATTTACAAACTTTATAAATTCAAAAACATAGACATATACACAGATTATTTTTCATCGGATTATGAAAAAACATTAAAAAATGATATAAATATATATAATATAGGATTGGTAATTACCAATAACGGATATTTTTATAAATATAAAAAAACTTTTTTCGACATTAAAATCCCTGTTTTTAAACAGGGGGACGAGTCAATTAAAAAATGTAAAGAATTTGTGGTTCTTTTGCAGGATAAAATGCTTGATCGGATTGCACCGAGTATTTTTGATTTGTCTTTTCAATTAAATTTGGGTATAAATTTTTTAGAGCCTTTTATAGAAGAAAAAGACCTGAAAGAATTAAAAGAATATCTGGAAAAATTTGCAAAAGTTTATAATTTTAAAAAAATTACATTTACCAAAACACAAAAAAATCCGATAATAAAATTAAAAACAAAAGAAAACATCTGTATTATTGAACCGTTTATTTCACCACCGGTTTTAAAAATTTTCCAAATTTTCAATCCGAAAATATACAATGCATATATAATGCTTGATAAATTTTCCCAGTTTTTAATCCCGGTAAAATAAGGAGAAAAATGAAAGTAAATATAAAAACACCAAACAAAACATACGACATAACGATTAAAAAACTTCCACAATTAACGCTAAATGCAAAAACGGCCGTAATCACAAACCCTACAGTTGCCGGATATCATTTAAATTATCTGTTAAATCATTTAAAAACAGATGAGCTTAAAATAATTACACTCCCGGACGGTGAAGAGTATAAAAATTTTGGGAGCATTGAATACGCACTTGAGAGACTATTTGATGCAAAATATGACAGAAACTCTGTAATTATAGCATTTGGGGGAGGAGTAATAGGAGATATGAGCGGATTTGCGGCTTCAATATTTCTTAGAGGCATTAAATTTATTCAAATTCCAACTACACTCCTTGCTATGGTTGACAGTTCTGTAGGAGGAAAAACAGGAATAAATACTAAATTTGGAAAAAACTTAATAGGAAGTTTTTATCAGCCGGAGGCTGTTTATATAGATACCCATTTCCTCTCGACCCTTCCAAAAAGGGAATTTGCGGCAGGAATGGCTGAGGTTATTAAAATGGCCGTAATGTTTGATAAGGAATTTTTTAAAAATTTAGAAAATGATAAATTAAGTATTGAAAAAATTATAAAAAGAAGCGTAGAAATAAAAGCAGATGTCGTAAACGAAGATGAAAAAGAAAAAGGAATAAGAAGTGTACTCAATTACGGCCATACATTCGGACACGTAATAGAAAACCTGACAAATTACAAAACATACCTCCACGGGGAAGCTGTGGCAATAGGAATGATAATGGCAAATGAATTATCAATTGAACTTGGATATTTAACAACTGAGGAAAATGAAAGAATTAAAAACTTACTGAAAAAATATGATTTACCTACAAGTTTTAAAATAAAAGACGAAGAAGAATTTTATGAGCATTTTTTTGCAGATAAAAAAACTATGAACAATAAAATTAAATTTATAATTCCGGAGCTTATCGGAAAATATAAAATAATTGAAAATATAGATAAAGAAACTGTTTTAAATGTTTTAAGGAAATTTAAGTGAAAATATTTTTTTTAATAATTTCTTTTATTTTTTTATATGCAAACGATAATAATTTAACTGAACTTAATCTGACTAAAGAAAAAATATTAAAATTAAATACCGAACTGTCAAAAAATTCTTTTTACTTAACATATAAAAACTATATAGATTACCAAAAATTACTCAATACATACAATAAATTAAAATATCTCTCTAAAAAAAATCCCAAATATAAAAAAAAGCTTTTGACTATACAGACACAGCTTGATTTGTTAAAAGAAAACGAAAATATTTTCAACACATTGATTAAATTAAAAAATATTCCAAAAGCACCACAGATAGAAAACCCGTTTGAAATATTTTCTGCAATTAATTATGAAAAGCAGATAAAAAATGTTCTTTTGCAGAACATTCAGACATATCAGCAGTTTAAAGAAACATTAAACAATTTAAAAAAATTATATAAATTAAAAAAAGAAGTAAAAATTAAAGATAACCAATTAGAAAATATGATAAATGATTTTGAATTAATTAATACCATTTATAAAAAAAAGCTTGAAACATTAAAAACATTTATTATAAACCAGCAAGAAAAAATTAAAAAAGAGATTAAAAACCAGCTAAATAAATTGGCCGTTTTAATTGCAATAATTATATTTTTAATTATTTTTTCGTTTATTTTAAAATTTATACTTAAAAAATACATTAAAGAAGAAAATTTATATATATCAAATAAAATTATCAATATTCTCACAATATTTATTATTGTTTTAACTTCCCTTCTTTTTTATATTAATAATGCGACATATATTATAACCATTTTGGGATTTATTTCAGCCGGTATCGCAATTGCCATGAAAGACTGGTTTATGAATATTTTCGGCTGGTTTGTTATTATGATTAACGGAAATATTAAAGTCGGGGACAGAATTAAAATGTATCTTCAAAACGGAAATGTTCAAATAGTCGGAGACGTTATCGATATAACCCTTACAAGAATAGTAATTTACGAAGATGTAACATATACAACATACCACAAAAACAGACGGGCCGGAAGAATAGTGTTTATTCCCAACAATGTTGTTTTTAACAACCCCATTTTTAATTACACACATAAAAGACTGGCAACCGTATGGGACGGAATAGATATAACGCTTACGTTTGATTCAAATTATAAAAAAGCCGTGGATATTATTAAAAACATTTTAACTAACCAGACAAAAAGACAATCCGCCGCCACAAAAACCAGAATGCAGAGGCTTAAAATTGAATATAATTTTAAATCATACAATTTAGAACCGCGTGTATTGACATTAATAGAAGAAAACGGAATTAGAATCAGCGCCTGGTATTTAGTTATTTCAACTTCCCCTCTTATTTACAGAAGCCAGATTTCTGGTGAAATATTGGATGCCCTTTTAAAAGAAAAAGACATAAAAATAACATATCCTACATATAAAATTAACGGTAATATTAACATTCAAAAGGAAAAAGTTGAAAAACCTTATTAAATTAAAATATCTCTATAAATTAAAAGAATCCGGAGAGCAATATTTCGAGGGTTTCAGTTCAAAAGAAAACAAACTCCCCATGCCGGACGAATTGGAAGAGCTTAAAAAAACATGTTTAAACTGCACCCTTTGCGATTTAAGTAAAACAAGAACAAATGTAGTGTTCGGAGAAGGAAACCCAAAAGCAAAGCTTATGTTTATAGGTGAAGGACCCGGAGCGGAAGAGGATAAAACAGGAAGGCCTTTTGTGGGGAGAGCCGGAAAACTGCTTACAAAAATAATTTTAAACGTTTTGGATATGACAAGGGAAGACGTATACATAGGAAATATTGTAAAATGCCGCCCGCCAAACAACAGGGTCCCAAGTATAGAAGAAGCCCAGACCTGTAAACCGTATCTTCTCAAACAAATTGATATAATAAATCCAAAAATACTGGTATGCCTCGGAAAAACGGCTTTTATGTATTTAATGGATATAGATTTGCCTATAAGCAGAGTCAGGGGGCAGATATTCGAATATAAGGAGAAAAAAGTGATACCGACATTCCATCCGAGCTATTTACTAAGAAATCCTTCCGCAAAAAAAGAAGCTTATAAAGATTTTCTTCTTATAAAGAGTCTGTTATGAAAAGAATAATTATCTTTTTTGCCGTATTGCTTTTTTCTCAGGAAACAATATTTCAAAATTCTTTTATGGATATAAACAGTACTGAAAACAATACCACTTCTTTAGAAATTAATTCCACTCAAACAATTGAAGAAAATTTTGATGAAAATTTTTGTGTACAAAATTCAAAAACCGATTTTGCAATTATTATAAACAAACAGAAATTTTTTAAGTTTCTTCCTTCTGTTTTAAACGCCATAAACGCTTATCTTATCCAAAAAGGGGTGGATTTTAATATAACACTTTATAACAATGATGTAAATATTTCAAATTTACCTCAGCATTATGTAATAGACATAGAAACCAACCGCTCAAAAATTTTGACTCTGTGGAATTATAATAAAACTTTTTTTGTACCAACTTTTAATAAAAACGATTTTAATGAAACATTTAAAAATATATATTTCGGAGGAATAAATTTCAAAAATCAAATACAAAAATTTACCGCATTTATCAATGACAAACTTTTTACAATTTCACAAAACACCCAAATATCAAATCAATTGCTTACATTTGAAAAAACAAATCCTTTTTTTGTAAAAAATTATAATTTTCCTGATATAAATTATGCTGATTTAAACAATTCTTTTATAATTTTAAATACCGATGTCTCAAAAAGTGCGGAAGTGCTTTCAAACATAACTTCAAAAGAAATTGAGCCGTTTTTAGTTTTTTCGCCCCAGTTATGTTATTCTCCCTCCATTATATTTTTAACCCAGCCAAACGATATAGATAAACTGATAATTGCAAATTCCATTATCCGTCCGCCTTTAATGATAAACGATTATGCCCTTCTCTTAAATTCGGATATCAGATACAACTGGTTAAATTACGCCGCAGATATTTTAGTGAATAAAATTTATAATATGCAAAACAATGAAGATATATTTTATATGAATGATTTTTATATTTATATATTTAACCATCAGATAAATTACAAAACAAAATTATATAAAATAATAAACAATTCTTTTAAAGAAGTGGAATAACGATTGTAAAAAACAAAAAATATAAAAATCGCAGGTAGAGAAAATTTATAAATTTGTTATAATTTCGCTAAAAAAAGGAAAAATATGGCGACTTATGTTATCGGGTTCCCGAGAATCGGGGAACAAAGAGAGCTTAAAAGAGCGTTGGAAAGTTATTGGGGAGGTAAAATTTCTCAAAATGAATTAAAACAAACAGCTGCTGATTTAATAAAAAGACATTTAATTTATCAAAAAAATGCCGGTATAGATATGATAAGTGTCAATGATTTCAGCTTTTATGACAATATGCTTGATACAACTGTTATATTAAATGCAGTGCCTCAAAGATATAAAGATATTGAAAACTGCATGGACAGATACTTTGCAATGGCAAGAGGTGATAAAAGCCATAAAGCCATGGAAATGACCAAATGGTTTAATACAAACTATCATTATATTGTGCCAGAACTTGATGAAAATATGGCTTTCAGAGCTGATACAACAAAAATTGAAAATGAAATTGCATTGGCAAAAGAAGTCGGAGTTACTCCAAAAATCAATTTAATAGGGCCTGTTACTTATGTAAAATTAAGCAAAGTTGAAGGTAGTGAAAACAATATTATTAAAAAATTAGTGCCTGTTTATAAAGAAATTTTAAATAAATTTAAAAATTATACTATCCAGATGGACGAACCTTATTTTGTAACAAATCCAACTGAAGAAGATTTAAAAGTATTAAAAGAAGTATATGACGAACTTGGAAACACTGCAAATATTTACGTTGCCACATATTTCGAGCATTCAAACGAGGCAAATGAAATTCTCGCCTCAACACCTGTAAAAGGAATGTTTTTAGATTTTGTTTTAGGAAGCGAAAATTCAATTAAAGCATTAGTTGATGCCGGTAAAGAAGTGGGGATTGGAATAGTCAACGGCAGAAATGTATGGGTAAATGATATCGAAAAATCAGCTGCATTTGTAAAAGGTTTAACAGAAGCAGTTGATAATGATAAAGTTCATATAGGAAGCAGCTGCTCTTTACTTCATGTTCCATATACATTAAAATATGAAACAAAAATGGATGAAGATATCAAATCCTGGATAAGCTACGCTCTTGAAAAACTTGATGAAATAAGAGTAATTGATAAACTTTTTAGAAACGAAACTTTAAACGAATATGAAAAAGAAGTGCTTGAAAGCAATAAAATCGCAATTGCAACAAGAAAAACCTCTCCTAAAATTCACGATACAATCGTTCAGGACAGAGTTTCAAACTTAGGTGAAAAAGATAAACACAGAAATGTACCGTTTGATGGAAGAATCAAACTTCAACATGAAAATTTAAAATATCCTGTTTTACCTACCACAACAATAGGTAGTTTTCCTCAAACACCTGAACTTAGAAAACTAAGACGTGATTATAAAAACGGTGCAATCAACGAAGAAGAATATAAAACAAAAATTAAAGATATGATTAAAGATTTGGTTAAATTCCAAGAAGAAATAGGACTTGATGTATTGGTTCACGGTGAATTTGAGAGAAACGACATGGTTGAATATTTCGGTGAACAGTTAAAAGGCGTTGCATTTTCCAGCAACGGTTGGGTTCAAAGTTACGGAAGTAGATGTGTGAAACCTCCTTTGATTTACGGAGATGTTTCTAGACCTAAAGATATGACGGTTGAATGGATTACATATGCCCAAAGTCTCACTAACAAACCAATGAAAGGTATGTTAACAGGCCCTGTTACGATGCTAAATTGGTCTTTTGTAAGAGACGATCAGCCAAAAAGAGACACAGCATACCAAATGGCCATTGCAATAAGAGACGAAGTAGAAGACCTTGAAGCTGCCGGGATTAAAGTAATTCAGGTTGACGAAGCAGCACTTAGAGAAGGATATCCTTTAAGAAACAGTAAAAGAAAAGAATATGAAGATTGGGCAATTACTGCATTTAGAATTACAACTTCTAGCGTAAAACCCCAAACTCAAATCCATACCCATATGTGCTATTCTGAATTCAGCGATATTATGGATGCAATTGAAGATATGGATGCTGATGTTATTTCTATCGAAAATGCAAGGAGTGACAATTCATTACTCAAAATCTTTAAAGAAAGAGGATATAAAGGCGAAATAGGTCCGGGAGTTTATGATATCCATTCTCCAAGAGTTCCAAGTAAAGTTGAAATGGTCAATCAAATTAAAGCGATTTTAGAAGTGTTGCCGGCTGGGAAAGTATGGATTAATCCGGACTGCGGACTCAAAACAAGAAAATGGGAAGAAGTAAAACCGAGTCTAAAAAATATGGTTGACGCAACATTAGAGGTCAGAAAAACTCTTTAATGAAAAAACTGCTCGTTTTTTTACCTCTTTTTCTTTTTTCTTATAATTATCCGTTTGATTATCAATTTAAATTTATTCATGCATGTATGCAAAACTCTTCTTTACCTAATAAATATAAATACTGCAGATGTGTTTTTGAAAAAATAAAATCAGCTTATCCGTATAATTATTTTATCTGGCACCAAACAGATAATGATATATTAAAATTCATTGCTAAAGCTTCAAAAGAGTGTTTGAATAAATAATATTAATTTCATTTTACATTTTACATTTTCAATTGTATAATTACATTTACATATTCTTGTCTTTTGAAAATGCTTTTTTAAGCACTTTCAAAATAGGAGTATGCGAATTAATGGTAAATGTAAAATGGAAAATGGACAATGGAAAATGTAATAAGGAGAATTTATGAGAGAATATTTATTTAGCAGTGAGAGTGTAACTGAGGGCCATCCTGATAAAATGGCTGACCAAATCAGTGACGCAATACTTGATTATATAATTGAAAGAGACAAAAATGCAAAAGTTGCCTGTGAAACACTTTTAAGCAACGGATTTTGTATTATTGCGGGAGAGCTTAAAACCATAACTTACGCCCCTATGCAGGAAATTGCAAGAGAGGTGGTAAGGGAAATCGGTTATACAGATGCAAGATTCGGATTCGATTACAGAACTGCTGGGGTATTAAACGGAGTAGGCGAACAAAGTCCGGATATCCGTCAGGGGGTTGAAAAAGGAGAAGAAATAGGAGCGGGTGATCAGGGCATGATGTTCGGATATGCATGCAGCGAAACCCCTGAACTTATGCCTCTTCCCATAATGCTTGCCCATAAACTTACAAAAAGACTGGCGATTGCAAGAAAAGAAGCAATAGTCCCATGGCTGAGACCGGACGGAAAAGCTCAGGTCAGTGTAAAATATGTAAACGGAAAACCCGTAAGTGTTGAAAAAGTCGTTGTATCCACCCAACACGAACCAGACGTTAACTATTCTGAAATAAAAGAAGCTGTAATTGAAGAAGTTATAAAAAAAGTAATTCCTGCAAGTATACTAAGCAAAAATGTTGAGTATTTCATAAACCCGACAGGAAAATTTGTAATAGGTGGTCCTCAGGGGGATGCGGGACTAACCGGGAGAAAAATAATTGTTGATACATACGGTGGTGCTGCTCCGCATGGCGGAGGAGCATTCAGCGGAAAAGATCCTACCAAGGTTGACAGAAGCGGGGCATATGCGGCGAGATATGTGGCTAAAAACCTTGTAGCTGCTGGTGCGGCTGAAAAAATAACTGTTCAGATTGCTTATGCCATAGGAGTTGTTGAACCTGTCAGTATTTATATTGATTCACACGGCACGGCAAAAGTAAATGAACAAAAAATTGAAGAAGCTGTTAGAAAAATATTCAATCTAACCCCCAAAGGAATAATTGAAACACTTGATTTACTTAAACCGATTTATAAAAATACAGCAGCTTACGGACATTTTGGAAGGGAAGAGTTTTCATGGGAAAAAACAGACAAAGTTGAAGAGATAAAAGAATTTTTAAATCTCCATTAATTTTTTTTTGAAATAAACAAAAAGGACTGTTATGAAAAAATCACATTTACAAAAATATCCTGACAGTGAAGGTTTTTTCGGTAGATTCGGTGGAGCTTATATTCCTGATATATTAAAAGATGAATTTGACAAAATCACAAAAGCTTATCTTAAACTTAAACACTCTCATGATTTTATAAGTGAACTCAGAAGAATTCAAAAGCATTTTCAAGGAAGACCAACGCCAGTGTATCATGCGAAAAGATTATCCGATGCCTTAGGAGGCGCACAGATATATTTAAAAAGGGAAGATTTAAACCATATGGGGGCACATAAACTAAACCACTGCATGGGAGAAGCCCTCTTGGCTAAATATTTAGGCAAGAAAAAACTGATTGCAGAAACCGGGGCCGGACAGCATGGGGTAGCACTGGCAACAGCGGCAGCATATTTCGGACTTGAATGTGAAATACATATGGGTGAAGTTGATATTGAAAAAGAACATCCTAATGTTGTAAGAATGAAAATATTAGGTGCCGAGGTAGTGCCTGCAACACACGGGTTAAAAACACTGAAAGAAGCGGTGGACAGTGCGTTTGAGAGTTATGTAAAACAGCTCGACACTTCTTTATATGCAATAGGAAGTGTTGTTGGTCCACATCCGTTTCCTATGATGGTTAGGGATTTTCAAAGTGTTGTGGGATTTGAGGCAAAAGAGCAGTTTTTGGAAATGCTTGGATTTTTACCCGATAATGTAGTTGCATGTGTAGGAGGCGGAAGCAATGCTATGGGAATATTCAGCGGATTTATTGATGATGAGGTTGAATTATATGCAGTCGAGCCTCTTGGAAAAGGTACAAAACTGGGAGAACATGCAGCCACATTAATGTATGGGGATGAAGGTGTGATTCACGGATTTAACACATTAATGCTAAAAGATGAAAACGGAAACCCGGCACCTGTTTATTCAATAGCAAGCGGACTTGATTATCCGGGAGTCGGACCGGAGCAGGCATTTTTAAAAGAAAGCGGCAGATTAAATATTGCAGCAATAACTGACGAAGAAACCGTTGATTCGTTTTACGCTTTAAGCCAATATGAAGGAATTATTCCGGCCCTTGAAAGTGCACATGCCGTTGCATATGCTATGAAATTAGCAAAAGAAAAACCAAACGATACAATTTTAGTCAATCTTTCAGGAAGAGGTGACAAGGATATAGATTTTGTAGTGGAAAATTACGGAATAAGAAATATCAAACTTTAACTTTCTGCTACAATTATGCCTAAAAAGGCAGTTTATGAAAAGTAAATTTAATGTTTTTCTTCTTTCTTTTGCCCATTTAACACACGATATATATACTTCTTTTTTAGCACCTGTTTTACCGCTTTTAATTCAAAAACTTGGAATCAGCGTTACTGAAGCATCACTGCTTGATGTTGTGAGAAGAATTCCAGCTTTATTTAATCCGTATCTTGGACTTATGGTTTCAAAAAAAGATTTAAGAATTTTTACAATTCTTACACCTGTTACTACAGCTGTTTTTATGAGTTTAATAGGAATAGCACCAAATTATATTATTTTACTGATTTTACTTTTTTTAGCCGGAATTTCGGCCCAGATTTTTCATATAGCAACTCCCGGAATTGTAAAAGAAGTGACCCCTAAAATGGGTTTTGGTATGAGTATGTTTATGGTCGGGGGAGAGCTTGCAAGAACCATAGCTCCCTTGATTGCAACAGCGGCAATAAGTATCTGGGGGCTTGAAGGACTGTTAAAAACTGTGTTTTTTGCTTTTTTTGCATCAGCTTTTTTATGGTGGAAATTAAAGGATATAAAAGGCAATTTCAAACCGAAAACAAAACAAAAAGCGGACTTTAAAATCTTTATAGAATATAAAAAATTTTTTCTGATAATTTCCGGTTTTATATTTTTCCAGAGTTTTGCAAAAATATTTTTCGCTTTTTATTTACCTTTATACTTAACTCATATAGGAGAGAGCTTAAATAAAGCCAATATTTCACTTGCCTTTTTTCAGTTTTTTGCCATAGTTGGTACTTTTCTTGCAGGAAATATAGGCGATAAATTCGGATATAAAAAAACTTTAATATTTTCCACTCTTATAGCGATTATTTCAATGCCTCTTTTTATTTATTTTAAACTAATTTACTTGCCTTTAGTTTTTCTTGGATTAAGTCTATTTTCAACCGGGCCTGTGATGCTTTCTATCATCCACCACCAAAAAAATTCAACCGCTCTAAATGGTGTTTATATGATGCTTGCATTCTTGATACCCGCGGTTGTTACATTTTTAATAGGTGTTTTCAGCGATTTAATAGGGCTTGAGAGAGTGGGAATTTTAAGTTTTATGTTTTTGATAATAAGTTTAATTTTTGCATATAAAATAAAAAGAAAATTTTTCACATTAAATAACGTAAAAGTAAAAATTTGACAGCGTAGCGGAATTTAGCAAAAATTTTACGTTAAAAAAATTGCACCGAGCCCTTAGGGCCTGCGTAGCTGTTTGCAATTTTTAGCAAAATTTGAGCGGTGCGTTAGCAAAATGGAGCTCTGAGCTGTAATATTTTTATCTTTGTAGTTATATTTTTATGTTATAACCATTTAATATCCATTATCCATTTTCCGTTTAATTTAATCAATTTTCAAAATACTTAAAAACGCCTCCTGCGGAATATTAACCTTTCCGATTGATTTCATTCTTTTTTTACCCTCTTTTTGTTTTTCAAGCAACTTTCTTTTTCTGCTTATATCCCCTCCGTAACATTTGGCGGTAACGTCTTTTCTTAATGCTTTTACAGTTTCACGGGCAATTATTTTATTTCCCACACTTGCCTGAATAGCCACTTCAAAAAGCTGTCTTGGAATAAGCTCTTTCATTACCTTGATAAGTTCCCTTCCTTTTCTTTCAGCCTTTTCTTTTGGAACAATAATACTAAGGGCATCCACAATTTCCCCAGCAACCCTTATATCCATTTTAACCAAATCGCCTTCTTTGTATCCAATTGGTTCATAATCAAAACTTGCATATCCGCGGGTGAGTGTTTTTAATTTATCGTAAAAATCCGTAACAATTTCATTCAAAGGAAGTTCATATTCCAAGAGTACCCTCTCGGGAGAGAGATAATCCATTTTAAGTTGAACCCCTCTTTTGTCATTTAAAAACTGGATTAAATTTCCTATATATTCACTTGGAGTTAAAATGGTGGCTTTTACATAGGGTTCGTAAATTTTTTCTATTTTATTTGGCGGAGGTAGGTCTGATGGGTTTGATATTTCTATTTCGCTTTTATCAGTCAGTTTTACTTTATATGTAACACTCGGGGCTGTTGCAATAAGCTCTATTCCAAATTCCCTCTCAAGCCTTTCTTTTACGACCTCCATATGAAGCAGACCCAAAAACCCTACCCTGAACCCAAAACCGAGTGCATGTGAAGTTTCCGGCTCGTAAGTAATAGACGAATCATTTAATTTTAATTTCTCAAGCGCGTCTCTAAGTTCATCATATTTATCGGTATCTATCGGATAAATCCCTGCGAACACAAAACTTTTCGGCTCTTCAAAAGGGGCAGCCGGCTCGCTTGCAGGATTTTTAGCATTTGTAATGGTGTCTCCTACCCTGATATCGGCGACATTTTTAAGCCCCATTACGACTACACCGACTTCTCCTGTTTTAATTTCATCGGTTTTAAGTTTTTTAAGCGGATGAGGATAAAAAAGGTCTAATACTTTGTGTTTTTTACCGGTACCCATTACCAAAACTTCATCACCTTTTTTAATAGACCCGTCAAAAACCCTCACTAAACAAATCGCCCCTAAATAATTATCAAACCAGCTGTCATAAATCAAGGCTTTTGCAGGGGCGTTTTTATCCCCTTTTGGAGAGGGAATTCTTTCTATTATTGCATCAAGAAGCTCTTCTATTCCTATTCCTGTTTTTGCGCTTACAAATATCGCCTCACTTGCGTCAATACCGATGGTCTGCTCTATCTCTTCCGCCACTCTTTCTGGTTCGGCACTCGGAAGGTCAATTTTATTAATTACAGGAATAATTTCGAGATTATTTTCAACAGCCATATATACATTTGCAAGCGTCTGGGCTTCAACCCCCTGTGTTGCATCCACCACCAAAAGGGCACCTTCGCTTGATTTTAAAGATTTACTCACTTCATAAGAAAAATCCACATGTCCGGGAGTGTCTATAAGATTTAAAATATACCCTTTATATTCAAGCCTTACACTCTGGGCTTTTATGGTAATTCCTCTTTCTTTTTCTATATCCATTGTATCAAGAAGCTGATCTTCTTTTTGCCTCTCATTAATTCCGCCCGTAAATTCTATAAGTCTGTCGGCCAGCGTGCTTTTTCCGTGGTCAATATGGGCTATAATAGAAAAGTTCCTAATAATATCTTGCATTAAATGCCTTTTTTTATGTAATTATAACATAAAAATATAACTTGTTATTCAGATATCTTATAACTGAAAAAATAACAATTGAAACTATAATCATTAATGCGGCAACAGGCGCTGAATAATTCAGTCCGAAATTTATAAACCTGTCATATATCAAAACAGGCGCCACCATCGGATGATATGCAATAATAACAACAGCACCGAATTCTCCAAGCCCCCTCGCCCACATCAAAAGCATTCCGTTAATTAAATCCTTTTTAGCCAGAGGCAAAACTATTTTATAAAATGTATAAAAAAAAGAGGCTCCAAGAGAGCGGGACACATTTTCTATTTTAGGGTCAATATTTTTAAACCCCTCTTTTGCAGAATTAATCAGATACGGTGATGATAAAAACATCATAGCGGCCATTATACCCGTAGTGGAATCGACAAAACCGAGCCCCAGTTTATCCAAAAAATTTTCAATATTTCTTGTCCCAAACGTCATAAGCAGTGCAATACCGGCAGCGGTATGCGGCACCATTGTCGGAATGTCTATAACACTCTCAAGCACACTTTTTCCAAAAAAACTGTTTCTTGCAATCAGATAAGCTAAAGGCACCCCTGTAAAAAACACAAAAAGTGTGGAAAAAAATGAAACTTTCATTGTTAAAAAAATAGAATTTATCACTTCTTTATCGTTAATTGTTTGAATATACCCGGCTAAAGAAATACCAAAGATTAATTTACATAAAGGAAGCGTTAAAAAGAGTAATATAATAAGACTTAAAAATATAAAAACTTTTTTCATCCACACTCCTAAATAAATACAATATCTTTTTTATCAAAACATAAAAATACCTGCTCTCCTTTTTTCAAATCAAGTTCTTTAAAATAATTTTTAGATATTTTTATAAAAAACATTTCCCCATTAACATTTACATAAATTTTATAATGGTCGGTAATACCCATAATTTCATCTATATATCCTTTAAAACAGTAATCATATTCTTTTTTTTCTCTTTGTTTATTAAATTAAATTAGGGTCAATCGAAAAATATTTATGAGAATTCTCAAAACCTAATAAAGACAGCTCAAAAATATTTTTAAATCCGAGAAATTTGGCAACTTCCAAAGAATCGGGAGAATTTAAAACTTTTTTACTCTCATCAAACTGCAAAAGTTTCCCTTTTAAAATTATTCCTATTTTATCGGCTAAATAAGAAGCTTCCCTGAAATTATGCGTTACATGAATTACAGAAATATTGTATCTATTTGGCAGCTGTTTTAAATTTTTCATTATTTCATTTCTTAAAGTCGGGTCAATCGCACTCAAAGGTTCGTCCAGAAGCAGTATTTTAGGCCTTGAATATATTGCCCTTGCAAGTGCAATTCTCTGTTTTTCACCTCCGCTTAAATTTACAATTTTTCTTTTTAAAAGGTGCTTTAAATTTAAAAAATTAATTAAATCATTAAACAGTTTATTGTCTTTTCCTTTAAATTTTTCAGAAAAACGGATATTTTTTTCAACATTTAAATTTTTAAAAAGCTGAAAATCCTGATATAAAAACCCGAAATTTCTTTTTTCAGGAGGAAAATTCGTAATATCCCTGCCTTCAAAATAAATTTTTCCCTCAATTCTGTGAAAACCGGCGATGGATTCAAGAAGCAGGGTTTTCCCGCTTCCTGTTTTTCCAAGCATAACAACATATTCTTTATTATTTACATCAAAAGAAACCTGATTTAAAATAAAATCGCCTTTTTTTAAAAAAAGATTTTCAACCTTAAGCATTCTTATCCTAAAAATTTATTTTTAATCCACTCTTTGGCTTCTCCCACATTTTTAAATCTGTGTGATTTTGCAATCTGCTCGTTTCCTTCATAAAATCTCACTCTTATTCCGTCCTGAACTTCATCTATTTTAATTCTTGATATCCTGTTTTTATTTATATAAACCCTGTCATTTAATTCTACAAACATTTCATCTCCTTTAATATTTTTTGATTAACCAAAAGCACATATAAAAACATATACTTCACAAATAAAACTATACCATAAACACCGGCCGTAATTTTTTTTTATTTTGAAAAATAAAAATATTATTTTTCATCGGTAACCTTTTTATATAGGCAGTTTTATAATTATACATTTTATTTAAAATATATGCACATTTGATGCTTTAAAAATTAAATATACGTTTGTTTTTTCTTGTAAATTCAATTTCTCATATGAATTTAATGTAATAAGCACAGCAAATTTTATATCATTTACATCAACTATTAAATCCACTAAAAAACCTTTTTTTTCTAACTTTTCAATAAATCCGTAAATACAGTTTTTTGCGGATTCTTTTTCACAGCCGGATTTGGATACTATGATATCTTCCGGACGAATAGAAATTTTTACATTTTCCCCTATATCTGCATCATCTATGGAATACAGCTTGAATCCGTCTATTTCTAATACGCTCAAATTATCTTCTTTATCAATAACTTTGGCATTTAAAATATTTGTTCCTACAAAATCGGCAACTTTTCTGTTTTTCGGTTTTGAAAACATTTCTTCGGGAGTACCAACCTGTAACACTTCTCCAAATCTCATCAATACCGTTTTATCAGCCAGTGTCCATACATCTTCAAAATCATGGGTTACATGCAATACGGTGGTATTATATTTTTTAGCCGCCTCTTTAAGCAACTGTCTCATTTCTTTTTTAATTTTATAATCGAGAGCGCTGAAAGCCTCATCCATTAAAAGAAGCTGTGGTTTTACTATTAAAGCTCTTGCTATACTTACCCTTTGCATCTCTCCCCCGCTAAGTGTTAAAGGTTTTCTTTTTAATAAATGGTCTATTTTTAAAATTTTGCTTATTTCATTAATATCTTTATCGTTTTGTGTTTTATTTTTATTGTGTTTTTTCAATCCGTACATTATATTTTCGTATACATTCATATGGGGAAAAAGAACATAATCCTGATAAACTATACTGATGTTTCTGGATTCAATCGGTTTATCCGTTATATCTTCATCATTCAAATATACTTTTCCGCTTTTAGGCTTATAAAATCCCGCAACTGTTTCAAGCAAAATGGATTTACCGCTTCCGCTTGGCCCTATTATTGTTACATATTCCCCTTTTTTTATGCCGAAATCAACGTTTGTTAAAGTAAATTTTCCTAAAGTTATATTTATATTTTCAATCTTTAAAAACATTTTCTTTTCCTTCCATATATTCAACGGACAATATTGCAACAAATGAAATAACAATAAGCACGATACCGCTGGTAATAGCCATTCCCATATTTCCATAAGAAATATTTAAAAACAGCGTTATAGGAAGTATTTCCGTTTTCATATAAGAACCCCCCGCTAAAATCAAAACCGCTCCAAATGCCCCCATTGATCTTGCAAAAGTTATAATTGCCGAAGCGTATATCCCGTTTCTTATCAAAGGGACCAATACATTTTTAAATGTTTCAAATTCACCATATCCCAGACTTCTTGAAACATATTCATATCTTTTGTTAACACTTTCAAACGATGAATAAATAATTCTGATTCCGTAAGGCAAAGCGGTAAAAAATTGCGCTACTACAATGCCCGCTTTTGTAAAAACAATCTGAATCCCCAATTCATCAAAAAAATCTCCGACAAACGTTTTGCTGAAAAGTAAAAGTAAAGAGAGTCCCAATACAAGTTCGGGGAAAGCCATCGGTAAATTTATTATTGTCTTTAAAATAGATTTGCCAAAAAAATCATATCTTGACAAAGCGTAAGCGATAGGAACAGAAAAAATCAAAACAAAAAAAGTTGATAAAAGAGACGTTATAAGAGATAATTTAATAGAATAAATCATTTCCCCAGAACGCAAAGCATTGATGATGTCTCCGATTTTAGGAACAAAAAACAGGCTCAAAACAGCAATCAAAAGCAAAAAAGTAATCAATAAAGACATACTTATGCTAATTGTTTTAAAACTGAATATTTTCATATTTCAAATCCCCATTTTTTCCAAATTTGTTTTGATTTACCAGAAGAGAGATAATTATTAAATTTATTGGCAAGTTTTTTATTTTTACAAATTGTTCCAACCGCAGTAGGTATTGTTTTAATTATATTTTCATTTTCAGGAATTTTAATAACTTCCAATTTCCCTTTCTGTTTTGCCCAGGAAACCATATCTTCCCACATTATTGCAGCGTCAGCCTGTCCCATTACCATATATATAAGCAATTGATTAACGGTCCCAGCATACATAGCAATATTTTTTTTGACATTTTTATAAAGATTATTCTTTTTTAAAATTTTTATACTGACTTTTCCTATAGCCGTAGCCCTCGGGTCACCTAAAATTATTTTAATATCAGGACGAGTTAAATCTTTAAGGGTATGAATATTTTTTGGATTTCCTTTTTGAACAACCAATACAGGAATATGTTTTGTTATTATTTTAATGCTTTTTTTATCAACTAAATTTTTATTTAAAGCTTCTTTTGTATAATAATAAGCGCCAGGAATAAACACATCGCAGCCGTTAGTCTGTAAAATTGAAAAAAGTTCTCCCGAACCTCCGTAATGAATATCTATTACTGCATTATTTTCATTTTCAAAATTTTTCATTATTTCATTTATCGGCTTTATAAGCCCCGCTCCCGCGCAAATTTTTATATGTTTAATATCAGCTGAAAATATTTCGGTTACTAAAACTAAAAATATAAATAAAATCTTTTTCATTTTTCCTCCCTTTTATGCATTATTTGCATATTTTTTGTTATAAAAAAAGAAAAAAGGGATTAACCCATAATTTATAAATTAATATTTTTTTAATATACTGTCATCGCCTTCAATTATCGGAGGATTTATTACACCCTGGCCGTTTTTTTTCATTATTGCCTGACCTTCGGGAGAAAGAACATATTTGACAAATAAAACAGCACCTTTTTCATGAGGAGGAAGTCCTTCTTTTTTATTTTCCACAACTGTTATTCCGTAAACCATAGGAGCGCCTTTTTTTACAATATAAGTTCCCGGTTTTTTACCTGTAACTTTAAAACTCGCTTTTTTATAAAAAGATGCATATTTTTTATCACCTAAATTAATTTGAGGAGGCAAAGTAATAAATTTTAAATGATGCTGCATTGCAACAGATTTATAAATAAACAGATAATCAAACGCTCCAGCTTCAAGCAAACCTAACAAATCTGTCTCTTTTGGTCTGACAATTACTTTATTTCTGTTTTCCTCACCGTTTTCATAACTGTCTCCATAACCGAATAACTTATCAAAAAATTTTGGTCTTTTATAGTAAATTCCGGCAAGTTTTGCTACAATCATTGCTCTATATCCACACGGGTCTAAATTAGGATTGGAATGCCCGACTTTTACTCCAGGTTTTAATAAAATATCCATCCAATTATTTGAATTTATTTTATCAGCATATTTTGAATGCGGCGTATAGGCTATAATCATCTCATTTGTTGCAAACAAAGCATTAAATTTTGTATATTTTGGTCTTAATAAATTATCTATCACTTTATAATCCGCACTCGCCATTACATCGGCTTTTTTATGTAAATCAGTAATTTTTCGGGCACACGCCCTGCTTCCGGCAGCTTCTCTAATTACATCATATTGAGGATATTTTTTCTCAAACTTTTGTTCAATCTGTGAAAACGGGACACTTAAACTTCCGGCATGGAATACAACTATTTTTTTACCAAAGGCAAATAAAACGATAACACTGAAAATTAAAGCAAATTTTTTCATTTTTTCTCCTTTTATTTATGGAAATTTTGCATATTTTACTATATAAAAAAAATAAAAATGTCTTTTATATGACAAAAATGCATATTTTTTTATGCATTTTTTGCATATTTTTTATGAGATAAATCCAAAAAAGTAATAAAAATAAACAGACTAAAAATTAGTCTGTTTTTAATCTTTGCATTTTTCGGCAAGTTCTTTGTCTTTGCCTTCTTTAACAATTTTTTTGTAATAAATAGAATGTAAATGTTTAAGCTCATCTTCACTTTTACAACCGTCTATCATACTCTCAATTGAACCTTTAATGGCAAAAAGAGACATATATAAATGAGTAAAAAAGAATGCAACAATAAATAATGCTAATGTTAAATGAATAATAACAGCTAATCTTAACAAATCTATCTGATATAAATTCAGTTTTCTAAGGAGGGCTATGTCGAAATCCTGAAAATACATCATTACACCTGTTATAATCATAACCATTCCGCCAAACATAGCAAGCCAATACCACATTTTTTGACCAGCATTAAATTTTGAAGCAGGGATTTCCTGTTTTCTTTTAACCAAATAACCTCCAAGTATCATCATCCATTTAATATCCCAAAGTCTCGGAAGCATTTCTTTAAACCACATTACAGTCATAGGAATTACAACCAGTGCAAATAAAAATGCCCCTATGTCATGCAGATATCTCATAAATCTAATAGGAGTACCTCCTCCAAAAAATTTAGCATAAATAATTAAAAAGCCTGAAGGGACCAATAAAATAAATGCCAAAGCAGCTATCCAATGTATAATTCTCTGCCATGTCGGAAAAATTAAAAATTTTCTTCCTTCATGGGAAAAAATTTTGGGGCCTACAATTAAATAATGAAGCAAAAAAACTGCAGGCACCGCTATTAAAACAACTAAAAATAAAATTTTACTCCAGTGTGTCTGTAAATATAAAAACAATTCTCCGTATTTATGCCAAGAAGGGATTGCTTCTATCAATTCAGGAGAAATTAACCTACTCCCAGGATGCTCGGGAGCCTGACTTGGCTCCACTAAAGGAACAACTCCAGCATATAAAGCACATAAACCTATTACGCTAAAAAGCGGTAATTTTTTCATAACAACTCCTTATTTATACGCCTGATCCCATCCATATGGAGTCATAGGCCCCTTACCTTTAGCTGCGTCTCTTTCTCTTTTTATTTTAGAAACGCTTTCAGCATCCCCAACAATTAATGCATTGGTTGAACATACCGCAGCACACATAGGTACTTTTCCTTCTGCAATTCTGTTTTGACCATATAATTGATACTCTTTTTCAGAAAAAGTAGGAGCAGGACCGCCTGCACACATTGTACATTTATCCATAACTCCCCTAATTCCGAATGCTCCGTCTCTTGGAAACTGAGGAGCTCCAAAAGGACAGGCGTATAAGCAGTATCCGCATCCTATACATTTATCTTTGTCATGATGTACTATTCCGTCTTCTCTGATATAAAAACAATCGACCGGACAAACTTGTGAACAAGGTGCGTCGGTACAGTGCATACAGGCTATGGATACTGAAAATTCTTTACCTTCAATTCCTTCATTTAATGTAACCACTTTTCTTCTGTGAATGCCTACAGGCAATTCATGTGCTTCCGCACAGGCTATTGTGCAGGCATTACATTCAATACATCTGTCTTCATCACAATAAAATTTCATTCTTGCATATTCATACATATCTTACTCCTTATGCTTTTTCAATGCGGACTAATCCCGCTTTTGTTTCAGGAATTTGGGTAACAATGTCGTATCCATAGTTAGTTACTGTATTTGCACTTTCGCCTATTGCATATGGTTTTGTACCTTCCGGATAATTTGCGCTCATATCAACACCTTGCATAATTCCTGCAAAATGATAAGGTAAGAAAATTCTGTCCGGTGCTACTGCATAAGTAAATCTTGCTTTAACTTTGATTTTTGTTCCCTCAGGTGAGTGAACCCAAATCATATCTCCGTCTTTAATTCCATATTTATAAGCAAGTTCTGGATTGATACTTGCAAACATTTCAGGAACAAGTTCAGTAAGATATTTACTGCTTCTTTCTATAAGTCCGGCACCGCTGTACATTACCAATCTTCCTGTTGTAAGAATAATTGGGAATTCTTTTGCCCAGTCGGTTTTTTGAATAGAAATATATTTAGTATCAACCCTGTAATGGTCTTTTTTATCAGGATATGTAGGATATTTTTTAGCCAAATCATATCTTGGTGTATGAAGCGGCTCTCTGTGCATTGGAATTTTATCAGGGAATGTCCATACATATGCTCTTGCTTTTGCGTTACCGTATGGTGCAACTCCGGCTTTAAGAGCATATTTTGCAATTAGTCCGCTTAAGTCGACTTTCCAGTTTTTACCCATAATAGCTTTTTCTCTCGGTGATAATCTGATACCGAGAACTTTTTCAATATTTTCTTTTGTAAGTTCAGGATATCCGCCTTTTACTTTTGCACCTTTTATAGTTGCATGATCTCCGGCCAATAAATTCTGACCTTTATATTCAGTTCCGAATCTTGCCCTGAATCCCATTCCGCCTTCCATTACAGGAATATCAATGTTATATAAAACTGGGCTTCCTGGATGGTATTCTGTCCAACAAGGCCATGGCAATCCGTAATATTCGCCTTTCATCGGACCAATACCTTTAAGAGTTACCTCATCAAACATATGCCAGTTTTGCTGATGTCTTTTAAGTCTCTCAGGTGTCCAACCGGTTAAACCGATAGTTTTAATGGTTCTTGCAATTTCTCTTGTTGCATCTTCTGGCCATTTGAATGAATTTTTAACTTTTACGGCTTTGCCGTTTTTTACACCCATCATCATACCGCGTACAAACTCATCATAGAAACCGAATTTTTTAGCAAATGTAAACATAATTTCTTCATCGGTTTTAGATTCATAAAGCGGATCTACTACTTTGCTTCTCCACTGAGCTGTTCTGTTTGTGGCGGTAACACTACCTTCACATTCAAACTGACTCGCTGTTGGTAAAATATAAACATTGTCTTTTTTGTTTGTAATTACAGCAGCCTCATTTGCAAAAGGTTCGGCCACAACCAATAAATCCAATTTATCAAGAGCTTGTTGTACTTTTGCTGTCTGGGCAATAGAAGTAATACCGTTACCCTGAACCCATAAAGCCCTGATTGGAGTTTTTTGATAAATTTTTTCTTCCTGTAATACACCTTGCCACCATTTAGCAAGAGTAAATCCTTTTGTATGCATCATTTTTGGAGTGTCAAATCTGCTTTGTAACCATTTAAAATCAACTCCCCAGTTATGTGCAAAATATTTCCAGCTTCCTTCACTTAATCCGTAATATCCCGGTAATGAATGTGACAAACAGCACATATCTGTTGCACCCTGAACATTATCGTGTCCTCTTAAAATGTTACATCCACCACCAAATTTACCCATATTACCTAAAGATAACTGTAAAATCGGAGCCATTCTTGTATTAGAAGAACCGATTGAATGCTGAGTTAGACCCATTGCCCAAATTAATGTTCCAGGCTTACTTGTAACGTACGCTCTTGTAATTTGAATTAATGTATCAACATCAACACCTGTTACATCGGCAGTTCTTTCAGGAGTCCATTTTTTTGCTTCTTCTATAACATGTTCCATTCCAAACACTCTGTCTTTAATAAATGATTCATCCTGCCAGCCGTGTTTAAATATTAAATGAAGCATTCCATACATAAACGGAATATCGGTTCCAGGTCTTACCCTTGCATATAAATCTGCTTTTGCGGCAGTTTTTGTATATCTTGGATCTATAACAATTAAAGTAGCATTATTTCTTTCTTTTGCTTTTAAAATATGTTTAAATCCTACAGGATGGTTTACTGCCGGGTTTGCACCAAATATAATAATAGCTTTAGAATTTTGAATATCTCCCAAATGGTTTGTCATAGCGCCATAACCCCATGTGTTCGCGACCCCCGCGACTGTTGCGCTGTGTCATATCCGCGCTTGGTGATCTATATTGTTGGTACCCCACATTGCGGCAAATTTTCTAAAATAATAAGCCTGCTCTGTGCCCATTTTTGCAGACCCTAAAAACATTGCCGCATCAGGACCACTCTCTTTTCTGATATTTAACATTTTTTCTGAAATTTCGTTAACAGCCTGATCCCAACTGATTCTTTGCCATTTTCCGTTAACTTTTTTTAACGGATGTTTAACTCTTTTTTCTGTTCTGATAACATCGATTGAATCAATACCTTTACAGCAGTGGCTTCCGTGACTGATCGGATGGTCTTGGGCAACTTCCTGTCTTACCCATACACCGTTTTTAACTTCTGCTATAATTCCGCACCCAACTGAACATGTAGTACATACAGTTTTTACTTTTTTACTACCTGGGTAAGGGCTTTTTAATTCTTCTTCGCTTGCATCTCTAAGAGCCGGTGCAGCGTTTAGCATTGTTGCACCCGCAACTCCAGAGAGTGCAGCCATTTTTAAAAACGCCCTTCTGCCCACTCTAACGTTTAATTTTTCTTGTGAGCTCATTTTCTCTCCTTATATTGCATTTTTGTAATAAATTTCCCAATTTTTGGTTTTTCTGTAGAGAATCTCTTTTTTAGGGGAATGTCCTTTTACAACCCCATTTCCAACATCTTCATCGTCGGCTTTGGCAAAAACCAACGTTGAAGAAGCCACGCTCAATGCACCGACACCAAGTGCACCTTTTAAAAAGCTTCTTCTTTTCATTTTCACTCCTTTTTTGGATTTATCTCATATAGAGATAACGGCAGGGCTCATAAAGCTCTGCAGATATCTCTATACATCATCTTCCACATCCCCGCCTTCTTCCAAATTACAAACAAGATTTTTTTCTTTTTTCTTTTTAGCTTTTCTTATTCTTGCCTCTTCATCCTGAACGGTTTTAATATCAATTTTTTTGGAAACTTTCTCAATAGTTGGTTTTGGTTTTTCAAGATACATTCTCTCTGTTTCTATAAAAGCTTTTAATACCACGGCAATATCTTTATAAAGGTCTGCGGCTGAGTGCATATAAACATTTTCTATAAAATCATCAATAAAAGTATTTAAAACATCAAATGTTTTTTCCTCAAGCCAAACCGCTTTTTCATCTCCGTTTATTTTTTCCAAAATCAAATAATGCATAAACGGCAAAATAAATCCAATATCATCTTCTGTATCAGTAAATTTTTCGTTTTTTCTGAATTTGGACGATAAAACAATATCAACCATTTTAACCCTCATTTTTCCATTTTCTATCTCTTCATCATAATAAGAGGCTGTAGTTGGCACAGGGTCGTTTGCCAAATCATAAAAAATATCATCATATTCCTGAACTAATTTATTTTCATCAAAATTTTCAATAAAATGTTTTAGTGCTTCTTTTGAATTCGGTTCAAGCGCATTTTGATATAAAATTTTTGCAGCTTCTTTCACTCCTTCAAATCTTTTTTCATCATCAAAAAATGTAAACAGTTTTGAAAAAAAACCGTAATAAAAGGCTCTGGCTTCTTCTAATTGTTTATTTTCCATTGGTTTTCCTTTCTATATATTCATTGAACAACAGTTTCGATTTGCATTCAGGGCAACAGTAAATAGATTTTTTCTTTAATTCATCTGTAAAAATAGGTAATAACTGTGCTGCAATTCTCTCAATTGCTTTTTTTGGAGCAAACGGTTTCCCGCACATTATGCAATAAAAAGGTTCGTCTTTTGCCATTGTTTTCTGTCCGAAAAAGTCTTTATTTAATTCAAGCTTATCAGAAATTACTTTAAGGCATTTTTCAGCACATGCAACCTCGCAGTAACCACAGGCAGTACACATAGAAGCATCAAATTTTAAAGTGCCGTCTTCATCATGAGCGGTTAATGCCCCGACATTACAGACGCTCACACATCCCATGCACAAAGTACATTTATTTTCATCAATTTCTACTTTTCCGTAATGGATGAAATTATTATCACTTAAATCAATCACACCTAAATCATCATTTTCAATTAAATGTGAAAGTCTGATTGAAAAAATCTCCCTTTTATTTAAGTTGTTTTCATTTATCATATATTTTGCTTCAGGTATTTTTTCTGCTTCATACAAAAGTATCTCAGCTTCTTCAGAATTATCGGTAAATAAAACGGCATTTTTTCCAAATTTTCTGTTTGAAATCTCATTTATTAATTTAACTGCCTCTTTTTCACCTTTTGAAAAATTATCGTTTAAAAACACTATTTGAGCCCCGCTGTCCTGAAACAGAGTCAATAAATGAACCTCATCCAAAAATTTTCTGCCTTCTATTACAAAAGGAATTACATTTTTAGGCAATTCAATTTCCAAATTTTCTACCATATCCTCCGGCACGATAAAAGGAATAAATCCGCTGAAAATTTTAGAAATTTCATAAAAAGAATCTCTTGGAATTGCACTGAAATCCAACGCACCGCTCGGACAAACACTTACACATCCGCCGCATCCGTCACAGTCAATATGCGAAAAAACAAGCTCTTTTGTTTCATCATCTTTTATAATAGCATTTGTAGGGCATACATTTGCACAGTTTCCGCATGTTTCTTTTAATACCCTGTGATGATACTGACATACATCTTTATTGTATGTAACATAATTTCTATATTCATAAATTCCTACTCTTTTTCTTATAATCTGTTTTGCTTTTTCCACTCCTATATCAGACGGATCAACTATTCCTCTTTGTTTAAATGCAATTTCAGGGGCGTTAAACCATATTGCCTGGTCCACTTCCAAATCAATTGATTCATTTCCTTTTTGAATTGTAAATTTCAAATTTCCTATTGTTCCACTGATATCTTTTATCCATTCAGGAAGGGAATAATATTTGTCAAATTCTTTTAAATCATCAAAATTCTCAGCTTCTTCTTTATTCCCTATAATTAAAAGCCTGTTTTTAACTTCTTTTTTATATTCGTTAAATTTCGCATAATCTAATTTTATCCCCCTGATCTCATAAAGTTTATTTATTACATCAATTTTTTCCAAAATATGTGCTTTTGAAGAATTGATATAAAAATTAATTTCAGGGGCATAAACTATCGGGTTTGTTTCTTTTGAATTTGATATAATTGTAGGAGTATTTGAATCGTTTATTACAATAATATTTTCACTTAATGGAAAATCCAAAGGTTCAGTTGTATAAAAAGCATATTCAATCATTTGCAGCCTTTTAATTTTTGATTAATGCTATTATAACACCAAAAAGCTTAAAGTTAGCTTAAAAAGTAAAAATTTTAAAAAGGTTTGTTTTGAAAAAAATTTTTTTAATTTTATTTTTGATAATTATTATTATTTCTTATATTCTTTTTTCAGCTCCAAAAAAATATATAATTTCATCTTCACTTCCTCTTAGCGGAATAATGAAAAACATGGGAGAAAGTATAAAATATGGAACATTAGCATATTATAATAATTTCAATATTCCCAATAAAGAAAAAATTAAATTTATTTTTAAAGATGATAAATACGAACCCGATTTAATGAAAACGAATATTATAAATTTTTATAATAACAATTCATTTCTGTTATACGGCCTCACAGGAACCCCTACGGTAAAAGCGGTTTTACCTTTTGTGAATGAACATTCAATTTTCGTTTTTGCCCCTTTCACAGGTGCAGAATTTTTAAGAAAAAATAAAAATGTAGTTAATTTTAGAGCATCTTACAAAGATGAAATTGAACACATTATAAATTATCTGTTAAAAAAACATATAAATAAAATTTCTCTTTTATATCAAAATGATGATTACGGTGATGAAATATATCTTCATTTATGTGATACGTTAAAAAAACACAAACTTTCATTATCAAGTGTGGGGACATATGAAAGAAACACATATTTGATTGATTCAGCCTTAAATTCAATCTCTTCTTCAAAACCGCAGGCTATTATTCTCGGTTCAACCGCGGAAATAGCGGCTTTGTTTATTAAAAATTATAGGAAAATAGATAAAAATGTTTTATTTATTACAATTTCTTTTGTTAATCCCGACAAACTTATATCTTTGATAAAAAATAAAAACAATATTATTTTTTCAGAAGTTGTTCCCTATTATAAGGCAAATATAACAGAAGCCAAAAATTATCTGACATCTCTACACAAATTAAATCCAAAAACAGAGCCGACATTTTACGGATTTGAATCATATCTTGCAACAAAAATTTTAATTAGCGCATTTAATCATTTAACATTTCCCTATACTCAGGAGCATTTAAAAAAAATTATAAAAAAAACACCCAAAAACATTTTTAAAGATATTCCGATTGAATATAAAAACAATCAGCTTTTAAATAAAACATATTTATATAAATATAAAAACAATGTTTTTAAAGAAATACAATGATAAAAAAATTTATAAAAACCGGTTTTTTAAATAAAACAAAACTTATTGTCTCAATAATTTCGATATTGCTTTTAAGTATTATTTTTATGTCCCAATATACTATATTTTCATTTAAAAACGATATTGACATACTTTTTCAGAAAAGGCTTGTTTCATCTGTAAAGCTTTCTCACATAAAAGATTTATACAAAATAAATATTTATGAAACCATAAATCAATATAAAAGAAAAGAAATCAGTTTTAAAGAAGCAAATAACGTTATAAAACTCGCAAATATTTTAATACAAAAAGAGTGGAATAACTACTTAGAAACAGAATCAATACCAAAAAACACATTTGAATATCTGATATTCAACAATATAAAAACACTGAAAAAAGAGATTGACAATAAATTAAACAAATTTTTAACAACAAGAGAAATCAACATTCAAAAACTATCTAATAATATAAATTTAATTAATATTTATTTATCAAACCTGATTAACATAAACCTCAAAAAAGCAATAATTCAAAAAAACAACACAGATAAAAAATTTTCTTTTGCCGTGAAAGCTTCAATTATAAGTATTATTATTGTATTTATCATTACAATTACATTAATATTTTTGATTATTGAAAAATTTAAAAATATCAATACATTACTTGAAAAAAAAGTTGAAGAAAAAACCAAAGAATTACAAATAATGAATAAAACACTTGAAAAAAGAATAGAAAAGAAAATTAATGAAATCAGGAAAAAAGATAAAATTATGTTCCAGCAAAGTAAATTAGCAGCAATGGGAGAAATGCTTCAAAATATTACACATCAGTGGAGACAGCCTCTTGCAAATTTATCCATGATTATCGAATCTTTTCAGATTAAAAACGAATTTGGAAAACTTGAGAGCAAATATATTGAAAACAAAACAAAAGAAGCATTGATTATTGCGGAAAATATGTCAAAAACAATAGAAGATTTCAGAAATTTTTTTATTCCTGATAAAATAAAAAAAAGATTTTCGATAAAAGAATGTTTATTAAAAACAAAAAAACAAAATTGACCTAAAAATAAATATAAAAAATGATATCCAAATTTTAGGTTATCCGAATGAGCTTTCGCATGTATGTATCAATTTTATAACAAACGCCATTGAAGCTTTGATAAATTCAGATATAAAAGAAAAAAAGATATTAATAACGGTAAAAGAAACAAAAAAAGATATAATTATAAGTATAATAGATAATGCGGGCGGAATAGATGAATCAATAATGGATAAAATTTTTGAGCCCTATTTTACCACTAAAACAAAACAGCAAGGAACGGGCATAGGGCTTTATATGGCAGAACAGATTATATCCTTTATGGGAGGAAAAATAAAGGCAAAAAATATAATTCATAGAATGGGTACAAAAAGAATATTAAAAATGTGCAATGTTTGAAATCATTTTGCCAAAGGCGAGTAATGAAAAATTATGATATTTTGAAAAATTTTAACATTTTATATATAGAAGATGATAAAAATTTATTAAACACTTTAGGTGAAATTCTTAAAGATTTTGTTAAAAAAATATATTTAGCAAGCAATACACAAGAAGCTTATAAAATATTAAAAGAAAACCATATAGATTTAATTATAAGCGACATTTTAATAGAAGATAAAAACGGAATTGAATTTATCTCTTTTTTAAAAAATCAGGGTTTTAAAATTCCTTTTATTTTAACAACCGCCTATACCGAAACAGATTATTTACTTGAGGCAATAAAAGAAAAAGTTTCAAATTACTTAGTAAAACCGATAAAAATAAAAGAATTATTAGACAGCATTTATGAAACACTGCTTCCTAAATACCAAAAAAAAGAATTGGAAAATTCTACTATTTTATTTAAATTAGCTTCTTTAGTGTGCGAAAGCAAACAATTGGAAGTTATTAAACTTATAGTAAATTCTTTGGATGATAATTACAATTTTTCACTTTTATATCCTGAAATAATGAAAAGAATTGATATCAGCAAACCTACCTTGATAAAACTGTTTAAAGATTTGCAGGATAAAAATATTATTACAAAACTGCCAAAGAGAAAATATAAATTAAATATTGATATAATTAATCATCTTTTTAATTCTTCTTCTTAGGGCCTTTTAATTTTTTTAAAAACAGCTCTTTAAACCTTTTATTGGCAAATTCCTGAATTTCACTTTCCAATTCTTTAAAAATTTCAATATACTCCTTTGCCTTGGGAGTTAAATATGTGCCGCCTTTTACACCTTTTTCTACGGTTACCAGTTCATCATCAAGGTTTTTCTGAAGTGTTTTGATATGCGACCAGGCTTTTTTATAATTAAGTCCCATTTTCTCAGCCGCTTTTGCAATCGAACCTTCTTTTTCTATCAACTCCAAAATTTCTGTTTTTCCTTTTCCAAACAGTAATTCACCTTTTTGATTTTCTATCCAGACTTTTGTTTTAATAAAAGCACGTGGACGTTTTTTTTCTTTAAAAACACCAAGTTCGCAGTATATTACCTCAAATCCGTTATCTTTTATTGCACTTCTTACTTTTTTTAGATTATATTTTTCGGCAAGTTTTCTTGCATCTTTGCAAAAAACCCTTTTTTTATCATCAGCTAATTTTTCAAGCTCATCAACAATTTCTTTTTCATAATTGTCCGTAAAATCAAGCCCTCCAAACTGTCCCAGACCGCAGTCAGTAATCCTAACACCCATTTCATCAGCCATCTTTCCTACAACGATAGGTTCAACCCCAGCTTTTTTAGCAACTACATAAGCTTTTGCACAAGTTAATTTATTTTCATCGTTTTTATATTTTTCTATTAATTCTTTTATCATATCTGCTCCTTAAACAACAATTCTGTAATCATGGGTATATACATTCATTTTATCTCCCCTTGCAAAACCCACAAGAGTTAAATTAAATTTTTCAGCTATTTTAAATCCGAGACAGGTGGTAGCCGTTCTTGAAATCAAAATTGGGATTTTATGCATAACCGCTTTTACAACCATTTCACTGCTGAGCCTTCCGCTTACCATCATAATTCCGTTTTGCGGATTAAATTCATTTAAAATAGCCTTTCCCACCGCTTTATCAATAGTAGAATGCTGGGCAATATCTTCTGCATCAAAATAGTTATTTTCATCAAAATAAATTCTTGCCGTATGCACACATCCGGTTTGTTCATACAGAGGACATGATTTATAAAATTCATCCATCTGCTTTGAAATTTCAGCGGCTCTAATCTTAAAATCACTCTCTATTTTAGCCGCATCAATTTTTTCAGGGTCAATATCTAAATTTGCGCTGATACTTTTTCCGCATCCGCTTACAATTATACCCTCTTCACTTAACTTTTTAGCTTTCTCTTTATTTATTTTCGCCTTTATATCAACAATCAATCCGTCTTTTTTTAATTTTAAATTTTCTATATCTTTAATATCTTTTATAATCCCCTCACTTATCAAATATCCTATCGCCAGCGCTTCCTGGTCAACAGGGGTAGCCATCATTGAAACAATTTTTTCATTGTTTACATAAATATCCAATCTGATTTCCCTGATTAGGGTATCATTGAATTTAAATTTTTTATCACCTTTAATTTTTGTAATTTCAAAATTATATGTAGCATCCATTTAAACTCCTTTAAAAGTATTATACAAAAAAATAAAATTAAATATGACCGGAAAAGAAGAAGGGCTTTTAGGAGGAATAAAATGAATGAAGCAATATCCTAAGGAGTTTTTATTTTTTTCCGGCCATGTTTAATTTTATATCCGTCAATAAGACGGATATAATTTAATTAATGATTATTACAACCGCTTTTTTCAATATCGGGTTTATGAGCCATAAGAGCCACAATTCCGACAAAAATAACTCCACCTACAATATTTCCCAATGTTACAGGTAATTCATTATCCAATAAAAAAGATTTTATATTTAAATGTTCTATCGCTTCAGCCGGAAGATGAAGGGCACTGGCAACTGCATGAATATCGCCGCCAAACTGAGCCATATAATGTGCTTTTGCTATTAGACCTTCTGAAATAATAAACATATTAGCAACACAGTGCTCATATCCACTGGCAACAAATGCCGCAATAATAAATGCGATACCCCAGACTTTACCTGCACCGTCTTTACATGCAACAGCAAGCCAGACAGCCATACAAACTAACACATTACAAAAAATACCTCTTATAAAGGCTTCTGTAAAAGTTAAAGATACTTTTGCTTCTCCTAAATGAACAAAATGTTTTAAAATAGCTTCATGATATTTTAAAGGAAGCCCTGATTTGTAATAAAGCCAGGCTGTAAAAGCGGCTCCCACAAAGTTAAAAATCCAAACAATTGTCCAATAACTTACAACTCCACCAAAAATTCCAACTTTTTTTTCACAACAGCTAACACCACTCAATACTGAACTTGTAAATAAATGTCCTCCGTAAAATACAACTAACATCAATCCTGCGGAGAATGCAAAACCTCCTATAAAATTAGCAATACCTGGTGCCAGTTTTGCACCAACACCCACTGTGGCATGAGCCCAGAAAATATCACCTATTGCAATGGCGCTTCCGGCCATAATAGCAAGAAGAATAACGCTTAAAATAGGCAGTTCCGCTTTATGTTTTGACATGTCAGATAAAGCAACTATTGTTTCATGAGGTGCTTTTACCATTTTTACTCCTTTTTAAAATTTAAATACATAAAAGTTTATAATGAATTAAAAAAGAATTGTGTCTTATAAAAGACGGTTAAAAAAATTTAATTAAATAAAGAGTTAAATTTTTTTATCTGTAAAAAAGCATTTAATGAGTTTTCTTTTGCTTCATCAGAAAGGTTCATATTAATTCCGCTTAAATTTTCCTTTTTTACATTTATTCCTAAAAAAAAGACTTTTTTGGCAAAATTTTCAAGCAGATTAATAAGAATATGAGTAGGAATATTATGGGTAGTAAAAATATATTCTGGAGATGATTTAACTTCTAAAAATTCACTTTTAGATTCAAGCCCTACAACCGAATCTGCAACAACCAGCAAATCGGGATTAAAATCCCTGATTTGATAAATTTTATCTTCAGGTGTATCATTACCGAAAAAAACTTTCCATTCAGGTAAATTTTTTTCAACCAGTTTTCCAAGATATAATGCAGCGCCGTCATCACCTCTTAAATCATTACCAATAACCAAAAGGGCTTTTTTCATTATTTCAGCCTTAATACAAAATATCCCTCTTTTAAGGATAAAAAAAGATTTTTTAATTCACATTCAGCCATTGAATCTTTTAATTTCTCAATATGTTCGGGAAAAATTTCTATTTCCCTGTATTTCAAAAGATTACCCAGTTTAAATTTGGCATAATCTTTTGAATTTTCCAAAATATTATTAAATTCTTCATCTTCAAGTTTCATAACACACTCGACAAAATCAATAGTACCCACCCCATGTCCTGTAAGAGTGGAAAATATTTTAATCTGCTCTAACTCTCTTGGCATTTTTTTAGGTTTGTCCACATGCCTTTTGGTTAATCTGTTTACCTCAATCATATTTTTTCCATAATATTATATTTATCTATATTTAAATAAAAATGTTTTTTTAAAAAAGGAAGATAAACTTCATTGAATAAAGTAACCATACATTCCCTGTATCTTGAATCTTGTTCATTTTTTATATTTTTTATAAAAGAATTTTTTGTAATTTCCGGATTTTTAGGATCTTTTGATTTTTTCATAATATCAATGAATTTATTGTAAAGTTTTTTACCAAACAAATATCCCATAAGCCTTTTAGATTCCATATAAACATCACGTTCAAAAAGAATATTGTCTAAAAGAGATTTCTCAATTTCAGGTGCATCCCCGCTATCTCCATCATGTTTTTTATATTCAAGACGCTGTTTTAAAATATCAAGCCCGACTGCAAGTCCGTAAATAATACTTGCCGGATGAGGTGGACAGCCCGGCACAAACACATCAACAGGCACTGTGCTTTTAATACCTCCCCAGACTGCATAAGAATCATAAAATATACCACCGCTGCATCCACAAGCCCCAACAGCAACCACAACTTTAGGGTCTGGGGTGGCTTCATAAGCCCTTAAAAGAGGATAATAAGTCTGCCTTGTAAGAGGCCCTGTACAAACAAGAATATCCGCATGTCTCGGACTTGCAACAAGTTTAAAGCCAAACCTCTCAGGGTCCCACATAGGAGTAATAGCAGCAAATATTTCTATTTCACAACCGTTGCAGGATCCACAGTCAATCCTAAAAACATTAAAGCTTCTTTTTATATTTTGTAAATGTTTAATTTTATCTTCCAGCTTATTTGCTTCAAATATTTCATTTGGCAATATTACTGTTGGTTTTTTACTCATTTTTTACCTCCAAAGTGCTCTTCTGATATAAATTTTTCAACGGCACCAGATTTTTTACATTCGGGACATGTATGCAAATAATCGATTTTTTCTTCATTAATTACCGCACCCGCAACCTCCATTCTTTCTATGGCATAATTGATAAGTCTTTTTGTTGTAAAAGCTTTACCGCATATTTTGCATTTTACAACTTCAAGTTCACTCTCTTCTTTTAGATTTTTATAATCAAATCTTACTGCCATTTCATATAAAGGTGAAAGAGCTATTGCTCCGGTAGGACAAACTTCTTCACATCTTCCACAAAAAATACATCTTCCGCAGTCAAAAGACCAGATTACTTTATTATTTTCTTTGTCATATTTTACATTTAAAGCATTAGGAGGGCACGCTATTGCACATGCACCGCATCCTATACATTTTTCATAATCATATTCAGGTTTTCCACGAAAACCTTCGGGAACTTCATATGGTTTAAACGGATAATCATATGTTATTATCCCGATTTCTTTTGATATATCTAAAAGTTTCATTTTTAACTCCTATTTCTTTAATGGAGAGTTTTTAAGTGTCTGCGCATATTTTTTTAACTCTTTTTGAGTCACTATTCTTGCTTTTTTGGTCTTTACATCAATAACTGTGACCCTTTCCGTACATGAATAACATGGGTCTAATGATGTAACAATTAAAGCTGCGTCGGAAATATCGTTACCCTGGAATTGATACCTGAGTGACGGCCAGTTATTATATGTAGCCGCCCTACATCTCCATCTGAATACTTTCTGAGCGTTTCCATGCATTACCCAGTGAATATTTTCCCCCCTTGGAGCTTCATCGTTTCCCAATGCAAAAGCTCCTGGTTTAATAATAGTATCTTGTGGCTTGATAAATATTGAAGTGTTCGGCATAAATTCAATACACTGTCTTATAATTTTAAGTGATTCCAGTACTTCTTTGTATCTTACGGTTTCCCTTGCCAAAACATCGCATCCGTTTTCTACTGCCACATCAAATTCCAATTTTTCAAAAATATCATACGGATGGTCGTATCTTGTATCTCTTTTAAATCCGCTCCCTCTGATATTCGGACCTACGGGTGAAAAATCCCTTGCAACTTTTCTATCAAGTATTCCAACACCTTTCCATCTTGCAATCTGAGCATCATCTTCCATAACTGCATCCCAGACTTCTCTTGTAAGAGAGTCTATTTTATCTACAAGCTCCAGCGCTTTTTTCATCTCTTCAGCCGTCATATCGCGCCTTACACCGCCAACCATTACGTTTCCATAAGTTTTTCTGCCTCCTGTAACTAATTCCGCAAGCTGCATCGTATATTCACGAACTCTAAATATATGCATAAAAGCTGTTACATTACCCGTAACTTCACAGGCAAGACCGATATTTAATAAATGTGAATGCAGTCTTTCAATTTCAAGACACATCGCCCTAATCGCTTGGGCACGCAAAGGAATGTTCATTCCGACAGCTCTTTCAGCCGCTTCTATACAGGCGATTGAATGTGCAAATCCGCAAATTCCACATACCCTTTCAGCCAAAAACCCCATCTGGTCATAATTCATTCTATTTTCGGCAAGCTTTTCCATACCTCTGTGCTGATAATATAACCTGTAATCCGCATCTATAATTGTTTCACCGTCGCAAAAAAGCCTGAAATGACCCGGTTCATCACTTGTAATATGCAAAGGCCCCCATGGAACATCAACGGTGCCTTCACCTTCCGGTGTTATAAATTCATAATCAGGCTCATCTTCTGGAGCGAGTGCGTCGGGCCTGTATCTGTAATCCATTGCATCTTTTCTTAAAGGATGAATCTCTTCTGGCCAGTCATCAGGAAGTACCAGTCTTCTTGGATCAGGCAAACCTTCTGCCACAATCCCAAACATATCATATGCTTCCCTTTCATACCAGACGGCTGCCGGAACTTTTTTTGTAACTGATGGATAAATGGGATTTGTAGAAGGCAAATAAGCTCTTACGGTAATCCAGCATTTGTCATTTTGACTTAATTCATCTTCAGGATTTATTTTACTTCCTTCCATTGATAAAATAAAATAAACCCCATAGCATCCGTTTATTTCCCTCTCATCGGTTGGAACCATACTTGAAAGCCATCCGCCCATATCATAATAAAGCATTCTCACAGCTTCAGGCAAATCGTTTCTATCGACTGTAATAACAATCTGATCTTCAGGATTTCTCACAATATCCTTAATTTTAATTTTTTGTTTTAATCTGTTTATAAATTTATCTCCAACCATAATTTCTCCTTAAATATGTAAAATATTTTTTACTGCATTATCAAGCAATAAATACCAGTCTTGAATATAAAAAACTCCAAAAGCTATTATCAAAGCCCCCAAAACTATTAAAGGCAAATGAGCATTTGCTCCGAGTGTTTGTGTTTTAACCTCTCCTCTTGGTTTTCCAAACACAACATGATTAAAGTGAGCCAAAACACCTATAACAATAATTCCAAGTCCGACAACAAATAAAAATACCGGCAAATACTGGGTAGTCATGATACTTGCTTTGACCATTAAAAACTCACTTACAAATACAGCAAGCAAAGGTGCGCCGATTAATGAAAATATTGCAATGGCAAAAAGCACCGCCGTTAAAGGGTTTATTTTCATAAGTCCTCCCATTTTGTCCATATCCCTTGTGCCATAAATTTTCATAATATTTCCGCTTACACAAAAAGCAAGCGCTTTTGAAAGAGAATGGGCCATTGTATGAAAAAGCCCTGCAAAAACGCCTAAAGGTCCGCCGATTCCAAATCCAAAAGCAATTATCCCAACGTGTTCTACTGAGTGGTATGCAAACATTCTTTTTATATCTTTTTGGCGAATTATAAACATTGCCGCAATAAATATTGAAAGCAGTGATACAACAAGTGTAAGTATTTGAACATACGTAAATCCTACGTTTTCTCCTATAACAGAATAATATCTGACTATCGCCAATATTGCACATTTTAATAAAACTGCGCTTAGAATAGCTGAAGTCGGAGAAGGACCTTCTGAGTGAACGTCAGGAAGCCATGTATGCATTGGTGCAAGACCTGCTTTTGTTCCAAATCCTATTAAAGCAAAAACAAAAATCAATTTTAATGCACTCGGGTCTAAAAGTTTTGCATTCGTATATAAAGATGTCCAAAGCATCGCACTTTCACCGTTTTTTAATGCATGATATCCTGCTCCATACATTAATACAGTTGCATAAAGTGCAAAAGCCAAACCGACACTACAAATAATTATATATTTCCATCCGCTCTCAGTAGCTCTTTTGTTTTTGTAAAGTGCCACCATAAATACAGATGAAAGAGTGGTTGCCTCAATTGCAGCCCACATTATTGCAATATTGTTTGCAACTACTGATGTAATCATTGTAAATATAAATAAATTCATTAATGAATAATATAATTTAACGTCTTTTATTTTTATTTTTCCCTCTTCCAAATCCCACTGCATATATTTCACTGCATAAAGATTAATTAAAAGTCCTGTCAAAGCAATAAGCGCTAAAAACACTCCTCCTACAGAATCTAAGAAAAAAAGTTCATCCCAAAGAAAATATATACCTCCGTGAATAACATTTGAAATAGCATAAAAAGCTATTATTGATGTGGCAAATGAGCCTATTACATGAAAAATTGAAAGTGTGGAAAAGTTGTTCGGTAAAAAATATATAATAATAGCCGTTGCTAACGGAGTTATCATTACAAGAGCTAATAATAAATGCATACTCATAATCTATCCTTTTAAAGTATTTGCTTTGGAAGTATCTAAAGAACCAAAAAATTTATAAAATCTTGTTGCTAAAATTGACATAATAATTACTGCAAAAATGGCATCTGTTAAAATTCCTATATCAACAATTTCAGGAGAATTATAAGCAACAAGCGCAAGTGTTAAATGTGTTCCGTTTTCAAAAAGACATAATGATAAAATCTGTTTAACGGCGTTTTTTCTTAAAATCAGTCCGAATATTCCCAATGAATAAATAGTTAAAGACGCTACTAAAGGTATATTTTCTTTAAGTAAAGCAAAACTCTTTAAAACAGGAAAAAGCATCATTGCAATGGCCAAAGAAAAACCGAGGGCAATAACCGGACTTACAAAAAACCCTTCTACCGGAGTTTCTTCAGATTTGACACCAAGTTTATTAATAAGTCTTAAAATAATGTAAGGAACAATTAAAACTTTTGTAAAAAAAGCAATAACCGCCCATCCGTAAAGTGAATTTACATGATATTTTCCTGCCAATGTAAAAAAAATACCTACTAACAGCAAAGTTTCTACTATATACGCATATGTTGCAAATTTAAGATTTCTAAGGGAAAACACCAAAAATGATGCAATTATCATCAAAATTGCCAAAAAACTTATCATATCCATTTTAAACTCCTACCACATAAAGTATTAATGCAACAAATGCAACTGAAAATGCAAAAGAGGCATTTTTTTTGAAACCTTTTAACAATTTATAACGAGGTCCCAAATTATCTATAAATGTTGCGCCTACATAAAAAATTCCAATTTCAATAATAAAAACTAATAATGCCAAAATAGGATTTGTAAAATTCCAAGGTTCAAATATAGATAAAAAAAGTCCTATCATTGCAACCTGTTTTATCATTAAAGCAACATCAACTATTGCCAAATCGCTTCCTGAATATTCTCCTGCAACTCCTTCTAAAACTTCCTGTTCAGCTTCGGCCAAATCATAAGGATTTCTTCCCGTTTCAACATAACTTGCCCAAAGAAAAGCAATTGATGCAACGGCAAACGCCGGGATTTGATATCCTACCACACCTTCCCTTACTAAATTTTGAATAACAACTAAATTTGATGTTTTGGCAAGAAGCATTATTACAATTAAACAGATAATCGCCACCGGCTCTACAAAAACAGCGAGCATCTGCTCCCTGCTCCCCCCTATTGCGGCAAATGGACTACCGCTGTCCATGGAAGCAACCCCGAAAATAAATCTTGCAAGAGCACCTAAGTAAATAATTACAAATATATCAGCGTATGCCCCAGCATTGATATTATCGCTGTAAGTAATAGGAAGTGCGGCTAAAATTGCCGCATTTGCAGCAAAAAGCATAAAAGGTGCATATCTGAAAAACCAGTGGGAATATTTAGGGGTTGTTTTTCCTCCTCTTTTCAATAATTTAAAAATATCCAGATATGTCTGAAAAACACTGTTAGGACCTTTTCTTGATTGCATTCTTGCCCTGACAATTCTTGCAATTCCGTCAAAAAAAGGCATAACCGCCACTATTGTGACAACTTGAATTACCATCCAAAATATACTGTTCATAGCTTTCTCCTTTTATAGCAAATATGCTATACCGACGAAAATAAATAACGTCAATAAAATATATAAAATGTAAATATTTGTATTACCGTTTTGCAAATATTTCATTTTTTCTGATAAATAGGTCGTAATTTTGATAAATGGAGAATAAAATAAATTCCACCATACATCCCTGGCATGATAAGTAAATTTTACAGGTTTAAAATATCCCTGGTCTTCTACTTTTGTATCTGATCTGTATAACCAGTTCATTAATCTTCTTAAACTTCCTGTAAACGGAGCGGCAGTCATCTGCATTCTTGGAGAATATTTAAATCCGCATGCCCAAGGGTCAGTTTCCCTGATAGTTACTTTTGTTTTTGAATTATTAATATATATAACTACAAAAATAAACGGCAGTGCCAAGAAAGAAATTAACATAATTGCTATAAACGGCGTTGAAACCATTGAACCTAAAGGTGAAACTAAATTTCCTCCTGCCGTCGCCTGATAGTTCCCCGCAAATGAAGAAACCACATTCATCAAATAATTAACTACCTTCGTTGCTCCAAGACCGAATGCGAAACATGCTATAACCAATAAATACATTCCTGTAAGCATTGAAAGAGGAACTTCTTTTGCTTTTTCATAAATTTTTCTGTTTCTCGGAACTCCGCCAAAAATTACACTGTATACTTTTACAAAACAAAATACTGCAAGTACACCTGTAAGTGCCAAAGCCACAATTGAGAGTGTAAAGGCAAATCTGTATAAAATTCCATCACCAAGCGCAGCCTGGAGCATAGACTGATAAGTTATCCATTCACTCACAAATCCATTCAATGGAGGCAATGCTGATATTGCCATAGAACCGATTAAAAACGCAAAAGCAGTTAGAGGCATTTTTTTTGCAAGACCTCCTAAAATTTCCATATCTTTAGTATGTGTAGTATATAATACACTTCCCGCACCCAAGAAAAGCAATCCTTTAAATGTTGCATGGTTTAATACGTGATATAAACCTGCTAAAAATCCAACTGCTGCAAGAACAGGTGAATGTATAGCCATACCATAAACTCCAACACCTATACCTAAAAGGATAATTCCTATATTTTCAACTGAATGGTAAGCCAAAAGTGCTTTGTAATCATGCTGCATTAAGGCATACAATACCCCTAAAAGTGCTGAAAGTGCACCTATAATTAATATTGTAATTCCCATCCATGAAGTTAGAGGCAGCCATAAACAGGTTTGAATCATTCCAAAAATTGCAACTTTAATCATAACCCCACTCATAAGGGCTGATACATTAGAAGGTGCAGCCGGGTGGGCCATAGGCAACCATACATGAAGCGGGAACATACCCGCTTTTGAGCCGAAACCGAAAAATGCAAATAAAAATATAATAGCTGCCATTACAGGTGAAAGAGAAAGATTATAAAAATGACTGAATTCCAAAGAACCCGCCTGATAAGAGAGTAACAATAAAGATATTAATATCATTACACCACCGAAATGGGCAATTCCCATATAAATAATAGTAGCTTTTAGAGATTTTTGAGAATCATTAAAACAAATTAAAAAATATGAAACCCATGTCATTAATTCCCAAAAAATCATAAACCAAAAAACATTTGCCGCTGAAATAACCAAAAGCATTGCAAGTATAAATGCACTGTAAAAAAACGCCATTACCCCAAGACTTCCAGCTTTTGAATATTCTTCGGCATAATTCATTGAATAAATTGAAGCAGCCAGTCCTATAAAAGAAATTACCAAAGAAAAAAAGTTTCTTAACGGGTCAAGCATAAAATGCGGATTAAAGATAAAATAATTTCCAAGAGATAAAGACTCAGTTGATGTCAGATGAATTAAAAAATAAAAAACAGCATAAGCCGAGGCCAATGCCGTTAAACCAAAGCCCACTTTCAGCGCTATTTTATTTTCTTTATATAAAACCAAAGAAGTAACAGCGGCTATTATATAAAGTGAATATACCACTCCCATTTTTTATCCTTTATGTTGATGAGAAGTTTCTACTGTTTTTTCCACTGCTTTTTCAGATTTTTCCAAAATCATGTTTTCTTGTTTATTAGGTTCCAAAAACATCAATGCCCCTGTAGGACATGCTTCAACACAAGCAGGCCCGCCTTCTCTTCCTTTGCATAAATCACATTTTACTGCAACCGTTTTTAATCCCGCAACAGATTCCAGTGTAAGCATAGCATCTGGTTCAAGGGCATAATCAACCGAAGGCATTGTTTCCGCTGCAGGTCTTATAGCCCCAAAAGGGCAGGCAATAGTACATAATTTACAACCAATACATATTTCTTCATGCAGTTCTATACAATCTTCTCCAAATGTAAGCGCACCCACAGGACAGACATTTGCACACGGCGCATCATCACACTGTCTACACTGATTAGGCATTACTCCGTTAAAAGTTCTTGTTACAATCAAGCGAGGGGTTGCAAGTTTTCCTCTTTCATATGCGGACTTGTAACAAGCCGCCATACAGGTAGCACATCCTATACATACTTCTGGATTGGCTATAACAAATTTATTTTTTCTTGTTGATTGCATTTTAACCCCTCCTTTCAATAATTTCAGGTTCTATTTCTCTAAGAATTTCTGTTCTTATTTTTAAAAATTCTTCTTCGGAAATTTTTTTAATATCCGCTATTGACATTTTAAGTGGCGGCATTCCTGATACCGGGTCTGATTCCTCTGCATTGGTAAGTTCGTTTCCGTCTGCTTCCGCATAATGAAATGTGGTAAATATAGTTCCGTATCTTAAGTCTTTATTTACCAATACTTTTGCAGCAATCTTTCCTCTTTTATTATAAACCACGGCATAGCATCCATTCTCCAAATTTCTTTCTCTTGCTATATCTTCGCTGACCTCAATAACAGGTCCCATAATATCTGCACCCATTTCAAGAGGTTTGCATTTTCTTGTCATTGTTCCTGTATGATAATGATAAACTTTCCTACCTGTTGTGTACATACAAGGATATTCTTCTGTAGGCTGTTCACTAGGACACCCAACGCCTACAGGATAATCATCAGGAATATTAAAAGTTTTTCTTAATTTATTTTCTAAAACAATTCTTTCATTTTTATCTAATGTATAACCAATAGGTACAAGTTTGAATTTTCCGTCAGGTAAAAAAGATTTGTTATCTTCATACAAATAAGGAGTTCCCTGATGATCTTCATCAGGACAAGGCCAGTTTATTCCGTTTAATTTAGCCATTCTTTCATAAGTAATCCCTTTAAATTTGAAAGGGTTTAATTTTCTGACTTCATTCCAAATTTCCTCAGCCGTATTGAAATTAAAGCCTTTTAACCCTACTCTGTTTGCTACATTACAGATTACTTTCCAGTCTGGATTTAAATTTGCAGGAGGCTCAACAGCTTTTCTTACCAATTGAACTTTTCTTGAAGTGTTACTAAATGTTCCGTCTTTTTCACCCCAGCACGCACTTGGCAATACAACATCCGCTTCCTGGGCTGTTTCTGTAAGAAAAATATCCTGAACAACTATAAAATCTGTTTTTTTCAAAGCGTGAATAAAATGTTCCGTCCACGGATCGCTCATTACAGGATTTTCTCCAAAAATATATAAAAATTTCACTTTTCCCTCATCAATTGCATGAGGTACTTGAGAAAGTTTTAAGCCTGGAATTGGATTTATTTTAAATCCCCAAATTTCCTCAGCTTTTTCACGGGCTTTTGGATCAGTCACTTTTCCATTTGGCAAATCACCAGGAAGAGCGCCCATATCACCTGCACCCTGAACATTGTTTTGGCCTCTTAGGGGATTGACACCTCCTCCTTTTTTACCTAAATTCCCAGTAACAATTGCAAGGTTTGAAACATCCATTACATTATATGTTCCGTCTATAAACTGGGTAATTCCCATTGTATAAAGTATTGCGGAAGGATTACCTTTTGCATATAATTCAGTAGCTTCAATCAAAAGTTCTTTTGACACACCTGTTTCTTTTTCCACTTTTTCAAATGTAAAATCTTTAACTGTTTCTTTTAACCATTCGAATCCGTTTGTATATTTCTCAACAAATTCTTTATCATATAAATTGTTTTGAATAATATAATTTATCATTGCATTAATTAAAGGTATATTATATCCGCTCGGTATCTGGATAAATACATCCGCTTTTTTTGCCATATCTGTTTTTTTAATGTCAATTACAACAAGCTTTGCACCTCTCTCAAGGCCTCTTAAAACCTGCATAGCGATTATAGGATGGCATTCACTTGTATTTGTACCTATTAATAAAAACACATCCGTATCTGTTGCAAATTCCGCCAAATCGTTTGTCATAGTCCCGCTTCCAAGTGTTTTAGCCAGACCGGCTACTGTAGGACCGTGTCAAAAACGAGCACAGTGGTCTACATTATTTGAACCAAGTGCCCTTATAAATTTTTGAAAAATATAATTTTCTTCATTTGTACATCTTGCTGATGAAAAACCTACAACGCTATCAGATGAATATTTTTCAACAGTTTCTTTTAATTTTGAAGCAACAAGAGCGTATGCTTCTTCCCATGAAGATTCTTCCAAACGTCCATCTCTTGAATATTTACCATATTTTTTTCTGATTAAAGGTTTGGTCAGTCTTTTTGGAGAATGTATATATTCCCATCCAAACATACCTTTTAAACACAATTCACCGTCATTTACAGGATGGTTTTTAGTGCCTTCCGCTTTAACGACTCTTCCGTTTTCAACAATCAAATCTATATTACAACCTGTCCCACAATAAGGACATGTGGTTTGTACTTTTGTCATTATTCCTCCTTTTGGGATTTTTATTCATCAAAATAATATATCTTTTTTATAAACAATCGTGTCATATAAAAGACGCTCTGATTATAAATGAATAATAATTCATTATTTGTTATAATTCCATATAAAAGGAGTTAAAATGAAATTTTGCAGAATTAAAATTGACAGTTTTGATATAGAAAAAATTTTGAGTAAAGAAGATTTATCAAAATTTGTAAAAATGCATTTTAAAAAAGGGGAAATATTTTATCCTGAAGAAAAAACAAAACTGTTAATTTTTAAAGAAGGTGAAGCAAAAGTTTCTTTTTTATATGAAGACAAAGAATTTATATTATATTTTTTATCGAAAAATAATATATATGTAATGCATCCGGAATCTATAATTGAATTTCTAAGCGACTCCGTTGTTTTATCTCTTGATGTTACAAAACATCCTGCCGTTTTCGATAATCCTATGTTTTGTAATTCTGTATTAAATTCATTCAGAAATATTATGATGGTTGAAAAAGATATTATTAAAGGCTTGGTTTTTGAAAACTGCAAAAGAAGAATAATTTCATTTCTTTTGGAAATTGCAAAAAAAAGCGGTAAAAAAACTGATGAAGGTATTGAAATAGACTTATCTTTAAGCATAAAAGATTTGGCAACTTTTATCGGTTCGCAAAGACAGACTACTTCCAAATTTTTTAATCAACTGATAAAAGAAAAAATTTTGAAAAAAATCGGCAAAGACAAATACATCATTATAGATATGAAAAAATTAAAAAATTATTTACAATAATTTAAACTTTAAGCAAACTTTAAGAAAAAAAGAGTTATAATTCTCTAATTAAGCTCCCAGGCTGGGAAACACATGAGGCATAAACTCCTAAAAGCTTCATGATGTACTTCTAAAACCTTCAAGATAAAATGTTGTTAAAAGGATAAGGCTTATCCTAAAAAAATAAAAATTAAAAAAATTAAAAAAGGATAAGTATGTCTAAAGATTACACACCTATGTATCAAGAACTTGGTATGGATATAGAAAAACACAATGAACTTTTGGCTGCTCTGGGTGAAATATATCCTGAATTTTTTTTAAAGCAGGAAAACAGACCAAAAGCAATGGAATATTTTGATTATGTAATGAGTGAAATACACGGTAAAAGAATAGAAGAAATTTTAGAAAAGAAAAAAGAAGGAAAACCTTTAGTTGGAACTTTTTGTATATTTGTCCCGGAAGAAATTGTTGTCGGGGCTGATGGAGTATGTTACGGATTATGCGGCGGGGCTGAATTTTCTATTGCAGATGCCGAAAGAGATTTGCCAAGAAATATATGCCCTTTAATTAAATCTGCGTATGGATTTAAAGTTCAAAAAACATGTCCGTATACACAGGCTTCAGATTTTATATACGGGGAAACAAGCTGCGAAGCTAAGAAAAAAACATGGGAAATTTTAAACGAATTGCACCCAACTCATGTAATGCATATTCCTCAAATGAAAAGAGAAAAAGAAAAAGAACTTTGGAAAAGTGAAGTTTATGATTTTAAAAAACACATTGAATCAATTATAGGAAAAGAACTTACATTTGAAGAGCTTAAAAAGGGAATTGAAATTATAAACAAAAAAAGAGAAGCCATGCAGCGTCTTGACAAATTAAGGGGCATGTATCCTGATGTTGTACCTATCAGCGGAAAAGACGGACTTTTAATTAACCAAATCTCTTTTTATGACGACCCTGAAAGATTTACACAAAAAGTAAATGAACTTTGCGACGAACTTGAAGAAAGAATTAAAAAATGCGTTTCTGTTGTAAAAAAAGATACTCCGAGAATTATGGTAATTGGAACACCTATGGCACCTCCAAACTGGAAGCTTCATCATATTGTTGAAACAACCGGTGGAGTAATAATAAACGAAGAAGCATGTATCGGACACAGATATTATAAAGACAATATTGAAACCCAAGGAGCTGAAACTATTGATGATTTAATGAATAATATGCTTGATAGATATATGAAAATAGACTGTGCATGCTTTACTCCAAATGATGATAGAATAGATAAAATAATCAAAATGTATAAAGAAAGAAAAGCTGACGGTATTATTTATTATTCACTCTCTTTTTGTCATACATACAACGTGGAATCAAAAAGAGTAATAGACAGACTTCAGGCTGAAAATATTCCTGTTTTAAGAATTGAATCTGATTATTCAATGGAAGATATGGGTCAGATTAAAACAAGAGTTGAAGCGTTTTTGGAAAGTATTTCATTTAAAAAGAACGTTAAATTTAAAGGATTTTAATGTATTACGGAGTTGACATAGGCTCAACCTATACAAAAATTGTTGGAATTGATGATAATAAAAACATAATTGACATTAAAGTATTAGATACCGTTATAAATCCCGACGAACAGGTAAAAGAATATTTAAAAGATAAACCTATTGAAACCCTGGTTGCAACAGGTTATGGAAGATATATGATGCAAGAAGCGTTTGACGTTCCTGTAATCAGCGAAATAAAAGCCCATGCAAAAGGGGCTTATTTTTTCTTTCCGGATGTAAGAACTGTTATTGATTTAGGAGGACAGGACAGCAAGGTAATAAAAGTAACCGAAGGCGGAAATTTTGATAATTTCAAAATGAACGACAAATGTGCGGCCGGAACCGGAAAATTTATAGAAATGGCGGCTGTAAAACTCCAGATTCCGCTTGATGAGTTTGGAGATTTTTGTAAAAAAGCTGACAAAACAATCCAGATATCTTCAATGTGTGCGGTATTTGCCGAATCAGAAGTAATTTCTCTTATGGCAAAAAAAGAAAAGCCTGAAAATATAGGATACGGAATTATTGATTCAATAGCATCAAGATTAGCCGGAATGGCCAAAAGCATTAGACCGGAAGACAAAATCGTTTTTACCGGGGGAGGAGCTAAAAATTCACTTCTTAGGGAATTGCTTTCAAAAAAATTAAAAAAAGAAGTATACACACCGGAATATCCTCAGATGATGGGGGCATTCGGAGCGGCTCTTGCCGGATACGAAACAACAAAAGGAGTAACAAATGAATAAAAAAATAGACTGCAGAAATGCGGCATGTCCAAAACCTGTGCTTGATACAAAAAAAGCACTTGAAGAGATGGACGAAGGAATTTTGGAGGTTTTGGTAAATTCTATTTCATCTGTTCAAAACGTTAAAAGATTTGCGGCAAACCAGGGACTGGTTGCAGAAGAAGAAAAACTGGATAATGGTGAAACCATAATCAGGATTGTAAAAGGTTATGAATGCAGTATTGCACCAAAAGAAGAAGATAATGATAAATTTTTAGATAAGGTGCTTTTTATAAAAGATGACAAAGTTGGAGAAGGCGAGCTTGGACACATATTAATAGAAGGATTTTTAAAAACAACACTTGAATTTAAAAAACTTCCTGAAATTATTGTATGTGTAAACAGAGGTGTATTTTTAACAACAAAAAATGAAAAAACAATAGAAATTTTAAAAGAATTTGAAAAAAGAGGCGTAAAAATTTATTCATGCGGCGTTTGTATGAATTTTTACAAAATTCCTCCAGAAGAGCTAAAAGTCGGAGAAATAGGAAACGCATACGACACAATGGACTTTCTACTTCACAAAAATACTATTAGCTTATAAGGAAAATAATGGAAAGAAGAGAGTTTTTAAAAATTGGAGCATTTAGTGTTTTAATCAGCACAACAACATTTAAATTTGCTAATGCTGAAGAAAATGAATTTATGCCTGTTTTAATATATGACCAAAGCAGATGTTTAGACTGCAAAAGCTGTATGGCAGCATGTCAACTTGAAAAAAATCTTCCTTATGATGTAGTGTTTTTCAAAATAAAAACTTTTGTGCCGAGCGTTTGAATATATTGCAATTTGTGCAAAAGATGGAGTTATATTAATAAATGAAGACAAATGTGATATCAATTGTGCCGAAAATAAACAAAGTTGTGCTAAAGCCTGTCCTTTTGACGCTATAGTTTTTGATAAAAAAGCAAAAAAATGCGATATGTGTTTTGACAGAATTATTCAAGGAGACATTCCAAGATGTGTCAGTATTTGCCCAGGCGGGGCTTTAGTTTATGGAAATCTTAAAAATCCTAAAGGACAATTAAAAGAACTTCTAGAAAACAATCCAACTTTAAAATATGCACTTTATCACCATTTAGCGACTTTTACTGATGTTACACCTATTTATAAAGAAAAATATGGATTTTATGAAACAAAAAAACCAAAAGCAGATAAAATAGTAAATACCGTCTGTTTAGCTTGTAATGCAAGATGCGGTTTAAGAATAGCCGTTAAAGACAACAAATGTGTACAAGTTGATGGAAATCCTTATCACCCATATAATAGAGATTTCAACCAAATTTCTTATTCAACAGATATAGAAAAAAGTTTTAAATATTCAGCATCAACGTGTGCAAAACCGCAAATGAATAATGAATATGTTTATAATCCTTACAGAATAACAAAACCTTTAAAAACGGTGAAAGAGGAAGCGGAAAATTCGAACCTATAGATTGGGATACTTTAATAAATGAAATAGCTTTCGGAGGTAAAAATTTTAAACATTTAGGGGATGAAACATATTATCCAGGCATAAAAGATATTTTATCTGAAAAGAAGCTGAAGAATTAGGTTCTAAAAGAAACCAATTTGTATGGTTTACAGGACGTTCCCAAGGAGGAAGAGTAGATTTTATAAAAAGATGGGTTTATAATTCTATCGGTTCAAAAAATTATATTGCACATACTGATATATGTGGTATCGGCTTTAGAATGGGTAATTACGCTTTTACAGACGGAAAAGAAGCTGAAATGAAGGCAGATTTTCAAAATTGTAAATATATGTTAATATTTGGTGCTAATATTTATTCGGAGTAAATACATCAGGAAGTATAATTGCAAAAAGAACTGCAAATAATGATTTAAAAATCGTATTAATTGATCCAAAAGCTCCAAAAGCAATTCTCTTAGAAAAAAACTTAGAAGAAGCTAAAAATAAAAAAAGATCAACATTTTCAAATGCTACACATTTAGTAATAATTGATAAAGAAAACAAAAATTATGGAAAATTTTTAAGAGGGTCAGATATTGGACTAAAAAATGATGATTTTATGGAAAATTGGAAAACTTATTCTAAAAATACAATATTAGAATATGAAGGTAAAATAAAGTAGTTACAGCATTTAAAATAATGAAAAACTCTGTTTTTGAACATTCAATTGATGATTATGCTAAAGAATGCGGAGTTAATAAAAAAAACATTGCCCCACACAGTGCAGCTTTTGCGTATCATGGAGGAGGAAACTATATAAACGGAACTTATGCAAGTTATGCAATTTCTATGTTAAATGCATTAATTGGAAATGTAAACAGAAAAGGAGGATATTTATTACTAAAGGAGGATTAAGTGTAGCCGCAATGAGCGGTATAGACCAAAAATATCCTGCCTGGAGGATACAGATTTGAATCTACGTTAAAAAATAAAACAAAAGTTCCTCTGTTTGTATCAATAGACACAACTATTAATGAAACAAATATCTATGCAGATTAAGACAGGACATTATGGCTTTTTAAATCCACATGCTCCTGGAGGTCATTTTACTGGTGTTAGAACACCTATAATAGAGCCTCTCACAAAAAATAATATTAATTTAGAAAAATTTTTGATTGACCTTTCTAAAAAATTAAAATTACCTGGTTATGGAGAAAAAGCTATAAACAATAAATTTTCTTTAAATACCCAAGAAGATTATTATCTAAGAGGTATTTACAATCTTGCACACAATGCAAAAATATCTAAGGCTGATAAAAAAACTATTGATTATGTAGAAAAAAATTATATTGTTACAAAACACAAACATATTTTACAATCAGAAGAATGGGAAAAAGTATGTAATGTTTTAGCAAAAGGAGGTGTATTTAAAGAGAACAATTGGTTTGATGAAAATGACAATTATATATTTGGTTTTGAAAAAATACATATATATAATGAAAAACTTGCAACTTCTACAAATACCATAATAGGAGAAAAAAATTTCTATTTAACATCATACAAATCGGCATTACATACACAATCAAGAACTATATGTTTAGATAAAGCCCTTTATTACGAACCAGATATTACATTAAAAATAAACCCAATTGATGCTAAAAAATTAGGATTAAAAGACTATGACAAAGTAAAAATAGTAAATGTTTTGTTGCCAAAGGATGCTGTGCTTATTTGTTACTAAAAATAATTACGTAATTCCTGATAAAAAAAGAGCAATGGGAATTTGTGTAAATAAAATTAGTAAATTAGACAAAAAATTTTATGATTTACCTTTGGTTGATCCGATCGGAGGTATACCAGATTTTAGTTCAACAAAAATAAAAATACAAAAAATTTAAAAGGAGTAAATAATGGAAAGAAGAGAGTTTTTAAAAACAGGTGCAGCCTTAGGTATGGCAGTTTCTATACCTGGTATTGTAAGTGCAAAAGATGAAAGCTATAGAAGATTCAAGGTTGAATATTATTTCAACATCAAATACGACGAGCCAGGTTTTCCTGCAAGATTATGGAACCCGCTTCCATATAATGCACCATATCAAAAAGTTAAATTTTTAAGATTTGGCGGAAATTATAACGATTATGATATTAACAATAAAAATGAATATGATGCAAATACTTTTTATGCATATTGGGAAAAATCAGCTATGCCTAAAATTTTGACAATGGAAATGGAAATTGAAACAAAAGATAGAAGTGTTCCATTAGAACTAATAAAAGAAGCCAGCAAAAAAAATCTGCCATATCCAAAAGAAGTGTTAAAATATCTTGAGCCTACTGCCCATATTCCTACTGACGGAATTGTAAAAGAAGTGGCAGAACTTATCACAAAAGGTAAAAAAGATAGGTTTGAAAAAGTAAAAGCAATTTATTTATGGTGTACAGCCCATACATTCAGAAATCCAAAAACTATTGGATGCGGAAAAGGTGAAGTTGGCAAAATGATGCAAGAGCAAAAAAAACCGACAGCTGAATATATTTATAAAAACGGATGGTTTGGAGGAAAATGTACAGATTTAAGCTCACTTTTTACCGCCCTAACAAGAGCGGCAGGTATTCCTGCAAGAGAGGTTTTTGGTATCAGACTTGGAAAAAGCCATTTTGACAAAGCTCTTGGAAAAAGTGATAGTAAAGGTTTTGCAAATATTACCACTTGGCAACACTGCAGGGCTGAATATTATATTCCAGGGGCTGGATGGATACCTACAGACCCTGCTGATGTTACAAAACTTGAATTAGTTGAAAAATATCCTTACAACCACCCAAAAGTTCAAAAATTAGTAAAAAAATATCTGCATTCATGGGAAATGAACTGGGTTGGATTTAACCATGCAAGAGATTTCATACTTTATCCAAAACCTGTTCAATACCCTCTAAATATGTTTGGTTATCCGTATGCCGAGGTAAATGATGATGTGTTAAATTATTATGTTCCAAAAAGTTTTGAATATAAAATTACTTCTCAGGAACTGTTTTAATGGTAAAAAAGCTGGATTTAAGAAATTTAGCTTGTCCAGAACCTGTTCTTAAAACAAAAGAGGCATTAGAAGAAATAGAAGAAGGAATTATTGAAATAAAACTTAATTCCTTCTCTTCTATTCAGAATGTAAAAAGATTTTTGCAAACGCAAGGAATTTATTTTAATGAAAAAAAAGAAGGAAAAGATACAATAATAAATGCTATAAAAGGTTACAGTTGCGAAATTCAAAATGAAAGTAAAAAATCAAAATCTTTTTGGGCTTTAATAGCAGGTGCGGCAATAACTGCAATTTTGGCAAGCACATGCTGTTTAGGGCCTTTGCTTTTTTTGATTTTTGGAGTAAGTGTCGGAAGTCTTTCATTTTTACATATTTTCGCACCATATAGAATTTATTTTACAATTGCAGCTGTTATAATTATTGTTTATTTGTGGATAAATTATTTCTTTAAACTTAGAAAAAGACCGGTTTGCAGTGGCAGTATTTGCAAAAATTATGTAAAATATTTAAGTATTGGTACTGTTTTTGTATTAATTATGCTAACTTACCCTTTTTGGGCTCAATATCTGTTTATGGGAGAGTAAATGAAAAAAATTATTTTAAATTTAGTATTATTTTGTTCACTTTTTGGAGCTGAAAAAGTGGCTATTATTAAAGTAAGTGGAATGACTTGTCCATTATGTACAATGGCTGTAAAAAGAAGTTTAAAAATGACACCGGGCGTTATAAAAGCAAAAGTACTACTAAACACTAAAATAGCAACGGTAATTTTTGACGATACAAAAACAACACCTCAAAAACTGTTACACGCAATAGAAATCGTAGGTTATAAAGGAAAAATAAAAGAAATTAAGGAGGTTAAATGAAAATTTTAATTATATTCAATCACGAACCATATGACGGAAGCGATGTAGCTTGGAACGGACTTAGACTTGCAAAAGTTTTGTTTGAAAAAGGAAACGATGTAAGAATTTTTTTAATGAATGATGCCGTGGATATGGCAAGGGATTGCAATAAAAAACCTGAAAATTATGACAACGACTTGGTTGCAATGCTTAAAGAAATGTATCAAAACGGTATAAAATTAAAAGTATGCGGCACTTGTCAGGCAAGATGCGGATTATTTAAAAACGAGCCATATTTTGCACCTGAAATCAAAGCTACAATGAAAGACTTGGCTGCCTGGGTTGAAGAAGCAGACAAAGTTATAACATTTTAAAGGATATATATGCTTAAATTAAATAACAACGCCAAACTTACAAAATATGTAAGAGCAGCCGGCTGAGCAGGGAAATTGGCTCCGGAGGAGCTAAACAAAGCTACAAAAGTTCTTGATGGAAAAAACGAAAATTTAATAGTCGGATTTGAAGGAAATGAGGATGCAAGTGTTTATAAATTAACAGATGATATAGCACTTGTACAAACAGCCGATTTTATTACACCTGTTGTTGACGACCCGTTTATTTACGGACAAATTGCAGCTGCAAATTCCCTAAGCGATGTGTTTGCAATGGGAGGAGATGTTAAAACTGCCCTTAATTTAGTCGGATTTGATAACTGTCATCACGGAAAAGATGTATTAAATGAAATTTTAAAAGGCGGTGAAAATAAAATAAAAGAGTGCGGCGGTGTATTAGCCGGAGGACATACAATAGAAACTCCGGAAATGATTTACGGACTTAGCGTTACAGGTACAATTCATCCTCAAAAAATTATAAGAAACAATACATTAAAAAAAGATGATGTAATTGTTTTAACAAAACCTCTTGGAATGGGAATTTTAACAACAGCAATAAAAGCGGATTTGATAGATAAAACAGTAGCCAGTGAAGTAGCTGAAATTTTAAGGACATTAAATTACAAACCAAGTCTTATCGCAAGGGAAATCGGTGTAAATGCAATGACAGATGTTACAGGATTTGGTCTTTTAGGACATTTGTATGAAATGAGCGCTAACAATTTCACTATAGAAATAGAATTTGAAAAAGTGCCTTTCTTAAAAGAAGCGATTAATCAGGCATCCATGGGAATAATTCCTGCCGGAAGTTACAATAACCAGCTATTTTTAGAAGGAAAAGTAAAATTTGAAAAAGAACTCAGTTTTGAAGAGCAGATGATACTATTTGATGCCCAGACAAGCGGAGGGCTTTTAATCAGCGCCTCTCAGGAAAAAGTTAATGAACTTTTAAAAAGAATGGAAAATGAAGGAGTGAGTGCTAAAGCAATAGCAACTGTTAAGGAATTCAAAGAGTTTCCTTTAGTTGTTAAATAATTTTTCCTTCTTATTTCTTCAAATACCTTTTATTATCTACTTTAACAATATCCCCCATATTGTCCAAATAATCAAGATAAGCCACAATATATTTTCTGCTCATAGGCATCTCTTCTTTAAATGTTTTAATATCAATATATCCTTTTTTCTCCATAATTTCCCGCATTTTTTTCATTGCATAATTTATATTTTTATCACTTACAAACAAATTATGGGCAAGCCTTACAACTTTTTTAGCCTTAGTCAGGTTCTTCATAGCCTGATCGCCCACTTTTCTGTCAATATTTAATTTTTCGTATATATTATAAGGTGCTTCGGGAGTTAATCCAGAATTATCCAAAAGCGAATAAAGCCTGTGCTCGACTGATTTTTCAATATTCACTTCACCAAGATCTTTTCTTTTATAAATATTGCCTTCTTTTATTAAAAATCCTTCTTCCACAAATTCATTTAAAACAGTTTCAATCAATTTTTCACTCGCCCATTTTAATCTGAGTTTCAGTGATGCAGGAGAAAGAAAGGCAAATTTGTTTTTTTCATAAGTTTCTTTTACCACATTTTCTATCTCTTTTTTTACATCCATTGAAAAAATATTATAATTTTCTTCATCTATAAAGACATTTTTTAATGTTTTTGCAATACCGAGAGCTTCATCGGGCGAAAAATTAAATCTCTGATAACTTTGAAGAAGTCCGAAACCTTTTTTGTGATTTTCAACCAAAATAGAAAATGCTTTTTGGAAATCCCTTTGTTTTAAAGCATTTAACAGCAATAATTTTTTATTTCTTTTAATAGGGTCGCTTATAGGATTTAAAATTTCGCCTCCTCCGATAACCCTTCCTTTATGAAGCACCACAAACGGATCTTCATAAACAAAAAATCCTTTTTCCTGCAACTTCATAGTTGCAAAACCTTCTTTTGCATTTGAATCAAACATCAAAATTTTCGCAGGTATTCTTTTTGCACCGCTTATAAATAAAACTCCCATATTATGCTTAATTTCTTTACCTTCGACCGGGGAAATATAAACATCAATTAATTTAAATCCTCTTAAGTATCCTTTTGTACTTAACAAATATCCTTTTTTAAGTTCATTGTGTGAAATATTGAGATTAATGGCAAGTCTTTGATGGGTATGGGCAACACTAACATTTTCACCATGAACCTGCAGGTTTTTAACCGTTGTAACAGTAGCCGTTTCATTAATATAAACTTTATCTTTAAGTCTGACTTTTCCGCTTAAAACAGTCCCTGTTACAACAGTTCCTATTCCTTTTAGGGAAAACACCCTGTCTATATAGTATCTGAAAAATTTGGAATGTGTAATATTTCTCGGAGGCAGGTTAAACAGATAATTCTTAAGATTTTCTATAGTCTCAGGCATTTTAGTGGAAGTCGGGATAATATCAAGAAGCTTTAAATTCTTAAATTTAGCTATTAATTCTTTTATCTCTTTTTTTCTTTTTTCAATAATTTCTTCACTTGCCAAATCTATTTTTGTCAAAGCCACAATGATATTTTTAACTTTTAAAATATCAAGTACTTCCAAATGCTCTATGGTCTGCGGCATAACACCTTCGTTTGCATCTATTGCAAAAAGCGTAGCGTCAAATCCAAACGCCCCGCTAATCATATTTTTTACAAGTTTTTCATGCCCCGGAACGTCTATAAATGCCACATTTACATCATCTCTTTTCATATTTGTAAAGCTTAAATCGATTGTAATTCCTCTCTCTTTTTCTTCTTTAAGCTCGTCCCCGTTATACCCGGTCATAGCCTCAATCAAAGATGTTTTTCCATGGTCTACATGCCCTGCGGTTCCAATAATAATATTTCTCATCTTTTCACCTCACAGCTTATTAATTTATTTATTATATTTGCAAGTTTTTCTATTTCATCATCCTGAATTGTTCTTACATCAAGCACAAAATGTTCATTTTCTATTCTACCGATAACAAGTTTTTCTCTAAATTTTTTCTCCCAATTCACAGCATTTCCTTCAATTTCAATTACCACGGTAGGAATGGCTTTATTTGGCATAGTCCCCCCGCCTACGTATGTTTTTGATTCTTTTATATTAGCCCTTAGGGCTGGTGTTAGGCTAAGTATTTTTTTTGCCCTGTTTTTGAGTTCATCAATAGATGCAAAAATCTGTCTGAGGGTTGGAATTTTTTCATATTCTTTTTTAATATATGCAAGAGTGGTTGCCTGAATAAGGGAGAGTGTAATTTTATCAACCCTGAACATCCTTAATATCTGATTTTTTTTAAGTTTATTAATAAGTTCTTTTTTACCAAGAATTATTCCCGCCTGAACTCCTCCAAAAAGTTTATCACCGCTAAAACTAATAAGTGAAGGTAAAAATTTCATTATATCATTAATTGAAGGCTCAGCGTTTGAAAGTCCGTAAGGAAGCTTTGGAATATATGCACTTCCCAAATCATAATAATCAAGCAGATTATGTTTACGGGAAAGATTGACAATTTCATCAATATAAACTTCTTCACTAAACCCTTCAATAGTATAATTTGATTTGTGAACTTTCATAAGCATTGCTGTATTTTCATTGATTGCCTCTTCATAATCTTTTGGTTTTGTTTTATTTGTAGTTCCGACTTCAACAAGTTTTACACCGCTTGCTTTCATAACTTCAGGCACTCTGAAACTTCCCCCTATTTCAACAAGTTCGCCTCTTGACACTATAACCTCTTTGTCTTTTGCAAATGTGTTTAAAATCAAAAATACAGCCGCCGCATTATTATTAACAACCAACGCATCTTCACACCCAAAAAGAAAACTCAAATGTTTCGCACTGTGATGATACCTGTCCCCCCTTTTTCCTTTATCCAAATCATATTCTAAATTACAGTAATGCGTACTGACTTTCTTTGCTTCATCAAAAATCTCTTCATCTATCAAACTTCTGCCGAGATTTGTATGGATTGTAACACCTGTGGCATTAATTACATTAATTAAAGAAGGGCTTAATATGCCGCAAGCTTTTTTTTCAATTTCATTTATTATTTTATTTTCATCTATTTTATCTATTTTATTATTTTTTATTTTTTCTCTGAGTTCATTCAAAACTGAATGTATGGAATAAAGCAAAACATTCTCTGGAATATCTTGAAGATTTTTATTTTTTAAAAGTTTATCCACTTTTGGAATTTGTCTAAACAGATTCATTTCTTTCCTTTGTAAAATACCGCCGGTATTTTTGTTAATATTTTATCAAAAAAAGGATTTTTATGAAAATAATTATAACAAGCGACGGAGAATGGATGACTTCAAAATTTTGTCCACATTTTGAAGAATGTAAATATTTAATTCTTTATGACACTAAAACAAAAGAATATTCTTCTATGAAATCACCTTCATATCAGACAAAAGACAAAACTAAACTAATTAATTTTTTAAAAGCCGTTTTTATGAAGCATATTATAACAGGTGAAAATATTGATGATAAATACTTCAAAGTTTATATACCTCAACAAAAAAAATCGACAGTCGAAGAAGTTATAATCGAGTATTTAAAAAATATAAATAAATATAAATAAAATTGTTGACAATAAACGACTAAAATTATATAATTCTAAAAAATAAAACTTTAGGAGGGAAAAATGAAAAGAATTTTAACATCAGTGGTATTGGCTTCCATTTTGGTATCATCTAGTTTAGCCGCAGATGCAAAAACCGCTCAGGTGAGTAAAAAAGCCGTAATCAAAGCGGAAAAAAAAGCCCAAAACACTGAACTTGCAAATGAAGCGGTAAAAGCTATCCAATATACCCAGGATACATTAATATATATAAGCGGAAAAAATACTAAAAAAGCAAAAGACTCAATAAAAAAAGCTATTGGGGAACTTAGCGATTTATTAAATAGACCTAATACACCTTATCTTTTACCTGTTGATGTTCAAATTAACGCATATCAATATCAAGGGGATGTAAAAGACGTAAAAAAACTTGTAAATGAAGTAAAAATACTTGTAGCAGAAAATAAATTACCTCAGGCAAGGGAAGTATTAAATTCTCTGAGAAGCGAAATTGTGATCAAAACAATCAATTTGCCTATTGCAACATATCCGGCGGCTCTTAATTTGGCGTTAAAATATATAAATGAAGGAAAAGCCAAAGAAGCAAAAGATGTTTTGTCAATGGCGCTTTCAACATTGGTAGAAACAGATACCGTTATTCCTATCCCGCTTATCAAAGCTCAAGCCCTTGTTAAAAATGCCAGTGAAAGTGTTAAAAAAGACAAAAACCAGGCTTTAAAATATTTAGATGAAGCAAAAAAACAGATATCTTTAGCTGAAATTTTAGGATATACAAGCACAAGCGATACAACATACAAAATGTTAAAAGAACAAATTACACAGCTTGAAAAAGAGATTAAAAACGGCAGTAAAACAGAAAATATATTTAAAAAACTTCTTCAAAAAATCGAAGAGTTCAAAGAAAAAGCAATTAAAACTTTTCACAAATAATTTTCTTTCTCTTTTTTCTTATTTTAATAGTGACAGACACTAATTATCTATAAATAAAATTTATAATTTTTTGGCGGAAGGGGGAAGGAATCGAACCTTCCGGGCAAACAGTCACCTGCCGCCCCACCGGGTTTGAAGCCCGGGGTGTCCACCAGGATCACATCCCCTCCATTGAAGAAAAAATTATATCAAAATATTTAAAAAAACGTAAGGCTTCACCGAAGCCCTGTTAAGCGTTATCAGCCAGCTGGAATTTTACCGTTAACCATTCCTACCAAAAAGTCTTTTAAATCGTTAAGTTTATGTTTTTTAACGATTTTTTCAATAGCTTTAGCAGCTTTTTTTTGACCTTTTTTTTCAAGTAGAGAAATTAACGGTTTTGCATTATTTTTAAGTAATGCATTAATGTCGTCAGGTGTTTTTGCACCTATGATTTTAAGGAATTCAGTACCTTTAACATGTGAAGCTCTTTTCACATATTTTTGGTAATACTTAAATCCTTTGTTGTAATCAGCAAATGCCATTGTTGCTGTGACACTTGCAAGTAGCGCTCCAGCTACCAACATTTTTGCTAAGCGTCTCATGTTTTCTCCTTTTAATTTTATGTGTGCATTCATTAACCTAATGAATACACATTCGGTGTAATTATACAGCCTAAAACTTAAATAAAGCTTAAGATAAGTAAAACTTATCTTATAATTATTATACCACAAATTAAAGAGAAAAACAATTTCTAAAAAATCTTTTACATTTAGTCAGTGCCTTATTTTTTATCTCTTGCAAAAAAATTAATTTTTATTTATAATTGCAATGCGCTGTGTGATAAGTAGGGATACGCAAGCCGAACGGGCATAGCGTAATAAAATATACAGGAGAAGAAAATGAAAAAAATCGCTCTTTTAATGGCAGGATTTTTGGCATTTGCATTTGCAGGTGATTCTACTATGATTCAAGCTTACAGCGTAGTAGCAGCCGTTGTAGGTTTAGGTTTGGCTGCACTTGGTGGTGCTATCGGAATGGGTCATACTGCTGCTGCCACTATTGCTGGTACTGCAAGAAACCCTCAGCTTGGTGGTAAATTAATGGGTACAATGTTCATCGCATTAGCGATGATCGAAGCACAAGTTATTTATGCACTTGTACTTGCTTTAATAGCACTTTATGCTAATCCATTCTTAGGATAATCCCTTTTTTTTGGGATTTTTCTTTTTAACACAAAAATTTCTCTGACACCTTATTCAATGTAAAATGTATAATTGGAAATAAAAAATAAATGTAAAAACATTTTATTAAAATTTTCTATTTATAATTTTTACTTTTCGTTTTTTAATTTTCCATTATTAATACCAATTATTATAAAAAAATTTACATTTATTTACCATTCACTACTCACTATTCACTCATTATCAAATTGTCAAAATAACCGTAGGGTTGGTATATTTCTCCATTCTCCATTATTTTTTGTTGACATTAAAAATTAATTAAGTTAAAATTCATACCAAAAAAGGGGTTAATTTAATTGAAAATCAAAAATGTAAAATGGAAAATTAATAAAGTAGGATTTTACATTTGATTATTATTTCTACTATTAAACCTTCAAAATACTTCAAAGGACAAAAATGCATAACGATATAATCGGTTATAAATATAATGATAAAATTATTGATATTCAAACAGCTCAGGAAATGGGTATTGAAAATTTAGAACCAATATTTTTCGATAACTCTTCTGAAGCACTCGAACTTATAAGACACTCAGCTGCCCACTTAATGGCACAGGCTGTAAAAGAGCTTTATCCCGATGCAAAATTTTATGTGGGCCCTACCATAGAAAACGGATTTTATTATGATTTAAAAACTCAAAAAAGCATTACCGATAAAGATTTAAAAAATATTGAAAAGAAAATGAAAGCCCTTGCTAAGAAAAAAATCCCTATTGAAAAATATTATATTTCAATGGATGAAGCAAGAAAAAAATTTAAAGATGATGAACTGAAACAGGCTGTTTTGGATATGATTGATGAAGACAAGGTTTCTATTTATAAACAGGGGGATTTTGAAGACCTATGCCGCGGACCTCACGTGCCAAACACAAAATACCTTCAAAACGTAAAACTTCAAAAAGTTGCCGGTGCCTATTTAGGAGGAGATAGTAAAAACGAGATGCTGACAAGAATTTACGGAACCGCTTTTGCAACAAAAGAGGCATTGCAAAAGTATCTTAAAATGCTTGAAGAGGCAAAAAAAAGAGACCACAGAAAACTTGGTACTGAGCTTGAACTTTGGATGTTTGATGAAGAAATCGGGGCAGGAATGCCGATTTGGCTGCCAAAAGGTGCACTTCTTAGAGGCAATCTTGAAAAACTTTTATATTCTGCCCATATAAGAAGAAATTACCTACCTGTAAAAGGGCCTGAGCTTCTAAGAAGCCATATGTGGAAAATTTCGGGGCATTATTATAACTACAAGGAAAATATGTATTTTACAGAAATTGAAAACGACGATCCTAATAAACCTGCAGAAGAATACGGTATTAAACCGATGAATTGCCTCTCTCATGTCAAAATTTTCGGGCATAAAGTAAGAAGTTATAAAGAACTGCCTCTTAGATTTTTTGAATTCGGAACAGTCCACAGACACGAAAAATCCGGAGTTTTACACGGACTTTTAAGAGTTAGGGAATTTACCCAGGATGACGCACATATATTCTGCAGGGACGATCAGATAGAAGATGAAGTAATAAAAGTACTCGAATTTGTAGATGCCATAATGCAAAGATTCGGCTTTGAGTATGAAATGGAAATTTCTACAAAACCTGAAAAATCAATAGGAAGCGATGAAATTTGGGAAAAAGCAACCAATGCCCTCAAAGGTGCATTAAACAGACTTAACAGAAATTATGGAATAGACGAAGGCGGAGGGGCATTTTACGGTCCGAAAATAGACATAAAAATTACTGATGCAATAGGGAGAAAATGGCAATGCGGAACAATTCAGGTGGATTTTAACCTGCCTGAAAGATTTGACATAAATTATATTGATGAAAACAACACCAAAAAACGTCCGGTAATGATTCACAGAGCGATTATTGGAAGTTTTGAAAGATTTATAGCAATCCTTACAGAACATTATGCAGGCGAATATCCTACTTTTATAGCTCCTGTTAAAGCGATTTTTGTTCCAATCAATGAAAATCATGTAAATTATGCAAAAGAAATTCAAAAAGAACTTCTTAATGACGATATTATTACCGAAATTTATGACAGCGGTGATTCACTCAATAAAAGAATAAGAAATGCTGAAAAACAAAGAGTCGGATATGTAGTAATTATAGGTGATGAAGAGGTGGAAAATGATTTGGTTGCCATAAGAGACAGAAAAAAAAGAGAACAATATAAATTAAGCAAAGGAGAATTTGTGGAAATGATCAAAAAATTATGCGAGGTTAAATTATGAGTAAAGACAAGGTTTTATTGAACGAAGAAGTAGTTGATTTTACAGACAGAGTAAGATTTGTAGATACCCAAGGTGAGCCTAAAATAGTAGATTCAGCAAAGGCGCTTGAAACAGCATATAATAAAGGTCTTGATTTGGTATGCGTAGCCCCAAATGCCAACCCTCCCGTTGCTAAAGCCATGGATTACGGAAAATACAGATATGAACAGGAAAGAAAGAAAAAAGAAGCAAAGAAAAAACAGGTTAAAATTGAAGTCAAAGAAGTAAAATTTACAAGTAAAATTCAAGACAACGATATAAATTATAAAGTTAAACATATAAAAGATTTTCTTGAAAAAGGAAAACATGTAAAACTAAGAGTTTTTTTAAGAGGAAGAGAACTTGCAACACCTGAGAAAGGTTTTGAAGTTATAAACAGGGTTTGGGAAATGATAAAAGATGTGGCTGAAAAACAAAACGAGCCTAAACTTGAAGGAAATTATATAAATTTACTGGTAACCCCTGTAAAAAAATCCAAGAAAAAATAATGTTAAATAATATTCCCTATAAAGAGGCTTTGGAAGTTTCTTTAAAAGAAAGTTTTTTATCAACTTCCAAAAATGTTTTTATAAATGAAGCCTTAGGTTATTTTTTAGCCGAAGATGTAAAAGCCGCTAAAAACAACCCTTCATTTGACAACTCCGCCATGGACGGATTTGGATTTAAACATTCAGACAAAAAAAAATTTAAAATTATAAAAACTATTTATGCCGGAGATAAATTTGATGATTTTGATATAAAAAACAATGAATGCGTTAAAATTATGACAGGGGCAAAAATCCCAAAAGATATAGATACTGTAATTCCGATTGAAAACTGCTTAAAAGTTACAGGTGAATATATTGAAATTCCAGAAATAAAAAAAGGCGCCAATGTAAGAAAAAAAGGCGAAGATATCCAAAAAGGAGAAATTTTAATAAAAAAAGGCGAAGAAATAACACCTGAAACAATAGCACTGCTTGCAAGCCAGGGAATTACAAATATAAAAGTATATAAAAAACCTTCTATTGCCATACTTTCAAGCGGAAATGAACTGAAAGAGCCTTATGAAAAAGCCGATGAAGATGAAATATATAACATCAATTCTTACTCAATTTATTCACTCTTAAAAAAATACAGTTTTAATGCCGATATTATCGGAATTGTAGCAGATACTTACGAAGAAACATTAAAAGAAATAAAAAATATACTAAATTTTTATGATGTAATCATAACAAGCGGCGGAATAAGTTTCGGGGAAAAAGATTTTATGTTTAATGTTTTTAAAACCTTGGGGTTAAAAGAATTTTTTCACGGAATAATGGTAAAACCCGGACGTCCTACCATGATAGGAAAAATAGGTAAAAAATTTATTTTTGCAATGCCCGGAAATCCTTTAAGCAGTTTTTTAAATATGTTTTGCATAGGAATACCAGTTTTAAGAAAAATGAGCGGTGCAGACAAATATTATCATGAGACTTATTTTGCAAAAAACAAAAACGATTTTAAAGTTAATTCAAAAAAAGACCATACGGCACTCGGATTTTATGAAAACGGAGAATGGGAAGTATATAACAGTTATAAATACGGTTCAGGAATGCTAAAACCCCTCCTTAAATCCAATTCGGTTGCAATTATTCAAAAAGGGAATGAAATAATTACAAAAGATACAATTTTAAAAATCATACCTTTTGTAAATCAGTTTAGCAATAAAAACAATATGTTCAATTAATACCTTTTATATAAAAAACATTTTCTTTTACTTCTTCTAAAATTACATTATATTTTTTAGCCCATTTTTCAATAATCTCTTTTGCTTCATTTAATAATTCCCCGCTATTTTCAATTTTGATTTTTAAATGCGGCACAGAATTTGAAAAAGCAATAAAACCGTTTAAATATTTTAATTTATCATTTAAAGAAACCAAATGATTTTTAATTTTCTTAAAATTTGGAGTATTTTCTTTTATTTTTTCCAATTCTTTAATATTATTCTCAGAATATCCAAGCTGTTTTAAAAGTCCTAAATCTTCTATTTTCATAAATCTCCTTTTTAAAAAATTTTAACAAATTTTTCTTTTATTTCTTTTAATTTTTTCAGTGTCGTTTCAATATCCGTATTTAAAATAAAACAATCTGATTCTTTTTTTTTATAAACTTTGTCATAATAATCCACAAGCAATATTTTTGCCACTCTTTCTAAATCACCTTTTTCAAAACTGCTGAATATTTCATTATAACTTTCATTTGATATATATTTTTTAATTTTATTTAAATTTTCGCTAAAAGCATTTTTATCGATATCTCCGTAATATTTCAAAATTCTTTTAATTCTGTCTTCCAAAGGGGCGTTTATTTCTATTTGAGAGGAAGTTTTTATTTTTTTTGTCAAATTCCCGGGAAGCAGTAAATTTCCGAGCCTGGAACTTTCGGCCTCTACAAAAATATAGTCGTTTTTATCCACTTTTCTTAAGAGACGGCTGTTTTCCTTTGGAACCGAAAGAACTTCCGTAATGATTGGCCAAACCTTCCAAATCAAGACTCGGGTTTAAATTTTGTAATAATTCACTTTTACCGCACCCACTCGGCCCCCTGAGCACCAAAAAATTATTCGGTATATTTTGTAAATATACGCTGACATATTTTCTATATGCTTTATAGCCTCTGTTTAGTTTATAAACATCAAATCCAAGCTGTCTTAAAATAACATAAAAAGATTCGGAGCGTTTTCCTCCCCTTGCACAGTAAATCAGAATTTTTTTATTTTCAAATTCATTATTTTCAAGATGCGAAGCAATATTTTTTAAAATATATATAACACCCTTTTTATTGGCGGCTTTTTTGGAAACCTGTTTATATAAATACCCTATTTCGTGATGTTCTTCATTATTTAATACATATAAATTTATACTTCCCGGAATATGGGATTCTTCAAATTCTCTGGGGCTTCTGGTATCTATAATCATATCAAAATCAGTTTTCAGATAATCATTCATATTAATCAACATTTATTATTTCCACCTCCACAGCTTTAAAATTTGGGGTTTTTACTTTATGGTCGTGTGTATCTCCAAAAAGATAATTTATTTTATTTTTTGCAAAATGAAAAGTTGCAAAAAGAGTATATGGTCTGAGGGAATTTGTAAATTTTACTTTCAAAGGCCCGCTCTCTCCGTAATGTGATTTTAATTTAACAGTATTGCTTATTTCGTTTTTATGAACAGGATTTACCAATAAAACATCATCATCATATTTTTTAGTTAATTTTTCCGAATATCTGGTTTGTGCGGCGTTATTATACTGTGCAAGAGCCCTTCCTGTATTTAACCACCATCTTTTTTTATTTTCAAATATATCTTTTACTTCACCTCTTAAATGGTATTTGTGATAATGAAAATGGCCTTTTCCATCAGGAGTTGAAAATTCTTTTATATGTAATATTGGAGAATCGCTTCCATCTTCTTTTATTGGCCATTGAAGCGGCTTTTTCTTTTAATCTTTCTATAAGTTGCACCTTTTAAATCTTTTTAACTTCCTTTTTCAATTCATTTAAAACTTCTTCACTTGTGGCAAAACTAAAATTTTCTCCGAGTCTATTTGAAATTTCATTTAATACTTCCCAGTCATCCGGCATATCTGATTCAATTAAAGGATTTGATAGATGAAGCCTTCTTTCAGCATTTATATAAATACCTGTTTTTTCATAAGTACTTTTAACTCCAAATACAATATCAGCTTTTTTAGTTATCTCATTTTTCATCACTTCTAAAATTATTAAAAAGTCCAAGTTTTCAAAAGCTTTATTTATTTTATTCTGATTGGGATGAATATGCAAAATATCTTCCCCCATATTTACAATAGCTTTTATTTTACCTTTTAACATCTCTTCTATTATATCCGGAGTCATCTCCCCTATTTTTTCAGGTATTGCATAATCAGGCCCGTAATAAGGCAAACACCCCACATCGCAGGCACCCTGCACGTTATTCTGACCCCTGAGAGGCAATACCCCTGCACCGATTTTGCCGATATTTCCTGTAAGCATTGCTAAATTACTTATAGCATTTACACTTTCTGTTCCATCAATATGTTCAGTAACTCCGAGTCCCCATGTAAAAATTGTTTTTTTGGTTATCAGTTTCGCAATTTCTTCGATTTGCTCTTTTACCTGCTCAAACCCTTTTAATTTTTTGAAAAAATGTTTATCATATTTATCATGTAATAAAAGTTCTTTGTATCCTTCGAATTTAGCACATCTTTTTTTTATAAAATCAATATCTGTTAAATTGTTTTCAATAAGTTCTTTTGCAATTGCATTTAAAAATAAAAGATTACTTTCAAGCGGTAAAATAACCTTAATATCGGCAAATTTCATAATAGGGATTTCCCTTACATCAACAACTATTATTTTAGCGCCTCTTTTTTTGGCTTTTATTATCCTGCTTGCGACCATCGGGTGTGCAACCGTTGTGTTAGAGCCGATTATAAAAATAACCTCGGTGTCAAAAATTGCATCATAATCCACACTGCTCGCCCCCTCCCCTATACTCATTTTAAGTCCGCTGAGGCTTGGAGCGTGGCAAACCCTTGCACAGTTATCAATATGCGGGGTTTTTATAACTTCCCTTGCAAACTTTTGAAACATCCAGGCACTTTCAACGCTTGTTCTGGCCCCACCTATACAGGCAATTGAATGGAAAGAAAAATTACTTATAATCTCTTTTAATTTCCAGGCGGTTATGTCAACAGCCAGACTAAAAGGGGATTCATAAAAATTTTCATCAAATTCTTTCAAATTTGCAAGCCTAACCTGAAGTTCAAACGGCATATTATTAGCATTTTTTTCAATAAATTTGTAACTTATCAGATGTTTGTTAAGTCTCTTGTTTAAAAATTCAAATCCGTATTTTCCTTTTATACAGAGCTCGCCGCCGCTTGAAATTCCGTCTTTAACAGGAGTTATTTTTACTATTTTATTATCCTGAATTTTGGCATCTATTTCACACCCTACACCGCAATATGTGCAAACAGATTTCATTAAAAGCCTTTTTTGGATTTAATATATCTTATTTTAAAGATTTTTGCAAGAAAAACACAAAATCAATTATTAAGAGCGTATAAAATTATAAATATAAATAATTCAATAATTATATTAATTCAAAATTTAACACCAATTATCCATGATTCTTTATTAGTGACAGACACCTTAAAATAAAATTTTACATTTTACATTGATTTTGTGGCTCCGGCGAGAGGACTCGAACCTCTGACCCGACGGTTAACAGCCGTCTGCTCTACCGACTGAGCTACGCCGGAATATTTGTGGATTGAAATTATACATAAAAAATTTTTTTAATGCAAGTTAATTTGCAAATTTTTGCAAAATTTTATCCTGAATATTTAAAGGCAATAAATTAAACATTTTCAAAATATAATAAAATCTTTTTGGAAAGGCATACTCTTTTTTTTCTTTTTCAATTGCATCAATAATTCTTTTAGCACCTTCATTTAAATCCATTAAAAATGGCATATAAAAATCGTTTTTTGCAATTAAATCGGTTTTAATGAATCCAGGCATTATATTTATAACTTTTATATTATATTTTGCTAACATATTTCTAAGACTCTGGGCATATGAATTAAGAGCCCTTTTTGATGCCGAATAAGGAAGAGAGGTTGGAGATGCAATAATTGATGCAAGAGAAGAAATAAATACAATTTTCCCTCTTTTTCTTTTTTGCATATCTGGCACTATGTTTTCTAAAAGTGCGTGAATGCTTAAAAAATTTATTTGAAAAAGTTTTTCAAACTCTTCATACGGAGTAAAATCTGGAGCATGTGGAAGTGAAATTCCGGCATTGCAAATAACTAAATCAATTTCATCAAATCTAAGTTTTCTAACTTCATTAATATTGCTTAAATCACAGACTATAGGAATTATATTTTCATTTTCTTTTTTTAGTTCATTTAACTTTTTTTCATCTCTTGCAATGGCAAAAACTTTATTCTTTTTTGCGTAATATCTGGCAAGTTTCCTGCCTATTCCCCTGCTCGCACCTGTTATAATTACATTCAAAAAAGGCTCCTTTATGTTTATAATTTCAAAGCTGTTTACTTATCTTTTCCTGCCGCCAGGAATTTTTATAATTATACTGATATTTGCCGGTATTTTTGCTAAAAAATTAAAATGGCTTTTTTATATATCTGCTTTAACTCTTTACTTACTATCAAATAAATTTGCTGCAAATTTACTTCTTTATCCGCTTGAACATAATTATAATAAAGATTATATCAAACCAAAAGCAATTGTTGTACTTGGTGGAGGAGTAAATCCAAACGATATATTAAAAGCATATCCCGATGCATTTAAAAGGGAAATTTACGGCTTACTTTTAGCCAAAAAATATAATCTTCCGTTTGTTTATACAGGAGGCGGGATTAAAATAAAAGAAGCCGATTTCATAAAAAAAGATGTTGGAAAATTTAAAAAAATATGTAATTGTAAAATTAAAGATTTTTATGAAAGAAATTCACTTGATACCTATGAAAATGCAAAATTTACTTCAAAAGTTTTTAAAAAATTACATCTAAAAAAAGAGATATTTTTAGTAACAAGTGCATTTCATATGAAAAGGGCTATAAAACTTTTTAAACATTTCGGATTTAAAATCATTCCAAAACCTGTGGGATTTTATTACAAACCTTATTATACAGTATGGGATATATTTCCAAAGGAAGATGCTTTTCATAAAAGTTATAAAGCAATTCATGAATATTTTGGACTTTTGAGTCTTACATTACGAGGAATTAAATAAATAAAAAAGATACAATCAAAAATAAAAAAGTAGTTAAAAGAATTAAAAATGCAACTTTTCTCGGATATAAATCAAAAAGACTTGCCAAATTTACATTTGTAATTGCCAAAGGTGTCATTACTTCCAATAAAATTGTTTTAAAAAAAATTTCGTTAAATCCAAAAATTTTTAAAATCAAAAAAGCGACAAAAGGGAAAACCACAAATTTATTAAAACTTGTTAAAAAAGCCAGTTTAAAACTGACCTCTTTTATTTTTATTTCAGCTATATAAATGCCAAAAATCAGTAATTGGGTAACTATGGAGGCAAAAGCACCCATTTGAAGTATTTTCATTGTTTCTTTATCGAATTTGACGTCAAAAAGGTTAAGCGATATTGCCAAAATCCCTATCCATATAACAGGAATTTTTATAATTTTTTTGAAAGCGTTTTTAAAATCAAATTTTGAGCTTGCATAAAAAAATATACCGAATGTATAAATAAAAAATATATTTGCAAGATTAATCAAAGTTGCAACACTAGCCCCAATTTCTCCAAAAAGTGCATAACTAAGAGGAATCCCCAAATTTCCTGTATTTCCGATTAAAGGAGTTAGAGTTGATATTATTTTTTCTTTTCTCTCAAGCCCTCTTGAAAAAGAATATGTAAAAATCAGCGCTGTAAAAACAGCCATCAGATAAATCAACGGTGCCAAAACAAGCTCTTTATTTAAAGGAATAAGCATTATGCCCCAAAGGGTAAGAAAAGGCTGGAGAAAATAGGTCGAAAGAATAACCAGGGTTTTTACCTCAATTTCTTTAAAACTTTTTTTAGACAAAAACCCCAGTAAAATAAATAGATATATTCCTAAAACAGTTTTCATTCAGCAATAAATTCTATAATTTTTTCTTTAATTTCTTTTTTATCGATTACAGTTTCTTTAATCTCTTTTTCAAAAAGCTCTCTGATTATTTCAGGGGCTGTTACATCTAAGCTGGCTTCAATATATGCAATTGCATCTTTATCGGAAATTGTTCTCTCTTCCAACTCGGCTATTTCCCTTTCAACATCCTCGCCTGTCAGGGCTTTATATATGCTTGGAGCGAATTTTGTCCATTCGGCTGTGGAATAAGCTACAACTTTATTATTAATCAAACTTTTGTTTTTTAAATATTCATAAGCCTTAACGGCTGTAGCGGTGTGTGGGTCCATTAAATAATTGTTTTTTGTATATTTGTTAATAATTTCTTCGCATTCTCCATCAGTTGCAAAATCAGCAATAAAATCTTCTTTTATTTTTTCGTGTTCTTTAAGAGTTAATTCAAAATACCCTTCTTTTTCAAGATTTTCCATCAATTCTATACATCTTTTTTCTCCAAATTTGTCGAATAAAAGTCTTTCGACATTTGATGATTTTAAAATATCCATGGCAGGTGATATTGTTTTAATTAAATTTTTATCTCTCAAATCATATTTTCCGTATGTGACAAATTCATATAAAACATTGTTTTTATTGCTTGCAATTACAATTTTTTCAATAGGCAAGCCCATTTTTTTAGCATAATATGCCCCGAGTGCGTTTCCGAAATTTCCGCTTGGAATAATAACATCTATTTTATCATTCATTTCTATTTCCATTCTTTCAACGAGCTTCAAATACGCCCAGAAATGATAAACTGTCTGAAAAATAATCCTTCCGAAATTTACACTGTTTGCAGCTGAAAGTTTAATATCGTTTGCTTTTAAAGTTTTTCTAAATTCTTTATCTTTTAAGAGATTTTTAAGTGCTGTTTGTGCATCGTCAAAATTACCCCTGATTCCAAGGACTTTTTCATTTTCAGCATCAGTTGTTACCATTTGAAGTTTTTGAACTTCGCTTGTCCCTTTATAAGGATAAAGGCATACAACTTTTATATTTTCTCTGTTCTCAAATGTTTTAAGGGTCGCAGGCCCGGTATCTCCGCTTGTTGCAGCTAAAATTAAATAATTTTCTTCTCTTTTTTTGGCAAGATTTGAGAGTATCACTCCAAATGGCTGAAGCGCCATATCCTTAAATGCACGGGTAGGACCGTGCCACAGCTCACCTATAAAAAGTTCCTCGTTTATTCTTACCACGGGCACGACTTCTTCATCGTCAAAATTTCTTAAATATGTAAATAGTGCTTTTTCTATTAATTTATTATCAATATCAACTTTAAATTGTTTTAAAATTCCTCTTGCTATATGTGTATAAGGTTTGTCTCCTTGCACATCATAATATTTTAAAAGCCATTTTTCATTAATTTTAGGCAATTTTTTAGGAACATACAACCCTCCGTTCGGTGCGGCAGGATCCAAGATAACTTCGCTGAATGTTTTTTCTTTATCTGTCCCACGGGTTCCAATGAATTTCATATCGCTCCTTTAATTTTTTTTCAATTCACAATTTCAAATTCAACATTCAAAATTCAACATTCATAACTCATAATTCTTAACTCAACATTCATAATTCATAACTCACCACCCCGCCGCTTTGCAAGCGGCCGGGCAAGCTCACTACTTATTACATATACATTCCGCCGTTTACTTTAAGGGTTTCCCCTGTTATATAACTTGCCCCGTCACTAAGTAAAAATGCAACCGCATTTGCCACCTCAGCAGGTTTAGCCATTCTTTTTAGAGGGATTTTATTTAAAATTTCTTCTTTTACTTTCCCTGGAAGTTTTTCTGTCATATCGGTTTTTATAAATCCGGGCGTAACAGAATTAAATCTTATGTTTCTGGCTGCCCCTTCAAGCGCAAATGTCTTGGTCATGGAAATAATTCCGCCTTTGCTTGCAACATAATTGGCCTGGCCCGCATTGCCAGACTCGGCAACAACGCTTGCAACATTTACAACAGCCCCGAATCTTTTTTTACCCATTACTTTAAGTGCTTCCCTGCATCCTATAAAGGTGGAAACCAAATTGGCATCAATTACTTTTTTAAAATCATCAACACTCATTCTCATTGCAAGCTTGTCGTTTGTAATTCCCGCATTGTTTACTAAATAACTGAGTTCGCCATCACTCTCAATTATAGTTTTTATTCCTTCAATAAAAGCTTTCTCATCACTTACATCAAACCCGATCACTCCTGCAATTCCTCCGTCGGATTCAATTTCTTCTTTTAACTTATCGGCTAAGTTTGCAGAGCTTTTGTAATTTATCCAGACTTTCAAGCCCTTTTTGGCTAAAACTCTTGCAATTTCAGCACCAATTCCCCTGCTGGCTCCGGTTATTAATACATTTTTACCGCTAAAAGTCATTTTAACCCTTTTTTTGATACAATTTTACCTAAAAAAGGGATTTTATGCTATATTTTTTATATGAGCATTTTCATATACACCTTTTTCATTATCTTTCATTCAGGGCAATGTTTGCTTTCTTTACAGCTTTTTTTCTGGCAATATTAACATATCCAATGTTTATAAAATGGGCAAAAAACAAAGCGACTCAGCCTATTTACGAACTAGCTCCCCAAACTCATAAAAGCAAATCCTCAACCCCTACAATGGGAGGAGTTGTTTTTATGATTTCATCCTTAATAGCCATTCTTTTAAGCGCCAAACTCAATAATTTTGTTTTGATTACAATTTTTACAGCCGTTTTTTTTATGCTTATAGGAATAATAGACGACTGGGGCAAAATAAAAGCTTCTTCCAATCATGCGGGTCTCACACCGAAACAAAAATTTATTTTTCAATGGATAGGCGGGTTTATAGTTGCCTTTTTATTATATAAAAACGGATTTGACACAAAACTTTATATTCCTTTTTATAAACATCCTCTTTTTGATATGGGCGGTTTTTCTATAATTTTTTGGGCATTTGTAATTGTGGGAATGAGTAATGCCGTAAATTTAACGGACGGACTTGACGGACTTGCCACCATACCGAGCATATTTGCCCTGCTTACACTTGCAATATTTTCATATATTTTAGGCAATGCAATTTATTCTCATTATCTTTTTTATCCTTTTGAAAAAGGTGTGGGAGAACTCAGCATAATAGCATTTGGTTTAATAGGCTCGCTCCTTGGATTTTTATGGTACAATGCAAATCCTGCAGAAGTTTTTATGGGTGACAGCGGGAGTTTAAGCATAGGAGCCGTTATAGGAATATTGAGTATTTTTACAAAAAACGAAATACTTCTTATTTTTATAGGATTTGTTTTTATAATTGAAACTATATCGGTAATTTTACAGGTTGGAAGCTATAAAACAAGAAAAAAAAGAATTTTTAAAATGGCCCCCATTCATCATCATTTTGAAAAATCAGGATGGATGGAAAATAAAATCACCATACGATTTTGGATAATTGCACTTATCACAAATATTATTGCTATACTTTCAATAAAGATAAGGTAAAATAGTGAATAGTGAGTGGTGAATGGCCAAATTACAAGTAAAGGAAAAATATGGAAGAAAAGTTAAAGGCGGAACTTAAAATTTATAAATTAAAAGCATTAAAAGAAAAAATTGTTTTAATTGGAGTTATTTTAATTTTACTTGCAGAAGTGTTTGTGTTATTTTTATTTTTAAAAAAAAGTTTTTCATTCAATAAACCAATTACAGAACCTTACGTGGCTGAGATTAATATTAATAAAACAATAACAATAAAATATATAAATTCATTGATGGATAAAATGAATAAACTTAAAGAAGATAAAAACCTAAAGGCATTTTTATTAATTTTCAATACTCCCGGCGGAAGCCCAAGCGGCAGCGATGAATTTAATGCTTATCTAAAAGTATATGCATATGTTGAAAGTATGGCAGCAAGCGGAGGATATTATATTATAAGCGCCGTTAAACCGATTGTTGCAAACAAAAACGCAATTGTTGGAAGTATAGGCGTTATTATGCCACATTACGTAATAGCCAAACTTGCCAAAAAACTTGGTGTTGAAGAAGACACCATTACAGTCGGAAAATACAAAGAACCGATAAGCTGGTTTAAAAAAGCAACACCTGAGCAAAAAGAGTATCTGCTTAAACATCTTCTGCTTCCTACTTACAATAATTTTCTTGACACAGTGGCAAAAGAGAGAAATATTTCAATTGATAAACTTAAAAAATATGCAGATGGAAAAATATATATAGCAAGCAGTGTAAAAGGAATTTTGGTTGATCAAACTTCAAGCCTTACGGCATTTAAAGAAAAAATTAAATATAAAACTTAATACCGATTTGGATAATCTGCTGAGAGGATATCTTAATAAATGAAATCTCTGTTCGGATACGGATTAACCACAAAATCCATTGCAAAAAGCGGGGGCTGGGAAATATATGACGACAGATTTAAAAAAATAGAGTTTGATAAATACGGCAATATTCTTTTGCCCCCTTTTCTTTTTAAAGCGAAAAAAAGCCATCTTGAAATAACGTCTCCCGGTATTCCCCCTTATAATTCGTTAATAAAAAAAGCCAAAAATTTAATTAGTGAATTTGATTATTTTAATGAAGCTCCTTTTCAGATATGGGTAACAGGTACAAACGGAAAAACAACAACTACCGAGATGATACATTATCTATTACAAAATTCTGATATTGGGGGAAATATAGGTATTCCACTTGCTGATATGGATAAAAACAAACAATTTTGGGTGATAGAAGCCAGCAGTTTTCAGCTCCATTATACAAAATTTGCGAAACCGAATATTTTTATAATTTTACCTATAAAAGAAGACCATATTTCCTGGCATGGAAGTTTTGAAAATTATGTAAAAGCAAAACTTTCGCCTCTTAAAAGAATGAGTGAAAGAGACGTGGTAATAATGCCAAAAATACTTAATTCACCAACAAAAGCTTTTAAAATCCTTTACAAAAATGAAGAGGATTTACTACATTATTTCGGATTTAAAGAATTTGAATTTAAACCTCCGTTTTTACTTGATGAAATACTGGCAAAAGCTGTTTATTATATTTTGTATTTTAAAGAAAAAAGTTTAAAAAATTTTAAAATAGACCCACATAAATTAGAAGAAATAAAAGATAGTAAAAACAGAATTTGGGTAGATGACTCAAAAGCTACAAATATAGATGCTACCATAAATGCCCTAAAAAGATATAAAAATAAAAAAATTTATTTAATTATTGGAGGAGATGATAAAGGACAAAATTTCGAAGAACTATTTAAATATATGAAAAACCTGAATATCGAACTGTTTATAATCGGAGAAAAAAGGGAGCTTTTTATAAATTTGGCAAAAGAAAATCACATACCTTTTAATGATGCAAAAACACTGCAAAACGCCGTTAATTTAATTGATAAAAAACACAATAAAGATTCACTCGCCCTGCTTAGTCCTGCCTGTGCAAGTTTCGACCAGTTTAAAAGTTATAAAGACAGAGGAAATATTTTTAAAAAATTAATTATGAATTTTGAATTATAAATGTTGAATTTAAGATTAAATTAAGTTTAATTAAATATAATTCCGTTCAACATTTATAATTCAGCATTCAAAATGAGAAAATTTGCCCAGGTAGCTCAGTCGGTAGAGCAAGGGACTGAAAATCCCTGTGTCGGCGGTTCGATTCCGTCCCTGGGCACCATTTAATCAAATGTATAATTGAAAATGTAAAATGCATAATTAAATAATAATATTTTTAATCTAAATTATAAGTGTTTGACACTTATTTAAGGATAAATATGAAAAAGTTTTTGTTTCCCTTTATTTTATTAATAAATCTGTTTGCATTTAACTGGTACGGAAACATTCACTGGGTTAAATCTTATGACAAGGCAAAAATATTGGCTAAAAAAGAGCATAAACTTATTTTGACGGAAATAGCTGGTATTAAATGCCCACCTTCAAAATATTTTTCAAAATATGTATATTCAGATAAGAAAGTTTCTGATTTTATAAACAAAAATTTTATTCCTGTTTTTTATTTTATTCAACAAAATTCCATTCCCAAAACAATAAAAAAACATTTTAAAGGTGTTACCCCTACATTGATTTTTTCTAAACCTAACGGAAAAATTTTTTATATTTTAACAGGCGCAAGAAACAAACCGGAATTTTTAAGGGTATTAAAAGCCTTAATCAAACAATATCATCAAAAATTTAAAAAAGCTTCCATCAACTCTCCAAAACCGGTATGGCTGCAAATTCCCAAAAATAAAAAGAATAAATGAAAAGAGTAGTTGTATTTTTTGGAAAAGGCGGAAGCAATTTTTTAAATTTAATAAAAAAAGAAAATAATTATAAAATAATTGCAGGCATTACAAACAGAGCCGATTCTGATGCTTTAAAAGTTTACCTCCTATTTTAATAAGCAGTGATTTTAATGAAATTTTAGGACACCTTAAAAATTTAAATCCCGATTTAATAGTGCTTGCCGGATTTATGAAAATTGTACCTTCTTTTATAATCAATGAATTCAAGGACAAAATAATAAATTTACATCCAAGCATTTTACCGAATTTCAAAGGTTTAAATGCAGAAAAACTCTCCTTCGAGGCAAAAAAAGCATGCGGTATAACAATACATTTTGCATCAGAAGAGCTTGACAGCGGCGATATTATTTTACAATATCACATAAATCCTTATAAATTTAAAACTTACGAAGAATATCATAAAGAATTAAAAAAAGCCGAATGGACTTTTTTACCTGATGTTGTTGAGAGAATCAATCTTTAAGTTTTATTAGAGTCCCCATTGAATAATAATCAAGTACATCTATTCCCTCTTTATTTTTAGAAGGAGTGATGGTGACAGTAATATTTTTTACCCCGTCAGCTTCCATTTCTTTAGCCTGTTCCTGAAGCATTATAATAACCTGTTTAAAAGCATCGGTAGGCAATACATCATCATACATTCTTGCCTGCTCCACCCTTACGCTTCCGTATGCAATTGTAATACATTCATGAGGCTCTTGAATTTCCCCAAAACTTAAAATCTGTTCATTATAATCTCTCATCCTCTGCCTTTTTTTAAAAATTATATCAAAATATATTTTTTTTATTATTTTAATAAAACAAAGTGTTAAAAAAGTGCCCGTATAAAAATTATGAATTATGAATGTTGAATTATAAATGTTGAATGTTGAATTATAAATGTTGAATTAAATATTAAATTAAAAAAATATTCAAAAATCTCTAATTCAGAACTCAACATTCACAATTTAACATTATTAACAGTGTCTGTCACTATATTTATTACAAAAAAGAAAGAGATTAATCTCTTCTTTCTTTAATTCTAGCTTGTTTACCAGTTTTTTCTCTTAAATAATAAAGTTTTGCCCTTCTGACTCTACCTTTTCTTACCACTTCGATACCGGCAATACTTTCGCTGTAAAATGGAAAAATTCTTTCCACTCCGATATTGTTTGCACCGATTTTTCTCACGGTAAATGTTTTGCCTGCCCCGGTGCCTTTAATTGCAATTACCACACCTTCAAAATTTTGAATTCTTTTTTTATCGCCTTCTTTAATTTCAACCGCAACCCTTACAGTGTCTCCGGGTCTGAATTCAGGAACATTTTTTCCTTCAATTTGTTTAGCTTCAAAAGCCTCGATGTATCTGTTTCTCATTATTTTCTCCTTTGTGCCATTGGCCGCTTAGGGCATCCACACTTATTTTGAAGCGTAATTATATCAAAAATTAACAAAAAAACAAATTAAATTCTAAACATTAATTTTACATTTTCAATTTTTCATTATTTATTTGAAATAAGTCCGGTCTGTGAAATTTAGTTTTAAAAAGCGATGTTTTTTCTTTCCACTCTTTTATTTTTTTATGATTTCCACTTTTTAAAATTTCCGGAATTTTACCTGTTTTTGAAAATTGGGGGGCTTCAAGCAGATTATTATTAAAACTCTCTTCAACTAAACTTTCACTGTTTCCTAAAACTCCCTTAATATTTCTTAAAACACTGTCCGCTATTATCAGAGCACCAAGTTCTCCTCCTGTTAATATAAAATCACCAACACTTATTACCTCATCCGCAAAATCTTCAATAAGCCTTTCATCAAATCCCTCATATCTTCCGGAAACCAATATTAAAACATTCTCATAACTGAAACGCTTAGCATCTTTTTGATTATAGACTTTTCCAACGGGAGTTAAAAAAATAGTTTTTGCATTTTGGTATTTATTTTTTAAAAAATTTAAACATCCCCTTAGGGCAATATTATCAATAACCATTCCGGCCCCACCACCTGCCGGAGGAGTGTCTATATGCATATGTATGTTTTCGGCAAATTCTCTGAAATTTACAAATTCTATTTCAAAAATAGATTTTTCTAATGCTTTTTTTAAAATAGAATCTTCAAAATAAGGTTTTATTAAATCGGGGAAAAGAGTAACAAAAACAATTTTCATTTAAGACTTTCAAGAATATCTATTGCACCTTTAGCATAAATTTTTTTATTTTCAACATCCACATTTTCCACATTTCTTTTAAAATCAATTAAAAATCTTTTTGGATAACCTTTATTTACCAGAGATTCATCGGTTTTAATTATTAAATAATCTACATCTACCCTTTCTATTTCAACCACTTTTCCTAAAACTTGGAACTTGGAACTTCCAACTTGGAGATTCTCAATATTTTCCATTACTTCACATCCAATAATTTCAAACCAGAAATATTCGTTTTCTTTTAATTTTATTTCTTCTTTTGTTTTTTCAGAAGTGGTATAAAGGACTCTGTTAATAAGTTTCTTGGCTTCTTCGGGTGTATTTATGCCTTTAAATTTAACCAGATTTCTTTTTATATCTATTTTTTCTATGGTTAAATCAATTCTGTCGGATTCAAATGTAGCATTAGGTTTGAACTGCTCCGGAAAGTCGGTTAGGAGGTGAAGTTTCTGCCATCCCTTCACCCCGTAAGTTTTTCCAATTTTTGCAATTGGAATTTTTTTATTCATATGCTTTTAGTGTAATTTTATAATTTTTATCTTCTTTTGCCCTGCAGCCGCTTATAACGGTTTTTATAGCTTTTACCATTGCCCCGTCTTTACCTATTATTCTGCCCACATCGGCTTTTTTTGCATAAATTATAATTTCATCAAAATCACTATGCGGCACAATTTCACTTTTAATTACATCAGGTTCAAATGCCAAAAGTTTGGCATATTCCCTTACAAAAGATTCAACCATTAAGCGTTTTCTTCAGCTATTTTTTTTAGTTTAGCAACTCTTTCACTCATTTTAGCACCTACACCAATCCAATAATTTACCCTCTCTAAATCCATTTTTACTGTTGCTGGTTCAGTTAAAGGATTATAATATCCTACTGATTCTATCCATCCTGAATCTCTTCTTTTTTTTGAATCTGTTACAACTATTCTGTAAAAAGGTCTTTTTTTTCTACCAAATCTTGCAAGTCTGATTTTTACCACGTGTATCTCCTTAGTTTATTTATTTATTTTTTATCCCGCCCAAACCGACCCATTAAAAATAATGTGAAATTTTAATACATTATTTTGGAAAATTCAAGCCTTTTGTCATATTCATAAGCTCATTCATATTTGGAATTTTCTTACCGGCAAATTTTTTTGCCATTTTTGCCGCATTCTGAAACTGTTTATTGATTCTGTTTACTTCCTGTACGCTAAGTCCTGCTCCGCTCGCAATCCTTCTTCTTCTGCTTGCACTCTCTTTTAGTAATTTCGGATTGGTTCTCTCTTTTGGGGTCATGGAATTTACCATGGCTTTTATTTTTTTAATTTCATCAGAATTTTCAAGGTCAATTTCTCCTAACTGTTTTAACATTCCGCCCATTCCGGGAATCATTGAAAGCAGGTTTTTCATACTCCCGAGCTTTTTAATCTGTTCAAGCTGCTTTATAAAATCTTCGTAATTAAATTCGCCTTTTTTAATTTTTTTGGATATTTTTTTGGCTTCTTTTTCATCCATTATAGCGGCCGTTTTTTCAACAAGCCCTTCTATATCCCCGGCTCCTAATAACCTGTTTACAATCCTCTCGGGCATAAACACTTCCAAATCCGCTATTTTTTCCCCGGTTCCCAAAAATCTTAGAGGTTTATGGACCTGATGGGCAATACTTAGTGCGACACCGCCTTTGCTGTCACCATCGTATTTGGTTAAAATTACCCCTGTTATATCAAGTTTTTCATCAAAAGTTTTGGCGGTATTTATTGCATCTTTACCCGTGAGCGAATCGGCTACGTAAAAAATTTCATCCGGATTAACCTCTTTTTTCATTTTAACAAGTTCGCTCATAAGCTCTTCATCAATAGCAAGCCGTCCTGCCGTATCTATAAGCACAACATCATAATATTTACTTTTAGCAAATTCAACGCCTTTTTTTGCAACTTCTACAGCGTCTTTTGCACTTTCGTCATAATAAATATCGAGCCCGTTTGCCTCGGCTAACTGCTTAAGCTGTTCAACCGCTGCAAGTCTTTGTAAATCGGCCGCAACCATTAACACTTTTTTCTTTTTAAATGTTTTAAGATAATATGCTAATTTTGCGGTTGTGGTTGTTTTACCGCTACCCTGAAGTCCTGTCATCATTACAACAGTAGGAGGTTTGGGGGAAAATACAAATCCGAAATTTCCCGGGGCTTTTAAAATTTCACTTAACGAATTTTCAAGCGCCATTAAAAAATTGGCTTTTCCTATACCTTTTCTTTTAGTTTCAATTTCCACTTTTTTAATTAAGTCTTTTACCGTTTTAAAATGAACATCCGCTTTTAACAGGTTTTTTTTAAGTTCATCTAATGCTCTTTTTAAAGATTTCTCATCATCTTTAAGCTTGATTTTATTAATTGCATTTCTAAAACCTTCACTTATTTTACCAAACATTATTCTCCTTTATATTTTATTGAGTTGTAAAAAAATAGTAACAATAAAACTAATTTTTAATTTTCCATTTTCAATTGATTACTTTTCTTCCTGCATTTTAAAATCATCTGGCTCTGGTGAAATAAATTCATAATCAAACAGTTTAAATTTATGGTGGTGAAGCATTACTCTGGTATATTCTTTTCCCCCGTATTTCACATCTCCTATAATAGGATGTTCAATCGCTTTTAAATGAGCCCTTATCTGATGTGTTCTTCCTGTATGGATAACGGCTTTTATTTTAGACTTTGTCCTGAATGCCAGAATCGGCTCAATTTGGGTAACCGCCTCTTCACCTTCCCTTGAAATTTTAGCAAAAGACGCCGATTTTGTCTTAATAATTTCAATAGGAAGATTTATAATGTCATTTTGGGCGATTATACCTTCCACCCATGCGATATATTCTTTATAAACATTTTTATTTCTAAATTCTTCAATGGCCCGTTTTCTAAACTCTTTATTTTTTACCATTACAAGAATACCGCTTGTTTGCTTATCAAGCCTGTGCAAAAGCGGCTGTTTGAATTTTTGAGAAATTTCTTCGCTCGTAATAAACGGGGGTTTGTCAACTACCACTATATTTTTATCCTCATAAATTTTTCTTATATCAGGAATATTGATAATTTTAAATTTTATATTTGTAGGCACCAGCCCTCTTGCTATCTTTATTTTTTTTTCTCTTGCATAAACCAAACCCCTGTCAATCAGCTCTTTGGCCTTTCTATTTGATATGTTTTCCTGTTTTGCCAAGAGTATATACGCTTTTTCTTTCAATAACTGCCTTTTTTATAAAATTATATCATATTCTAATATTAATAAAAGGATTGAAAAATCATACAAAAATCTCCAAATTTCATTTATTTAGCAAAAATTTGTTAAATTTGTTATAAATTTTTTTTATTTTAAGCAAACTTTAAGGAAAAATGATGTATCATTCTACTTGCAAATGAACATTTATTCATTAAAGGCGGATTATGAAATTTTCTAAAATTTTAGTCAGTGCAATTATGCTTGTATCTTTTGCTTATGCAATCAACGCTTATACAGCGGGTTACAGAGCATACATAAGATACATCAAACATTCGGGCGGCCATACATTAAAAGCGCCGGAGCTGTTAAAAAAATTAAATGTTGTCACACCAGATCAGTTAAATGAATTGTTTGCCGATAACGCAAAACCTTTTTTAGAAAAGCTAAAAACATTGAACCCAAAAGCTGCTAAAGGAATGCAAAAGATAATTGAAAAAGGCAAACTCCCTTATTTAAAAGTATTCTTCACCCAAATACTGCAGGGAAGAATACCTCCCGGATGACTTTAAAAAAAATACCTCCGGGAGAGGTAGACAATTACATTAAATTTGTTATAATTTGCACTGACTAAAAAAATGCGAAATTAAATTAAAAAATCAAAGGAGAAAAAAATGAAAAAATTTTTACTTTCAGCTTCAGTTGTAGCAGGACTTTTCGCACAGCCTACGGTTGAGCAGTTACAAAAACAAATTGAGCTTTTACAGCAACAATTAAATCAGTTAAAAACCAGCCAGCAAAAAGTTGAAAAAAAAGTTGACGAACAAAACAGCAGATACTATAAAAAAGTATCGCCTGTGGTAGCAAACTCTCATCTATTCTGGGGATTCGATTTAAGAACGGCATTCGATTATCTTAACAAACAAACAACAGCCGGATTAACATATAATGTTGGACCAGATATGACAGGACAAAGCGGACATCAATTTGCTGGTGTAGTTACAGGACAAACTGACAAAAAAGATCATATTGGTCAGGTTTTACAAAACAGAATTATCCTAACAGGTGTATACAAACCCGCAGATAATTTAAAAGCAACTGTAAGAGTCGAAGCCAATAAAGTATTTGGTATGACTTCAATTAACAGCATGAATCAACCTTTCCAAAATGTTGACTGGGTAGTAAATGAAACACCTGACGATGCAAATATCAGAATCAAAGAAGCTTTCTTTAATTACTGGTTTGGTCCGGATAACGGATTAATGTTCAGTGCGGGTAGAAGACCGGCGACTCAGGGATTTCCAGCTAATTTAGTTGACGAAGACAATGCAAACAGTCCGCTTGGACATTTAATCAATATGGAATTTGACGGATTCAGTTTTGAAGTTGGAAACTCATTATTCTCTAAACTATCAGATAAATTTGCTGATTGGGGAACATGGATTAAATTCTGTTTGGGAAGAGGTTATACCGCTTCTAACGGAAAATGGTCATTAAACAACACTCAACCTGATTATACAAAAGGTAATGCTCATCATGCAGATTTTGGAGGATTTTTATTAATTCCTTATGACGACGGACAATATTCATTAAAAACAGAAACAGTCTGGGCGTTTAACCTTCAAGGTTTTAAAATGGCTTTCACAGGTCCTAGTACATTTGTTGCTGACATGGCAACATTAGGAAATTATTTCGGTGAAAACGCCGTATTTGCGGCTCAAGGAATCGGTGACGGGATAAGCGATTTTCTTGACAACACTACAGCATTTGTTTCTTGGGCATTTTCAGAAACAAGACCTAAATCCGGACAAACTATGCTTGGTTCAGATAAAAAAAGAACAGGTCACAGTATCTGGGTAGGTGCTGATATGCCGGGATTTGCAGATAACGACAGATTCGGTCTATCTTATGTAAACGGAAGCAAATACTGGAGAAGCTTTACTTACGGAGAAGATACATTAGCCGGAAGCATTGCAGCAGTTAGAGGACACGCTTTTGATGTATATTACAATCATCAGATTATTCCTCATCTAACAGCACAGTTAAGATATACATACATTAAATACAATCATCCTGGAAGTGATGCATTCTTTGGTGATATGGGTAACCCAGATAACACAATGTTCAGTTATGTTAAAAAAGCTAAAGACATAAGAGCTTATATCAGATATAACTTTTAATTAAATTAAGATAATTTTCTCTTATATCCCTCTTCGGGATATATATTTTTTTCAATACTATGCTACAATTACTACGTAAATTTCTAAAAGGAGAATCAATGTCTGAAATTGTTGATTTAAAAAGAAGGAGCTTCCTGAAAGGTTCAGCAGCTGCGGCAGCAGGTGTAGCGGTAACCGGCTCATCAGCATTTGCTTTTGGACCTTATGAAGAAGGTTTAAACGAAAAAGAAAAGAAAGAAGAAGATATTAAAAACGCAAAATTTACCCCCAATGTTTGCGGTATGTGCGTAAACATGTGCGGGGTAATTGTTAGAAACGTTGATGGGAAGGTAACAAAAATAGACCCGAATCCGCTTTATCCAAAAAGCAGAAATTTTATGTGTGCAAGGGGTAATGCGGGAATTGCGGAAGAATACGACCCGGATAGAATTACAACACCTTTAATCAGGGTTGGGAAAAGAGGTGAAGGTAAATTTAGAAAAGCCTCTTGGGATGAAGCGCTTGATTATATTGCTAAAAAAATGATTAAAATACTTGATGAGGAAAAAGATAACAGAAGCACATTCCTTTTCGGTGTCGGTGCAACATCAGGGGTAGTTGATGAACCAATTATAATGAACTTGGTAAACGGAATCGGTACTGCCAATTTTATTGACCACTTTTCAACATGTTTTGCGCCTTCATTTATAGCAAACAGCTTAACATTTGGAAGTTGGGGACAGGGAGATTTCAGAAACACAAAATATCTTTTGAACTTAGGAGCAAACAGGGCTGAGGGAATTGTAACCCCGGATACTCTTGATATGTTTAAAAGAACACACAAAAGAGGAATTGAAAAAATCGTGTATGTTGATGTAAGATACACTAATACAGCTGCCCAGGCTGATGAATTTATTCCTATCAAACCTGGAACCGACGGTGCTTTAATCCTTGCAATGATTCATGAAAGCATTAATAAAGGTTTTCATAAAACTCCTTATAAGGCTGATTATATTAAAAAATATGTTACCGGAGTTGAAGAACTTGAAAAATTCTTTACAACGGGTGAAGGTGCCAAATATACTCCTGAATGGGCTGAAAAAATAACTGAAATTCCTGCTTCTACAATCAGAAGAATTACAAAAGAATTTTCAGATGCGGCTGAAAAATATAAAGGTGCCGCAAACTGCTACAGAAGCAGAAAATCTACCTGGTATTATCAGGATTTTGATTTTAGACGTGCTCAGGCGATTTTCAATTCAATTCACGGATGCGTTAACAGACCGGGCGGAATTATTCTTGGAAGAGGATTAAAATTTGAAAGCTATGAATATGAGGATTTTCCTATTTATGATAACGCAAAAACAAGAATTGATATTGCCTGCTTAAAACCAAACACATATCCATTGGGCAACCCTCAAAAAGGTAGCTGGCCTATCATTAGAGACACTATTTTGGAAGTTAATACAAAATGGAAAAAAGGCGAAAAATTAGCTGATAATGAATATCCTGTAAGAGCGGCATTCCATTATAAACAAAATCCGCTTCAATCGGTTCCTGATTATGAAAAAACCGCCAAAATGTATGAAACAATGGATTTGGTGGTTGTAATTGACATTCAGGGAACCGATACAGCTCTTTATGCAGACGTAATCTTGCCGGATACCGTTTATGTAGAAAGAGAATCCCCTTTAAAAATGTTTAATACAATAGAACCTTACATTACCTGGAGAAGCCAGGGAGTCGAACCTAGAGGATACGCTCAGGATATATATTTTATGTGCAAAGAACTTTCAAAAAGAATAGAAAAGCCTTTTGCGGCAATTACATTTAAATATACCTGGGACGAAGGCGGTTTTGGAGTAAAACTTCCAAAAAACTTTGATTTAACCAAATATTTAACAGATGATTTTAAAATAGATAAAACAAAATTAAAAGCAGATATTAAAGATGAAAAACTTCTAAAAGCGATTTTAGAGCATGCGAGCGATGATGATTTGGGAATTGAAACATTCAGATTAACAGCGGCTTATGATAAAACTGTTTCTGAGTATAACGAAGAAACAATGAAGGAACTATACGGAGAAGAAGCCGCCAAAATAGCAAAAGAATGGGGGGTTTACTGGCCTGGAATAGAAAATGCAGTTAAATCAGGTATTTTGGATGAACATTTAAAAGCATTCAAAAAAGATACTCAAAATAAAAATGAATTAGCTGAAACTGTTTATCAAAAATTTACCACTCTTCCGAAAGATTATTATATTGTCCCTAAAAAAGGAAAATATATTAAAGTAGCCTTAAAAGGATTGGAAGGTAAAAAATTCACAAATCCTATAAACGGTAAAATAGAAACTTTAAGAATGTTTCCTATGTGGAGAGACAGCTTATATAAAGCTCCAAACACCAATGAAAAAGAAGTGAGGGTGGTAGTCGGAAGACACGCATATTTTACTCAAAGTTTTCATTCAAACAACTATTTACTGCTTGATTTAATGAATTATAATTATATGTGGATAAATGATGAACTTGCAAAAGAAATGGGGCTTAAATTCAAGGATGAAGTGGAACTTACAAGCGAACAGGGTAAAAAAGTAAGAGCCAAAGTTTATCCTACAAAAAGAATCAGAAAAGATACGGCGTTTATCGCAACAGGGTTTGGATCTCAGTCTCCAATGATGACACTTGGATACAAAAACGGTATATCCCAGGCTATGATTTGTGAAAACGCAATTGATCCAATTCTTGGTTCCGCAAGTATGAACGAAACTCTTGTAAAAATAAGAAAGGTGTAAGCCATGGCAAATTATGCAATTGCACTTGAATATCAAAACTGTATAGACTGTAGAGCATGTGAAGTGGCATGTAAAGACGAAAACGGAGTAATGTTAGGAGCTGATAAACAAAGAATATGGGTTGGTATTGTAGAAGGCGGAAAAACACTCGCTGACGCGTTTTTAAATTTTTATCCGTCTCAATGTAATCACTGTATTGACGCACCATGTGTAACTGTATGTCCTACAGGGGCAAGCCATTATGCAGAAGGGGGACTTGTTAAAGTAGACCCTTCCATGTGTATTTTATGTAAAGGTTGTATGGAAGCCTGCCCTTACGGCGCAAGATTTGTGGATGAGACAAAACACGCAGTTGACAAATGTACATTCTGCGACGGAAGAATCCAGGAATACGGAACAACCGCCTGTAGTGCGACATGTCCTACCAAAGTTAGAACATTCGGTGATTTGGAAGATGAAGATTCCGATTTGGTAAAACTTTTAAAACAAAGAGAATTTTTCTTCTTAAAAGAAGAAGAAGGCACGCTTCCTAAATTATTTTATCTTGTACCGGAAAATAAAGAATACGCAAAAAGAACATTGGGTGATGTTAAAACACACACATGGGATGAAATTAAACCGTTATATGAAGCTGCAACTCAGGCTAAAAAACCTGAGTGGAAAAAAGCGTAAGGAGCTGCTATGAAAAATTATATTAATTGTTGCGGATTAAATATAAATAGAGTCAGTTTTACAGAATTATTTTTTAACAAAGTAATGCTTATTGCATATGTTTTAATAGCGATAGGTTTGGTAGGCTGGTATGAACTGTTTCATTTAAGATATTTTCACGATTTTATTTCCCAGGCAGGAATGGTGGCAGCCGGAGGTGACCCGGAAGCACTGAAACATGCCGCTATTGCTTTGAAAGAGCAGATTTTTAATCTACCGGAAATAGAAGAAGTAAACAAAGCGGAACCTTGGGGCGTATTTGTAACTCAGTATGTTTATCTGCTTTACGGCGGAAGCGCCTTGATTTTCTTAACTGCATTGGGAGAACTTTTCCATGTAAAAGTTGCTCCAAAAGTAGCAGCCGCTATGATGACTTTCGGTATTTCAATGGTTTTTGGCGGATTAATTTCTATCGCAAGCGACTTAGGTAACTTATTACATATTTACTGGATGGTTTTAAATCCTCAGCCTCAGGCGGGTATGTGGTTAATGCTGCCTTTATACAGTATTTATATACCGTTTACATTTATTGAAATTTATTTCTTAATTACATCCAAAAGAGATTTGGCGAAAAAACTTGCGTTAATTTTGGTTATATTAAGTTTATGTATTGACTTGGGAGAATTTTATATCCAAGGTTTATTATTTAACCAAAACACACCAAGACATTTATGGACTGATATTCCTCAGCTTTGGATTTATTTCCTAATTACAGGTGGAATCACAGGAATAGGCGGAGCAATTATTTTTGCATTTTTAGGATTAAGAGAAAAACCTTATTTTGACGACTTTATTAAAATTGCAGCAAAAACAGGGATTGTTTTAACAGTTTTGGCCGCTATTTATGAAATAACAGATTTTATGTTGGTAGATCCTAAATGGGTAAATTTAATGATTAAAGGCAGCCCTATCAGCTGGATGTATTGGGGATGGCTGATTTTAGGTATTGTAATTCCTTTTATCCTGTTTTTTTCAAAGAGTAAAGGTGCTGTATTAATAGGCGGCATTTCTGCAGTTATAGGCGCATTTTTAATGAGACAGGCATTTATTTTCGGCGGTAATATTGTTCCTATGAGTGCAAGGGTTGACGGACTCGGATATCAGGCAAACAGTGTTTACCAGTTAGACGCAATTACCCCATATGCATATATTGCCCCTCATTCAATGGAATGGATGATAATTATAGGATGTCTCGGTATAGGCATAGCAATTTTTGCATTGCTTGATAAAATATTCGATATAAGAAACGTAACAGATTCTTACGAACATCATTAACTCCCTGCCCTTTTGGGCAAAACCTAATATAATTATAAATGTTAAATTTCAAATGTTAAATTAATTTTTATTTTTTTAATTTATAATTTAACATTTATAATTTCTAATTAAAAGTTGTGCCTGTCACCTTTATAGTCAATAATTTCAGATTATAGTTTTTAATAACTTTTAATTAAATAAAGATAAAAATTATCTTAAATTAGATATTTGAGTTATAATTAAGCATAAAAAAATAAAAAAGGTTAAAAATGAAACCAAAAATAGTTATTTTAGGGGCAGGTATTTCAGGGCATACGACAGTTTTAAATTTAAAAAGAAAACTGAAAAACAAAGCTGAAATTATAGTAATTTCCCCGAATTCAAAATACCAGTGGGTTCCTTCAAATATCTGGGTCGGAATAGGTGCTATGAAACCTGAACAGGTATATTTTGAATTAAAACCTGTTTATGACAGATTTGGGGTAGATTTTAAACAGGCAAAAGCACTTACTATTCATCCTGAAGGTGATGCTGGAGAAAACAAACCCTATGTAACAATTGAATATGTAAGTGGGATTAGAGCTGGAGAAAAAGAAAAAGTTTATTATGACTATTTAATTAACGCTACAGGTCCAAAATTAAATTTTTCAGCCACTCCCGGGCTTGGGCCGGATACAGGAAACACTACATCTATATGCAGCTTCGACCACGCGGCTCACGCTTGGAAAGAGCTTCAAAAAGTTATAGAAAAAGCAAAAAAAGGACAAAAACAAAAAGTATTAATTGGTTTAGGACATGGTGGCTGTACTTGTCAGGGGGCAGCGGTTGAATATACAATGAATGTGGCATCCTTAATATATGATTTGGATTTAATGGATTATATAGATGTTACTTATATTACTAATGAAATGGATTTAGGTGATTTGGGCCTTGGCGGCGCATATGTTAAAAATAATGGTTATATCACACATACAAATAACATAATTCGTTCTATGTTTAGTGAATATGGGGTTGACTGGATTAAAAGAGCAAGTGTTTATAAGATAGAGAGAGGCAAAGTATATTATGAGACATATGAAGGTGAAGAAAAAACAGTCGAATATGATTTTGCAATGCTTATTCCTCCGTTTAGCGGTGTAGGAATTACAGCTGTTGGTCCAAACGAGGAAGATTATACAGATAAACTATTTAAACCAAACGGATTAATGATAGTAGATGCAGATTATTCAAGCGGGCAAAAACCGTATCATGAATGGAGTGGTGAAGACTGGCCAAAAAAACTTCAAAATCCGACATATGAAAACATATTTGCAGTAGGTATTGCATTCGCTCCTCCTCATCCAATTTCAATGCCAAATAAAACTAAATCAGGCCGTCCGTTGACACCAGCACCTCCAAGAACAGGTATGCCAAGCGCTGTTATGGCCCACGCAACAGCTCTTAATATAGCAGAATGGATTCTCGAAGGAAAACCAAGTTTCAGACATAAAGCAAGTATGGCAGAACTTGCAAGTATATGCGTCGTTTCCATAAATTACGGATTTAGGGGAATTGCAGGAAGTATGTCTGTTTATCCTACAATACCAGATTTCAAAAAATATCCGGATTTTGGAAGAGATATTAAATATACAATAGGTGAAGTAGGAAGTGCCGGTCACTGGTTTAAGTGGCTCATGCATTATCTGTTTTTATACAAAGCGAAAGCAAAACCTTTTTGGTATTTGATTCCAGATTAAAATTAAGGAGAAAAAATGGCAATTAGAAGTCCTCAAATAGGATTAAAAATAAAAGAATGGGAAAAAAGAGCATATGATGAAACTAAATTTGGAATGTATCCGACGCCTTTTGAGAGATGGAAAAGAAAATGTATAATTTGGCAGTTTGTAAGATTTGTTATTTTATCGTTAAAATTTAAAAAAACAGCCTCTGTTAATGGGTAATTAATAAAATTTTGGGTATAATTCAATAAAAAAAGGATTAAAATGGCATTAGAAATTACTAAAGAAAATTTTGAAGAAACTGTAAAAAACAATAAATTAGTTGTAGTAGATTTTTGGGCGCCTTGGTGCGGACCTTGTAGAATGGTTGCTCCTATTATTGAAGAATTAAGCGAAGAATATAAAGACAAAGGCGTAGCAGTAGGTAAAATCAATACAGATGAACAACAAGAACTTGCTATTCAATTTGGAATCAGAAGTATTCCAACAGTTTTATTTATAAAAAACGGTGAAGTTGTCGATGCAATGATAGGTGCTGCACCAAAAGCTATGTACGAAGAAAAAATTAATTCGCTTCTTTAATTGAAAAGTAAATTCTTCTATACATTCAGCTCCTTTTTCGGAGCATTAATGGTAGCTGCTTTTTTTTTCTACTATAAATATAAATTCAGTGAATATAAATTTGTTAATTTTGAAAATATTATACTTTATACCAAAAATGATATTTTTATACCCAAAAAAAACGAATATACTTTGCTTATTTTCAGCTCACGTATGAACAATCTCAAAAATTTAATAAAACACATAAAAACACATTACCCTATTTTAGTAGTAGATATTTATCAAAAACGCAAAAATTATCCAAATATTATCTATACAACAGCCGGAATAAATACTATAATTAAACTTATACAATATCTTAACATTTATGAAGTGCCTGTTGCTGTAAATATAAAAAGATATCATAAATTATTATACAAGCAGGACAGCCCTTTAAAAAAAGTGAGTAGTGAATAGTGAGTTGTGAGTTGTTATAAGTAGCCAAGTTGCCAAGAAGTTAAGTAGCTGAGTTGAAAAGTTAAAAATGGAGGAAAAAATGGAATATGATGTAATTATAATCGGAGGTGGACCTGCAGGACTAAGTGCAGGAATATATGCAAGCAGACTCGGAGCAAAAACTCTAATTCTTGAAAAACTAAATCCCGGAGGACAGATAACTTTGAGCAGTGAAATAGAAAATTACCCAGGAGTGTGTGAAGTTAAAAGCGGACTTGAAATGATGATGTGCTGGCCTGAGCAGGCAAAAAAATTCGGATGCGAGATAAAAAGTGAGGAAGCATTACAATTAATAATGGAAAATGGAAAATGGAAAATAAAAACGCATAAGAATGAATATACGGCAAAAGCTGTAATTTTGGCAACCGGTGCCACACCAAGAAAAGCAGGATTTGAGGGCGAAAGAGAATATACCGGAAAAGGCGTCAGTTATTGCGCAGTGTGTGACGGGTTTTTCTATAAAGACAGAATCGTAGCCGTAATAGGAGGGGGAGATACAGCTTTGGAAGAAGCCCTCTATCTAAGCAAAATTGCAAAAAAAGTATATTTAATCCACAGACGCTCTGAATTCCGCGCAGCCCCGTCAACTCAAAAAAAAGTCTTTAATACAGAAAATATTGAAATAATTTATAACGAAACCGTCAAAAAAGTATATGGAAATGAGTTTGTAGAAGGTATAATTTTATCTTCAAACGAAAAAATTAACGTCGAGGGAATATTTGTATTTGTAGGTATGAATGTAAATAATGAGCTGGTAAAGGATTTAGCCGAACTTAACGAATTTGGAGAAGTAAAAGTAAATTTAAAAATGCAAACCAGTTTAAAAGGGCTATATGCGGCTGGAGACGTAAGGGAATCAAGCATCAAACAGGTTGTTGCGGCAGCGGGAGATGGAGCAACAGCGGCTATTAATGCTATAAAATACCTAAAGGAGAATAAATGAAATACGGAATTGTTGGTGCAACCGGAAGAGTGGGTCAGCTTTTAGTAAATATTATTAAAAATTCGGATGACATTCTTTCAGCTGTAATGTTTACAGGCAAACAGAGTGTTGAATTTCCTGAAAAAACTATAATAACAAATGATGCAAAAACACTTCTTGAAAATTCTGATGTAGCAATTGATTTCTCAGCACCGATTGCAACTCAAAAACTTCTTGAGGCAGCTCTTGAAAATCCAAAACCCCTTGTTATCGCTACTACAGGTCTTAATGACCACCAAAAAAATCTGATGATTGAGGCAAGCCAAAAAGCACCTATTTTATATGCTACAAATATGAGCTTAGGTGTTGCTATTTTAAACAAACTTGTGGCAATGGTCAGCGAAAAACTTAAAGATTTTGATATTGAAATAGTAGAACAGCATCACAGATATAAAGTCGACGCTCCAAGCGGTACCGCATTAACATTAGCCAAAACATGTGCAAATGCCAGGGGACTTGAGCTTAAAGATGTAATGATTACCGGAAGAAGCGGCCATGTGGGGGCTAGAACAAAAAATGAAATAGGTGTTTTTGCCTTGCGTGGCGGAGACGTAGTGGGAAGACATACTGTAGGATTTTATAATGACGGGGAATTCTTAGAACTTAATCATACAGCTACAAACAGGGAAACCTTTGCAAGAGGCGCCATTAAAGTTTCAAAATGGCTTATAAATCAAAAACCGGGGCTTTATTCAATTAATGATGCATTGGGATTAAGGAAGTAAAAATGTGCTCAGTAGTAGGTATTTACGGTAATGAAAATGCAAGCAAACTTGCATTTTACTCTCTTTTTTCAATGCAGCACCGCGGTCAGGAGGCGGCAGGAATCAGCAGCAGTTTTAAAGGTCACATCAAAACAGTTAAAAACAGGGGACTTGTAACACAGATTTTTAAAGAAGAAGATTTTAAAATTTTAAAAGGCGATATGGCAATAGGCCATACGAGATATTCCACCGCAGGAGACGATTCCATACTTGATGCCCAGCCTATATTTGCAAGATACGGACTTGGGGAAATTTCAATAGTACATAACGGAAATTTGGTAAATGCAAAAGAAATAAGAAAAGAACTTATAAAAAAAGGGGCTATTTTCCAAAGTAATATGGACACAGAAAATTTAATTCATCTTATAGCCAAAGATTATCAGAAAAACACTCTCAAAGAAAGAATAACAGATGCCGTTAAAAAAGTAAAAGGGGCTTTTTCACTGGTTATTCTTTCCCGTCATAAAATGTTTGCCTTGAGGGATCCGTTTGGATTCAGGCCTCTTTCTATCGGGAAAATCCGCTCAGGCGGTTATATTGTAGCCAGCGAGACATGCGCATTTGAGCTGGTAGATGCCGAATTTATAAGAGATATTAAACCCGGAGAAATGATTATTTTTGAAGATAATGAAATTAAAAGCGAAATGGTTTTCAAGCCTTCGCCAAAGCAGTGTATTTTTGAATATATCTATTTTGCAAGACCCGACAGTGATGTTTTTGGAAAAAATGTTTATCTTGCAAGAAAACAGATGGGAAGAGAATTAGCAAAAGAACTTCCGGTTGTTGCCGATATGGTTGTTCCTGTACCAGACAGCGGGGTTGCAGCGGCTCTGGGGTATTCAGAAGAAAGCGGCATTCCGTTTGAAATGGGAATTATGAGAAACCATTACGTGGGAAGAACATTTATAGAACCAACTCAGGAAATAAGAAATTTAAAAGTTAAAATGAAACTCTCTCCAATTATTGAAAAAATAAAAGGTAAAAGACTTGTTGTAATTGACGATTCAATCGTCAGGGGGACAACATCCAAAAGAATAGTCAGAATGCTAAGAGATGCGGGTGCAAAAGAAGTTCATATGAGAATAGCGGCTCCGGCAACCATAGCACCTTGTTATTATGGTGTAGACACTCCTACAAAAGAAGAGCTTATTGCAAGCAAAATGAGTGTGGAAGAAATTAGAAAATATATAGAGGCCGACAGCCTGGCCTATCTTACAATTGAAAGCATAATAAAAGCAATAAATGATAAAAGGGAAAATTACTGTTTTGCCTGCTTTGACGGCAATTATCCCGTTTATGATTTTTTCTCTTTTTCCTGCCCGTATAACTGCAAAATATGATTAGTCAGTTTAAATCTTCTTTTGCTATTTTTTCTTGATTTTGGTATTTCAAATTTTTATTATTTTTTTATTACAAGATAAAAAGATTTTTATAAAGCGTAGAAAATATAATTTCCCTTTGTTTTGTAAATTTAAGCCCCGCTTTTTTGAGGATATTTTTAAATTCATCCAGGAGTTTATTGTAATCGAAATTTTTCATTTATCTTCCTTTTTTGATAATGATAATCATATTATAACACAAAAAATATTTTTAAATTAATTCCAACATTCCAAAATCAATTTTCTCTAATATATTAAAAACAGCAGTATAAATTATAACAGAAGAAAATATTGCCAAAAATAAAACAATACCCTGAATTAAATATTTTTTTATTTTCATTCTATCCACCTTTTTTTTTAAAGACACAAAAAAGTGTTTTTAAATTTATCATCATTAATCTTGTCATCAACATCTGAATAAATTACATCCAAGCTCAAATTGTCATTAAACGCATAACTTGCATCAAATTCTGTGCTTTTTGTATCATCTTTATCATGCAAAGTCACATATCCGGTATTTAAACTAAGACCTTTTATAACATCACTTGCGTCCCATTCTCCGTTTACCAATACTGCGCTTTTATTATAAGCAACACCTAATGTAAAACCTTATAATGCTGATTTGCATATTGAACGCCTAAGCTATAAGAAAAATCATCCTTTTCACCCTCATAATTTGCATCTGTATAAAAAATCCTGTCTATATCAAAGCCGATAAAGCAAGATTTTCTATACCGAATCATTCCGTTATCGTCTGTATCTGCAAAAGGTGTGTCAAGTTCCTGTCTACCTATTTTAATAGTTGTATTTTTAAATTTTCCAAGTAGCACTTATTCCACTAAAAGATTTAGTTTCAGCATGCAATTTACCGCCTATTGCCAAATCAGTTTTTGAATCTTTATCATGTGTTGATAACCAAGCCTAACATAACCATCTACTTTTTTTAAAAGATCTGATTTTACAATATTATTGTTTTCCCACTGCGCTAAGTGTTATTTTTTTCATTTATACTCCTTGTAAATTTATTTGATGTAAAAGAGTAAAAAACTCAAAGGAGAAAGGGTAGCAACGGGTTCAACCCCCTCCTGTGAATTTTTTACTGCATATTTCACAAGTTTTATGAATGGTTAATTATATTATATCTTTAAAAATTTCACTACATTTTTCTAACTCTATATCAATATTAGTTTTTATAACTCCTTTTAAACAGTAAAATGCTTTTTTATCGTCATTTTGAACGACTACTAATAAACCGTTTGCTTCAAAAAAATCAAGGTGCCTGTAAATTGTATTGAGTGAAACATTTCTGTTATATTTCATTAATAATTGTTTTTTTATACCTATAACACAAAAACATCTGTCTTTATTCTCTGAGAATATACGGTATATTGCCTCTCTCGACCATGAATAATTTATTTTTTTATTTTTGACTTTTTCATAAAAACCATTCATAAAAACCCCTTTAAAATAATTATGATAATAATTATCATTTCTGTAAAAGAATAATACTCGCATTTTATTAAACAAATATTAAGTTGATAATAGGAATGATTGTCAATTTTATAAGATAAAAAGATTTTTATGCTACTATTTCTTTGATAGTAATTATCAAAATTACTAAAAGGAGTTGACAATGCCTACTTTTGAAAACTTGCTTGGATTTAAGATGAAGGGTCTACTATTATAATAAATACCCATTTTCAATCTAAACTTTAAATGTTGAATATAAGAGACAGACTTATAGGATTTGAATCGGCAAGAGCTGTTATTATGGAAAACGGAAAAAGACTGGCTGAGTTAAGTCCGGGGGAGCTGTTAAAGAAACAGGCAAAAAACATGTGATAGGTGAAGGACTTGCAGATAAGATTTTCGTTGAATATATTAAATAAGGAATTAATATGCCTCTAAGTATGGCTAATGTAGGCAGCAGATTAAAAATTATAAGACATCTGCGGAAAGAAAAGACAATGGAGAGGTTACTTGCTATGGGAATTTCAACCGGCATTGAAATTACACTTTTAAAAAATGACGGAGGACCTTTGCTTATAAAAGCAGGAGAATCCAGAATCGCCCTTGGATTTGGTTGGAAATAAATTAATAAAAAGAAAATTAAGAGATATGGGAATTATCAGAGGAGAAAAAATTAAAGTTGAAAAAATGGCTCCTCTTGGAGACCCGATTAATACTATTGCAGGTGCAAATTTAAAAGTCGGGAACTGGCCGGGGGTAACGGTTGAAAAAAAAGAAGCAGACCTTGTAAGCAAAGATATGACTTTAAAACTTATCGACCTTCCGGGAACATACAGTTTAAGCCCTTATTCCATAGAAGAGAGAATTACCAGAAAATTTCTTCTTGAGGAAAAACCGGATAGTGTTGTTAATGTGGTGGATTCTACCAACCTGCAGCGCAATCTTTATCTTACAGTCCAATTGATGGAATTGGAAATTCCAATGGTTACGGCTTTAAATATGTGGGATGATTTTGAAGAAAAAGGATATCAGTTTGATATACAAAAATAACTTACAGGAATTAAAGCAGTGCCTACTATTGCAAAAGAAAAACTTTTAGATAAATTAGAAAGGCCAAAAACCCCTAAATATTCAGACGATACCGAAGAATTTATAACAAGGGCTATGAAATTAATCCCTTCAGATTTTTCATATCCTAAAAGATGGGAAAAAGAAATTATTCAAAAGCTGCCTGATTCTGAAAAATGTATGGATTTACACAATGAATTTGAAGCATTTTTTGATAAGAAAAAAGATTTAACAGTCTTTAGTTGTGGACGGAATTATCGGAGGGGTATTGAGTTTAGTGACTTTAATTATATTTTTTTATGGCTCTTTTGGAAGAGAGCGGATATATGGCAAGAGCGAAAACTGACAGCACTGCTTGTGCCTTTTATGTCCTGCGGCGCGAGACTGCCTATTTATGCGCTTTTTACAGCCGTATTTTTTAAAGCGCATCAGGCAAGTGTTGTTCAGCAATTGCGCCTATCTTTAAACCTGCGGGATTTGACGACTGGAGACCTGTTGCTGCATTGATTCCTAGTACTATAGCAAAAGAAGCGGTTATCGGTTCTTTATCTCAGGTATATAATGTTCAGAGAAGATAAACCAACACCTTTGCCAAAGTATTTTGTTTACTATGGATTCCGTGTATTGTTACATTAGGGGCGGGGTGCAGTTGCACTTACAACAATAGACAGTGTAAAGGATGCTCCCATTTTAATTCATGCACTTTAAAACATTAAGGGGAAATATTTTTCTCCTGTTTTTTAAAATAATTAAAGGGAAAGGATGGAAAATACAAAAATAAGAAAAAGAAATTTAAACAAATTAAATTTTATGGATTTAAAAATAGAGTTAAAAAATAAACTGATAGCTGAACTTAACTTTCCTTTTTTTTTCAAATTTAATTAAGAATAGAAAAAATTTGTAAATAGACTTTTCCTCTCTTTTTTGTTATAAAAAGTAAAAAGAAGGTTTATGGATAAATTATATACATTTGGAAAATATTTAAAACAAAAATTTGATAAAAGAATAAAAAAAGTTCCTATTTCCGTACCTGGTTTCACATGCCCTAATATTGACGGGACAAAAGCCAGGGGAGGGTGTGTGTTTTGTGAAAATGAAAGCTTTTCCCCCAATTTTAAAAAAGAAAAATTTACTTTAACCCCTTTAAAAAAAGAAAACCCTCTTTTAAAAAAACAGTTAAAAGAACTGCATTCCCAATATAATGAAACCGTAAAACTTTATAAAGATTTGTATAAAAGTGAAAAATTTTTAGTCTATTTCCAAAGTTTCACAAACACTTACGCCCCTTTTTCAACTCTGAAAACACTTTATCAAAAAGCTTTGAATTTGCCCGACGCAATTGGTCTTAGCATCGGCACAAGAGCCGACAGTATAGATGAAAATACTTTGAATTACTTAAAAGAACTCAGTAAAAATTATGAAATATGGATAGAATACGGAGTTCAGAGTTCTAACAATAAAACACTTGCCAAAATAAATAGGGCCGAATTTTTTGAAGACATTGCAAAAACCATAAAAAAAACAAAAGAAATGGGGATAAATGTATGTGCTCATATAATTTTCGGACTTCCGGGGGAAACCCAAAAAGATATGCTAAAATCCGTAGAAGATGTAATCAATCTCGGAGTGGATTCAGTTAAATTTCATCCGTTGTATGTAACACAAAACACACTTCTGGCACTTGAATATAAAAAAGGAAATTTTGAACCGATAGACGAAGAACTTTATATCGATACATTAATTAAAGCCATTAAAATGCTGCCGCAAAACGTATCAATACAAAGAATGACGGCAGGAACTGAAAACCTGCTTGCCCCAAAGTGGTGTAAAAACAAATCTATTCAAATGAGCCATATCCATAAAGCCCTGTTAAAAGAGGGAATAAAGTTTTAAAGATATTCAAGCCACATTGGAAGAAATTTCTGAGCCTTTTTTATTGTTGTGGCAAATCCGTGTCCCGGATACATTTTTTTATCATAAGGAATTTTTAAAAATTTTTTGATTGATTTTTTCATATCCTCAGGATTTGAATAAGGAAAATCAACCCTTCCTATGCTTCCGTCAAATATAAAATCCCCGCTAAATAAAAATTTGCTTGTTTCAACAGTGATACTGCCCGGTGTATGCCCTGGAAAATGACGGATTAAAATATAAAAATCCCCTATTTTATAATTACCTTCATTAAGTAAAAAATCCGGTTTTACTTTTGGAGGGTTAAAACCAAACTGGTCGTTTTCCAAGAAAAACGCATCATTTTTATGAATGTAAATTGGAATATTAAAATATTCTTTTACTTTCTTATCATCCCAGATATGGTCAAAATGACCATGGGTGTTGATTATTGCAACAGGGTCTTTTACATTCTCTCTTATCCACTCAAACGCACCAATGCCCGGGTCAATAATAATTTTTTTATCAACTATATAACAGTTTGTTTGAAATTCCCCAAAAGGTCTTGCTAAAACTTCCATTATTTACCTTAATTTTACATTTTTCACCATGGCCGCTTTTCAAGCAGCCAGGTGAGCAAGCTCACTTTTCACTTGGAACTTGGCTACTTGGTGGAACTTGACTACTTTTAATTCAAAATTCATCACTCACAACTCATAACCCCGCCGCTTTGCAAGCGGCCGGGCAGGCTCACCACTCACTTCTCACTACTCACCATTTTCACTATTTTATGCCGCCGCAAAAGATATGGCCCTTTTTTCCCTGATAACGGTTACTTTAATCTCACCCGGAAAACTAACCTCATTCTCAATTCTTTTTGCAATTTCGCGGCTAAGTAGAACCGCTTCATCATCATTTACCAAATCGGCTTCAACTATTACCCTAACTTCCCTTCCCGCATTAAGAGCGTAAGCATTTATAACCTCAGGATAAGAAGTGGCGATATTTTCTATCGATTCAACTCTTTTCAAAAATGCTTCAAGAACTTCTCTTCTTGCTCCCGGCCTTGCGGCAGAAAGGGCATCTGCCGCACAGACAGCTGCAGCTTCAATACTTTTAGCTTCTTCATGTCCGTGATGTGCTTTTATTGCATTAAGCACAACTTCCGGTTCTTTATATCTTTTACATAAATCATATCCTAACGTTACATGGTCCCCTCCAAAATCATGAGTCAGAGCTTTACCTATATCATGTAAAAGACCTGCCCTTTTTGCCAAAAGTTCGTCTCCTCCTATTTCAGCAGCCATAATTCCTGCCAAATGCGCAACTTCCAAAGAATGTGCAAGTGCATTTTGTCCGTAACTTGCACGGTATTTAAGCCTTCCTATTAATTTGACAATTTCGGGATGTATTTTGGCACTTGCAAGCCCCAAATCTATTATTATATCTTCACCCTCTTTTAAAACTTTTTCTTCAAATTCATCTGTAACTTTTTTATAAATATCTTCGATTCTGGCAGGCTGGATTCTTCCGTCTTCCACCAACCTTTTTATGGTTTCAACTGCAATTTGACGTCTGTAAATATTGAAACTGCTGACAGTTATGGCTTCCGGGGTATCGTCTATTATAATATCGCAGCCTGTCACCATTTCAAGTGTTTTTATGTTTTTACCCTCTTTTCCTATAATTCTGCCTTTCATTTCATCATCTCCTATTGGAACAACATTTATAAGCCTCTCACCTGCAAAATCTCCTGCATATCTCGTAGTTGCCTGTGCTATTATAAACTGCGCTTCTTTTTTTGCGTTATTTTCAGCTTCTTTGATAATTTTTCTAGTAAGATGTGCCACATCATCTTTTAAATCCTCTTTTAAGGAATTTAATAAAATTTCTTTTGCTTCATCTTTTGTAAGACCTGCCGCATTTTCAAGTTTTTCCTGAAGTATTTTTATTTTTTGGTTAAAAGTGTTTTTTAATTTTTCAAAAACTTTTCTTTCTTTTTCAAATAAATTCTTTTCCCGTTCAAGTTTTTGTGCATCCTGCATTTGCTGCTCAACCAATTCTTCAATTTCTTCTTCTTTTTTCAAAATTTCATTTAATTTGTTTTCATACTCTTTTTGAAGCTCAATTTTTTGTTTTTCCAAAGAATTTTTAGCTTCAAGTTCCATCTCTTTTGCTTTTGATTTTGTATTTTCAAGCAAAATTTCAGCTTCATGTTCAATAGCTTTTGCTTTGGCTTTGGCTTCTGAAAGATAAATATCATATTTTGCCACATCAATTTTTCTGGCTATAAAGTATCCCGCTAGAGCGGATAATATCGAAACGGCTAAAATTATTAAAACGTTCATTTTTTCTCCTTATATTAAAACTTATATATTCATCCGCCTTAATATCAAACTTATCTGCCACATTTAATTTTGTGGCGCAAGGCGTTAACTGCAAGAAAACAATTTTTGGCTTATATTTGAGATTGGCGAAAAATCTGTCATACATTCCCCTGCCAAACCCTATTCTTTGAAAATTTTGTGTTATTCCCACAACAGGCACTATTGCAAGATCTATTTTTTGTAAAGTTTTTTGTTTGTTTACAGGCTCGAAAATTGAGAATTTTTTCTTTTTTATCGGCAATTGATATTTTACCATCTTAAAGCTTAAATCTTGCATAAACGGGACGAAAATATTCTTTTTTTTTCTTCTTAAAGCGTTAATCACCCCTTTTATATCAGGTTCATTTTTCAAAGGGATAAAAAAAAGTATATTTTTATAATTTTTCGCCAGATTATATATTTCTTTTGATATTTTCTTTGAAAGCAAATATCTGTTATAAATTTTTTTATCCAAACATTTTTTTCTAAACTTGTTTTTCATTTTTATACCTTTTTGATAAAATTACATAAAAAGGATTGGTTTGAAATATTTTTTTTTAATAATTCTTATATTTTTAGGCTGCAATAATTATCATACAAAAAATAACAATAATTTGCAAAAATCTAAAACAAAAATCACTAAAAAAACCATGGAATCAAACATTACAGTTATTAGGTTAAACGATATAAATTTAACATTCAAAAATAAAAAACTGCTTTATCCGAAAGAAAAAACTTATCTTCTTTTTTATAATAATTCAAATTATTCAAAAATGCAAGAAGATGTCTTAAATTACCTGAAAATCAAATATATAAAAACAGACAATAAATTTTTACAGGATTATTTTAAAATAAAAATCTATCCTACCACTGTTATTTTAGATAAAAACAAAACCGTAAAATTAGAAAATTTCACACCTATTGAAATATTAAAAGGATTTTAAATGTTCAAAATTTTAAAAAAAAGTTTAAATAAAACAAAAGAAGCAATTAAGCAGATTGTGGGAGTAGAAAAAAAAGAAAAAATTCCAAAAGATTTGCTTGAAGAAGCTTTAATTGAAGCGGACATAGATTATGATTTGGTAGAAAAACTTCTAAACAAACTTCCAAATGAGGTAACCAGAGAAAGACTTAAAAAAGAATTGGATAAAATTTTTAATCTGCCTGAAAACAAAATTGAAATAAACGATAAACCGTATGTGTTTTTAATCATCGGTGTAAACGGAGCTGGAAAAACAACAACAATTGCCAAATTAGCATACAAATTCAAAAATGACGGTTATTCTGTAATCTTAGGGGCTGCTGACACTTTCAGGGCTGCTGCAATTGAACAGCTTAGCCGATGGGCTGAAATTTTAGATGTTCCTATTATAAAAACCCGTCAGGGACATGACCCGGCAGCGGTAACTTACGACACTATCAGCTCGGCTAAAGCAAAAGGATTTGATATAGCACTTATTGATACTGCAGGAAGGCTTCATAACAAAAAAAATCTTCAAAATGAACTTAAAAAAATAGTAAATGTCTCAAAAAAAGCATATCCTAACGCGCCTCAAAAAAAACTTTTGGTAATTGACGCAACACAGGGAAGCAGCGCAATAAACCAGGCGAAAATATTTAACGAAGTTGTAGGAATCGACGGAATAATTGTCACAAAACTGGACGGAACCGCCAAAGGAGGAAGTTTATTCAGCATAATAAATGAGCTTAAAATCCCTATATATTTTGTAGGGGTCGGTGAAAAAAAAGAAAATTTGGTTGAATTTGATAAAAATGAATTTATAGAAGGAATGTTAGAGGGCCTTTACAGTGAATAACATAGTTTTTTATTTTGGAAGCATTATTATAATAGTTTTTTTTATAGGCCTTGCTGTTAAAAGATTTAAAGAAGACAATGAAATTGATTTAGAAAAACACAAATGGATTGTGGCAATATATATTATATTACTTGTAATTGCCATAATCTCCTGGAGAATTTTAGATTTGATGGTTGAGGCAAAAATGATGCAGATAAATAAATATAATAAAACGATAGAAGAATTCAATGGCAAAAATTAAAACAGCTTACGAATGCACCGAGTGCGGTTACAAAAGCGCAAAATGGATGGGAAAATGCCCTGCATGCGGAGCGTGGGACAGCTTTGTTGAAGTAAGTGAAACAAAAAAAAGCAAAACATCTTCAAAACCTTCAAAAATTATAAAATTCGAAAATATTGAAAAAGAGGAAATTGAGCGTTTTTCATCTTTAGACAGTGAACTCGATTTGGTATTGGGCGGCGGCATAGTGCCGGGCAGTTTAGTATTAATAGGCGGAAGCCCGGGAGTTGGAAAATCAACATTAATGCTGAAACTTGCGGGAAAACTTAATAAAAAAGTTTTATATGTGGCAGGGGAAGAAAGCCCAGGGCAAATAAAACTGAGGGCTGAAAGGCTCGGCATTAAAAATAAAAATCTTTTTATTATGCCCGAAATTGTAATTGAAAACATACTTGAAGAAATAAAAAATTATGATTTGGTAATAATAGATTCCATTCAGACAATCTATTCAGAAAACCTTTCATCAGCCCCCGGAAGTGTTTCGCAGGTCAGGGAAGCTACATTTGAGCTTATGAGGGTGGCAAAAGAGACTAAAATCCCTGTTTTTATAATAGGCCACATCACAAAAGAAGGCTCAATTGCCGGGCCAAGGGTGCTTGAGCATATGGTAGACACGGTTTTATATTTTGAAGGGGATGCAAGCCGGGAACTTAGGATTCTCAGGGCATTTAAAAACAGATTCGGTTCAACCAGCGAAATAGGTATTTTTGAAATGACAAAACAGGGACTTGTAAGTGCAAAAAACAGAAGCTTCTTTTCAAAAAAAGCTCTTCCCGGAAGTGCAATTACCGTTATACTTGAAGGCACTAGACCAATAGTTTTAGAAGTTCAGGCATTGGTCAGTGAAAGTTACGGAGTTCCAAAAAGAAGCGCCACAGGGTTTGACTTGCCAAGACTCAATATGATTTTAGCTTTGCTTGAAAAAAAACTAAATCTCCCTTTTAATCAATACGATGTTTTCGTAAATGTAACAGGTGGAATAAAAATAAACGAAACGGCAGCGGATTTAGCCGTTATTGCCGCAATAGTAAGTTCATTCAGAAACAGACCCATCAGTAAAGAAACAGTTTTTATCGGGGAGGTAAGCCTTGTTGGAGACATAAGGGAAATCCCAGGGCTTGACATAAGGGTAAAAGAAGCGGCAAATTTAGGCTTTAAAAAAGCCATTGTGCCAACTTTACCTATTGAAAAACCCCTAAAATGCTACGAAGTAAAAGAAGTAGAAAAACTGATTGAGTGGATGTAATACTAATTGAAAATTAAATTAATAATTTTTTAATTTTTTAATAATACTAATAAATTCTCTTTCATTCTCTTCTAAATGATTTTTAATTTCTTTTATTTCTTTTTCATATTTTGGTGTATAATAAAATTTAAGGGCATTTACTCTAATCATTGTTTTTTTAAGTTCTTCTGAAAGTTTCCATATTTTAATCTCCATTTCGCTGAGTTCTAAAATCATTTTTAATGCTTCAAAAAAATTTTCCCTTGCTAAATCTGTGAAAATATTCGAATCTATTTTTATATTAGGTTTTGATGATATTTTAAAATCAATTTTTGGTACAACAAGACCTAAAAATGTTTTTTCAACTACTTTTAATTCAGTTTTAACAAAGCCTTCTTTTTCAATTTTTCCACTGTTTTCCATAAAAGCTTTTATCAAAACATTATAACAGCTCCTCATATGCTCGTTAAGTTTTTTTCTTCTTGTATCAACAATATCAACTATTTTCATTATTTCTTTAATAAGTGCGTCTCTTTTTTGTTCAAGTACATTTTCTCCTTCTTTTATTATTTCAAGTTCGGTTTTTAATTCCAATAAGGTGGTTTTATTCTTAACCATTTATATACTTTTTAATCTCTTCGTCAGTAAGACGTATAAGTTCACTTTCAGGAAGTATTTTTAATAATTCCCAGCCTTTGTTAAATGTTTCTTCAAAAGTTCTGCCAATATCCTGATTTATAAATTCTTTTTCAAATTTTTTTGAAAAAAGAAGATATTTTTTTTCTGTTTCGCTTAACTCCTCTTCTCCTATAATTGAGGCAAACATTTCTATTTTTTTTGCTTTGGCATATGAAGAATAAAGCTGTGAAGCAAACCGTTTATGTGTTTTATCTATTGCTGAATTCATAAGTCTTGAAAGAGAGGTTAACACATTTACAGGCGGAAAAATACCTTTTTTGTATAAATTTCTATCCATCGTTATTTGACCTTCAGTAATATAACCTGTCAAATCCGGAATCGGATGCGTTATGTCATCATCGGGAAGTGTCAGTATTGGAATTTGCGTAATAGAACCTTCTTTTCCTTTTAAAATACCGGCCCTTTCATAAATACTTGCCAAATCACTGTACATATAACCTGGATATCCTTTTTTACCCGGAATTTCTTCTTTTTTAGCGGAAATTTCCCTTAAAGCATTTGCATAATTTGTCATATCATAAAGAATCACTATTACATTTTTACCTTTTTCAAAAGCCATATATTCTGCAAATGTCAACGCACTTCTTGGCAAAACAAGTGAATTTACGGCAGGTTCATTAGCAAGATTCAAAAACACCGTTACATTTTGATTATTTTTTACAATATTGTTAATTAAAAATTCGGCTCTTTCATGCCTCAGTCCTATTGCCCCAAGAATTACAACAGAATTTTCAATTTCTATCTGGGTGGCCAGTTTAGCGACAAATTCATCATTAGGAAGACCGCTTAATGCAAAAATGGGAAGTTTTTGCCCTTTTATAAGGGTATTTAATGCATCAATTGAGCTAAACCCTGTTTTTACAATATCCTTAGGATAAAGTCTTTTTGCAGGGTTATATGCCCCTACATTGATATTTTGATATTTTTCTATGTTTACTATACTGTTATCTAAAATTTCTCCAAAAGAATTTAACACTTTTCCGTTCATCTCTTCACTAAGAGGTATTTGTACAGGTTTGTATTTGAATTCAACCTTTATATTTTGTAAATCAAGTTCATAAACTTCACCTAAAATTTCTATAACAGTAATTTTTTCATTTATAGAAGAGACAATTCCTTTTAAAATCTTTTCATTTGAACGGATAGTAACCTCTTCGTTTAATCCCACATTTTCTATTGTTTCAAAAAAAAGCAGATTTCCTTTTATTTCAAGCGCACCCTCATATTCTATTCTCATGTTATTCTCCGTAATTTTTTATAAAATCTTCATAATACTGCTTTGTTTTATCCCTTAAATCTTTATATTTTCCATATTCTTCATTTTTTATAAAATATTTACTCTGTATAAATTCGTTTATTATTTTTTGATTTTTTAATATTTCTACAGGAATTTTCTGAACCATCCCCTGCTTGAAAATATTATAAATTAACAAAATGGTTTTTGCAATTTCCATCTGTTTTTCAGCCGAACAGAACGCATCCACCTCATCAAAGGCATTTTGCTGTAAAAAAGCCTCTTTTATAATTTCTGCAATATAAACGGTTAACTTTTCTTCTTCAGGTAAAGCCTGAATCCCTAAAAGTTTAACAATTTTTTGAAGCTGCTCGTCTTTTGAAAGAATATTATTAAACTCCTGTCTGATTTCACTCCAATTTCCTATTTTTTCCCACCACTGTTTTAAATTTTCAATATAGTTGGAATAACTGTTCAAGTAATTGATTGCAGGATAAAATCTTGCATTAGCAAGTGTCTTATCAAGAGCCCAGAAAACGCTTGTAAATCTTTTGGTATGTATAGTAATCGGTTCTGAAAAATCCCCTCCTGCAGGAGAAACCGCACCTATTAAGCTTAAAGAACCGGCTTCTTTATTTACCGTTTCAATTTTTCCGGCCCTTTCATAAATAGAAGCGATTTTTGACGAAACATCTGCAGGATAGCCCTCTTCCATCGGAAGCTCACCCATTCTGCTGGAAAGTTCTCTCATAGCTTCAGCCCATCTTGAGGTAGAATCTGCCATTAAAGCCACACTATATCCCATATCCCTAAAATATTCACCTATGGTAATGCCAAGATAAATGGATGATTCTCTTGCGGAAACGGGCATATCTGACGTATTGGCTATTAAAACGGTTCTGTTCATTAAAGGCTGTTTGGTTCTTGGATCAATTAATTTGGGAAATTCTTCTAAAATTTCAGTCATTTCATTGCCTCTCTCACCGCATCCGATATAAATTATCACATCCGCATTACAATATTTTGCCAGTGTTTGTTGCAAAACGGTTTTTCCTGTTCCAAAACCCCCGGGAATTGAAGCACTTCCGCCTTTACTTATAGGAAACATAAAATCGATAATTCTCTGCCCTGTAATTAATGGCTCATTTAACGGCACCCTTTTTATTTTATTTGTAATCCTTAGAGGTCTTTTTATGAGCATTCGAACACTGTTTTCTCTAATTTTTGCAATTGTTTCTTTTATATTAAACTCCGCTTCTTTTAAACCCTTTATTTTTCCTTCAAATTCACTTAAAATTTTATATATAAAATTATTATCCTCCACCAATCCTATAATCTGCCCTCTTTTTATATATTCCCCGTTTTTTACAGAAGGTTTGAAATAATATTTCTTTTCCATATCCAAAGGAAAAGATTTTGCCCCTTTTACAATTCTTTCTTCCAAATTAAACAAATTCCTTTGAATTCCATCATAAACACTTCCTAAAATTCCTGGGGCCAGATATGCACTTAAAAGAGAAGAAGTCAGTTTTACATTTTCTTTAAGTTTAAGAGATGTGGTATCTTCATACACCTGGATTGTAATTTCTTCTTTTGTAACCCTTATAATTTCACCTATTAATTCATTCTCCCCTACATAAACACACTCGTTCATTAAGGGATTTTTATTTTTATATCTTGCATTTACCTATAATTTCATTAAAATCCAAAACAATGTTTTTTCTTTTATTTTTAAAAATAACTTCAAAATATTCTTTTTCGAGTTTTTTAATAAAACAGTTTATTAGATAATCTTTTTCTTTTTCAATTTTTTCCATAATCAAACTTTTCATAACATCATATTTTTTCTTAAAAAAATTATTATATAAATCAATATAATGCTTGGTAATTTGAAGTTTTTTTATTTTTATAAGCTTTTCATATTTTTCTTTTAATAATTTTCTTTCTGTTGAAATATCAAGCTGCTTTAAATATTCTTCTTTTTCTTTTTTGATTTTTATTTTAGCCTCATTTATCTTTTTGTTTCTCTCTTCAATGGCTTCTTTTAAAGCTTCATCTTCTAAAAACTTAAAGTCTGATTCCAAGAACATTTGAAAGATACCTTTTTATATTTTCGTTTAAATATGTTTTTTCAAAAGAAGGGACAAACAGCAATAGAAGGCACGGCTTTTTTTTTGATAAAATGGGAAAAATTTTCTTTAAAAATTTCATAATACCCTGTCTGCAATAATAATTAAACCCACATCTTTATCTTTAATTACTTCTTTGAAATCTTTTTTAAAATCGCCGACTTCCAGCGTGCCTATCCCACACAGAGAAAAACCGATACACTCTTCTTTTAATTCCTACAAAAACTATTTTCATATTTTCCCTAAAATCATAATTGAAACAATAAGACCGTATATTGCTATACAGCTTTAGTTGAAATTTCAGGTTTTTCCCCTATTGTACCCATAGCAGCCGCACCCACAAGCCCTACAGCAATACCTGCTGCGCATTATCATCTGCAAACATTAAAACAGGCAACAAAAACAAAATAACTTTAACTCCCAAACGGTTTGTATTCATATCCTCCTCCTTCATAAAATCTTTTAAAAAATTATCATAAAGCTTACTATTCCGTTTTCACCCCAAATTAATTTTTTTTAATTATTTTTTTTATTATATTTAATAAACATTAAAATAAAAAAACCGAAACTAATAATAAAAACACCTGCTACAATACTGATAACAATCAAAGAATTTATATTTTCCAAAGGGGAAAAGGTATGAAAAATTTCAAATCCGAAACAATGCCCGTATATAACACTTGAATGAAACTCCACTTCAAAAAAGAATATTTCCAAATAATGATTTTTTAGACAAAACATATCCTAAAATTGCCAAAATCAACCCCTGTCCCATATCCCCGAACATTAAACCGAACAAAAACAAAAACACAATGGCAAATGCAACTGTCGGATTTATTTCATAAGGTTTCGGAAGGGAATAATTTTTTACCAAAAGTTCAAACGGTTTAAAAATTTTAGGAGTATTCAAAAGAGTAGGCGTTTTTTTTGAAATTAAAGCTTTTTGGAATCCAGCCCTCTAAAATATAAAAACCGTCCTTTTGCTGTAAAAAACTTTTTACATCATAAATCTGATACAAATATTTTAAATGGGAATAGACTTTCATAAGTTTTTTCTTTTTCTTTTTGTTAATACCTTTTTTTCTTTTGCGATATCTTCTTTTTTTAATATAAATAAATCTTTTTTTATCGTAATGTAAAATTTCACAAATTTTATTGTAATTACACATTAAAAACTTTGTTTCTTCATAATCTTCAACCGGTATAAATTTAAAAAGTTCAAATAAAAAAGTGTTTAATTTATTTAAGTTTTCCTCTTTTCTTAAGATTTCTTTTTTTAATACACATTAAAAATTTTTAACAGGAGGAACTTGAGAAATTGAAATATATTTTTTTGCAATTGCAAGTAAATTTTTTACTTTATAAAACTCTTCTTTGAAAAGTCTATTTTCTTCTTTTTTTATATGTAAAATCTTTTTTTTAATTAAAAAATCCAAAAAATCATCTATCTTATCTTGTCTAGGGAATATTTCAATCCTATGACAAAAGAAGAAATATTTTTAATTTCTTTTTGTTTAATCTGCAAGAACACAAAAGGCACTGAAAGCTTAAAAGGATATCCATACCACACTTGTTTTAAAGAATCATAATAATTATTAAAGATAGCTTTTTTAACTAAAGAATAATCATTTACATTTAATCCCAGCTTACTTGAAAAATCATATAAATTTTCTGATGATGCTATTTCTTTAAGTTCTGATAATGATTTGTTTCCGTATGGAATAAGATATGCGAAAAATTTTTCTATTTTAAGAGAATATATTATTTTATATTTTAAAATAGTAATTAAATTAAGGACATCAACATAATTTTTTATTATTTTTTCTATATCTTTTTTATCATTTTTTGAAATTTTAAAAACAGCTTTTTTTAAATCATCAATATTCGGATTTTTTTCAAAAAAAAAGAGAGTAAATAAATGTTTTTCATTTTTATTTAGATTTTTTGTTATTTTAAAAAATAAATTTAGATAATAATTTTCTAATGAACTCAATAAATCATCGCTTTTTGGAGAAATTAAAAAATTTTTATAAACAGTTGTTTGAAGCAATGAATATAAATCAGAAAGATTATTACACTCAAAAAGTTTTTCTTTTAAAATTTCTTTTGTTTTAAAACTTCTTACTAAAGCATTCACATATGCATATTTTAATGCAGACATAATTCTTCTTTTATGCTTTCAAAAATTTTATTAATCTGTTTGTTTTCATCAAAATTTAAAAGAATATAAATTTTCTTCATATTTTTTAATTATTTCTTTTTGATAATTTTCTATTTCTTTTTTCATCTGCTCTTGTAAAATATTTTCATATTTTTTAATATCTGCCTGAAAAGATTTAAGAATTTCCCTTTTTTCTTTTTTCCACTCTTCATACATATCAGAAATTTCATCGTTTGCATCGGCAATTATTTTCAAAGCTTTTTGGTCTAATTTTGCAATATTTTCAATATTCATATAAAACCTTTTTTTTATTATATCGAAAATTTAACGCTTTGCTTTATTATTATAATATTCCTCTAAAAGCTCATAACTCTCTTTTACCTTTCTGAATTTTTTATCATATATTTTTCTGATTAATTCTGGTTTAGTCCTATGCAAATCGGGATGATATTTTTTAGCAAGTCTTCTATACTCTTTTTTTATTTTATCCCATTCATATATATTACTCACACCAAAAAGTTCAAGCGCGTTTTTTATTTTAGTTAAATATTCTTTAATAGAACCTTCTACACTAAAACTTTTAATATTTTCAAAATCCTCTTTTTTTACCCTAAATTCAACCTTATATCCCATAATGGAATGCTTTGAAATAAGGGCACTTACCAATCTTTTACTCTCCCCGTTCAACGAAACGATAATTTTATCTTCAAAAATATCCAAAATATCAAATAGAAAAATCCCTTTTATATAATTAAAAACTTTTTCTTTCGGATTTGCAAAAAGAATTTCAAACTCTTTGGAAGAAATTTTTCTAACAGTAATATAAACTGCTTTTTCATCAAATAAAACCTGATATTTTTTTATTTTTACAATACAGTCTTTTTTAAAATTTAAAATAAGTTTTTTATATGTGGCTTTATTAAAATCTTTTCTCTTTTTATACATATTGCCAATGGCGTTTATCAACAATTTGTGTTTTTCAATATTATTTTTGTCAAAATAAATTTTATAAATATTCTCTTTTATTTCAAGTTTATTGAAAGAAAGTCTGATAAATTCTATAAAACCCTTTATATTAAATCTTGAATCTATAACAACTTCAATATTGTCATTAATTTTTATTTCAAATATCCTGTCGTCCATTTTTCTTTGCTATTATTAATGTCGCAACGGGAAAAATAAGTTTTTCTTTCATTACTATTTCATAACCTTTTAAATTTTTTAAAATATCATCTTCATTCAATGAATTTATACTTTTTCCCAGCAACTTATATTCCTCTTTCATTCCAAGCAGTATCCCGGCAATTAAAGGCACTATTTTATTCATGTACCACATAATTAATTTAGCCATTAATGAATCGTTTTTTACCATTTCAACAATAGCAAAATATCCGCCTGATTTTAAATGTTTATTCAAATTCTGCATACCTTTTTCTAAATTATCAAAATTTCTAAGTCCCATAAATGAAGTTATTAAATCCGCTTTTTCATCTATTTTAAAATTTTCGGCGCTGTCTTGAATAATTATATATTCTTTATTTTCTTTTTTAAGCTTAATATATGGCTTTTCTTGAAACTGCACTTCAAATTTTTCTTCTTTAAATCCGGCACTCTTAAATTTTTCTACCATTATTTTTACCATTTCAGAGCTTGGTTCTATAAAATAAATCTTATCAAAACCTGTTTTTGCCATTTCGCCCGTAGCACTTGCCGCGTCAATCATCACCCCGTTTTTTATAAATTTTTTTATTTTTCTGATAAACAACCATCTCCAAACTTCTTCTATCCCAAAACTGACTATTTTAGTGGCCAAATCATAACGGCGGGCAAGTTTATCGTATATTTTTACATCCATTTACTTCCTTAAAATATGTAAATATTCATAAGTTTTATCTGCTTTATGATTTCTATTACTATCAGCTTTAAATCTTTGATATTCTTTTTTTACTAATTCATATTTACCATATTTAAACATAATTTCTTTCTCTTTCATTAATTTACAAAATCAAAAAGAGTTTTTTCTTTTCTTTTATCAGTAATATTATCTATATAAAACTCCCCTAATCTTTTTAAAATAGCCTTATAATATTTTTTTTCTTTTTCAATAGCAATGAATTTTCTATTATATTTTTTTGCAACATATGGTGTTGTTCCACTTCCAGCAAATGGATCAAACACAATATCACCTTCATTTGAAAAACCTAAAATTATTCTTTTTAATAACTCTTCTGGTTTTTGAGTAGGATGAAGAGCTTTACCATTTTCATCTTTTAATCTCTCTTTCCCCTGACATAAAGGTATCTGCCAAACATCTCTAAGCTGCTTTTTCCTACCATCCTTTGTTCTTTCCGGATTTAATTCTTTTAAAATTTCATAATTAAAAATCCAATTTTTACCTTTAACAGCCCAAATAATAAATTCAGTTGAATGAGTTAAAACTCTTCTTGTCAAATTTGGCATTGCATTAGTTTTTTGCCAAGTAATTATATTATTTATCTTAAATCCATTTTCTTTAAGCCCCATAGTGCATTCACCAATATTGTGATAACTACAACAAATAAAAATACTTCCATTTTCTTTTAATATTCTCTTACAAGCTTTTATCCACTTATTTGTAAAGTCTTTATACTCTTCAAAACTCATCTTATCCCATGCTTCATTTACCATAAAATAATCTCCACCTGTCTTATTACCAACGAGTTTTAATCCATTACCACTTAAATTATAAGGAGGATCTGCAAAAATGAGTTGAATTGAATTATCTTCTATTTTATTTTTATCGTTTAAAACATTAAGACAATTATCATAATATATTTTATTTAACTGCATAAATTTTCCTTTAAAAATGACTAAAACATTAGGGTCTAAATAAGGAGCTATAAAAACACCAAATGCTTTTTTTTGAAAATTATGTCTTCCAATATGTCTAATAACATCTATTACATGAAAGTTAAATTCTTCTCTTTTTTTTTTTTTTTCATCAAATATTTTTTGTTTATTATCTTCTAAATTAACTTTTTTTAGAAATGTTAAATAAATAAAGAATTTTCTTCTTTTGAATTATTAAAAGTTTTCAATTCATTAAAAACTTCTAAAAACAATATGTAAATGTTTTTTTTCTTTTAGTTTATTTGCTAAATATTTCTGTTTTAAAAATTTTTCTAAATCAAAAATTTTGATAAGTATATATATTAATGACAAAAAATATCTTTATATAGAATTTATCTTTCAAATTTGCTTCAAAAATATAAAAAAAATAAATTATTTATAATATTTCTCAAAATATTATCAACTAATCCCAAATCTACCAATGGAGATGTTTTTTGTCTTGCATCTTTTGCTTTATTTTTTGAAGTTTCTTTTGCTAATCCTTCTTCTAATAACATCAAAATAAATTTCTTGTAAATCTTTCCAATTTTTATCAGGATAAATATTTCTTAATTCTTTTAATCTAATAAGTTGTCTTTCTATTTTATATTTTAATTCACTTACTCTAAAAGAAGTAGTTCCATAACTCCAACTATATGTTTGACCTCCACAAAAAACACTCTTTCTTTATGATTATTTATCTCACTCTTCCCACTTCTAAAATCCCTATACTCTTTTTCAAAAACTTCCACTTTTCCTTTTTGTTTTAGTATTCTAAAAATGTCTTCATCACTAATTCTTGCATTACTTCTGCTATGGCCTTTATCTTTCATATTATTATAACTAAAAAGAATATATTTAGCTTTGGCATTTTTTATCAAGTCTTCAAAAAATTTAACAGCTTCTTTTTGATTATATCCGCTTTTTAAACGCCTTGTATCAAACTTTCCAGCAACTCCTTTAACTTCTGGTTTTTGCCATAAAGCTAAATTTTCTAAAAGATGATACATATTTGAATATTGCCTTGAATTATAAGGAGGATCAATGTATAATATATCACACTCAATTTCTCTAATTAAAGTATTTGCATCCATATTATAAATCTCATTATTTTTATTTCTTTTCAAATCAATATCAGGCATTTTTAATTTAAATTCTTTTTCTTTTATCTCTTTTTTTATATACGCATCATAATGTCCAACTGTATTTGCTATTTTATCAATCGCATAAATTAAAGAAGTTAAAAGAATATTTTTCTCCTTAACATTTATTTTACTTTCCAAAAACCAATTATTTATTTTTTTTCTAATAGCCCCTATTTTAATAGCATTTTTTTTACAAAAATATTTATCTCCAAAATTTATAGAAAAATAATTTTCTTCAAATACACTTAGATTATTTAGTTCATCTATTAATTTCAATATCTTTTTCTCATCAAATTTTTCATCGCTCAAAAAAGCTCTCAAAGACACATAATTATGATATAAAAAATCATTAACAATTATCTTTTTATTTTCTTCATTAAAAAAAGCTCCTACGCTTCCAGTCCCGGCAAATATATCACAAAAAGAATAAAAATTTTTTACATTTTCATCTATTACTTGTTTTATTAAATCTAAAACTTTTGTTTTATTTCCTAAATATCTTCTTTGATTAATTTTAAATAAATCTATCACCTGCTCCACACTATCAAATCATCTCTTTTTTCTATATGTAAAATCTCAATTTCATCATTTGTTTTATAATTTATTCTATCAAAAATCTTAGGAGTTATTATAAATACTTTCCAATCCACAAAATCTTTAAAAATGTTATAAAGTCTCTCTCCTCCTTCAACCATAATAAACTTATAATCATTTATTTTTTTCTAAATTATCCTCTATAAAAACTTTTCTTCCGCTTATATTAAACAAAGGAATAGTTTTATCAAATTCTTTTTGTTTTGAATAAATAAGCACATCAGGGGCTTTTCCGTTTACTCTTCTGCTGTCAAGTGTAGGTCTGTCAATTCTAACGGTATTCCCGCCTATTACTAATAAATCAATTTTATCTCTTATCTGATGCACCCACTTTAAAGAGCTTTCAGAACTTATATATCCGCCTGTAATTACCCCGTTTAGACTCTGGGCTAACTTAAAAAATATAAATTTATCTTTATTCCATTTGATAAAAGGTTCAATTAAATCAAAACATCTTTTATCATTAACAACTCTCACTTCAATTCCTCTATTCTTAAGCATTTCCGCCCCACCACTGTGTTCAATAATTGGGTCTAGCCAGCCAATTGTTACTTTTTTTGGTTTTAAAATTGAAATTAAATTAGCGCAGGATGGAGTTTTTCCTATGTGAGAGCAAGGCTCAAGCGTTACATAAATCTGGGCATCATTAAAAAAATTGTTATGATTTTTTATCAAAAATTCATGGATTTCTTTTGCAGTTTTTAGTTTCGGGGTTTTTTGAAAAAAAGAAAAGGCTTTAAAAAGAGCATTTACTTCGGCATGGGGTTCTCCCGCTTTTTTATGGACATCTGTAAAAATTTGATTTTTTATCAAAACAGCACATCCGACAGCCGGATTCGGATAGGTTAGAAGCTGATATTTCCAGGCTTCATTAATGGCAAGTTCTAAGGCTTTTATTTTAAGCCTTTATAATTATTCCAATCAACATATGTTTTTGCTTTTTTTATATCTTCAAACTTTACTTTTTCATCGCCGATTTCTGCAACATCTCCGTCAAAACTTTTTAAAATTCCTTTTATTTTTTTACCTTCGGCTGTTTTAACTTTTACCCTCTCGCCTATACTTTTTTCAAAATGCTCTTTTTTGGTAAGTTTTCTCTCAAGCCCCGGTGAGCTTACCTCAAGAAAATATCTCTCTTTTATAGGCTCTTCCACATCAAATATAGGAGAGAGCATATTGTTTATGGCTTCGCAGTCGTTTAAATTAACGCCGCCCGGTTTTGTTATATAAATTCTGAAATATTTGTGTCCGCCCTCTTCTGTAATTTCAACATCATAAAGGTCACAGCCGTAATTTTTAACTGTTTTTTCAATAATTTCTTTTAAATTATTCACCTTTTGCCTTTATTTTTTCAAACAATTCTTCCATTTTATTTTCTTTTTCAAGAAGTTCGTCAAATGTAAAAGTTAAATTTGGGACTTTAAACCAGCCGGTTGATTTTAGGCAGTAATTTTGAATATATCCTCTTGCCTGTTTAAGCTGTTTTAAGGCCTCGCGTTGTTCTTTTTCATTTAAATAACTTTTTTCTAAATATACTTTTGCATCACTTCCATCGCGGGAACAAACAACATCAACAACCCCAAGGCCTCTGATTCTGCTGTCATTCATCTGAGCAAGCACTTCAGGAATAATTTCTTTAAGCAGGGATTCTTTTCTTTGGACTTTTATACTTTTACCCATTATTATCCTTCAAAAGAGGCTTTTTCTTCAATTTTTTTATAAGTTTCGAGTATATCTCCCACTTTAATATCGTTAAATCCTTCAATCATAATACCACATTCAAAACCTTTTCCCACCTCTTTTACATCCTCTTTAAATCTTTTAAGAGATGCAAGTTTACTGTCGTAAATAACAACGCCGTCTCTTATAACCCTTACAAAATCGCCCCTGTGAACCATACCGTCTATTACATAACATCCAGCAACGGTTCCGACTTTAGGTACGTTAAACGTGTCCCTGACCTCAATAGTTGCTGTTACTTCTTCTTTTATTTTAGGAGTCATCAAACCGCTTAAAAGTTCTTTTATATCATCAATTAAATCATAAATAATAGAATATGTCCTTATCTCTATTCCTTCTTGTTTAGCTTTGTTTTTAGCCCCGTTTGTAGGTCTTACATTAAATCCTAAAATAATAGCTTTAGGCTCGCTTGCTTTTGCCAAAATTACGTCATTTTCCGTTATAGCCCCTACATCGGAATGAATAACATCCACTTTTACTTCCTCGTTTTTAAGTTTAGCTAAACTTCCTTTAATAGCTTCAACACTTCCTTGGGTATCCGCTTTTACAATTACAGGAAGTTTTTTAAGTTCACCCTCAAGTATCATTTTTTGTAAATCTTCAAGCGTTGCTTTTGTTGACTTGCTTCTTTCTTTGGCTTCAAGATAATTTTTCCATTTTTCGGCAGTTTCTTTTGCCTCTTTATCACTCTCTACAACCACTAAATTATCCCCTGCGATAGGAGCTTCGTCAAATCCTGTAATTTCCGCAGGCTCACCCGGTTTTACCTCTTTTTTCTGTTTTCCCAAATCATCTATAATTAATCTTACCCTTCCATGGGTTATTCCGCATACAAAACTGTCCTGTTTTTTAAGTGTTCCGTTTTTAACTATAACTGTTCCTACCGGACCTTTTCCTTTTTCTATTCTGCTTTCGATTACAATGGCTTTTGCAGGGCATTTTGGGTTGGCTTTAATTTCCATAATTTCAGACTGCATCAAAATTGTTTCAAGCAAATCGTCTATGCCTTCGCCCGTTTTTGCCGAAACTCCTACGAATTCATATTCTCCTCCCCATTCAACAGGGGTTATTCCCATTTCAGCAAGCTGTGATTTAACCAAATCAGGATTGGCCTGAGGTTTGTCTATTTTATTTACCGCCACTATAAAAGGTACCTCGGCGGCCTGGGCATGGGCAATAGCTTCTCTGGTTTGAGGCATAACACCGTCATCAGCAGCGACTACAATAATTGCAATATCTGTAACCTGTGCGCCTCTTGCCCTCATTTCTGTAAACGCTTCATGCCCCGGTGTATCGATAAATGTAATTTTTTTACCGTCTTTTTCCACCATATAAGCACCGATATGCTGGGTAATTCCTCCGGCTTCTTTTGCAGTAATTCTTGAATTTCTTATTTTATCCAAAAGACTTGTTTTTCCATGGTCGACATGCCCCATAATAGTCACAATAGGAGGTCTTTGTTGCAAATTATCTGAATCTTTGCATTTTTCATCATATTTTTTTATATAATCAAATTCCGCAAGAGGGTCATATATTTCTATGTTTGAGCCAAATTCCTCTGCAAGGGTTTCGATATATTCTTCACCCAAAAAGTCGTTTTTATCCCTCTCTTCCCCAAGAGCTCTTAATGCTTCAATCACATCCTCTATAGGTTTTTTGATTAAAGTTGCAAATTCATGGACTCTTACTTCTTTTGGAATTCTTATAATCTCGATTTTGACTTCTTTTTTCTTTTTTCTTTTTCTCTTAAGCCCTTCTTTTATTAATCCGCCTTCGCTTACTTTTTTTCTTTTAACAGTTTTAACCGCTTTTTTTTCTTGTTTTTTATCTTCTGTTTTTAAAGTTTTTTTTGTTTTTACTTTTTCACTTATTTCTTCGTCTTTTAATGAAACATCATTAAAATAGAGATCCAAAAGCTCAACCTGGTTTTCTTCTATAACGTCCATATCTGCCAAATCCACATTAATAGTTAATTCTTTTTCCTGAATTTTTTTAGGTCTAGCAGGCGCCTTTTTAACTGTTTTTTTAACAGCTTTGGTATTTTGTTCTTCTTTAATTTCCGTTTTTGGTTTTTCTTCCTTAGGCTCTTCTTTTCTTTTAACGAGAGTGATACCCTGTTTTGTTTTTTTAACCAAATCGTTAAATGTTTTTCTTCTGCGTCTGGCAGGTTTTTTTTCTTCTTCTTTTTTTACTTCCTGTTTTTTTTCTTTTTTTACCTCTTCTTTAGGTTCTTTTCCTTTATTTAAAAAATATTCCTGAATTTTAGCCGCTTCAAGGGGTGTAATTTCACCTCTTGCTTTAGCTTCTATCCCGATTTCTTTTGCAAGTTCAACCAGTTCTTTTGCTTTAAGACCCATTTCTCTTGCAACTATTGATACCTTTATCTTCAAACAAACTCCTTTTCTTTAATGTAAAATGGAAAATGAAAAAGTTAAAATTTTCTGTTTTGCTTCATCTTTATTAAAATGACATAATTTTGAAATATATCTTACAAATTTTTTTGAATTTATGCATTTTTCACATACATAAAAACTTCTGCCATTTCCTGTGAATTTAATTAATTCATTATTAATGCACTGTAATCTGTACAAATTACTTTGCTTTTCCCTTTTTCTGCAGGCAACGCACATTCTAATCTGTTTTTCATTTCCTATTTCACATTTATTTTTACTATTCACTGTTCACTCTTCTCTAATTTCACCGCTAATTATATACTTTAACTCCCAAATTGTCAAAATTCAATATTTTAACACTAAAATCTTTAAAATTATCTTTTAAAGCGGCATAAATACTATATGCATCATCTTTATACGCCATATTAAAAAACGTTGAACCGCTTCCGCTGAGTGTGGACATTAAAGCGCCTTCCCTCAAGGCTATTTCCCTTACCTTAAACAGTTCAGGAACCAGCCTCATCCTGTTTTCCTGATGAATTCTGTCCTCTACAATATATTTTAAAATATCAAATTTTTCAGAAAAAAATGCAGCGGTAATCATCGAGGAAGATGAAATATTACTAACCACATCTTTTAGAGAATAATATTTTTTTAACGCTTCTCTGCTTCTCTGGGTTGAAATAGGTCTGTTTGGAATTACAATAACAGCCCTTAGGTAAGTTGGAATAAATTTTTTAAGAAAATAAACCCTGTTTTTTCTCAGTTTTGCAACACAAAATCCCCCAAGTGTCGCAGGGGTGATATTATCGGGATGCGGTTCGTAATTTAGTGCCAAATTTATAATTCTGTCTTTTTTATACGGGACCTGAGCCATTTCATATGCAGCCGTAATCGCGGCTATTATTACAGCCGAACTGCTTCCAAGCCCGCGCGAGAGAGGTATTTTATTATTAAATTTAAATTTAAATTTTACTTCTTTATCTGTCAAATATTTATAATGTTCACTAAATATATCCACAAAATAATTTCTCGGAAGTTTTCTTAAAAAATCGGCATTTTCGCCGTATATCTCTATTTCTGTTGTTTCACTGGGTAAAATTTCTATTTCATTTCTCAAATTAAGCGCCAAACCTAATGTGTCAAACCCCGCACCTAAATTTGCGCTTGTAGCCGGAACCGTTATAATCATAAAAACCTTTCAAACTGCTTTTAACACATAAAGAGGCGAATTATCCGCAGAAAAATCATCTTTATTTAAAATTTCCGGTAAAAAAAATTCGCCTTCTTCTAAATTTTTTTTAAGTGTAATTATACCCTCTTTTTTTACAAAATAACTCTTCCCGACAGCTTTTATGGGTCTATTGTTATTAAAATAAAATCCGTCGGCTGCAAATAATTTAATATTTTTTGCTGTTTCAAGGGTTTTAAAAAACACAAAAGCTAATTTTATGGACATAAAACTTCCCGGCCCTTTGGAATAGAAAATGGAATTGACTTTATATTTTTTTAAAATTTCATCGAATATTTCAGGCAAAACATCACTTGTTAAACCTTCTTTTTGTACAGTTTTTATTAATCTGTTATTCTTATAGATTCCAACTTTTACGGGCTTTGAAATTACAACTGCTACAACATCAACCAAAGGCTTTGACAAGTGAAAACTCCTCTTTTGAAAAAGTTACTGTTTCATAGGCTTTTTGTTCAAACAGTTTTATTGTTAATAAATGATTCAAATGATGCCCGCTGGCAAAAGCTTCGTATCTGCCTATAAAATTTCCGCCAAGCAGACTCATATCTCCTATTGCGTCAAGAATTTTATGTCTTACAAATTCATCATCAAACCTAAGGGTGTCATTCAAAATCCCTTTGTCATCAAGAACTATGGCATTATCCAGGCTTCCACCGAGTGCAAGACCCATGCTTCTTAAATACTGAACTTCTTTTAAAAATCCGAAAGTCCTCGCCCTGGCTATCTCTTCAATATAATTTCTGGTGGAAAAAACAAATTCTCTTTTTTCTTTTCCTATTACAGGATGGGAAAAATTTATTTCAAAATCAAATGAAATTTTTTCATCGGGTTTAAGCCTTGCAAATTTTTCGCCTTCTTTTATTTCAACTTCTTTAGTAATTCTTATAAATTTTTTTGGGGCTTCAAGCTCTTTTATACCGGCTTCTTGCAGGAGCATTACAAAACTTATCGCACTTCCGTCCATAATGGGAACTTCATCATTATCCAAGACTATTCTTAAATTATCTACTCCAAAAGAGTAAACGGCACTCATCAAATGTTCTATTGTGGAAATTACCACGTCGTTTTTGCCTATTACAGTGGCCATTTTGGTATCCACGACATTTTGAGGTTTTAATTCAATACTTACACCTTTATCGCTTCTGTAAAATATTATTCCACTGTTTTCTCCCAAAGGTTCAAGCCTTAATTTTACAGGCACCCCTTTATGAAGGCCTATGCCTACCGCTTCCACTGCTTTTTTAATTGTTCTTTGTTTCACTCCAGTTCCCTTTTTCCGTCTTTTGTAAATACGGTTAATTTTTCTACTGTTCCGATATTTTCGCCTTTATAAAAAATCGTCCCTTTTTTATTTTTTTTTACTATCAAATATTCGCCCTCACAAACAATATTACCTTCGCATTCCCCGAATATTTCAACATTTCCGGAAGTTTTTATTTTAGCTCCTGCATTAATTCTGTTTAAAAATATCAAATTTTCATCACTGTCTATTTCAACTCCCGCTCTTATAATTTTATCATAAATTTTTGTATTAACACGTTTTTCTATAATTTTTTCTTTTTCAATAATCTTAACTTCTTTCGTTTTTTCCTTTTCAGAAGTAAAAATATTGTTTTCAACAATATAGTTTAATTTTTTTTCTTTTAAAAAATTTTCTATTGCCTCATTATTTTCTTTCAAAAAAAAATAGTAATTTTTAACCAGAGCATATTTTGATTCTACAACATTTTTTAATTTTTCATAATCTTCCACTATAAAAGCCCTTATGGTTTTTTGCCTCATTTACCTATAAGCCTTTTTGATGAATTGATTATATTTATAATGTTTACTCTTATCCAATTGCTATCCATCCATTCATAAGGATTCACGGCAATTCCCTGGATATAAACACCAAAATGCAAATGATCTCCTATAGCACCTCCTGTATTACCGGTTCCAGGCACATCAAATTCCGACGTATGGGCATATAATGAATAAAGTCCCAATTTATGATAAATAATTAATGTATTTCCGTAAATTCCTATCCATTTTTCTGCTACCACTTTTCCATAATTACTTGCAAATATTTTTGCTCTTTTAATCTTAGCAAGATCTATTCCTTCATGTATTGAATATAAAATGAGTTTATTTTTATATAAATAATGTCTTTTTATCTCCCAAATCTGCTTCTTTTGCGCTTCTCGGAAGCGGATTAAATCTTGCAATGGAAAAATTATTTATCCTATTTTCATATACATCGCTTGTCAATTTTGAAATTTCTTCATTATTCAGTTTTCTGACATATTCGTTTTCTTTTTTAAATATACTGACAGAGTCGCTTGGAATGCTTACCTTCATTTTTTGTAAAATCGGTATGGCTTTATTTTTTATATAATTATCGGTAATTACAACTTTTTTAGAAATGTATTTATATTTTTTCCAATATAGAGGAATATGAGCTGTTGATTTATTGCCTGCATAATCCATTGCAACCAGATTTGCATCAAATGTCTTTTCTTTCACCGGCCATGCAATTAGCGCCGCATAATAGTTTTTTTTATAAAAAGGTGTAAGTTTAAATTTATATTTGTTATCGACCAATATATATGCATTTTTTAAATTGTCATCTGCCACTTTTACAACGACCGCTGCACTCCCGCCGTTTCCTATGGCATAGGAATTATTTACAATCTCGGCATCAGGGGCAGTTGTATCAACTTTTAGGGTTACCTCTTTTTTTGCTTCGTTTCCGGCAAACCAGTTCCATTTTGAAGTATCCACGGCACTGATTACAAGTTTTATTTTTTTAGAAGAAACAGGCGGAAGTTTTATTTCAAGTTTTATGTTTTTTCCGAAATTCCCGCTTTTTTTAACAAGCTCTTTTGCATTGGAATCCGTAATCAATGTCACATTATAGGATTTTATACCGTTGTTATCGCTCAAATCTATTTCCACAGGGTTTTTTAAATTTGTAAAACCATTTGTTTTAACCTTAATTTCAGGAGGAATTCTTTCAAACATAGGGGAAAACCAGACAAATCCTCCTGCAGCTATTATTAAGACTAATATAAAAATCCATAATTTTTTCATAAAATTTCCTTTATATCATTTTTAAGCATTTCTTTTATTTTTTTAAAATCAAATTCTTTAATTGTAGCCCCGGCTGCCCTTATATGCCCGCCTCCGCCGTATTTAACAGCAATTTTACTTACATCGGCGTAATCCTTGCTTCTAAGGGAAATTTTTATTCCCTCATCTTCTTCCCTGAGTAGACATGCTACTTCAACTGTTGCAATAGCTCTTACACTGTTTACTATAGTATCTGTATCTTCTTTTATCGCCCCGGTAATTTCCATCATCTCTTTTGTAACTTCAACAAAAGCGGCTTTTCCATCACAACATAATTCTATTGTATCGTAAGCTTTTGCAAGTAATCTGAGGCGTGATAGCCTGTCCCTTTGAAAGAGCATTTTAGCTACATAATTTGGCTCTACCCCGCATTTTACAAGTTCTGCCGCCATTTCGAACACTTTGTCGTTTACACTTTCATACTGAAAACTTCCTGTATCGGTTACAAGTGCCGTATACATACATATTGCGCTATCTTTATCAATTTCAACATTGTTAGCTTTTAACATATTAAATATAACATGTGAAGTAGATGCCGCATTTGGTTCTATAAGGTTAATATCGCCATAATTTGTATTTGAAATATGATGGTCTATATTTATAAGAAAAGAGGGTTTGCCTTCAAGTCCCAGTCTGTCAAAACTGCCGCAGTCAAATGAAATGATTAAATCTATTTTTTTAGGCAATCTGTCTGTTATTTTATTAAAATTAGGTAAAAAATCCAAATACTGCGGCAGAGGTTTTGTAATATTAAAAACAGTCACTTTTTTATTCATTTTTTTTAAAATAGGATATAAGCTCAATGAACTTCCAAGAGCATCTCCGTCGGGATTTACATGGGCTATCAATAAAATATTGTCTGAATTTATTATTTTTTCCCAAACCTGTTTATATAAATTCATATATTAGCCTTTTTTATGGAATTATAACAAATAATAAAATAGTGAGTTGTGAGTAGTGAGTTGTGAGTGGTGAATTAAAAAATTCCTATAACTACTAACTACTCACCATTCACTACTCACTTTTATATTACAAAACGTAACAAAAAAATTTTAAAAAATAACATTTAAGCAAAACTTAAGGTTTGTGTGTTATATTTCTATTACAAAAAAAATAAAGGAGTTAAAATGGCAGTAAAAATTACTGATATTTGCATTAATTGCGGGGCTTGCATAGACGAATGTCCTGTAGAAGCAATTGTAGATGACAGCGAAAACCCAACAGGAGAAGAAACATATTATGTATATCCTGACAAATGCGTAGAATGTGTTGGATATTATGATTCTCCGGCATGTGCTGAAGCTTGCCCTACTGAGGGATGCATAGTTTGGGACGAATGCAAAGAAGGCCAAACCTGCAGAGAAGACAGAGGAGAACCTGGTACTCCTGTAATCGAATAATCCCCTCTTCTTTTTTTCTTCATTTTTTTGTATAATTCCTCTCTAAAAAGCTAAGGAGAGATAATGGAACAGACACTTTCAATAATTAAACCTGACGCTGTAGCTAAAAATGTTATTGGAAAAATACTAAATAGATTTGAAAATAAGGGATTTAGAATTGCAGCTATGAAAAAAATTAAATTAAGCAAAGACGACGCTGCAAAATTTTATGAAGTACATAAAGAAAGACCGTTTTTTAATGATTTATGTGAATATATGAGCAGTGGACCTGTTGTAGTTATGGTTCTTGAAGGTGAAAATGCGGTAGCTAAAAACAGGGAACTTATGGGAGCCACCAATCCTAAAGAAGCGGCAGAGGGCACAATTAGAGCTGATTTTGCTGAGAGTATTGAAGCAAATGCAGTTCACGGCAGTGATTCCCTTGAAAATGCAAAAAAAGAAATCGCATTTTTCTTTGCAGGCAGGGAGATTTTGTAATTGAATATTCAAAAAAAAATTAATAATATTCAATTTATCGGCAATAGTGAAAAAAAAGGTGATTTTTATTTAGTAAAAGGAAAAATCACCGGTACATTAGAAGTGGAATGCGTTAAATGTTTAAATACTTTTGAAAGAAAAGTTGACGAAGAGGTTAAATATAAAATTGTAAAACCTACTTATCACGGTTTTGATGATGAGTATGATATAATTGAACAAGAAAAATTTGATTTAGATGAAATACTAAAAAGTGAAATAGAGAGTTTAAAACTTGATTATAATATATGCGAAAAATGTAAAAACAAAGAATTTAACAAAGAATTTTAAGGAGAAACAATGGCAGTTCCAAAAAGAAGAAACTCTAAAACAAGAGGAGCTAAAAGAAGAACACATTATAAAATCAGATTATCCAGTGTTGTAAAATGTTCAAACTGCGGGGCTTACAAAAGACCTCACAGAGCATGCCCAAGCTGCGGTGAGTATTAATGAAAATAGCGATTGATGCAATGGGAGGGGACTTCGGTCCCGGGCCTATTATCGAAGGTGTTGTTGAAGCACTGAAAAAGAAAGATTTTACCGCTTATTTGGTGGGAGATGAAAAGAAAATAAAACCTTTAATTCCAAAAAATTTACAAGAGAGAGTTAGGTTTATAAATAGTGAAGATGTTATAAGTATGAGTGACAGTGCTACAGATGCTGTAAGAAGAAAAGAATCCACTATTTATAAATCTATTGAATTACTTAAACAAAAACAGGTTGACGCAGTTGTTTCAGCCGGTCACAGCGGAGCCACAATGAGCCTTGCAACACTCAGACTCGGCAGAATAAAGGGAATAAAAAGACCTGCTATTGTAACTTTTATGCCGAATATCAAAAAATCATATACACTTGTGCTTGATGTAGGTGCAAATGTTGACTGTGATGCAAATAATTTATATCAGTTTGCTTTAATGGGTGAAGAATATGCAAAAGTGGTTTTAAATAAAAACACTCCAAGTATCGGGCTTTTAAGCAACGGTGAAGAAGAAAGCAAAGGAAACTCCGTTACCAAAGAAACTTTTAAAATATTAAAAGAAAACTGCAAAGCTTTTATCGGAAATGTAGAAGGCTCTGACATATTTAAAGGCGGAGTGGATGTTGTTGTATGCGACGGTTTTATAGGAAATATTGTTTTAAAAACAAGCGAAGGTGCGGCAGAAGCCATATCAACTTTAATAAAACAGGAAATTTATGCCTCAGGGCTTCTTCAGAAAATAGGTGCACTTTTATTAAAGCCCGTATTCAAAGGTCTAAAAAAAGCAACAGATTATGCAGAATACGGAGGTGCACCTCTTCTTGGAATAAACGGATGTGTTATTATAAGCCATGGGAAAAGTAATTCCAAAGCCATAAAAAATGCAATCTTCCAAGCCGTAAAATATATCGAAAACGATGTAACACAAAAAATAGAAAATTCCCTAAAGGTTCATAATGTATGCAAGTTTTAAAAGTATAGGGGCATATGTTCCTCCTAAAATTTTAACAAATAAAGATTTGGAAAAAATAGTAGATACTACAGATGAATGGATAACAAAAAGAACAGGTATAAAAACAAGACATATCGCTGAAAATGAGGTAACAAGTGATTTGGCGTATAAAGCTTCGGTTGATGCACTTAATAATGCCAAAATGAAACCCGAAGATATTGATATGATTATTTTAGCCACAATAACACCTGATTATTTCACAATGCCCTCAACCGCATGTTTAGTAGCTGAAAAACTGGGGATTACAGCGCCTGCAGTGGATATCAGCGCCGCTTGTACCGGCTTTATCTATGCCCTTGCCCAGGCAAAGGCTTTTATTGAAAGCGGGGTATATAAAAACATATTGATAATCGGTGCAGAGACACTCAGTAAAATAGTAAACTGGAAAGACAGAACCACCTGTGTTTTGTTTGGTGACGGGGCGGGAGCCGCAATTATAAGTGCAACAGAGAAAAAAGAAGAAGCCATAACAGATATAGATATAAACGCCGACGGTAAATATAAAGATTTTTTAATAACACCCGGCAGAGGTGTAAAATATGGATGTGAAAGCGATAGAATCTGGCTCGAAATGAAAGGTAACGAAACATTTAAAGTCGCCGTTAAAACATTGTCCCAGTCTGTAACCGATATATTAAAAAGAAACAGTATGACAAGCAGAGAAATAGACTGGTTTATTCCTCATCAAGCAAATTACAGAATAATTGATGCTGTTGCAAGAACCATTAAAATGCCAAAAGAAAAATCTGTTTTAACCGTTCATAAATATGGAAACACTTCTTCTGCTTCAATACCTATGGCAATAAATGATTTATATAAAATTGGAAAAATTAAAAAAGGCGATATTATGCTTCTTGACGCTTTCGGAGGCGGATTTACATGGGGAAGTGCGATAGTCCCTTTTAATCTATAAGATTTCTTTCCAAATCATCAAGAGCCAATAACACATTACCTTCAAGTTCGGGAATATGGGAAAAAGATAAAGAATATGCAATTTTAATTCCGTCTACTTCAAAATTATCTAATGATTTTCTTATTCTGTTTATTATTTTTTCCGTTACATCAAGAGGAGAAAATGTTATTATTTTAAATCTAAAATCGTTTCTGAAAATAAAATCTATATCTCTCAGCATATTTTTTAATTTATCGGCAATTGCTTTTAATATTTCATTTACTTTTTCTCTTCCGTATAATCCCTCAATTACCCCTGTGTTTTTAATATCTATATAAATAATTCCGAGAGGTTTGTCGAAATCCTTGTATTCTTCAATCAACACTTCAAAATATTTTTCGTTATAAACACCTGTAAGAGGATCTTTTATTACAATATCAGCAATTCGTGCACTTATCATTTTAAAACTAACTTCACCGATAAGCTCGTTGTTTTTAATTACAGCTACTTTTTTTAAATTGTTTGAACGCATATAATAATACGCATCTATAATATTTGTATCATAATTTAAAACATTTATTTTTTTAGGATGTTTTTTGATATACTCCAAAACATTTACATCCAATTCATTACTCAAAAGCACATCTAAAAAATCAATATGTTCAAACATAAAAACAGGATATTTATTTTTTGTCAGATAAATTGAATCCGTTTTATATTTATTTGATAAAACAATTAATTCTTTAATTGTCATATCTTTTACTTCATTACACTCTTTATAATAAACGTCTTCGACATATTTTTCTATAATCATTTTTTAATCCTTACATAAGGTATCATTATTGTAGCATAAAATCAAACTTTATGGTATAATTTCATCTCAATTTGAGTAAGGAGCTTAAAATGCCTAAAATGAAAACAAACAGAGGGGCGGCTAAAAGATTCAAAGTTAAAAAAAGCGGTAAAATCAAAAGAGGAAGCGCTTTTAGAAGCCATATTTTAACTAAAAAATCACAAAAAAGAAAAAGAAATTTTAGAGCCCCTAAATATGTTGCAAAAGTAAACTACAAAGAAGTAAGAGAACTTTTAGGAGTTTAGTGTAGAAGTGGCCAAGTGGGTAAAAGACCCCGCCTAAAAGGCTAAGTTGCGAAAGTTTGCACGCCAAAAAACAAGGAGAAATAATGAGAGTAAAAACAGGAACGGTAAGAAGAAAAAGACATAAAAAAATATTAAAAATGGCTAAAGGCTTCTATTCTGGCAGAAGAAAACATTTTAGAAAAGCCAAAGAACAGATTGAAAGAAGTCTTGTATACGCTTTTAGAGACAGGAAACAGAAAAAAAGAGATTTCAGAAAATTATGGATTGTAAGAATTAATGCCGCATGCAGATTAAACGATATTAGTTATTCAAGATTTATAAACGGGCTTAAAAAAGCCGGCATCGAACTTGATAGAAAAATACTTGCCGATTTAGCTATGAACGAACCTGAAGTTTTTGCTGCGGTTGTTCAAAAAGCTAAAGAGGCACTATAAGGAGAGATAAATGAAAAAAGGTATACATCCCAAATATTTGACTTGTCAGGTTACATGCACATGCGGTCACACTTTTGAAATACTTTCAAATCAACCTACACTCAGAATTGAAGTATGCGATAAATGTCATCCTTTCTATACAGGACAGGAAAGAAACTTAGACAGAGGCGGAAAAGTAGAGAAATTTAAGAAAAAATACGGCTTAAAATAATTGATATATTTTGTTCCAACACCAATTGGAAATTTAGCCGATATTACAAAAAGGGCTCTTTTAGCCCTTGAAAATTCCGAAATTATATTTTGCGAAGACACAAGGGTAACAAAAAAACTTCTGAATCTGTTAAACATCCCACTAAATAAATTTTTTATTTCGATGCATTCACATAATGAATCAAAAATAATTAACAGCCTGGATATAAATCTTTTGAAAACTAAAGAATGCTCTTACGTCAGTGATGCCGGAATGCCAGGAATAAGTGACCCAGGTAGTAAATTAATTCGGTTTTGTCAGAAAAACAATATACCCTATACTGTTTTACCGGGACCAAGCGCTTTTGTAACAGCTTTTGTTGCAAGCGGATTTGAAGGTGAATTTTGTTTTTATATGTTTTTACCAAATAAAGGAAAAGAAAGAACCGATAAATTATATGAAATTATGCAAACAGGCAAAATTTCTATTCTTTACGAAGCTCCTCACAGAATTGAAAAACTGATTAAAGAAATTCAAAAAATAGATGAAAACAGAGAAATTTTTCTAATAAAAGAAATATCAAAAATTCATGAAAAATTTATAAAAGCAAAAGCAAAAGATATAAAGTTAGATAATACTAAAGGCGAATGGGTTGTTGTAATAAACAAAGCCGAAAAAACAAAAACACTAAATCTGACTTATGAAGACATATTAAACCTTAACCTTCCCATAAAAGAAAAATCAAAACTTCTTGCTAAAATAAGTGAAAAATCACAAAAAGAGATATACAATTCACTGTTAAATAATGGATAATTGAGAATATAAAATGGAAAATTAATAATTTGATATAATAATGATAAAAAGGTAATTTTATGAATTATCAATATAATAACTTCTATGAAATACTTGAAAAAAATGCAAAAAATTTAAAAAACAAACCTGCCTATTTTCTAAATAACAGAAAAATTTCCTGGGAGAGAGTCAAAAAAAAAGTTGACACATTTGCCAGGGCTTTGGAAATAATAGGTGTTAAAAAAGGTGATTTAGTTCCTGTTTTAGTTGGAAATTCAATAGAATTTATTGTTGCAATTCTTGCCATACAAAAACTCTCTGCCGTTGCCGTACCGGTTAATACGTTTTTAAAAGAAGAAGAAATTACTTTTATTTTAAATGACACTGAAGCTGAAATTTTAATAGCTTCAAGCAAATTTAAAAACAATCTAAAAAATATAAGAAACAATACAAATATTAAAAAAATTATTTGGGAAGGTGAAGTTGAAAATATAGATGAAAATAATATCTCTTTTTCTGAAATACTCTCAAACTTTGAATCTCATGAAGTAAAAGAACTTCCTAAAAGAAATGATTTGGCGGTAATTATTTATACATCCGGAACTACCGGAAAACCAAAAGGGGCAATGCTTACATACAAAAATTTTTTCTCAAACATCTACGGGATAAATGAGCTTATTAAACTTACAAATAAAGACAGATTTATAGCATATCTTCCTATGTTTCACTCATTCACCCTGACTGTTAATATTTTACTTCCAATGTTTTACGGTTCCCCTGTTGTAATAATACGCTCAATTATGCCTTTTAGTAAAATTATTAAAGAGACTCTACTAAAAAGAGTTACAATTTTCACAGGTGTTCCGGATGTTTATTCAGCACTCTCAAGGGCAAAACTTCCTTTTTATTTTCATTGGTTTAATAAAATAAGGTTTTTTGTTTCAGGAGCCGCACCTCTCGCCGGGGAAGTGCTGGAGAGATTTTCAAAAAAATTCAAAAGGGCAAAACTGCTTGAAGGTTACGGACTTAGCGAATGCTCCCCTGTAGTGGCGGTCAACAGAGCCGAGCTTCAAAAACCTTCTTCAGTCGGCCCCGCAATTCCGGGAGTTGAAGTAAAAATAGTAAATGATGAATTAATTGAAGTGCCGAAAGGAGTTGCCGGTGAAATTATCGTAAAAGGCGATAATGTCATGAAAGGCTACTATAAAAGGGAAGACGCCACTCAACAAACCATTATTAATGGATGGCTGCTTACGGGAGATATTGGAAAAATAGATGAAGACGGGTATATTTATATACTTGATAGAAAAAAAGATTTGATTATTTCTAAAGGCGTAAATATTTATCCAAGAGAAATAGAAGAAATCTGCCTGAAATTTCCGGGAATTAAAGAGTGTGCGGTAATTGGAAAAAAAGAAAATAATGATGAAATTCCTGTTGCATTTATTGAGCTTGAAGACAATGCAGAATTTAATGAAATAGAATTTAAAAAATACTTAAAAAAACATCTTGCAAATTATAAAATCCCAAAAGCTTTTTATGTAATAGATGAACTTCCAAAAAATGCCACCGGAAAAGTTTTAAAAAGAAAATTAAGAGAAAATATTGAGGAATATATGAAATGAATATTTCAAAAGAAAATGAAGAGCTGATAAAAAATCTTGAAACATTAATTGAGAGGACTTATGAAGTAGAAAACGAATTTATTGAATTAAAAAACATATTAAATGGGGTTATTGAATTTTTACCACATGCTCTATGGGTTATAGATGAAAATGAGGAAATTATTGCCGAGAATTCTAAAACCAATGAGTTTAATTTTATTCCAAATGAAGGGGAAATAGAGATAAATGATAAAGTCTATTTAATCAGAAGCTCAAAAATTGAAAACAAAAAAATAATAAGCGCAACAGATATAACTGAACAAAAAAGAAATGAAAGATTAATCTCAATGGGTCAGATGGCAGCACATTTAGCACATGAAATAAGAAACCCAATAGGTTCTATTTCCATACTTTTGTCTTTATTAAAAAAAGAATGTCCAAACAATGAATTAATTAATGAAGCAAAAAGCTCAATTTTCAGGATTGAAAGAATAATTAAATCGACTCTTCTTTTTTCAAAAGGCTTAAAACTTAATAAAAGAATCTTTTTTTTAAGCGAATTACAAAAAGATTTGGAAGAGATTATAAAATATTATTCATATTCTAAAAACATAGAATTTATATTCTTTTTACCTGACATTGAAATAAATGCCGATTATGATTTAATATTACTCGTTCTTCAAAATATGTTAATAAATGCGATTGATGCAATAGAAGAAGATGAAAATGAAGAAGGATTAATTGAAATTTTATACGATAAAAAAGATAATTATCATATTATTAATATTTATGATTCCGGAAAAGAAATAGAAGATAAAAATATACTTTTTACACCTTTTAAATCCACAAAAACAAAAGGTAACGGTCTTGGACTTGCTTTAAGTAAGGAAATTATAGAAGCTCATAAAGGAAAGATAGAATTAGCTAAAGAAAAAAAAGGATTTAGGATTTATCTTGCCTATTTAAATAATAGATTTTCACATTCCTCTTTACTTACTCCATCTCCGTCATCACATACAATTAATCCGCTTGAGCTGTCATAATGAAATTTTAAATCTTTTGAAGAATTGTATTTATATTCGTATTTATTATCATCATACTCTTCAAAACAGCCTGAATTTTTATTCCCGCAACTTAAAACAGGCACTTTTAAAACATAAGAAAAAAGTTTGTTTGTATTTTTACCCTCATCTAATTTTTTAGGATAACCTGTATTATTGTCAAAATCGGTCAATTCCGTCAGCCCCGATCCATTTAAAATCATCATTTACAACCCACTGAGAATGAATATTGTCAATTGAAGACTGGACAGAAGTAATTATTGATTTAAGCGCGGAATTTTTTGCATTTGTTGTAAGATTGGTAAACTTAGGTATGGCCACAGAGGCCAGAAGACCTATGAGAACAATTACAAAAATAATTTCTATTAATGTAAATGCTCTTCCCATTAATTATTTTTGTGTTGCTAAATTTATAGTATAGGAAGTTCCAGTTGGTGAACAATCTAAACCATGAGCTTTTAAATAACCTTCAGCTGCTTTTCCTTGATCTGATGTGGTATCACAATAATTTGTTACAGTTGCTGTACCATTATTGTTATAAGAAATAGTGGCATTTAAATCAGTATATCCGCTTCTATATGTAGCAGTTTTATTGTCAGTTGATACTGTCCAATAACCGCCTTGAAATTTATAGAAATTAGTTATATTTAACTCATTATCTTTAATTCCTCTCAATTCTGATGCATTCAGATAAGCACTTGCTCCACCACTTCCGTTTAAATCATTTATTGCCTCTAACAATGGCGCTGCCTCTGCATTTTGTTTTAGATTTAAAAATTTAGGAACTGCAACTGCTGCTAAAAGACCGATAATTACAATAACAAAAATTAATTCAATTAACGTAAAACCTTTTCTCATTTCTACTCCTTTTTAAATTTTAATAATTATACTACATTTTTTTTTAAAATCAAGTGAATTAATAAATATTTCATTATTTTTTTATATATTCGAAATTTTATATATTATCCATAAAGCAAAAGCCAAAATAATCGTACTAATTATCGCTATAACTATACTACCAGTTTCTATTCCCATAATTTCCCCTATTGCATTGCTTCTGTAAGATTCCACATCGGCAAAAATATTCCAAGTGCCAGTGTAAATACAAATCCCGCTATTGCAGCTATTAAAACAGGTTCAATCAGCGCTGCAATATTATCAACAATATACCTGTATTTACTCAGATAATAATTGCTTGCCTTTTGAAGCATAAGTACAAGCGAGCCCGATTCTTCCCCAGCCGCTATCATTTGAATTATCATATTTTCAAACAGTCCGCTCTCAACAAAGCCCTGCTTTACAGTCCCACCCATCTGAATGGAATTTTTAATCAGTATCAGTCTTTTGTAGATAAATCTGTTATCAACAATATTTAAAGCAATTTCCACTGCATTAATTATAGGAATCCCCGCATCAATAAGTCTTTGCATTACAAAAATAAACCTGCCAATCATAGCCAACTTTATAACGGGACCCACTATATAAATTTTAAGCATAAATTTATCCATTTTAAGTCTTGCTTTTTCACTGGTATTATAAATATATGTTAATATTCCAAAAATTATTACAGCACCTGCTAATACATAAAGTCCATATTGTTCAAATGCATATTCTATCCATAATAAAAACCTTGTAGGAAGCGGCAATTCGGTATGAAGAGAGGCAAAAAGGGATTTAAATGGAGGAATTACAAATAAAATCACCACTACAAATGCAATCATCATTGCAAATATAATAAAAACAGGATAACGGGTTGCTTTTTTAAGTCTTTTTCTGTTTTCCAAAATTTCACTTAAAATTTGAGAGAGATCATGCATCGCCCTTGCCAGATCCCCTGTTTCTTCACCCAAAGAAACCATTGCTGTACTTAATGTGCCCAAATCTTTTTCAAACTTTTTAACACTATCGCTCAGTGAAAGACCGGCTCTAATATCATTTGCAAGTGAAAAAAATATTTTTTTTAATTTTTTATTTTTTATATTTTCTTTTATATTATCTATTACTGTATCTATACCAAGTCCGGCATCAAGCATTACATATAATTGATCAATAACGCTTATATATTCTTCAAAATCGATTTTTGCCAAATCAAGTTTTGTTAAAAATTCGTCTATTAAAGATTCTTTTTCAATTTTTTTTATATCTCTGATTATTGCCCTGTTATCTCTTTTTTTTAATAATTTTACAGCTTCGTTAATGCTTTTTGCTTTAAGTGTTTTTGAATATAATTTTCCGTTTTTTATATAATCTATTTTAAACCACATCTACTTTTACAACCCTCAAGATTTCTTCTAATGTAGTAATACCTGATTTTACTTTATTTATGCCGTCATCTATCATACTTACAAACCCAAGTTCTTTTGCAATTTCGAGAATTTCAACCTTGTCTTTGCTGTTCGCTATCAAATGGGCCAGTTTATCATTAATAATTAATACTTCGCTTATCATTTCACGCCCCAAATATCCGGTAAAATTACATTCCTTACATCCTTTGCCTTTGTAAAAGGTAATATTTTCTTTTAAATACGGTTTTATTAATTCCAGTTCCTGCTTGCTTGGATGAAAAACTTCTTTGCAGTAAGGACAAATTTTTCTTACAAGTCTTTGGGCAACCACTCCGATCAAAGCGTCGGCCACCAGATAATTTTCCGCCCCCATCTGAACCATTCTTGTAATTGCACTTGGTGCATCGTTTGTATGAAGCGTAGCAAGCACCAAATGTCCGGTAAGTGCCGCCTGAATAGAAGCGGTAAGTGTTTCAGTGTCTCTGACTTCACCTATCATTATAATATCAGGGTCCTGCCTTAAAATACTTCTTAAAGCCACGGCAAATGTTACACCTATTTTATAATTAACAGGAATTTGTTGAATCAGAGGAATTTCATATTCCACAGGATCTTCTACGGTAATAATTTTTTTATCAACTCCTTTTAATTCATTCAGTGCAGCATATAAAGTGGTTGTTTTACCGCTTCCTGTAGGACCTGTTACAAACACTATTCCATAAGGGGTGTGGATAAGTTTTTCAAATCTTTTTAAATTATATTCGCTCATTCCAAGTTCGGTAAGTCTAAGAAGAATTTTTTGCTGATCAAGTACCCTTAAAACTACGCTTTCTCCATGAAGAGTTGGTGTGGTGGAAACCCTGAAATCATAAATACGGTTATTATAATTTTTTGTAAATCTTCCATCCTGCGGTCTTCTTTTTTCACTGATATCCATATTTGAGAGTAATTTAATTTTGGAAATCAAAGGAAAATATATATCTTTATCGAAAGAAAAAAGCTCTCTTAAAACCCCGTCTATTCTGCTTCTTACCGAAAAATTGTATCTTCCCGGTTCTATATGAATATCGGTTGAACGCTGTTTTATCGCATTTTGAATTATTACATCCAAAAGCTCATCTATTGCGGCTATATTTTCCCCACCTCCTTTTTGAAGTTCAATTTTTACCTTTTTAATCAATTCGTTGGTTGAAATGGTAACTTTTAACCTCTCAAGTATGGCATTTATATCTTTGCTTAAAGCTATATATATTTGAAGAGGTTTTGGAGAAAATTTTTCAACCGTTTCCACCGCTTCATAATCAAGAGGGTCTGAAGTGGCAACATAAATATATTCGTCATCTTTTCTAAAAGGCAGAATCTTATGTCTTTCGAGCAAAGCAATTGGAAATGAGCTCATCAAATCATAATCTACTTTTTCACCAAATAAATCTACAAAAGGATATCCAAGCTGACGAGAAAGTGTTTCAAGTATCTCTTTTTCCGTTGCAAAACCGAGTTCAATTAATATTTCGCCAAGTTTTTTATAAACCCCCTCTTTTTTTAATTCTTTTTGTTTTTCAAGAGCATTGTTTAATTCTTCTTCGTTAATTATTTTATTTTGTATTAATAAATCCCCTAATCTTACATTTTTTCTAATCATCTGAACCAATACCTTTTTATTTTTTTACCTTTAATCTTTTCTATTATCATTTTATCATTTTCTTTATACATTTTTATGGTTATATCGTTTTTTTTGATTAAATAAACCTCACCCGTTTTTTTATACTTCTTATTTTTAACAGCATTAAAAACTGTAGATAAAATATGCCCGGTTTTTGGAAAATTAAAATCGCTGACATTAAAATTATCAAACAAAAATGAATAAAGAAGTTTTTTTTCATTAAATATTACAAGAAAATAAATAGCGTTTTTTCTGCCGACTGTTGTATGCTTTAAATAATTAATAATATATGGAAGCAAATATAAACTGTTTATTTTTACACAGGATACACCTATAACTGAGAGAATTTTTTCATTTTTTTTATATTTCATTATATTTTTATAACTGCATATTTTATTATAATTTTTATTTTTATATTCATCAATTATTGAAGCATTTAAAAAAACTGTCAATAAAATAAAAACGCTAAAAAGTTTCCCCATTTTTCATCCTTTCTATAATATTTAAAATATCTTTATTTTTAGTATAATCATAATAAATTTTTAAAATTTTAATCGCTTTTTGTTTTTGATTTAATTTATAAAGACTTTTGGCCACAATAATCCAGCTTTCAGGTTTATTTTTATTTTGCAAATTGGCATTTTTTGCCCATTTTAAAGCATTTTCATAATCACCGTTTTTATAATAATTTTTGGCAAGTGTTATACATGTTTCATACGAAGGCAGGGTTGAAATATTTAATAATTCTTTTTTGGATTTAATAATTTTTGTAAATTGCTGTTTATTTGATTATTTTAATTTTTTTTTTTAATTTTTTTCTTTTTTGTTTTTTTAATATCTTTTTATTTTTTTATAAAGAAAAATATTAAAAAAATTAAAAAAAACAAAAATAAAAAACGGTTTCTTTTCCTTTTTTTACACTCTTTTTCCAATTCGTAAAAAGTCATTTTAATTCCAGTTTTATAGCGCTCATTGTTAAAATACAATTATCTATTTTCCTGTATTTTAACGAATTTTTCAAAGAAAAGTTTAATAAATCCAAAGCTGTAAAAACAATTTTTTTACAAAGTCTAAAATTACCTCCGGAAAGGTTATAAATTTTTTTAAGTATTTTTTCATCTATAAGTTCAGGTTTATTGTTTTTTATAAATTTTGACATTGTGTATTTTTGAAATTCTTCAAAATTCAACGGTTTTAAATAAATTTTCTCATTGTATCTTGAAAAAAACTGTGGAAGTTTTGCAATTTTTTCCCCTTCAATTTTGTGCATCGCAAAAACGACCTGATTTCCTTTATCGCTAAGTGTTCTTAAAAATTCAAGTATTTTAATATCCAAAAGCTGCGCTTCATCAATTAACAATCTTTTATTTTCAATATTTCCGGCAAGTTTAAAAAATTCTTCTTTACTTTCAAATGCTTCATTAATTAAAATATAATCATTGAAATTTTTATAAAGATAATTTAATAAAAAACTTTTTCCGCTTCCAGGCTCTCCCAAAAGAAAAATAATATTTGATTTTGAAAAAAGCACCGATTCTTTAATTATTTCAAAATTTACATAAGAAAAATAATCTTTCAAATTTATTTTATCCTCAAATTCATTTATTAAATTACTTAACATCCAAATCCTCTAAATTAGGAAGCTTTTTATATCCATAACTTTCAAGCGTTTTTTTGGTATTCAAATCGATAATATGCGGGGTTATAACAAATACAAGTTCTTTTCTTGAACTTATTTCCTCTTTTGAAGAAAAAAGATATTTAATTAATGGAATTTCTTTCAGAACAGGAACTCCATTAACATTTATATTTGAATCGTTTGTTATCAAACCTCCAAGAACCAATGTTTGGTTATTTTTCATTCTAACAACGCTAATTAATGAATTATCTTTTGTATCAGGCGGCATTTCCCTTTTTGTATCATTTAGCTGGGTAATATCTTTAAAAGAGCTAATTCTTGGACTTATACTAAGAATTATTACTCCATTATCACTAATTTGAGGTGTAATATCTAATATGACTCCTACAAATGTAGAATTAATCTCATATGAAGCTGTTGGATTTCCGTTTGAATCAGTTGTAATTTCATTTGCATATTTATAATAAATTGTATCCCCTACCCTGATTAAGGCTTTTTGATTATTAAGTGTTACTATTTTAGGATTTGATATTGAATTTACATTTCCGTTTTGAGCTAAAAAATTTAAAAATCCGCTTATATTAAACGTTGCCGAATTGAAAACAGATTCACTGCCTCCAATATATGCCGCCCTGAGAGGAATATTCGAAGCATCCATTGCAATATTGAGTTTTGACCAGTCTATACCAGTCTGATGTGATTTTGAGAGTTCCACACTGTAAATTTTAACATCAATTAACACTTCTTTATGAAGCCTGTCACTTAAATCATTGAAATATTTTTTTATTTGATCCATTTGCGGTTTATTCGCAGTTACTGTTATCAGCCCTGCATTTTTATCTATTACAGGTTTTTTATAATCCCCGTTTATATTTGAAAGAATATTTATCAAATTATTTCTGAGGTTCTGCCAAAAATCAAAACTGTAATCGGTTTTTACCGTATTGTCGGTTGTATCCATATTTGAAACACCGGTTATGGAATTTGGTACAAAATCGAGCTTAAATGTCTTTGTTTTATAATAAGATATATATATATTATTGTTTTCTATTTTATAAAAAAGATTTTTAACATCAAAAAGGGTGTTTAAAAAATCCTTTAATGAGACATTGTCAATATTTATATAATTTATATCGGTATTTAAAATATCCTTTGCTTTTTTATCAATAATTACCACATTTAAATTACATTCGCTTGATATGTCTGAAATAATGTTACTGAATTTTACAGGGCTTTTTAGATGCAGGGTAAAGAGTTTTTTATTACAATCTGTGGCAAAAAGAGTTATTGCAATAATTAAAAACAGAAATATTTTTTTCATTTTTTAACCTTTAAAATATTACTTTCAAATTTTAAAACAACATATTTGTTGTTTTTTTTCAAAATCACTTTTTTTGGAAACACTTTTATTATTTTATAACCTTTTACACTGTTTCCAGCCCTCACCCATTTATGGTTAATAAGAGCTTTTTTATTAAAAATCGCTTCCAGTTTTAAATTCAAATTACTAACAGTATTGTTTAATACAGTTTTTTTTCCTTTTAAAGTACATGCTGGTAAAAATATTTTTTTAAAACGAGGTTTAAAATTTTCTATTTTTACTATTTCCATTAAAGCATTGCTAATACCCGCATATAAAAAAATCCCTGCTAATAAAAATAAAAATTTTTTCATTTAAGTCCCCAGACATTATATTTTATGTAAAAATTTGATCTGTTTTCATCAATATAACAACTCTCTACACTGTTTACATATTTTTGGGATTCCAAAAATTTAATAAGATTGAATAAATTTCTTTCATTGCAATACCCTAAAGTCCCGTTTATTTCTATATTGTAAATTTTAAAATTATTATTGTTTTTACTAATATAGAAATTAGGGTTTAAATTTAAAACCGAACTTTTATACAAAATATTTTCAAGCAGGGAGTAGAAATTTTTATCATTTATATTCAAAATACTTAAATCAATTTTTTTATTTAAATAATCCAGATCCTGAAGCTTTGAATATTCTTTTATTTTTAAATTTCTATATTCTTTTTTCAGTTTTGCCAGTTTTGTATTGTATTTTTTTAATGAAACATTTGCTTTATTTTCCAAATCACCAATCAATCGGCTGTTTTCATCAATTTTTGAACTTAAAACATTATAATTAAAATTGTAATAAATAATAATTCCGATTATAAATACAGATAAATAAAGTAATAATAAATTTTTTTTATCAAGATTTTGTAAAAATTCTTCCAATCTATTCATCATTATACTTTATTACAGTGATATATCTGTTTTTTTTATTGGTAATTTTATTGGAGAAAACATTTTTATATCCCAAATCTATAAGTTTTTTTACAAATTTTGCAATTAAATCTGAATTGTCAATATTGCTTTTTATCATTAAGTTTATTTTATTTTTGTTTTTTTCAAATTTTATAATTTGTAAATTATGTTTAACCGCAAAATCAACTGCATCGGCTATTTCATTGAAAAGGGGTTTTTTAACTTTTAAACCATATAAATAATCTATTTTTGATGAAATGTCTTCTGTTTGGGTGTCAATATTTGCAGTATTTTCTTTTTCTTTGTTAATTTTTTCTTTATATTTTTTTATGTAAAGTTTAACCAGTTTTATTTCTTTTTCTTTTTTTTGAAAAAAATTTTGCAATCTTGAAATCTGTTTTTGTTGATTGTTTATCAAATAATATTTGTATATTCCGTCAATTAATAAAAACATTAAAATAATAAAAGAAAATACCACAAATTTACCGCTTTTTGTTTTATAAAATTTCGGAGGTCTTAAAAAAATACTGAAATTGACTTCTTCATTATTATAATTTTTAGCATTATATACAGTTGCACAATATTCAAACGGGTCATATTCGCTCTCAATTTCAAATTTTTTAAATTCAATACCGCTTAAATGCCAAAAATTTTCATACGTTTCAATTAAAGCGTTTATTTTTATATCTGAATAAAAAAATATCCTGTTAATTTCATCCATATGGTAAAAATTTTTGGAATAATTAATCAAATTATTCACTTTCATAAAAAACTGTGAAAAAAAACTTTCTATTTTATTAAAAAATTCATCATTTTCATAAGATGTTTTATTTAAGCCTTTTTCTTTTAAAAGAGTGATAAGGGCGTCTTCTTTAAGATTTGTAATTGCAGCCAATTTGGAAAATTTATCCAGACTTTTGACAAAAACAAATTTTTTATCTTTAAATCCCACCAAAAATGCGTCTTTTGGAGTAAAAAATATAAATATATCGTTTTTGGGAATTATATTTGCAATATTATAATATTCTTCGAAAACAAAAGGGGCGGCCCCGACAAAATCGATATATTTAAATTTTTTAATAATATCGGAAAATTCTTCTTTTAACCTGTCAGCCTCAGCTATAAAAGCATCCACCAAATAATAATCATCAAATTTTTGAAATTTATAATTAATTTTATATTCTTTACTCAAATCAAGCGTGGCTTCGTTAAAAACCGTTTTTTCAGCTTCTATAACCAATTCGTCTTTATTTAAATCCGCAGGGAGTTTAAATGTGTTATTAAAAATATCTTTAAAATAAATTATAGAGGTATATATTCCTTTTTCTTTTTTAAGTTCTTTTTTTACAACTCTTCCGTCAACATATTCATACATATAATCTTTAGTTAAAAAATAGACATTTTCCATTAATTACCTTACATATCCACTTATTGGATAGAGTGTTAAATTTTTTTCTTTATTTTTATAACTTAATGTTATTGTAACAAAATTTTTAAGCAAATTTGTAAGCTTTTGATTTACTACCCCATCATAAGGCCTTCCCATATAATCAAAACAGAGTAAATTTCCACTTAAACCCCTTACCTGAATATCTGATTTAAAATAATATTTAACTCTTGATGCGTTTTCTTCTTTGTTAATATCATTTTTTGTAAGTTTTATACACGTTTCGTTGTTTTCACCAAAAACTTTATATCCAAGAGCATTTGTTTTTTTTGTAAGAATTAATTTTTTTAAAATTTCAAAATCACTTAAAGGCGTTTCATTAGGAATAAACTGCATACCAACAAAAGCAAGTATTCCCATAATTACTAAAATAAAAATAAGTTCTATCAAACTAAATGCTCTCATTCACGGCCTTTGAAGTGTTACTTTTTCAAGCACTATTTTTTTATTGTCATTTTTTGCACTGTTTAAGCTTACTACTTTTACATCCATTAACACATATCCGTTTGAAAAACCTGTTTTTATAGGAACACATATATTACAGTTATTTGGGCATTTATTATAAATATAATATCTTAAAATTGTAATATTTGCTTCAAATCTGCCATCTTCATCTGTAAAATGAATTGTTTTAAGGCAATTTCCACCGCTTCTATCATATCCTTCAATTGCAAGAAGAGCATTTTCAATTGCACTTTGCATAAAAAGCTGTGCCCTCTCAATCATATAAGTATCGCTTGTATGTTTAACACTGAAAAATGCTATTTTTGTTACAGCAGTCATTAATGAAGCTATTAAAAGCAAAATAATAATAGCCCATATAAGCCCAATTCCTTTTCTCAAAATACCACCTTCTGTTTGGAAACGGAGATATTAATATCACCCCTGCTTTTAAAAAATGTAAAAAACATTTCAAGATGTGAATTTACTTTTTTAAATTTAAATCCTTTTACATTTTGAGCCAATACTGTAACGTTTCCTTCCGGATTTCCGTTATTATCTGCACAAAAAGTATCACCCTTCCATGGTCTGTAATTATAAAACAAAAAAAGAGTATTATCTATTTCATTATCTGGTATATGAAGATTTGTTATACACGCAGCGTTTTTATTTATATCTTTTCCAAGCGCCAGTGCATAGGCACTGTCGGCCAAATAAAATTTTGCATAAATTTTTTTAGAGTCTGTATTGTTTAAACTTAAAAAGCAGTTATTTCCGTTTTGAGAATAATTTGATATTGTAAAAACATAGTTATGATTATTTCCATGCCAACCAAAAGAGTTATTATAATCACTCAAAACCTCCTGTGCTCCTATATCAAACGTCCCGGCAAAAATTAAAGCTGTTAAACTATCTAAATTGTCTGAAGTATTGTATTTGTTATGCAAAACATCATTAATAAAAGAAGAATTAAAATCAAGTGCTTTTAACGTAGGCTTACTGCTGTCATACAAATCGGCAAAACCGCTTAAATTCTTACCTACTTTTGCTTCGCTTAATTCACTCATCCACTCCATTATCGGATAATTGTCATTTTCATCAATATAACCTATATATTTAAAATTATTTCCGTTATAACCAATTACACTCAAAGGAATTCTGTTATATAAAAAAATTGATAATTGATCGCTCAGCTGCTGGGAAAAATATTCAAAATCACTCGACGTTTTTGCAATGTAGTTTCTTTTATATAATTTTGAAATTAAATTAAAACTTCCAATTGCAATAAAAGCCAAAATAACAATTACAAAAATCATTTCAATTAAAGTAAAAGATTTTTTTACCATAACACACTTCCAATTTTTATATGCCCTATATTTGCAGAATAATATTTAACAGAAGAGATTATATTATTTCCTTTATAGACAATGATTTTTATTCTTTTTATATTAGTTTTTGTATTATCGCTTTTATTGGTAAAATGAAAGTTTAAAGTATCATTATTATAACCGTTTTCCATTCATCTGTATAACCAACAGTTACATTTATATCATAAGTTGTATGTCCATAAGTTAATGTTTCATGAAAACCGTTATAATCATCCACATCATCATAAGGGGGCTCATTTGAATCAACACCTATACCACTCTCTTCAATATGGTTTATACAGTTTCTGCTTCCCACAAATCCGCCAACTCTATAGTTTGTTGTTGTATTACATTCCAGAATATTTTGATTTCCTGTTAATAAAATATCATCATAATTGGTATTTTGTTCATCATATTCTTTTAAAGAAATATCCATAGCTTTACTTATCATATTAAAAAGCGCATCCTCTTTTTTTGAAAATTCCAAAGATTTATTTGAAATTTGAATAATTTTTGGAATTACAGTAAATGTAAAAGCAATTATCACCATGGTAAAAATAAGTTCTATTAAAGTTAGCGCTTTTTTCAGCTTTTTTCCTTTTCACTAATTAATACATCTTCTATAATTTCCTGCAAATCCCCATCAAGTATATCGTCTACTTTTGAATATGACTTATTGCTTCTGTTATCTTTTACCTGCTGATACGGAAATAACACATAGCTTCTAATTTGATGTCCCCAGCCCATTTCATCTTTTGGTTTTCCATCTTCTTCTGCTCTTCTTTTTTCAGCTTCAAATTCATAAAGTTTTGATTTTAGCATTTTAAATGCCATTTCTTTATTTTTATGCTGACTTCTATCCTGCTGGCAAGAAACTACAATTCCTGTTGGAATATGAGTAATTCTAACAGCACTTTCCGTTTTATTTACATGCTGTCCTCCAGCACCACTTGCCCTAAAAACATCTATTCTTACATCTTTTTCATCAATTTCAATTTCTATATCATCATCAATCTCAGGAGAAACCTGAACAGATGCAAAAGAGGTATGGCGTCTGCCCCCACTGTCAAACGGAGACACTCTTACCAGTCTGTGAATTCCGTTTTCAGCTTTTAAATACCCGTAGGCGTTATCACCTTCTATCAAAATAGCCGCATCTTTTATCCCGGCCTCATCTCCAGCCTGATAATCAAGTACTTTTACCTTCCAGCCTTTTCTTTCAGCAAATCTTAAATACATTCTATAAAGCATACTTGCCCAGTCATGACTTTCAGTCCCTCCGGCTCCTGGGTGAATTGTAATAATTGCATTTTTTGAATCATTTTCACCGCTTAGCATAACTTCAATTTCAAGCTCTCTTATTTTATCTTTTAATTTACTAGCTTCATTAAAAACTTCTTCCAGTGTTTCTTCGTCTTCTTCGGCACTGGCCAGCTCATACATATCGTTGTTATCCATAAGTTCTTTTTCAACTTCAAGATATTTATTTAGTTTTTTTAATAAAATATTTTTTTCTTTTTGAATTTTTGCGCTTTTTTTAGGATCATTCCAAAATTCAGGCTCGTTTTCCATTTGTTCAATTTCAGAGAGTCTTTTTTTAATAACATCTGGTTTTAAAATAGCTTTTATGTTATTAAGTTTATTTTCGAGTTCTTTACTTAATTCAGAATATTCAAATGCGTCCATCACATTCCTTGTTTTTTTTATATAATTCTACCAAAAAAGGCTGGTTATGAAAATTTTAAGCTCACCCGAAGAGGCCATTGAATACACAAAAAGCTTAAAAGGCAATATCGGTTTTGTACCAACAATGGGTGCTTTACATGAAGGACATTTAAGTTTAATTAAAAAAGCAAGAAATGAAAATGATTTTGTAATAGTATCAATTTTTGTAAATCCAACCCAATTTTTGCCGGGGGAAGATTTTAATAAATATCCAAGAAGAATGAAAGCTGATTTTGAAATATGTAGACGAGCAGGAGTAGATGCAGTGTTTACTCCAACACCTGAGAATATGTATAATGAAGATGAAATTTTAATAAAAGCTCCAAAAGTTAAAGGTTATATACTTGAAGGTTTTTTTAGACCAGGACATTTTGATGGAGTATTACAGGTAGTAAATAAACTTTTTAATATAATCCGCCCAAACCGCGCATATTTTGGTAAAAAAGATGCCCAGCAGCTATATCTAATAAAACAGATGGTAAAAAATTTCTTTTTTGATATTGAAATAGTTGAATGTAATACAGTAAGAGAAAAAGATGGCTTAGCACTTTCAAGCAGAAATATCTATTTAAGCGAAGATGAAAGAAAAAGAGCTTTAAGTATTTCAAAATCACTAAAAAGAGCTGCAAAACTTTCAGCTACTATTAAAGATACTCAAAAAATTAAAGAAGAGATGCTAAAAATTTTAGATGTAAACGAACTTCAGTATATTGCTTTTGTAGACAGGGATTTTAATTATATAAAAGAAATTATTCCAGGAAACACAATAATTTTAATTGCTGCAAAAGTTGGAGAAACAAGGCTTATTGATAATATTTTTATCTAAATATTTTAACCCCCCTTTTTGTTTCATTTACTTTTGTAGTATTTGCCTCGGTTCCTTTTATTTCTCCGCTTTTAATAACCCCTTTTTCTCCGTTTTCCCATGTTATGCTAAAACAGAAATGATTTAAACAGGTAGAGTTAGGTGAAATGTTGTAATCATTTCCATATTTTGAATACCAAAGCCATTTTAGATTTGGTTCAAGCAAATGCACAACCGCAAAATTAATAGACGAATTAGTTCTTTTAATATGAAAAGTAACTTTTCCATTTTGAATAGAATTCACACTTACCTCAACACCATTTATTTTATTAGAAGCGTTATAATCACTTGAGACAATAATATTATCGTTGCTTATATTTCCATCTTTTGAAGAATGGTAATTATTTACATACCAATCAGGCAGTATTTCATTATTTGAAGGTAGTTTATTATCACTTTCATTTTTGTCATAAACTATAAAATAATCTTTTTTTGTATTAAATTCATCACTTTGAGCCTTTTCGTCAAAAAGCACAACATTTCCATAATAATAAAGAACTTTTCCTATATTTGTGATATTTCCATCAGCCACACCATCACTTACATTTATTTCACTTATATTCATATCAAACGGATTTATTGGTTTTGAAGAGTTTCTATCAAAATTAATAAAAAGTGTTATTTTAGTTGAACCATTATTATCTGTTGTAAAATTTGTATCATTATAATCAATTTGAAGGTTTTTGTTAATATCCGGAGAAGAAATATTTGATTTATTATCTTTTGCATCAATGTAATAATATTTCATTTTATCCAATTTAGGCATAGGAGATAAAATTTTAGAAACATTTATATCAATATCTTTTGCATAACAATCTTTATTATAATTCGTTGTGGTTTTATTGTTTTTATTTTTTGCAGTAATATTAATATCCAAAATTGAATATAAATTTAAATCATTATCTAAATAGGTAAATTTATTATCATAATTTTGAATAGTTGCATTTACTTCAAAATGATGAGGAGAAACTGAAATTTTAGCTTCTGCAGGCACTATTAGCCTATCATTATCAGAAGTGTCATCATTATCAGCAATTGAAAATTCACTGCCATTTACTTCTTTAAGCGTCAAATTAACACCACTAACTAATTCTAAATTTCCGTTATCACAATTATTTTTTGAAATATTGTATTCCAAATCGGGACTAGCTCCATTAATATTTACGCTTTCATTATAATCTTTTGAAGGATTACCGTTAACATCTAAAGCTTTTAGGGTTAAATTAAACTCATCCCCGGCTTTAATATTTGAAGGAATATTTGTTATTTCAAACTTACAAGGCCTAATTGAAAAATTATCGGTTGAATTACTCTCTTGAATCGGATTAATAGGATTTGTAACGTTTCCCTCAATATAGACTTTTATACATTTTACAGCTTTATTTATTTTAACATCAGAAATACCCAGACAGCCGGTAGGAGAAGTTTGGCCACAGTTAGTACAAATATTTTCTTGAATTATATTCATAAAAATCAACTTTTGTAATATTTGCTTCAATTTGAAATCTTTATCTTTTGCCAGTATTGTTAAATTAAAATCACTATTTACAATTTTTGTAGTTATATTTCTATCCCAATTATTTATAGCATTACAATCACCTAAAAAATAATCAACTGCATTAAAAGTTCCGTTTGTTTCCTGAGTGCCTTCGCATGTAGGGCATTTTCTTTCACTTCCATCATAATTTTTTCCACTCTTTTCATTTTTATAAATAAATCTAATACTTCTTTTTCTTAATGTGGTATTGTATATTTCAAATTCATCCACATCAGTTCCGATTGACTGACCGTTTGGCTCATTGTCTGTATTGCTTCCATAATCACTGTTAAATATAAGCCCTAAATATCCTGTATTAGGATGAGTATTAAATTTATCATAATATTTCCCATCCAAATAAAACTTCGTATTTTTGTTAGTTATTTTAAATGCCATCCATTAAGATTTTGAGGATTGAAGTCCCCGCCATTATCATCATCTACATTTAAAGTCCACGAATCTGAAAACCAGCTTTTTTCTTCAGTAAAATAGATAAAATCATATTTACTTCCAACCCTGTCTGCAATAATATTATATTCTAAACAAATCCCAAAAAAATAATTTGTACATACTTCAAAATCTTTATGCCCCTGCGTATTCAAAGGAAATTTAATCCATACATTAAGTGTGTATTTTTTAGGCAGTTTATAATTATTTTTTAATAAAACTGCTTTATCTTCTGTTGAAGTTGAATTTATATCACCGCCTCTGCAAATTTTTCCTTCAGTTGTATTTGCGCCATTTAAAGCTGTGGCATTATATGTATTCCCTGAATTACCACTATTGTTTATTTCATATGTATTTGGATTATTATCCCATTTACATTCATCCATTCTTAAATCTATTACTGGTTGAGATATTGCATATAAAAAACTAAAAAACAAACCGAATAAAACAATCAATTTACGCAAGCTTAACTCCTATAAACAAAATTATTATTCCAATAAAAGCGGCATTAAACTTTAAAAATACCTCTTAATTTTTTATAAAAAATCCACAAAACCCATAAAATTAATACATTAAAAGCTAAAAAAAAGACATATCTACCAAACCATTTGCTTTGATTTAGCTCAAACGATAGCAAAATATTGTTATCAATATAATACATTCCTATAATTGACAAAATCAAACCGACAAATAGTCCCAACTTTTCCTCTTTTCATCTTTTATTAATTTTTATTGATTTAATTATATCACTTTGATAAAATTAATGAAAAAAGGAAACAATTGAAAAAATTATACTTAGCATCTCTTGGCTGTGTAAAAAATTTAATAGATTCAGAAGTAATGCTTGGCAAACTTAAAAACTATTCATTAACACAAAACCCGAATGAAGCGGATGTAATAATTGTTAATACCTGCGGATTTATAGAAGCAGCAAAAGAAGAGAGTATTGAAACTATTTTAACTCTTGCAAATGAAAAAAAAGAAAATGCCCTTTTAGTAGTTACAGGATGTCTTAGTGAAAGGTATAAAAATATTTTGCCAAGAGAGATTCCAGAAGTTGATATTTGGAGTGGGGTTGGGGATTTTAATAAAATTGATGAATTGATTGAAAATAAAAAGTCTCAGTTTACTCCAAACGTATATTTAATTCATAATGAAGATAGGGTTATTACAGGTAGCAGTTACCATGCTTATATAAAACTTAGCGAAGGATGCAATCAAAAGTGTGCTTTTTGTGCTATTCCAAACTTTAAAGGAAAATTAAATTCCCGTCCTATTGAAGAAATAGTTGATGAAATAAAAAGACTAAAATCGCAAGGCTTTAGAGATTTTTCACTTGCCTCTCAAGATAGTAGCTCATATCTAAGGGATTATGGAATTAGAGATGGACTTGAGAGATTAATAGATGAAATAGATAAAATTAAAGGTATAACAGTTAGGATTTTATACCTTTACCCTGCCACCACAACTAAAAAACTGATTAGTAGGATATTTGATTCAAGCGTAGTGGAAAATTACTTTGATATGCCAATACAACATATTAGTGAAAAAATGCTTAAAATTATGAAAAGAAATTCAAGTGTTAAAAAATTAAAATCACTTCTTGAAGAGATGAGAAAAGAATTTTCATTTGTTAGAACTTCCGTTATTGTAGGCCATCCGGGAGAAAGTGAAGAAGATTTTAACGAGCTTAAAAAATTTTTAAAAGAGTATCAGTTTGATAGGGTAAATGTTTTTGCATATTCAGACGAAGAAGATACGGCCGCTTTTAAAAGAAAAGATAAAATATCTCAACAAATTATTGAAAAAAGACTCTTTGAAATAGAAGAAGTTGTAAAAGAAACCACAATAAACTCTCTTAAAAAATATATTGGAAAAACCTGTAAATGTTATTTTGACGGCTTAACGGAAGATAACCTTTTTTACAGTGTCCGCCCTAAACTCTGGGCACCTGATGTTGATGGAGATGTTTTAATAAACGAAAGCGAAGTTGAAAATCTTGAAGTTGGTAATTTATACAATGTAGAAATACAAGAATTAGCAGGAGATGAATTAATTGGAAAAATTACAAAATCAAAATAACCTTTTAGCTTTTTCAGCCGGAGTTGATTCTACAGCTCTGTTTTTTTATCTTCTTGAGAGAAATATTCCATTTGATATGGCTACTGTAAATTATCACACAAGAAAAGAGAGTGATGAAGAGGTTGCATATGCCAAAGAACTTGCTGAAAAATATAATAAAAAAATATATATAAAAGACTGTTTTTTAGAAAAATTCAGCGAAAAAGAGGCAAGAAAGTGCAGATATAAATTTTTTGAAGAAATTATAAAAAAATTTAATTATAATACACTTATTTTAGCACACCAGTTAAATGACAGGTTTGAATGGTTTTTAATGCAGTTTGGCAAAGGTGCGGGACTTAATGAATTAATAGCAATGGATAAAACGGAGGAGAGAGATTTTTATAAAATATATAGACCTTTTTATAATATATCTCGTGATGAAATATTAACATACTTAAATGAATCAGGTGTTAAATATTTTTACGATAAAAGCAATGACGACATAAAATTTGTAAGAAATTTAATCAGACACAGATTTTCAAATGAATTTATTAAACAATTTAGAGAAGGGGTTAAAAAAAGTTTTGAATATTTAGAGAAGGATAAAAAACTTTTATTTGATAAACCTATTCAAAGAAAAAAAGAACTATTTTATTTTGAAAAATCAAACCCTAAAATTGATATAAGAATAGCAGATAAAATTATTAAAAAATTAGGGGCTCTTTTAACATCCAAACAAAGGGAAGAAATATTAAAAACAAACTTTAACTGCGTAATTCAAGGAAAAATTGCTATAGATAATAATGAAAAATTTATTTATATATCACCTTATATTAAAACTTCAATGCCAAAAGAATTTAAAGAAAAAATGAGAAAAGAAAAAATTCCTCCAAAAATCAGGGGATATATTTTTACATTCTTAAAGTAGCAACAATCCTTTTTGAATTTTCCAAAAGCCCTAATGCATCAATTATGGTTTTACAGACAATATCAGAATTTACAATCGATTTAGAACTTGCCCCTTCTTCATTTATTACACATACTCCAATATCCGCAGCTTTAAGCATCAAGGAGTCATTATTTCCGTTTCCTATAGCAAATGTGTTTTTTAAATTTTTTACAAATTCCTCTTTTTCTTTTGTGTGATTGTTTGTTTTTAATATTGTAAGTTTAACCGGCAGATTTTGGAGCTCTTTAGTGGCATTTCCGTGTGTATCTGATGTTATAACATAAATATTAAAATTTTCTGAAATCCTTTTATAATAGACTTTCATTTCTTCAAAAATTTTTCCGTCTCTTGCAATAGTTCCGTTAAAATCCAGAACTACATTTTTTATTTCTATAACACCAATATTTTGAATTTCAAGTTTCATTTTACATCCTTAGTGAGTAGTGAGGTAGTATAGAGATTTTTACAACTCACTATTCACAATTTATCACTTACTAATTAATGGTGGTCGCAACAGGGCTCGAACCTGTGACCCCTACCACGTCAAGATAGTGCTCTACCAACTGAGCTATGCGACCGTGGATGAAATTTTATCATTTTTTTTAAAAAAATAAAAGTAAGCAAAAAGTATTATACTTAAATCTATCATTGTGTCAGCAAAATTAAAAATAGCAAAATTAAATCCGCAGTGCCAGTAAACATAATCCACAACCCCTCCTCTTATAAACCTGTCAGACAAATTAGATAAAGCCGCCCCAAACAAAATACCACTAAGTATTGGATATTTATTTATAATTTTTTCTTTTATAAAATAAAATCCCAATAAAACAATCAAAATTAACTGAATGTATTTTAAATAATTTCCCAAAAAACTGAACATAGAAAAAGCAACGCCTTTATTTATTGCAAGTGTTAAAGATATACATCTGTTATTCCATTCAAATCCGTTTAAAAATAAAACTTTTATAGCTTGGTCTATTACAAAAATAATTAAAAAAGAAAAAATAAATTTTAATTTTCCATCATGGCCGTTTTTCAAACGGCCAGATGAGTTTAATTCGCTTAGCTCATTTACACTCATTTTCCATTATCCATTTTCCATTTATGAAAGTTTACTTTTAAAAAATTCCGTCAGTTTATTTAAAAGCTCTTTTGCTCTTTTTTCGTTTTCCCCTTCTATTAAAAGTCTTAATTTATTTTCCGTTCCGGAATATCTTATTAAATGTCTGAATCCGTTTTTTTCAATTTCTTCGAAAAGTGCTTTTGCCCCGTCTATTTTTTGAAGGGGAATTTTTTCCACCACATTTATATTTGCCTGAATCTGGGGAAACAGTTCAAACAGATTAAACGCCTCACTCGCTTTTTTAGACGATTCCAACAAATATGCACATACCTGAAGCGCACTTACAAGCCCGTCGCCCGTTTTTGCATAATCGCTGAAAATTATATGGCCCGACTGTTCTCCTCCGAAATTTATATTTTCTTTTTTCATAAGTTCCAATACGTTTTTATCGCCCACATTGCTTCTTAATACTTCAATGCCGAATTTATTTAAAAATTTATCAAGTGCGGAATTGCTCATAACGGTAACCACTGTTTTATTGGTGGAAAGTTTATTTTTTTTATGTAAATAGTATGCCAAAGCACCGAGTAATTTATCGCCGTCTATAACTTCGCCTTTTTCATCAACCACCACAAGCCTGTCGGCGTCTCCGTCAAATGCAAAACCCACATCGGCCCTGTACTCTTTTACTTTTTCCGCCAAAATTTCAGGATGCATGGCTCCCGAATTTGAATTTATGTTAAATCCGTTGGGATTATTGTTTATTGTAATTACATCGGCTCCCAATTCTTCAAAAATAGTGGGGGCCACTTTGTAAGCCGCCCCGTTTGCCGTATCGATTACGATTCTAAATCCGTTTAAATTAAGATTTTTAGGAAAAGAAGATTTGATATGAACTATATATCTGCCTATAACGTCGTCTATTCTTTTGCTTTTCCCTATTTCTTTTCCTGTTTTTAAGGAAAAATCATTTTTAAAATATCTCTCTTCTATTTTTACTTCTATCTTTTCATCAAGTTTATTTCCCGTTGCATCAAAAAATTTTATTCCGTTATCATAAAAAGGATTATGACTGGCACTTATCATTATTCCGCCGTCGCATCTCATATCTTCCGTTAAAAAAGCAATCGCAGGTGTCGGCATAGGGCCTATCTGGATAACGTTGTATCCTATGGCCGTAAGCCCGGAAACAATTCCGTTTTCTATCATATAACCGCTTCTTCTCGTATCTTTGCCGACCAGTATTTTTCCGGTTTTTTTCTCTATTGTCTCCCCGAAAGCCATTGCTATTTTTGTAGCCAAAAAGGGTGTGATTTTTTCTCCCGCTTTACCTCTTATCCCGTCTGTGCCGAATAATTTCATTCTTTTCCTTTGTGGAGTGAAAAATTAATTTGCAAATTTTACCAAATTTTTATAAAATACGCTTCAAAAAAGGATATAAATGGCAAATAACAAATCAGCTCTAAAAAGAATTAGACAAACAAAAAAAAGAACTGAAAGAAACAGATATTTTAAAACAAGAGTAAAAACAATTACTAAAAAAATAGAAAACGCAGTGGCTGAGGGAAATTATGAGGAAGCTTTTAATGCGTTCAAAGTTGCAAACAAAAAATTCCAGGGTTATACAAATAAAGGTATTTTAAAGAAAAATACAGCAAAAAGAAAAATAAGCAGACTCCATCATTTAGTAAAATCAATAGAACCAAGCGCATAATTTTCTCCCTTCTTTTTTTATTTTAATTTACTTTAGGTTAAAAATGAAAGGTGAAATTCTATTTTTCGCTTTTCACTTTTAACTTTTAACTCTTAAGGAATAAAAATGCTGCTTGATAAACTTAAACCGTTTGTTGATAAATACAATGAAATAAATAAAAAATTAAGCTCGCCCGAAATAACAAAAGATATCAAAAAAATGACAAAACTTTCACGCGAAGCAAAACATCTTGAAAAAATTACCCAAAAAGCAAAAGAATATGAAAAAACCATAAATACTATTGAAGAGGCAAAATCAATGCTTGATGATCCTGAAATGGCGGAACTTGCAAAGGAAGAGTTAAAAGAAGCTGAAGAAAAATTACCAAAACTTGAAGAAGAGATAAAAATTCTTTTACTTCCAAAAGACCCAAATGACGATAAAAATATTTTCCTTGAAATAAGAGCAGGAACCGGAGGGGATGAAGCGGCCCTGTTTGTGGGAGATTTATTAAAAGCATACCTCAGGTATGCTGAGAATAAAGGCTGGAAGGCAGAAATTGTAAGTGAAAGCAAAAACGACATGGGAGGCTTCAAAGAGATTATTGTATTAATAAAAGGTGAAAATGCTTATTCACGCCTTAAATATGAAGGCGGAACCCACAGGGTTCAAAGAATTCCCGAAACCGAATCTCAGGGAAGAATTCATACCTCAGCCGTAACGGTTGCCATTATGCCGGAAATTGACGATGTGGATTTGGAAATTGATCAAAAAGATTTGAGAATTGATGTAATGAGAGCCGGAGGAGCCGGAGGACAGCATGTAAACAAAACGGAAAGTGCCGTCAGAATCACCCACATCCCCACAGGAATAACAGTATCTATGCAGGATGAAAGAAGCCAGCAGAGAAACAAAGATAAAGCCATGCAGATACTTAAAGCAAGGGTTTACGAATATTATGAAGAAAAAAGAGCGGCCGAAACTAAAGAAAACAGGAAAAGTCAGGTTGGAAGCGGGGATCGGAGCGAAAGAATAAGAACATACAACTATCCTCAAAACAGAATAACCGACCACAGAATCGGACTTACATTATATAGATTAGAGCAAATTATGAACGAGGGGCTTTTTGATGAAATAATCGACCCGCTTATAACCCATTATCAGGCAGAAGCATTAAAAGAGGCGGGGCTGTAATATAGTGAGTTGTGAGTAGTGAATAGTGAGTGGTGAGCTTGCCGGCCGCTTGAAAAGCGGCGGGGTGGTGAGTTGTGAATAGTGAGTTGCCAAGTGCCAAAAAAATAAGTTTAGGAAAATGGAAAATGAGCGAAAATGAGCAAAGCGAATTACGCTCACCTGGCCGTTTGAAAAACGGACACGGTGGAAAAGTTGAAAATTTGTGAAGAAGCGAAAAAATTAAATATTCCACATTGGGTTAGACCAACCCCTTTTTTAACGGTTGACGGGATTATTAAAATTTTTAATCCGGAATTTAGCGGGATTGTGTTAATTAAAAGAAAAAACCCTCCTCTTGGATATGCTCTCCCCGGTGGTTTTGTAGATTACGGGGAAAGTGTAGAAGATGCCCTAAAGCGTGAAATGAAAGAAGAGACTTCTTTAGATATAAAAAGAAAAAAACTTCTTGGAGTTTACTCTAACCCAAATAGAGATCCAAGAATGCATACTGCAAGTTGCGTATTTGTTTGTGAAGCAAACTCTCTTCCAAAAGCCGGGGATGACGCAAAAGAATGTAAAATTTTTAAACTTGAGAAAATTCCTTTTGAAAATTTGGTATTTGACCATTCAAAAATCTTAAAAAATTTTTTAAATATGATATAATTAATAAAAAAAAGGATGAATTATGGCATTAAAAGTAGCAATAAACGGACTTGGAAGAATCGGGAAAATGGTTCTTTGGCATTACGTTACAAATAAACCAAAAAATGTCGAAATAGTTGCGGCAAACGGGGGAAGCGGAACAGCGGAAGATTTGGCGTATATGCTAAAGTATGATTCAGTACATGGTAAATTTCCGGCTAATATCAGCTATACTGAAGACACATTAAAAGTTGGGGATACAGAAATTAAATTGGTTACAGGAAGAGACCCCGAAAAACTTCCATGGAAGGAACTTGGAATTGATATTGTTTTAGAATGTACAGGCCATTTTACAAAAAGGGACGATGCTGCAAGACATTTAAAGGCCGGAGCAAAAAAGGTGCTTATATCAGCCCCGAGTAAAGATGCTGAACTTACAGTAGTTCTTGGTGTAAATCAGGACTGGTTCGACCCGGCCAAACATGACGTAATTTCAAATGCAAGCTGCACAACAAACTCACTCGCACCGGCAATCAAAGTACTTAATGACAGTTTCGGAATTGAAAGTGCACTTGTTACAACTGTTCATTCATATACTTCATCTCAGGCTATAGTTGACAGAAAAAATCCAGGAAAACATAGACGTGGACGTGCTGCTGCTGCAAACATTATTCCTACAACAACAGGAGCGGCTATTGCTACAACAAAAGTTATTCCAGAACTACAAGGCAAAATGAATGCATTAGCTCTTAGAGTTCCAACTCCTGATGTTGCAATTACAGATATTTCTGCAACACTTAAAAAAAACGTAACAAAAGAAGGAGTAAATAAAGCTTTTGAAGAAGCTATGAATTCATACTTAAAAGGAATTTTAGAAATCACTTATGATGAAGTGGTTTCAACTGATATTATCAATAATCCTCATTCAAGCATTATTGACGGACTTTCAACAATGGTAGTTGACGGTAATAAAGTAAAAGTATTTGCTTGGTATGATAATGAATTTGGATATTCTGGAAGACTTTTAGAATTAGCTGATTTCGTAGCTTCAAAACTTTAAGAGGATTAACCCTCTTTATTTTTTAAAATTTTTTGAATATATGCATTATTAACACCTAAATATCTTGCAATTTCTGTATATTTGTATCCTGCTTTTTTGGCTTCTCTTACGGCTTTTGCTTTATCTTTATATTCATTAAAAAAATCACCTATTTTTTTTCTGATTACTTTGAGGCTGCCGTCTTCTGTTTTAACAATTTTAGGCTCATTATAAATTTCCTCAAGTTCAAATTTTTCGAGAGGTTTATTTAGCCATTTTATATATTCGTCAACAGGTTTTGTTAATATTTTACTTCCCTCAATAATTTCATTGAATTTTGTTTTATGCTCTCTTAAATACAAAGACTGATATTTCCATTTTTCAATATCATCCACAAGTCCCAATACAAAAGCATTTCTTTCTATATATTTTACAATCTTCCAAAAATGCTCTTTATTAAAAAGCATAAAACTGTCAAACCTTCCTTTCCACAAATGCCCGATTCTGTTGCTTTTATAGTTATACCATGCGGCATATGCACTGTTTAAAAGCCTCATGGCTTCGCTTAAATTTGCTTTGTGCGTTTGCACTAACAAATGATAATGATTTGGCAAAATTGTAAAAGCATGAAATGTAATGTCATAATCATATTTTGTTTTTAACATCAGTGATAAAAATTTATAAAAATCTTCTTTTTCATTAAAAATTTCCGCCCCGTTTACACCTCTGTTGACGATATGATAAAATCCAGGGTCATTTACTCTCGGTTTTCTTGCCATTTTACTCCTTTAAGATGGTAAAAACATGAAAAATGGTGAGTAGTAAATTGTTAATATTGTTAATTATGAATGTTGAGTTATAAATTGCACTTTAATTTTTACTACTCACTACTCACTTAATATTGTGTCTGTCACTAATGAAAGTATAACATAATTTGTTATTATTTTAAATCTAAAAACTAAAAGGGATTTTATGCTGCTTGATTATAGAAAAAAACAGGAAGAAAACGCATTAAAAAAACAGTTAAAACTCACAGAAAACGAACTTGAAATGTTTTTTAAAAAAGATATACTTTTTGATGTATATTTTAAACCGAAAGACACATTAAACGGAGATATGATATATTCTAAGATTATAAAAGAAAATGAATATTTATGTGTTATGGTTGATGCAATGGGAAAAGGAATTTCAGCCGCCCTAAGCGCAATTAATTCAATAAGTTTTGTCAGACATTCTTTAAAGAAAGCGTTGGAATACAATGATTTTAATTTTGAAAAACTTTTAAGAGATTTTATAAATTATGTAAAATCAATTTTAATAGACAATGAAACATTATGTGCAAAATTTATTTATATAAAAAACAACAAAGTATTATATGCCAATTTTGGACAGCCGCCTATTTTTACAGAAAAAGGGAAAATGAAAGCAAATAATTTACCTATCAGGGAGGAAACAAAAAATTTTAATGTTGATGTTTTTAAATGCCCCCAAAAAATGGTTTCAACAAGCGACGGACTGATTGAATCAATATTGAAAAACAAAAGCGGTGTTTATTATTCCCAATTTTTAAAAAGTTTTGATAATGCCGTTTTTTTAAAAGACATAATCAGAGATTTTAATGAAAAGGCTGTTCAGACAGATGATATCAGTATTTTTATGATGAGAAAAGATGATTTTATAATGGATAAAATTTTTGAAAAAGAGATTTTAATTTCACAGCAAAATTTAGATAATACACTAAAAGAAATAGAGCTTGGTTCTTTACCTCAAAAAGAAAAAATAATTTTTATTTTACATGAAATTTTTATGAATATAGTAGAACATTCCGTTTTAAAAATAAATACAAAAAAACAAAAAGAAAATGCCCTACTAAAAAATTTCCCCAAATTCAAAAATATAAACAATAAAATCAGAATAAAACTTTATAAAAATAAATTTATGTTAAAATTACTTTACGAAGACGACACAGAGGGATTTGAAAGAAAAAATCTTTCAAACGCCCTGCATTTGAAACATCACGGAAAAGGTTTTAAGATTATCAGAAATTTAAGCGACGGAGTTTTTTTAAATGAAAAAGGCAATAAAATAAAAATTTTTTTAAAGGAAACAAAATGAATTTGAGTATAAACAACAATATTTTAACAATAGAAGGGAATATCACAACCATCAAAGATGCGGAAAAAATAATTAACGCTCTTTATTCTTTGAGCGATAAAGACAGTATTATTATTAAAATAAAAAACAGCTTTTCTCTGCCTTCGAGTATTATAGGAGAACTTTTAAAACTTACGGATATGGGCAAAAAAGTTATTCTTGAAGTAAAAGACCCTGTTCTTTACGAAATGCTTGATGATTTAAATCTTACAAAAACTTTTAATGTCAAAAGGATATAAAATGCATTCCATTATTAAAGATTTCAATATAAAACTTCTTATTATCAATATACTGACAAGCGCCGTTCTTTTGATATATACATATATGGTTGATTATGCCCATTTTTGGGAGACAGCCGGGGAACATCTTATAATAGCCGTTGTTATCCAGATAGCGGCTTATTATTTATTGGAAATATATGTTGTAAAACCTGTAAGGGAATATATCAGCGTATCAAAAGAATTAAGCGAGGGGGAAGGCGATTTAACAAAACAGATTATTATAAAACAGCAAAACGAAATAAAACTTGCAGCTGATTATATAAATAAATTTATTAATAATGTAAAAAATGTTATAACAGATATTAAAACAATAAGTTCCACAATAAGAACCAATACAAATCAGCTAGAAAAAGTTACGGCCAAGCTTAAAGAAACAATTGCCCAAACAGACAAAGAGGCCAAAGACATAGCAGACATTTCAAATAAACTCGGAGAGCATCTGGATAAAACGGAAGAGTCTGTCTCTTTTACAACGGAAACATTGATAAAAACAGCGGATTTTCTGGAAAATTTCGCAATTTCTCTTGAAGGTGAAATAAACGAAATATTGGAAGTAAACACAAAAGAAATAGAATTAAATGATTTATTAACCAATCTGAATTCCCAAACGGATGAAATAAAAAATGTATTAAAAATAATAAACGAAATAACAGAACAAACAGAATTACTTGCCCTCAATGCGGCAATAGAAGCGGCAAGGGCAGGTGAGCACGGGAGAGGATTCGCTGTTGTTGCAGATGAGGTTAGAAAACTTGCAGAAAAAAGCACAGAAAGTTTAAGGGATATAGAAAATATTGTAAAAACGATTACTTCCACAATAGAAAAAACATCCGGCGAGATTAATAACAATTCTAAAAAAATGAACAAAGTTGCAGATGAAACAACAAAAATAAAAGAAGAATTGACTCAAATATTGGATATAAACAAAGAAAATATAAACTATGCAAAAGAAGCCACCAAAAACGTAACAATAATGTCCCATTATTCAAAACAGCTTCTAAACAACACCGACACATTAACAAAAATTTCCGATACAAACCTTAAAATATCCCAAACAATTTCATCTGTTACAAATTCATTAAAATCCGCCCTTCAGAAATTATTGAAAGAACTGTCAAAATTTAAAATATAGAGCGTTAGTAACAACGCTCTACCCTTAAAATTCTGTTCCCGTTAAATACCACTCTTACGCATTCCCCTTTACCAAAAGCAACACCTTTTACTATCGTCACAATATCCCTTCCGTCGTTCAAATGGATATAAAGCTCTTCACCGTTTGCCTTATCCGCCTGCGTTCCCACATATGCACCGCTGAGTCCTCCCGCAAGGGTTGTAAGGGCATTTCCTTTGCCGTGTCCAAACATACTCCCAAGTACCGTTCCGACCAGTGCTCCAATCATTGTTCCGCTTCCGTTGTCTCTTATTGTAACCAGTCTGACATCCGTTATGCGCCCTTTTTCATAAGTATAAATCCCGTTTGTCTGCTGCAGATCTACTTCGTTTGAATTATACATTTGCGTACATCCGCTAAACATAAACAGTGCGATTACCGCAAAAATTAATTTTTTCATTTCCACTCCTTAATTTGTTTTTAATTAATTTGATTTAAAATTATAATAAAAAAGGCCGCTAATGGAGATTATACAGAAAATAAAAGAAGAAATCCAAAAAATTGTTGTAGGCCATGAAAAACTTATAGACTCAATGCTTTTGGCGTTAATCACAGACTCCCACCTTTTAATAGAAGGCGTACCCGGTATTGCAAAAACGACAAGTGTAAACACACTCTCCAAAACAGTGAATCTGGATTTTAAAAGGATACAGTTTACCCCGGATTTACTTCCAAGCGACATTACAGGAATAGAAATTTTTAATCCCAAAACACATGAATTTGAAACAAAAAAAGGACCGGCATTTACAAATTTACTGCTTGCAGATGAAATAAACCGTGCACCCGCCAAAGTTCAAAGCGCCCTTTTGGAGGTTATGCAGGAACGCCAGGTAACAATAGGGAACAATACATATAAAATAGATGAGCCTTTTTTGGTAATTGCCACTCAAAACCCGATCGAAGAAGAAGGGACTTACCCTCTTCCGGCGGCACAGCTTGATCGGTTTTTAATGAAAATAGTTATAGGATACAACAGTTTCGAAGAAGAAATGGAAATTATCAAAAGACTCGATTTAAAAAAAGAAGTTAAAAAAGTGGCGGACAAAGAAGACATTTTAGCCCTCAGGGATAAAATAAAAGAAATTCATATGGATGAAGAAGTTTTAAAATATATTGTTAAAATTGTAGATGCGACAAGAAACCCTGAAAAATATAATATAAATATCGAAGAATACATTGATTACGGGGCTTCTCCGAGAGCCACTATTTCACTTTTTAACGCCGCAAGGGCTTATGCCTTGATACAAAATAAAGATTATGTAACACCGCTCGATATTGCAAAATTAGCCCCCGATATTTTAAGACACAGGCTTGTTTTAAGCTATAAAGCAGAAATCGATGAAATAAACGAAGATAAAATCATAGGAAAAATACTAAAGAGTATTCCTTTGCCATGATTAAATTTAAAACAAAAAAAAGGATTTTTTCCCTTCTTCAGGGCCGCAATTTAAGCCGCTTTAAAGGTGAAGGCCTTGATTTCAGGGAATTCAGGGAATACGGATTCAATGAAGATGCAAAAAAAATAGACTGGAAAATTTCCGCCAAAATAAATAAGCCGCTTGTAAAAGAATATGATGAAGAAAGGGAACTTAGAATTATAATCGCCGTTTTTCCCACACCGAGTCTGCATTTTGGAATAAAAACATTAAAAAGCGAATATCTCCGAGGCTTAATTGAATTTTTGGGTATAGAGGCAATAAAAGAAGATAACAGGGTTGAAATAATTCTCTTAGAAAAAAACCCTGTTGTCTTCAAACCTACAAAAAATATAAAAACCCATATTGCATATATCCAAACAATAAAAAATATCGACTTTTTAAACACCCGTCCCGGGGATTTGAAAATTCTAAACAAATTTAAAAAATCGCTTCTTATTTTAATGGGAGATTTTTTTGAAAAAATTGATTTAAGTTATTTAAAGCATGAAACATTCGTCATCGTATTAAGAGATATTGCGGAAGAAAATCCCCCTTTCAGAGGAGATATAACACTGTTTGACCCTGTAAAGAAAGAAGATGTCAATGTCAATTTTACAAATAGGGATGCAAAAAAAATAAATATGTATATTCAAAAAGTTGATAAACAGAATTTTCTGCATTTTAAAAAACTGAAAATTCCATTTGTCAAAATTTATACAGATGAAAATCCCATTCCTAAACTGATAAGGCTTTTTAAATGATTCCGATTCGTGATATAAAACCGAATGTTACAATAATAGATTGGGAATTTATCGCTTTTTTAATTATTGTTTTACTGATTTTAATTTTTACAACCATTTTTTTAGTTAAAAAGCTGAAAAAGAAAAATCCTAAAAAAGAAATATTAAAAAAACTTCAAAACATAGATTTTAACGATTCAAAAAAAGCCGCTTATGAATTCAGCGCACTTGCAAGGTTTTTTATAAATGAAGAAAACAAAGGAAAATATGAAAAAATTGTAAATTCGCTTGAAAAATACAAATACAAAAAAGAAGTCCCGCCTTTAAGCAATGAAGATAAACAAAATTTAAAAAATTTTATAAAGGAAATTCATGTTTGAATATCCTTTGTTTTTAATAATTCCTCTGATTTATATATTCTGCCGTTTAAAATGCCCTTTGAGAAATGATAAAATAATTTTTCCAAATGCTTTTGTTTTAAAAAACAGAAAATTTATCAATATATGGGAATTTTTGAGCATACTTTTTTTAAGCATTGCACTTGCCAGCCCCGTAAAAACAAAAATAATCACCAACATTCAAAAGAAAGGTTACGACATTGTAATTGATTTGGATACAAGCGGGTCTATGGCTCAGTTTAACAAAATAAACATTGCAAAAAATGTAATAAGAGCTTTTATAAAAAAAAGAAAAAACGACAGAGTCGGTCTTGTTATTTTTGGAAATATTGCATATATTGCTTCACCACTGACCCCGGACAAAAAAGCATTAAATGAAATATTAAAAAGAATATATCCCGGAATCGCAGGAGAAAAAACAGCTATTTACGACGCCCTGTTTCTCTCAAACAATCTTTTTAAACATTCACATGCAAAAAACAAGATAATAATACTTGTAACAGACGGGATGGACAACGCCTCAATAACACCTATAGACGTAACGATAAAAAAACTTAAAAAAGAGAAAATCAGGGTTTACACTGTAGGTATAGGAAACGAAATAGACCCTGTAACATTAAGGTTGATAGCCAATAAAACCGGAGGGAAATTTTTTGACGTATTTTCAAAAGATGAACTGAAACAGGTTTATGAAACAATAAACAGGCTCGAAAAAAGCAAAATAAGCTCAAAAACGATAATAAATAAAATTTATTATTTCAAATACCCTCTCTTTTTGGGAATTTTATTTTTATTAATAACGGTTTACAAAAGGCAGCTTAAATGGAAATTTTAAACCCGTGGGCATTAATACTGTTAATTTTTATTCCTCTTTTTTTTAAACACAGAAAATTAAACACACTTAAAAAAATTACCATCTATTCCCAAAAAAATTATTTCTTTTTAATTGCCTTTTTATTGTTGGTTACAGCACTTTGCCGTCCTGTGATAAACAACGGCTATATAAATGTCAAACTTCCGAAAACAAATATAATAATAGGGCTGGACATAAGCAAAAATATGCAAAAACATGATTTTTATCCCGATAATTTGGAATTTGCAAAAAACAAATTTTCAAAATTTGTAAAATATCTGAATTACGAGCCAGTCTCGCTTCTTTTATTTGATAAAGATGTTTATCTGCTTTCCCCTTTAAGCACTGATTATAATTCGGTTGTTTATCTTCTAATACATATTCCTAAAATACAAACCTCTTTTTACCCAGACTTTTATAATCTGATAAAAAAAACAAACCAGTTTAAAAATCCCAAAGTTCTGGTGATTTTCACTAACAGCACGGCTTCGAAAAAAGCTTTGGAGAAAGCAAAAAACAAAAACCTTAAGGTTTTTATATATTTTATAGGCAAACAGCAAAACAAAACAATGGAAAATTTTGCCAGAATTACAGACGGAGGGATAGTATACGCAGGTTATTCGAACACTGATATTAAAAATCTATCCAGTATGATAAATTCAATAAATAAAAAAAGAGTGATAAAAATAAAAGACAAAAAAGAGCTGTTTTATTATCCTTTGTTTTTGGGAATTTTATTCATATTTTTAGCTCTTTTTAAAGGCAGAAAATGAGAATAATTATATTTTTAATTATGTTTAAATTTTTATTTGCATTTGATTTTTTTCATATTCTTAAGGCAAATAATTATTTTAAAAACAAAGAATATATAAAAGCGGCTAAAGAATATGAAAAAATCCATTCCGATAAAGCCCTTTTAGATGCGGCAAACAGTTATTACAAAGAGAAAAATTATAAAAAAGCATTGACACTCTATTCAAAAATAAAAGATAAAAATTTACTTTTTGATAGATATTACAATTCAGGAAACGCATATGTCAGATTAAAAGAATTAAATAAAGCTGTTGAAATGTATAAAAAAGCCATTAATTTAAAAAAAGACAAAGATGCCGAATATAATCTGAAACTGATTGAAAAACTGCTTAAAAAAAGAAAAAATAAATCAAAAAACAACAATTCAAACAATAAAAATTCTCAAAAAAAACACAATTCCCAAAATAAAGACCTTAATAAAAACAAAAAAAACACTGCCGGTAAAAAACAAAACAAATCCGAACATAAACAAACAAAAAACAAAAAACAAACAAAAAACAAAAATTCGTTACAAAAAAAGCAGCAAAAAACTGATTTAGAAAAAAATTCATTAAAAAATGCTAAAATGAAAACACAAAAAAAAGAAAACAATACAACAGATTTAAGAATGAAATTTTATGAAAAAACATTAAAAAATTTAAATTTCAATTCTTTAATAATACCCCTAAAGGATTAAGATGAAAAAATTTATTTTATTAATAGCGGTTTTGCTTTTTGCAAATGTAAACGTAAACGTAAGCGTAAACAAAACTGACATATCCGAAGGCAATGAAGTAATTTTCACAATCACAGCGGAAGGTAAAAATGTAAAAATGCCGGATATTGCGCAAATAGGGCCATACCAAGTGCAGGGAAGCGCAAAGAGTGAAAATGTGACTATTATAAACGGAAAAATGAACACACAAATTTCCAGAAGTTATATTTTTTATCCTTTAAAAAATATAACAATACCTTCTTTTAAAGTTATTGTAGACGGCAAAACCTTTTATACAAAGCCGATAAAAATTACCGTTCATAAATTGGAAAAAACAAATGATAAAAATTATGATTTGACCCTCAGTTTAGACAAAAATGAAAGTTTCTTAGGGGAAGGAAAGATATTAACCATTAAATTTTCCCAAAATATTGATGCAAATCCACAGAGTATTCAAATTCAAAGACCTGCACTTCAGGATTTTTTAATAAATCAAATTTCCAGCAAAACTTTTATTAAAAACAATTATAAAATAACCAAATATAAATTTTTGATAATACCTCAAAAAAGCGGAATTTTTGAAATAGGGCCTATTCTGGCCAATATCGGAATTTTGCAAAAAGAAAACCCGTTTGATGACCCTTTCTTTTCAGCCGCTTTTATCAGATATAAAAGAATAGTATCAAATGAAGTAAAATTAAAAGTAAAACCGATTCCCCAAAACAGTATCTGGGGCGATTTTAACATAACATTAAGTGCTGACAAAAAAAAAGCGCTTGCAAACACGCCTGTTCATATAACATTGAAAATAAGCGGATGCGGAGATTTTTATGATATGAAAAATTTCAAATTAAATATAAAAAACGCCACAATATATGAAAAAAAACCTATATTGAAAACAAAAATTCTAAATAACATACTTTGCGGCGTTTATCAAAAAGAATTTACCGTATTAAGTCCAAAAGATATTAATCTCTCACCCGTTTCATTACTGGAATTTAACCGAAAATTAAAAGAAGTAAAAAGCAACCCTTTATATATAAAAATAGAAAATTCTATGATAAATCTGCCAAAAACAGAAAATTTCACCCATCCTGTAAAAATTAAAACAAAAATTGTATATAAAACAAATTATATTTTAATATTAATCGCTTTTGTTTTAGGGGTTTTAATTACACTGCTGTTAAGTTTAAGTTTATATAAAATAAAATTTCCAAAAAAAGATATTTATGAACAAATCAAAAAAGCAGATAATAAAGAACTTTTTCAATTATTGCTTCCTTTTGCTGGAAACAAAAAAATAGACGAAATATTAAAAAAACTTGAAGCAAATATTTATAAAGGTGAAAAAAATAAAATAGACAAAAAAGAGATTATAGAAATAATCAAATCTCTTTAATTTTATTTTACCCGTATTATTTATAGAAATATAACTACAAAGCTTCAGAGCTTCATTTTGCTAATGCACCGCTCAAATTTTGCTAAAAATTGCAAACAGGAGAGCCGTTAATAAAACGACAACTGCTTGTCGTTTTTAGGCTCGCACGGCGATGAATTTGTGCAAACTTGCACTTCATACGCCTGCAGCCCTAAGGGCTCGGTGCAATTTTTTATTTCCTTTTTTCTTGACAAGCAAATATTTTTTTCTTATAATTTCACTCCACAAATGATTGACCCGTTAGCTCAGTCGGTAGAGCATCTGCCTTTTAAGCAGAGGGCCGTTGGTTCGAATCCAACACGGGTCACCACTTGGTCCCCATCGTCTAGAGGTCTAGGACACCGCCCTTTCACGGCGGCGACACGAGTTCGAATCTCGTTGGGGACGCCAATCTCCAAAAAACTTTACGGTCGCTTAGCTCAGTTGGGAGAGCACCAGCCTTACAAGCTGGGGGTCGCAGGTTCGAGCCCTGCAGCGACCACCATATATTTTATCATACGGAGCCGTAGTTTAGCTGGTTAGAATGCCGGCCTGTCACGCCGGAGGTCGCGGGTTCGAGTCCCGTCGGCTCCGCCATAAAATGTAAACATTTTTAATAATTAATTTATTATATTAGTCTATTATCTTAATATTTCTTTTCAATTAGTTATATCAATTCTCAATTAGTTACTTTAAAAAATATAAAACTTTTATTGTTTCAACATTTTAATTATTTTCCATTTTCAATTGGTATATAACTATTACTTCATTTTCCATTCATTTTATTGTTTGACTTTTAAACCCGTTTATGGAATGAAAAACCATCTTTTTATACTTTTTTGCATAAATTTTTATAAGCATTTCCTGAATACTCGGCATAATTGAAGGGTTAAACCATGCAAGATTGCTCATTCCTATCACATAATTCGGTTTTAATTTATACAAATCTTCACTGGTAAGTTCATAACATATGGCATTAATAAATTTGTAATTTTTAATTTTAAATTCTCCAAATTTCTTACTCACGGAAAAATCGCTGCTGTCAGCAAAAAACAGATGGTTGATTTCTTTTTCAAAAAAAGGAAGGGGGATATATTCTCCAAAAGGAACCAGAAGATGCTTATCCAGAATAGTAACTTTACCGTTTTCAAAAACATATGTTGAATTGAAAAACTTACGGTTTTTATAATGAAGCGCGCCTGTTATTATTACAATTTTTTGAGACAAAATTTTTAATTTCTGCATTAAATCCTGATGTAGATTCAAAAACAGAGGGAATGCGCTCTCTGGCAAAACAATCGCTTCATAATTATCTGTAATGGCTTTATTAATTATATTAAAGTTATTTTTTATTTCAACAGGAATATAAAACTTTTTCCATTTTAAATTCTGCATAAGTACTGGCCAGATAAATTTTAATTTTTGGCATTTTCGGAACATCATAATTTATAAAAAACAGAGGAATAATAAGTAAAAGTAAAAATTTTTTATCTATTTCATAAAACAAAATACCAAAAAACACAATCAGCAAAGTTAATTTTATCAACACCGTAAAAACTGTTTACAAATAATATTTCTGGTTTCAGCCAGTCAAACGTAAAAGGGGCTAAATAATCAAAAGCAAAAGTAAATATTAAAATATAGTAAATTTTTTTCATATAACTGTTTTTTATAAAATTTTCTGTTTTTTTTATAATCCAAAAAACAGCCCCGTAAAAAACACCTATTGCAAAAATCACCAAAGGGATTAAAAAACTTAAATTATAATACCTAAAACTAAGACTAATCCAATAAAACCAAAAAACTCCTATAAAAAATCCTGTTTGGAAAAAAGAGTGTTTGATATAAAAAAAAGAAATAAAAGCCAAAAGCAAAATAAATGTAAAAATAAATTTTGTAAAAAAATTATCATTAATTCCAAATTTAAGCATAAAAAAGTTTAAATAAACAGGTAAAGATATTAGAGTTGCCACAATCAAAGAATTTGTGTTAAAATATCGCTTAAAAAAGGATACACATGAATTTTCTATATGCAGCAGCACCGGCAGCAGGCCAACCGAGTTTAGTCGCATCGCTTTTACCTCTTATTATTTTATTCGCAATTTTTTATTTGCTTGTAATTTTACCACAACAAAGACAGGCAAAAAAGCATAAAGCAATGGTGGCGGAACTGAAAAAAGGTGACAAAATTGTCACAACAGGCGGTATTATCGCAGAAGTGGTAAAAAACGAAGAAGGCTTTATCAAAGCCAAAATAGCCGATGGTGTTGAAGTAAAAATAGACAAAGCAGCAGTTGCTAGAAAACTTGAAGAAGAAAAATGAAAAAACTTAATTACAGACTGGTTATATTTATATTAGCCGCCCTTTTTGGAGTGGCATTTACCGTTCCCTCATTTATAGGAAAAAATCCTAAAGTCAATCTGGGACTCGATTTACAGGGAGGAATGTATTTGGTTTTGGGTGTAAAGGGTGATGAAGCTGTTAAAAACAAAATTAAAACATTTGCATCCACAATCAAATATATAACAAATAAAAAAGAAATATTTATAGACAGTTTGAAAGTTAAAAAAGACGCTTTAAGTTTTGAACTTATAGACAAAGATGACGAAGCTAAAATGGATAAAATTTTAAAAAAGTTAAAAGGTGTTCAAATAATTAAAAAGCCTCAAAAAGAGAGTGTTTTATATACTATTAAACTAACTCCGGCTGAAATTCAAAAAACAAAAGAGGATGCCGTAAATCAAGCAATTCAGACAATAAGAAGCAGGCTTGATGCATTCGGTTTAGCTGAACCGAGTGTTACAAAACAGGGAATTGATAAAATTGTGGTGGAACTTCCGGGAATAAAAACTGAAAAAGAAAAAGATTCCGTCAGAAAACTGATTTCCACTTCGGCCCATTTGGAGCTGTATGCCGTTGATGACGAGCATAAAGCCATAACTAAAAAAGACGCTGCAAAATACGGAGATATACTGCTTCCGAGCAAAGATAACCCTGATAGAAAATATCTTTTAAAAACCCCACCGGTACTTGACGGAAGTATGATTACGGACGCAACCGTTGGATTTACACAAAAAACAAACCAGCCCGCCATTTTCTTTACCCTAAATTCACAGGGCGCCCAGATTTTTGGAGATTTTACAGGCAAAAATGTAGGAAAAAGGCTTGCAATTGTAGTGGATAACAAAGTCTATTCAGCACCTGTCATACAGGAGAGAATAGGAGGAGGAAGCGGTCAGATAACCGTAGGTACTCCTGAAGAAGCCCATGTTCTTGCCATAGCTCTAAGAAGCGGCTCTCTTCCGGCACCGGTGGTACTGCTTGAGCAAAGAAGCGTAGGTGCAAGTCTCGGGGCAGACAGTATTAAAAAATCAATGATAGCACTGATAAGCGGATTTGTAATAGTTGTTATATTTATGGCATGGTATTATAACCTCGCAGGTATTATTGCAGACATCGCACTTATTGTAAACCTGTTTTTAATTATTGCCGTAATGGCGCTTTTTGGCGCAACGCTTACGCTTCCTGGAATGGCCGGTATTGTATTAACAGTCGGTATGTCGGTGGATGCAAATGTAATTATAAATGAAAGGATAAGAGAATTAATCCGTGAAGGCAAACATATAAAAACAGCAATTGAAGGAGGATATAAAAATGCAATGAGCGCCATTGTTGATGCAAATATCACAACTTTGATTGCGGCGATTGCCCTTTTTGCATACGGAACCGGAACAATTAAAGGTTTTGCAATTACCATGGCTTTGGGGATAATGGCCAGTATGCTCACAGCTATTCTTGGAACACACGGCATTTGGGGATACATACTTGCCGGTGGTAAAAAAATTACTCCAAAACACTTTGGAATGAAGGCTTAAAATGGAACTTTTTAAAAGTGATAAAACATATAATTTTATGAGCAAAAGAAACCTGTTTGTTTCCATTTCTCTTATATTGATTGTACTTAGTCTGTTTTCTATTTTTACAAAAGGGTTTAACTGGGGGATAGACTTTAAAGGCGGAATTGAAATTCAGGTAAAATTCGATAAACCGGTAAAATTAAGTAAAATAAGAAAAATAGTTTCTAAAAAATTTACTTCTCCAAGCATTACAACATTCGGCAGCAATAAAGAAATTCTAATAAGACTTAATGTTAACTCTGTTTCCGGGGATGTTCAAAAATCACTCGGAAAAGAGATAAAAAACCTTTTAAAACCCATAGGAAATGTTGATGTAAGAAGGGTGGACATAGTAGGAGCTAAAGTAGGAAACGAATTGAAAGAAAAAGGATTAAGTGCATTTATTCTTTCTGTAATAGGTATATTAATATATGTTGCGTTCAGGTTTGAATGGCGTTTTGCCCTGGCCAGTGTATTGGCACTTTTTCATGACACAATAATTTCACTCGGTGCTGTTAGTTTTTTTGGCATTGAAACAAATCTTGATGTATTGGCGGCCATTTTAACACTTATGGGATATTCCCTTAACGATACGATAGTGGTATTCGACAGAATCAGAGAGCAGGTCAGAGACTCAAAAGTAAACGATTTGGCGGCGCTTATTAACGAAGCCGTTTCTAAAACGCTCTCAAGAACTGTTTTAACCTCACTCACGACTTTCTTTGTTGTGCTTACACTCTTCTTATTCGGAGGAGAAATTATAAGACCTTTTAGTTTCACTCTTTTAGTGGGAATTATAGTAGGTACATACAGTTCTATTTTTATAGCCTCTCCGCTTCTTATCTGGCTCGGATTTAAAATTGACGATTACAGAAAAAGACTTGCCGAAATTGAAAAAAGAAAAAGAGAAAAAGAAAAAATGCGCCAGATGTATCAGGGCGGAGTGGTATAAAAAAAGTGAGTGGTGAATGGTAAGTAGTGAGAAATATAAAATGAGCTTGCTCATCTGGCTGTTTAAAAAACGGCCATGATTGATAATTGATAATTAATATAAAGGGCAATAATGGACTGGGGAAAAGTAATATATGTGTTTTTTCAATTAATGAGTCTTACAAGTGTTGCCGGTTTTTTATATGACCATAATAAAGTGGCCCTTTTTATAGCTCTGAGTTTAAACCTGATATCGACTATTTTGAAAATAGGTGTAAAAAACATAGTTGCAGCAGAACTGTTTGCGGCAAGTTTAGTAGCGGATTTACATTTGATTCCAGCTTTTATTTATCTTGAAATAAAAAATGATTTAGATGCCGCTTACGCAATGGCAATAGGGGCATTAATAGCCAATATTGTAACGATAATTCTAAGTTTTATAGAAATAGCCAAAACAAAAAATATAGACTGGGAATAAATGGGGAGTTATGAGTTATAAGTTATGAATTATGAATTATGAGTTATGGATTGTGAGTGGTGAATTGTAAATAGTAAAAAAGTATTAAAAGGAGAATTGATGCAATATAATCCAGCTGTTATTGAAAAAAAATGGCAAAAAATCTGGAATGATGAAAAAGCATTCGAGCCAAAAGAAGATAAAACTCTTCCTAAAAAATATATTTTAAGTATGTTCCCGTACCCAAGCGGAAGAATACATATGGGACATGTAAGAAACTACACCATAGGCGACGCACTGGCCAGATACTACAGAAAATCCGGATTTAACGTACTTCATCCGATAGGATGGGACAGTTTTGGAATGCCGGCTGAAAATGCGGCCATTAAACATAAAGTCCATCCTAAAAAATGGACATATGAAAATATTGATTATATGAGAAAAGAATTAGCTTCTTTAGGTCTTTCTTTTTCAAAAACAAGGGAATTTGCCACAAGTGACCCGGAATATACAAGGTGGGAGCAGGAATTTATTATTAAATTTTATGAAAACGGCCTGCTTGAAAGACGTACACAAAAGGTAAACTGGTGCGAAACGTGCCATACAGTATTGGCAAATGAGCAGGTGATTGACGGATGCTGCTGGAGATGCGACAATCCAATAGAAATAAAAGAACTTCCGGGATGGTATATCAAAATTACAAAATATGCCGAAGAACTGCTAAACGATATGGAAAAAATAAAAGACGGCTGGCCTGAAAGAGTTCTCACCATGCAGAAAAACTGGATTGGAAAATCCACAGGGCTTGAATTTAAATTTAACCTGACGCAAAACAGCAAAGAAAAACTTAACAATAAATTTGACGGATACGAAGTTTTTACAACAAGACCCGATACAATTTACGGAATAACCTACTCTGCCCTAGCCCCTGAACATCCTATAATTGATTATATGCTCGAAAACGGATTGTTGGATGAAAAAACAGAAAAAAAGGTAAGGGAAATAAGAAGCATTCTACCTAAAGAGAGACAGTCTATGCAAAAAGACGGATGTTATCTCGGAATTGACGTGCTTCATCCGCTAACCGGCGAAAAAATACCGGTATGGATGGCGAATTTTGTTTTGGTTGAATACGGAAGCGGTGCTGTAATGGCGGTTCCTGCCCATGATGAAAGGGATTTTGAATTTGCCACAAAATTTAATCTTCCGATTAAATGGGTTATTAAACCTCTAAACGGGGAACTTGATAAAAGCAAAGCCTATACAGGTGAGGGAATTTTAATAAACAGCGGCGAATTTAGCGGAATGTTAAACACCAAAGCGAAAGAGGCTATTATTAAAAAATTCGAAGAGCTTAGAATCGGTAAAAAAGTTACAAATTACCGCCTTAGAGACTGGGGAATAAGCCGCCAAAGATACTGGGGTGCCCCTCTTCCGTTTGTAAAATGTCCAAAATGCGGGATAGTTCCTGAAAAAATAGAAAACCTTCCGATTACATTGCCTGAGGATGTGGAAATCACAGGAAGCGGCAATCCTCTTGAAACACACCCTACCTGGAAATATACAAAGTGTCCTAAATGCGGAGGCGAGGCAATACGTGAAACAGACACAATGGATACATTTGTTGAGAGCAGCTGGTATCAGTTTAGATATGTAAGTGATTTTAGAAAATTCAAAGATGTTCCTTTCAGGAAAGAAGACGAAAACTACTGGATGCCGGTAGACCAGTATATCGGGGGGATAGAACATGCCATTTTACACTTACTTTATGCAAGGTTTTTTACAAAAGCTCTCAGGGATTTAGGATACGTAAGTGTAGACGAGCCTTTTGCAAGACTATTAACTCAGGGAATGGTATTAAAAGACGGTTCTAAAATGTCTAAATCAAAAGGCAATGTGGTAGACCCTGATGATATTATTAAAAAATACGGAGCCGACACTGCAAGGCTTTTTATTCTTTTTGCCGCTCCGCCTGAGCAGGAGTTGGAATGGAGCGACAGCGGGGTTGAGGGTGCATACAGATTTTTAAACAGGGTATATTTAAATTCCCAAAAATGCAAAAAAACCGACACAATCCCTAAAATTGACACAAATAAACTGACAAAAGAGGAAAAAGAAGCAAGAAGAAAAGTATATGAAACATTAAAAAAAGCAAAAGAAACATACAAAAAAACATTCGCTTTTAATACATTAATCGCAAGCGCAATGGAAAGTTTAAACGCATTAAATAAAATAGAGAACATTGATGTTTATACGGAAGGTTACTGGATATTAATGAATGTATTGGAACCTATTGTTCCTCACATAGTCCAGTGAAATCAGCCAAAATTTATTCAACAGAAACAATTTTAAAGAAATTAAAATTGACGAAAATGCTTTAATTAAAGATGAAATACATTATCCGGTAAGTGTAAACGGTAAGAAAAGAGCCGAAATTACCGTAAATACAGATGCAAACAAAGAAGAAATTCTAAACACAGCCCAAAAATGCGGTTAAAAAATATATAGAAGGAAAAGAAATTATTAAAGAAATTTTTGTGCCAAAAAGAATGATAAATTTTGTAATAAAAGGATAAGCAATCAAAAAATATTTATTTTACATTTTTCATTTTACATTTTTCATTTTTTTAATAGGTTGCGGATACAAACCGAGCAGCGTTTATCAAAAAAATATTATAGGAAAAAACCNTTAATGCTGTTGTAGATATTGACGTTAAGCAGCCGCAGGAAAACGTTTTTTTAAAAGACGCCCTGAATGAAGCCGTTTATACACTTTTTGGTTCAAACATAACCAATCAAAATTCAAATACGACAATTACTCTTTCAATTGTTTCGTCTTCTCTTGACCCTCTGGATTATGACAAAAACGGTTATCCGATTCTTTACAGAAGTTCGGTAACACTTCAGGCAGATATAACCGACAAAAACAATAAAAAAAGAACTTACAGCGTAAACGGGACTTATGACTTTGCCACATCGCCCAACAGCGTTATAAACGACCAGATTAAATTAAACGCTTTTAAAAAAGCCTCTATTAATGCATTAAATAAACTGATTGCCCTGATAACAAAGGACGGAATCAATGAACATTAACGAAATAGCAAAAGAAGCCCTTTTAAAATTTAAATCAAAAGGTTATGTTTTTACCCCAAGCGAATATGAAGAAGAATTTTGCAAAGCGGCCAAAAAGCACAAGGTTATTATTGAAGAGTGTAATAAAATTTCAAAATATATAGCAAAACTGGATAAAAAATATCAGGTTATAGCCAAAAATTACAATATCAGAAATTTAGATGAACTTATTTTATTTTTAATAAATTATCTCAACAGAATAAATCCCCAAAAAGAAAAACAGAGCCTCGAAGAACTTTTTTTATATACCAAAAGGGTTCTTGATGTTATTGTTGTTTTACCTTTTGCCAAAAGCAGACATATTGCCATAAAACATCTCGATTTTTTAAATCCTTATTTAACAAAAAAAGAGTTTTCAAATCTACGGGAAGAATGGATCGATTTTTTGGATAAATTTGATAACATGGTTATTCAAAAAGCCAAACATATAACAGGCGTTGAAAGTGAAGACTGTATAGAAATTACAGAGGCTCTGTTAGAAAAGCTTGAGGAAATGCCAAAACTTGATTTTTTGGTTGATTCCATAATTTATACACTCTCGCCAAGTTATGCCCCTTTTATGAATGATGAAATTGCAATGATTAAAAGACAGTTAAAAAACGATTCGTCTTTTATTTATACAAAAGCGTTTGCCGAAGATTTAAAAATTCTTACGAATAAAAGAATAAAACTTGACAAAGAAGAGTTAAAAAGAAAAATTAAAGATTTGGATAAAATTGCTGAAAGACTGTCCATTAAAATATTAAAAATACTTAAAAAAACAGATGATTCTTCAAATGAAATAAAAAATATTACAGTGGAAATTCAAAACTGGAGACATGATGCGGAAAATTTTGAGAGCATTAAACAAAAACTGATAAATATAGCAAAATCCATTGACGGTGAACTTAACAATTTTCACTGTGAAATTAAAAAAGAGGATGAAGAAATTAAAAAATTAAAAGAAAAAATTCACTTTCTTGAAGGAAAACTTAAAAAACTCGCCACCGAAATAAAAACCGATTATCTGACAAACATCGCCAACAAAAAAGCCATAGAAGACGAGCTTAAAAAAAATGAATCGGCCTATAACAGATATAACACCAATTATTCTGTTGTTTTTTTTGATATAGACCATTTTAAAAATGTAAACGATACATACGGCCATGATGCCGGAGATATGATTTTAAAATCGCTCGGACTGCTGTTTAAAAGATATGCGAGAGATATAGATATGATAGGGAGATTCGGAGGGGAAGAATTTGTTGCAATACTGCCTAACACGAATAAAAACGGGGCTTATAAATTTGCCAAAAAGTTAAGAGAAATTGTACAAAAAACAAAATTTATGTATAAAAACACAAGAATTCCTGTAACAATTTCGGGAGGAGTTGCTGAGAGAAAAGAGGTTAATTCAAAAGAAGAAGTGTTAAAAAAAGCAGATGAAAGACTTTACTTGGCAAAAAACAGCGGAAGAAACAGAATCTGTGCAGAGGATAAATGCAAATAATAGTGAGTGGTGAGTAGTGAATAGTGAAAAGTTAAATGAATTCTTAAATAAAAAACCTCTTTTTTATAAAGAAATAGATCTAAAAAGAATGCCAAAAGCTTTTAATTTAATAAAAAATAATATCAATTTAAAACCTGTAATTCATATAATAGGGACAAACGGAAAAGGCTCAACAGGCAGATTTTTGGCCCATACCCTTTTAAAAAAAGGTTACAGCGTAGGACATTATACATCTCCTCATATTTTAAAATTTAATGAGAGAATTTGGATAAATGGAAAAGATATTGATGATGAAGATCTCGAAACCGCCCACTCACGCCTTCAAAAACTGTTGCCTGAGAAAGTCAGCGAATCTCTAAGTTATTTTGAGTATACCACTCTTTTAGCGGCCATAGCCTTTGAAGGACTTGATTTTGTAATAATGGAAGCAGGCCTTGGGGGAGAATTTGATGCAACAGCAGTTTTTGATAAAAAAATAACATTAATTACTCCAATTGATTATGACCATCAAAATTTTTTGGGAAATTCAATTAAAGAAATAGCAACCACAAAACTGAATGCAATTGAAAAAGAGGCGATAATCGGGAAACAGATTAATAAAATTGAAAATGGATAATGGAAAATGGAGTATTTTGGAGTTTGCAAAAGAGTTAAAACCAAATGCCAAAATATATGATTATTTGGAGTTTTTCGAAAAAGATGAAATAAATGAAATAAAAAAAGATTTTAAATTTGCTGAATTTCTTTTTGATAATTATCTGCTTGCTATAAGTTTTTTAAAAAAAGAAAACATACCTTTTAGCATCAATGATATAAATGATTTAATACTTCCTGGCAGAATGCAGGAAATTGAAAAAAATTTGTTTATAGATGTGGGGCATAATCCTCTTGCGGCAAAAGCTATTGTAAATACTCTGACTAAAAAAGTAAATTTGGTTTATAATACATATAAAGACAAAGATTATAAAAAGATTTTAACAATTTTAAAACCCAAAATAAATAAACTTTATTTAATTGATGTAAAAAATGAAAGAATTGAGGATAAAGAGAAAATAAAAAAAGTTGCAAATAATCTGGGCATTGAAATAGAAGATTTTAAACAGATACAAAAACCCATGCTGGTATTCGGAAGTTTTTCGGTAGTGGAAAAGTTTTTAAGGAGATATTTTGCAGGCAAAAGTTTATGAATTTTTACAAAAAAATAAAAAAAATATAATCACAGGAAATTTAAAAGAAGCACTCTTAATAGGTGAAGTTTTTAAATATTTGAATATCCCCTATTCTGTTTTTCCGGATTTCAGAGCCGGTTTTGGGGGCGATTTAAGAAGTTTCAGAAATGAAATATTTGAACTTAATAATGCATTGTTTAAATATTATAATGAAAATGCCTATTTTATCTCACCCTATTCCACTATTTTAAAAAAACTCCCTCTTAAAAAATATTATAAATCAATAACCCTTGAATTTGGGGATGAAATAGAATTTGAAAAATTAAAAGAAAAAATCATTTATTGGGGATATGAGAGAGTAGATATAGTAAGCGAAAAAGGTGAAGCCAGTTTTAGGGGTGATATTTTTGACATTTGGCCGATAAACAGTGAAAAGCCGATAAGAATTTCCCTTTTTGACACCCAAATAGAAAGTATACGAACATTTGATGAAATTACCCAAAAAAGCATTGAAGAGATTGAAAAGTTTTCAATTATCCCAGCAATCGCCGCACTTGATGAAAAAGAATATAATGAAATTTTGCAAAAGTGTCAAAAAAGTGAGTTTTCAACATTTTATAAAGATTTTTATTCCCTCGGATTTTGGTATTTAGATAGAGAATTTTTAGATGATTTTGTTTTATTAAAAGATTTGACCCAGGAGATTGAAGAATATAAAGAGTTTTACAAAGAAATAAATCCGGCAATATTTAAAACTGAAATTATCCCAAACGGAAAATGCATTGATATAAATGAAAAATTAAAAATGGAAAATGGAAAATTACAGTTATATAATGAAAAAATACCTTTAGAAATAATTGCTAAAAATGAAGTTTTTTTAAAAGAAAACAATCTATATGATTTCGTAAGATTAAAAGCACCTGTTGTAAGATGGATAAAAAGCAACGCCGTAATTAATATAATCTGTCCTGATAAAATAATAATTTCTCTTAATCCTCCTGAATTTGAAAAGAAAAAAAGAATCACCCTTGCTTTGGACGAACTCAAAATTGGCGATTTTGTCGTTCACGAAAACCACGGTATCGGCAAATTTATGGGACTTAGAAAAATGGAAGTTTTAGGAAAAGTCAGTGAATTTGCCCAAATTCTTTATGCAAATGACGATAAACTACTTTTGCCTGTGGAAAACTTGGATTTATTAGAAAAATATATCGCTCCTGGCGGTGTTATGCCTCAGCTCGATAAACTTGGAAAAAGCTCTTTTTCTAAAAAAAGAGAAAAAATTAAAGAAAAAATATTTTCAATGGCTGCTGATATTATTAAAATTTCGGCCAAAAGGCATCTCTTAAGCCCTATGCCGCTCGATTTCAAAGGAGTTTATGAATTTATAACAAAAGCACCTTTTATCCATACACCTGACCAGAAAAAAGCTATTGAAGAAATTATAAATGATTTTAAAACCAAAATAATGGATAGATTATTAAGCGGCGATGTGGGATTTGGTAAAACGGAAGTCGCAATGGTTGCAAGTTTTATTATTGCAAAAAACAAATTCCAAGTAGCTGTAATTTCCCCTACTACAATTTTAACAAACCAGCATTTTGAAAGTTTTAAAGAAAGATTTGTTGACTATCCGGAAATAAAAATAGCAAAACTCGACAGATTTACTTCAGCAAAAGAAAAAAAAGAAATTTTGGAGAGTGTCAAAAAAGGCGAAATTGATATTTTAATTTCAACCCATGCCGGGTTAAATGTGGAATATAAAAACCTGGGCCTTGTAATTATTGACGAAGAGCATAAATTCGGCGTAAAACAAAAAGAAAAATTAAAAGCTTTTGCTGAAAATATTCATACGCTTTATATGTCGGCAACCCCAATTCCCAGAAGCCTTAATATGGCACTGAGTAAAGTAAAAGATTTAAGCACATTAGAAACCGCTCCAAAGGGAAAACAAAATACAAAAACATTTGTAAAAGAGTGGGATGAAAATGTTATAAAAGAAGCGATTCTAAGAGAAATAAGACGTGGAGGACAGATTTTTTATATATATAATAATATTGTCTATATTGAACACAAAAAAGAAGAAATTCAAAATATTCTGCCAAATTTAAGAATTTTAACACTTCATGCCAAACTGACCCCAAACCAGATAGAAAAAGGACTTATTAATTTTATAAATAAAAAATATGATCTGGCCCTAACCACCACAATAGTTGAAAGCGGAATTCACATTCCTAATGTGAACACTGTAATTGTAGAAAATGCAGACAGATTTGGAATAGCGGATTTGCATCAGATAAGAGGAAGAGTCGGCAGAGGAAAGCATGAAGGATACGCATATTTTCTTGTAAAAAACAAAGAGGAATTAAGTGAAGATGCCAAAAAAAGGCTCATTGCCCTTGAAGAGAATTCATTTCTCGGAAGCGGAAGTATTTTAGCTTTGAGAGACTTAGAAATAAGAGGAGGAGGAAACATTTTAGGAGCTGAACAGTCCGGACAGATAAAAGGCATCGGATATGCTATGTATATTAAAATGCTGGAAAATACTTTAAAAGAATTAAACGGGGAAATAAAAGAACAAAATGAAACAGAAATAAAACTGAGTATCAATGCGTATCTAAGCCCGGAAATTATTAAAGAAGACAGACTAAGACTTGAATTATACAGAAGACTTTCTCTTGCAAAAACATTAAAAGAAGTGTATGAAATAGAAAAAGAGATAATTGACAGATTCGGAAAAACAGACAAACCAACACAAAACTTTTTAGAAAAAATTAAAATAAAAATAATGGCCAACGAAAAAAACATAAAATCTATTTCTAACTATAATGAAAATATATCAATTATTTATAATAACGAAAAAAAAGAAATCATTAAAGCGCCTTCAAAAGATGACGAAATAATACTTGAAACAATATTAAATAAATTAAAAATGAAAAATGAAAAATTTGATATAATTTTATTCCTTGGAGAGTTGGCCGAGTGGTTGAAGGCGCACGCCTGGAACGCGTGTGTGGGTTAACGCCCACCGTGGGTTCGAATCCCACACTCTCCGCCACTGCTTTAAAACTTCACATAAACTCATAAATATGATAATTTTTTTATTTAACTCACATAAATTGTTTTGAAAAATTCTAAAATTTGATTAAAATCATTATAAAAAAAGGAAAACATTGAAATTTTTATTTTTTGGAACAAGTGCGGGAAGACCTACAAAAATAAGAAATGTTACAGCTTTAGCAATGGAATTTGAAAATGATAATAAATGGTATCTGTTTGACTGTGGGGAAGCTACGCAGCATCAGATATTAAAATCAAGACTCAGCAGTGCAAAGCTTGATACAATTTTTATAACCCATTTACACGGAGACCATGTTTACGGACTTTTTGGTCTTATAACTTCAAGGATGCTTGATAAAATCACTAAACCGCTTACAATTTACGGACCTAAAGGGCTTAAAGAGTTAATTTCATCTGTGGTAAATATAAGTTATGAACATTTAGGATATGAGCTTAATATTAATGAAATATACGCCGGGGCTGAAATGGTTTTTGATAAATTTAAGCTAAAGGTTTTACCTTTAATGCATTCTGTTGAATGTTTTGCCTATTACATAAAAGAAAATGATAAATCAAATAAAATCAATCAGGAAAAACTTATAAATGATGGATTAAAACCGTGTGCTTTATATGGAGAGATTAAAAAAGGAAAAGATGTTGAATTTGATGGTAAATTATTTAAAGCTGAAAATTATCTTCTTGAGCCTGTTTTAGGACAAAAAATAATTATTGCAGGAGATAATGTCCAGCCCGAAATACTCTGCCCTTATCTTGAAAATCTTGATTTACTGATTCATGAAAGCACATATACACAGGCAGTTTTTGATAAAATACAAACACAATATATGCATACAATTGCCAAATATTTAGCCAACACAGCTCAAAAATATAATGTAAAAAACCTCATAGCTACGCATATATCTCCGCGATATCAGACAAATGAACCGATTTTAAATGAACTTAAAAAATATTACAATGCTAACGCCTTTGTAGCAAACGATTTTAATGAATTTGAATTAAAAGAAGGTAAATTAAAACTTATTGATGATTGATTTTCGTTATTTCGACATCACTTCCGAATATTTCTCTCACTTTATTTATAACATCATCTGTTTTTGAAAAAATATTTTTAACTTCTTTTGGCTTTTTTACATGATTTATTTCATTTTTTATTTCATTTTTTTTTTCGCATCTAATTGGCTCTATTTTTACCCCAATACCAAAAATCTCGTTTATTAAAGGCCTGATAACAGGTGAAAAAAATCTTTTAAACATATTCTTACAATTTTCATCCGGACAGCTCTCCCAGGTAATTACACCGTTTTTAAAAGAGATAAACCTTACACTTGTTTCAAAACAGACCCCCAAATCAATATCTCTTTCTTTTATTTTTTTAATTAAAGTTTTAAATAAATCTTCTTTTTGTTCGATTTTCGGTTCATATGCGTTAACATCTATTTTTTGTTCTAAATTTTGTATTAAATCATCTATTTTATGAGGCTTAATTGCTTCTATCATTCTAAAAAACATTAAAAGCAATACAAATTCGTTATCGGTATTGTATTTTATAAGTTCCCTCGCATCCGAAATAATATTTAAGAATCTGCCTGCGGTTACAAGAGGAAGAGTTGAATTAAACACCGCATCTTTTACATATAAAATAACCTCATCCAAAATGGCTTCTATATCATAATCTTTTACAACATCAACCAGTTTTTTTACTTCCTTTTTGTCTTCTTTTAATACGCTTTCAAATATTTTTGAAATAATTTCCGGATTTATAACCCCAAGCATTTCCACAACGCTTTGGGTATCTATTTTACCTTTTGCATATGCAATGGCCTGATCAAGCAGGGTCAGTGAATCCCTGATGGAACCTTTTGCGGATTTTATAAGAAGCCTCAAAGCTTCATTTTCAAATTCGACATTTTCAAAGCTTAAAATTATAATCAAATAATTTTCTATAAGTTTTTCGTTTATTTTATTAAATCTAAAATGCTGAACCCTACTTAAAATTGTAGCGGGAAGTTTTAAAGGGTCTGTGGTCGCCATAATAAATTTTACATATTCAGGCGGTTCCTCAAGGGTTTTAAGTAGAGCGTTAAAAGCTTCGTTTGTAAGCATATGAATTTCATCAATTATAAAAATTTTATATTTTCCGTAAGTCGGTTTATATTTTGTATGTTCAATAAGTTCCCTGATATCTTCTATTTTTCTGTTGCTTGCTGCATCCATTTCAATAATGTCGATATGTCTGTTTTCATTGGCCATTACACAGTTTTCGCATATTTCGCAAGGGTTAGACGTAGGACCTTTATCGCATTCAAGCGCTTTTGCAAAAATCCTAGCAGTCGATGTTTTTCCTGTTCCTCTCAGTCCAGAAAACAGATATGCGTGGGCTAATCTTTTTTTATCGAGAGAATTTACAAGAGTTTTTATTATGGCATCCTGACCCACCACTTCTTCAAATCTTTTGGGCCTGTATTTTAAAGCTAAAACCACAAATCGCCTTTTTTTAAAATTATATCAAAAAGCAAGTTTAATGAGTTGTTCGTTTAATTCGTAAGCTAATCTTTCTTTTAATTTATTAAAATCTTCGGTTATATCGATATTGGGGGAAAATTTAAATGTGTTTTGGGAATTTACAAACCTTTGAAGTTCGGAATGAGATGAAGTTTTAATAAAATCATAAACCAGTTTTTTTATATCATCCGGATAATCATACCTGTCCAATAATTTCAGGGTATAATTTGTTTCTTTATTTTTTATTTTATTAATAAAAGGCATTTTTTTGATATTAAACACAACACCTCTTTTTTTAATAATTATAATACTAAATTTAACATATGTCAATTGATTTTTTATATTTTTTATCGAAACATCGTATTTTCGGGGATTTCAATGGTAGTGAGGGAGAGACTTGAACTCTCGACCTCCGGCTTATGAGACCGGCGCTCTGACCAGCTGAGCTACCTCACCTTCTGCAGGAGTGAAATTATAAAAAAATAAATAAAGTTTGTCAATATAAAAATAAATCTTGTTACACATAGTAACAATACATTAATTTTATTTTAATAAAAACATTTGATAAACTTATAAGTGATATAATACTAAAAAAAGGAGAAAAAAATGAAATTACTAAAAGGATTATTAAGTGCAGCGTTAATAGCAAGTTTTTCATTTGCGGCAGATTATGTTATTAAGTTTTCACATGTTGTATCACCGGATACCCCTAAAGGAAAAGCGGCCAATTATTTTGCAAAAAGGGTTGAGGCGTTAAGTCACGGAAAAATAAAAGTTGAAGTTTATCCAAACGCACAGTTGTGCGGCGATAAAGTTGTTCTTAGAAAAATGAAATTTAATGCCGTACAAATGGCGGCTCCGAGCTTTTCAAAATTTACAGGGCTGGTTCCTCAGCTTGCTTTATTTGATTTACCGTTTCTATTTAAAAATGACAACCATTTACATAAAGTTCTTGACGGAGAAGTAGGACAAAAACTTTTGAATATGGTCACAAAAAAAGGATATGTAGCCCTTGGTTACTGGGATAACGGATTCAAACAGATAAGTGATTCAAAAAGGCCTTTAATAAAACCTGAAGACTGCAAAGGGTTAAAATTCAGGGTTATGAGTTCAAAAGTGTTAATTGGACAATTCAAAGCCGTAGGAGCGATTCCGGTAGTACTTCCTTTCAGTGAAGTATATTCAGCTCTTCAACAGGGAGTGGTTGACGGACAGGAAAATACAATTTCAAATATATATACAAAAAAATTTTATGAGGTTCAAAAATATATGACTTTATCTAATCACGGATATTTGGGATATATGGTAGTAATGAGCAAAGCATTCTGGAAAAAACTGCCTGATAATTTAAAAGCTGTTGTAAAAGAAGCGTTCAAAGAAGCCACTGCAAAAGAAAGAATCTGGGCAAAACAGCTTAATGATTCACAACTTGCAAAGATTCAAGAATATGCAAAAAAAAACAGGTAAACTTGAAATTTATACTTTAACACCTCAAGAGAGAAAATTATGGGAAACTAAATTAAGAGCCATTTATCCTAAATTTTACGGAACTATCGGAAAAGATTTAATTGAAAAAACGATTAAAGCGGGTGAATGAAATTCTTAAAATGGATTGATATTACTGTAGGATTAACAAATGAATTTATTGCTTCGTTTGGAATTTCGGCAGGTGTTTTTTTAGCTTTTATAAATGTAATTGCAAGGTTTATATTTCATCAGGGAATAGACTGGGCGTTTGAACTGACCAACTATCTTTTTATATGGTCTGCCCTTTTTGGGGCGGCATACGGTTTTAGAAAAGAAATTCATATTAAAGTTACATTATTAGTAGACGTTCTGCCTTCCATCTTAGCCAAATATACAATTATTTTGGCAAAATTAATTACTCTTATTTATTTACTGGCTGTGGCTTATTTTGGTTATTTGTTTATTTTTGACCCGGATTTCGGATTAAAAGCCAGCGGCGAAATCAGCGTTGATTTAAATATCCCTATGTGGATACCTTATATTGCCCTGCCTCTTGCTTTTTTAAGTGCATCAATAAGAGTTTCACAAAAAATAATTAAACTTATTAAAACCCCTCCTAATGAAATTCAACAGGTTAGTGAGCATGAAATGATTATAGAAGAGACAAAATTAAATCTTGGAGAAAATATATGAGCGTAGCGTTGACTCTTTTTGGGATATTTTTTGTATTCCTTATTTTAAGCACCCCTGTTGCGGTGGCACTCGGAGCCTCCACTTTTATAACTTCATATATTTTTGAAGGAAAAGAATCTTTAATAGACCTTGCCAGTGCACTGTTTTCAAAGCTGGATAAATACGCCCTTATGGCTATTCCCATGTTTATTTTGGCCGGAAATATATTAAGTAAAGGCGGAAGCGCAAAAAGAATAGTGGATTTTGCAAAAGCTTTTGTAGGTCATCTTCCAGGAGGACTTCCTATTGCAGCAATTTTTTCAAGCATTATTTTTGCGGCTGTTTCAGGCTCATCCCCTGCCACTGTCGCAGCAATAGGTTCTATAATGTTCGGTGCGATAACAGCCGCCGGTTATCCCAAATCTTACGCCGTGGGAACAATTACGGCAAGCGGGTCTCTTGGAATTTTAATACCGCCGAGTATCGTTATGATTATTTACGGGGTAACTGCGGAACAAAGCATTGGAAAACTCTTTATTGCCGGAATAATTCCAGGTCTTTTAATAGGTTTTATGTTAATAGCCGTTACATATTTCGGGGCGAAAAGGCTTGGATTTAAAAAAACCGCCCCTGCAAGCTGGAGGGAAAGATGGAAAAAATTTAAAGAAGCTTTTTGGGCTTTAATGACTATTGTCATAATTATAGGAGGGATTTACGGCGGAATATTTACTCCTACAGAAGCCGCTGCCGTTTCGGCTGTCTGGGCACTTTTTATAGCGATTTTTATTTATAAAGACATTAATATTAAAGAATTAAAAACCGTATTTTTAGACAGTGCCGCAACAAGTGCTATGATTATGTTTATTATTGCAAATGCCTCTGTATTTGCATATTTTCTGACTCTCGAAAATATTCCGCAAATGTTAAGTAACTGGGTAGTAAGTATGCATCTTGGAAAAATAGGGTTTTTAATTGCCGTAAATATATTATTGCTTATAGCGGGTAATTTCATGGAACCGAGTTCTATTATTATGATAATGGTTCCTCTGCTTTTACCGGTTGCAAAACTGCTTGGAATCAACCCTATTCATTTTGGTGTAATAATTACCATAAATATGGAACTTGGAATGCTGACACCTCCTGTAGGGCTTAATCTGTTTGTAGCAAGCGGGATTACTGGGCTTCCGATAAAAGAAGTGGTTAAGTCTGTAATTCCTTGGTTTATAGTTATATTAATTGGACTGATATTAATTACATATATTCCTCAAATTTCACTGTTTTTACCTAATTTAATGATTTCTTCATAAAATACCTTAGTCTAATTAACTAAACATTTCTTAAAAATTTAAATAATTTTCTTGACTTTTTCTTTCTTTTTTTATATAATTTCGTCAGTTAAACAAAATAACTGCTAAAAGGAGGCGGAAATGTTTAGACCTATAGGCTTAAGAGTTCTAATTGAAAGAGTTGAAGAAGAATCAAAAACAGCAAGCGGAATTATTATTCCGGACAATGCAAAAGAAAAACCACTTGAAGGAAAAGTAGTTGCTGTTTCCAAAGAAGTGGAAGAAGATGAAAACCTGCCAATAAACGTAGGTGATACAGTAGTATTTGCAAAATATGCAGGTACTGAAATTACAATTGACGGAAAAGAATATTTGGTATTAAATACCGATGATATTCTTGGAAAAATAGAATAAGGAGGGGAGCATGGCAAAAAATATAATATATTCAGATGCAGCAAGAAACGAGTTATTAAAAGGCGTTGAAAAACTGGCAGATGCAGTTAGAGTTACAATGGGTCCAAAAGGAAGAAATGTATTGCTTCAAAGAAGTTTCGGAGCACCACATATCACAAAAGACGGTGTAAGTGTAGCTAAAGAAGTAGAACTAAAAGATCCAGTGGAAAACATGGGAGCTCAGCTTGTAAAAGAAGTTGCAAGCAAAACTGCCGATGAAGCGGGTGACGGTACAACAACAGCAACGGTTTTGGCGCATGCAATCTTTAAAGAAGGTTTAAAATACATAACTGCCGGCGCTAACCCGATAGCAGTTAAAAGAGGAATGGATAAAGCTGTTGAAGCTATTATCGCCGAACTTAAAAAAATGAGCAAACCTGTAGAAAATAAAGAACAAATTGCTCAAGTCGCAACAATTTCAGCAAACAATGATAAAAAAATAGGTGAGCTTATTGCAGAAGCCATGGATAAAGTCGGAAAAGACGGTGTTATCACTGTTGAAGAAGGAAAATCACTTCAAGATGAACTTGAAGTGGTTGAAGGTATGCAGTTTGACAGAGGTTATTTAAGCCCTTATTTTGTAACAAATGCCGATAAAATGGTAGCTGAATATGAAGATGCGTATATTTTATTATATGACAAAAAAATTTCCAATATGAAAGATTTATTGCCATTACTTGAAAAATTAGTTCAAGCTGGGAATAAACCATTATTAATTATTGCCGAAGACATCGAAGGTGAAGCATTAGCAACACTCGTTGTTAACAAATTAAGAGGAGTGTTAAATGTAGTTGCTGTAAAAGCTCCTGGATTTGGTGACAGAAGAAAAGCTATGCTTCAAGATATTGCAATTCTAACAGGCGGACAGGTAATCAGCGAAGAGCTTGGTAGAACACTTGAAGGTGCAACCCTACAAGATTTAGGACAGGCTGGAAGAATTGTAGTAGATAAAGAAAACACAACAATCGTAGACGGAAAAGGCGACAAAGCTTCAATTGAAGCAAGAATTAACCAAATTAAAAAAGAAATCGAAGAAACAACAAGTGATTATGACAGAGAAAAATTACAAGAAAGACTTGCAAAACTCAGCGGCGGAGTTGCAGTAATTAAAGTCGGTGCCGCAACTGAAACTGAAATGAAAGAGAAAAAAGACAGAGTTGATGACGCATTAAGTGCAACAAAAGCAGCTGTAGAAGAAGGAACAGTAATCGGTGGTGGCGCTGCCATACTTAAAGCAGCCAAAAAAGCCGAAGTTGAAAGTGTAGACCCTGATGAACAAATAGGAATAGATATAATTAAAAAAGCAGTAAAAGCACCTATTAAACAAATAGCTTTAAATGCCGGATTTGAAGCCGGTGTAGTTGCTCTGACAGTTGAAGAGGCCGACGATGAAACTGGATTTAATGCAAGCAGTGGAGAATATGTAAATATGTTTGAAGCCGGAATTATCGACCCAGCCAAAGTTGAAAGAATTGCTCTTCAAAACGCAACAAGCGTTGGTGGATTATTACTAACAACAGAAGCTGCTGTAACAGAAGAACCAAAAGAAGAAAAAGCGGCTCCAGCAATGCCTGACATGGGAGGAATGGGAGGAATGATGTAATTCCTCTTTTTTTCTTTTTTTATAACAATTATAAGTGTCTGTCACTATACTTATTTATATATTTAACATATTGATTTTATTAATTATATTATATACAAATTTCTAAATTAGGATTAAAAAATTCTTTAAAAATAAAATATAATTTATTATTGCATAATTTTAAGGACAAATATGAAAAGAACTTGCTGAAAAAATAAAATACAGCTTTTCATTATTTCAACTTCTGCAATCGGAATCTATCCGGAAAATACTCCGTGTGATGAATATCTGTAACATTACTGCAGATGATTTTTTGGGAAATTTGGCAAAAGAATGGGAAAACGAAGCAAATAAATGCAACAAACCTACAACTACAATAAGACTCAGTGTTGTTTTAGGAAAAGGCGGTGCTCTTAAAGAAATGCTTTTACCGTTTAAAATAGGTCTTGGAGGAATTATTGGAAATGGCGAAATGAAAATGTCCTGGATTGATATCGAGGATTTTTGGAAAAGTTTTACATAAACCTACAATTTTTAGAATTCCAAAATTTATACTTTATTTACTATACGGTGAAGGGAGCGGCGTTTTAACAAATTCTAAAGAAGTCTATCCAAAAAGATTACTGGAAAAAGGATTTAAATTCAAATATCCCACAATTGAAAAATCTTTAAAACATATTTTAAAATCATAAATAATTTTTTAAATTTTTAAAAAATTTTTCTAAATCGTTTCTTATATCAATTCTGTTAAATGCAAGAGGCGAAGGATGAAAACAAACCCCGATTTTAAATCCGTTTATTTCATAAATGCCGCATTTTTTTAAATTTTTAACATCTTTAAATTTATCTATATAAGAAAATGCTTTAATTGCAGAATTTCCAAGAAGCAAAATAATAGAAGGTTTTACAATATTTATTTCTTTTTCAAGTAGTTCAGCACCAATTTTAAGTTCATTTGCTTTTGGAGTTCTGTTTTTATTATCTTCAAATGTTCTAAACGGAAAGGCGTTGGTTATTAAAAAATCCCTGCACCTATCAAGTCCGCTTAAATTTATAAGATAATTCAGATTTTCCCCTGCCTTTCCTACAAAAGGCGAATGCATTTCAACCTCTTTTTTACCAGGGGCCTCACCTATAATCATTATGGGATTATCCCTTTTTTTATCAATACAAGGGTCAGTTACCTCTGTAAAATCAATATTTTCATTTAAATATTTTTGAATATATTTTTTTCTTTTTTGATAAAAATCAGTTAACTCTTTTTTCCAACTCACAACTCACAACTCACTTTTTCACACTTTAATATTTAAGTTATTTCCTTTTCCGGTGGCTTTTGCGGCTTCTTCTATGGCCTTTGTGTTTTCAAAAGTTTTTTCAAGAATATTTCCCAAAACATTTTTTACAACATCCTGTGCTTTTTTCTGAACATCAATTTGAATAATTTGATTAATGTTTTGATTTGAAATTCTCATAATATTCCTTTATTTTATTCACGCTGTTTTGTAAATCTTGGTTTTCAACAGTTAAATCGGCCAGTTTTTCATATATTTTAGTCCTTGAATAATAAAGTTCCTCAGCTTTTGATCTGTCTTTAAAAAGAGGCCTTTTTTCAATTTCTTTTTTATCCATTCTTTTTAGTATATCTTCAAAATCCACTTTTAGATAGACCACAATGCCAGCTTCTTTAATCTCAGGAATAAATACCGGAAACCCTCCCCCTACTGAAATAACAGTGTTAAAAACATTTTTTTTAATCCATTCGAAGCAGTATTTCTCCTTTTGGCGAAATATTTTTTCTCCATGGGTTTTAAAAATTTCACTGATAGTTTTATTTTCAAAATTTTCGATGAGTAAATCCGTATCAAGAAAAAAAGTTTTCATCTCTTTAGCTAAAATTCTGCCTATTGTAGATTTCCCACTTCCCATAAAACCTGTTAAAAGCAGGTTATTTGAGCTCAATTTTAATCCCCTCGTCTGTTTTTGTGAGTTTATATGAATAATTCGTATCAAAATATATAACAATCCGGTAATATCCTTCATGATTACCTACAACAATTTTTTTTACGAAAGAATTTTTTATATTTCTTTTCATCGTTAAAAAATCTGCGTTTTTTTGAAAATCCAGAACAAGCCTGAAGGGTTTAATTAAAAACATATTTCTTATCAGTTTATCTTTTGTTTCTAAGTAAAAAGTTTTTTATTTTTGATAAAAAGTGTAAAAAGAGAATCAAATTTATATTCTTTAATTCCGAAAGTTTTAGGTTTATGGGTAATAACTACGGGAGAGTGAAAATCAATATTTTTGTTTATTAAAATTTCTTTATTTTTAATATCTCCGCTGGAATTTTGATAAACAAAAATAATTTTTTTTAAAATTCTTGCGTCATTTGGCAAATAAACTTTTTTTTCTTTAAAAAATTCGGGTTTAATAATTATTTTATTTTGGGGATTAATTACAGGTTCAAACGGATTTATCCTTGCAAATAACAAAACATTCATTATAATCAGTATTAATATTCTCATTAATTTTCCATTTTACATTTTACATTTTTCATTAAATTATTTTCCTTCAAGCTCTTTAAGTTCAAAATACTCTTTTTGAAGCGTTGTATTTTCTTTTTTCAAATCTTTTACTTTTTTATTTAAAATTTTATCTTCTTTTTGCAAATCCAACATTCTACTGAAAGATTTTTCACCAAAAAGTAAATTAAAAATATAAATGCAAAAAAGAAAAGAGAGTAAAATAACTAAAATTATTTTTAAATCCACTTTTCTTTTAGCTCTTATGTCGTCAAATTCTATCATTTAAAAATTTCTGCCCCTGTAAATTCGGTTCCCTCCACACTTCTTTCAATTTCAAGAAGTCTATTATATTTAGCGGTTCTTTCACCTCTTGCAGGCGCTCCTGTTTTAATTTGGCCGCAGTTCATCGCCACTGCAAAATCCGCAATAAACGCATCTTCGGTTTCACCGCTTCTGTGACTTACCACACACGTATAATTGTTTCTATATGCAAGTCTCATAGTCTGCATTGTTTCTGTAACTGTTCCTATTTGATTTAATTTAATAAGTATTGAATTTGCAATACCTTCTTCAATTCCTTCTTTTAACAGTTTTTTATTTGTCACGAAAACATCGTCACCCACAAGCTGAATTTTATTTCCAAGTTTTTGAGTTAACAGCTTCCATCCTTCATAATCGTTTTCAGCCATACCGTCTTCTATGGAAACAATAGGGTATTTTTCAACCAAAGCCGCATAATAATTCACCATTTCTTCGGCACTTAATTCTTTTTCTTCACCGGCTAAAACATATTTTCCGTTTTTATAAAATTCGCTGCTTGCCGGGTCCATTGCAATTGCAATTTCTTCTCCTGGTTTATAACCTGCTTCTTTTATCGCTTTTACCAAATATTCAATAGGCTCTTCGTTATTTTTAAAATTAGGCGCAAATCCCCCTTCATCACCAAGAGCAGTAGGATGACCGTCTTTTTTAAGAAGATTTTTAAGAGTATGATATGTTTCTGCTGCCGCCCTTAAGGCCCTTTCAAAAGAATTAAAACCGACTGGCATAATCATATACTCCTGAAAATCAACATCATTATCCGCATGAACACCGCCGTTGATAACATTTAACATAGGTGCGGGCATTACAAGTGCATTGCTTCCCCCCAAATATCTGTAAAGCGGAAGTGAGAGTGAAGATGCCGCAGCCCTTGCTACAGCCATACTTACACCGAGAATTGCATTAGCCCCAAGGCGGCTTTTATTTTCTGTCCCGTCAAGCTCCATCATTGTGTTATCAATTTCAGCCTGATCAAACGGACTCATACCGATTAATTCATTTGCAATGATTGAATTTACATTTTCACACGCTTTGAACACGCCTTTTCCACCGTATCTTTTTTCATCACCGTCTCTAAGCTCAAGTGCTTCCTTTTCACCTGTACTCGCACCGCTTGGAACATTTGCACTTGCTACAACACCGTCGCTTAATTCAACCGTTACTCTGACAGTCGGATTACCTCTGGAATCTAAAATTTCATCTGCAAATATATTTTCAATGTAAATCATTTTATTCTCCTTTTTCTTCAGTTTCTTTTTCTAATGCCTCAATCATATTTGAAAGTTCAACACCCATGGCTTCTTTAATTTTTTGCTCAATTTCCTGGGCTACTTCAGGATGCGTTTTTAAATATTCTTTCGCATTTTCCTTACCCTGGCCGAGCCTTGTGGCGCCGTAGCTAAACCACGCTCCGCTTTTATCAACAATATCCAGTTTTACACCGTAATCAAGAATTTCGCCTTCCCTGCTTATTCCTTTTCCAAACATTATGTCAAATTCCGCTATTCTGAAAGGCGGTGCCACTTTGTTTTTTACTACTTTTACTTTTGTTCTGTTACCTACTTCTTTATCCGCCTGTTTCAGTGTTGCTATTCTTCTGACATCAAGCCTTACGGAAGAATAGAATTTTAAAGCGTTACCGCCGGTTGTTGTTTCAGGGTTACCATATCCCATCATTCCGATTTTCATTCTGATTTGGTTGATAAATACAACTGTTGTATTCATCTTGTGAATTGCGGCGGTCAGCTTTCTAAGGGCCTGAGACATAAGTCTTGCCTGCACACCCACCTGTGCATCCCCCATATTTCCTTCTATCTCCGCTTTGGGGGTAAGGGCGGCCACTGAATCTATTACAATAATGTCAACCGCACCACTTCTGGCAAGTGTTTCAACTATTTCAAGAGCCTGCTCCCCATAATCGGGCTGTGACACCAATAAATTATCCACATCCACGCCTATATGTTTCGCATAAATTACATCAAGGGCATGCTCGGCGTCTATAAATGCTGCCACACCTCCCTGTTTTTGAGCCTCGGCTATAATTGAAAGCGCTAACGTTGTTTTACCACTGCTTTCAGGACCGTATATTTCGGTAATTCTTCCTTTTGGGATACCCCCTATACCCAGAGCCATATCAAGACCAAAACTTCCTGTGGGAATTGCCTCAATAGGTTCTATATCCTGATCGCTCAGCTTTACCAAAGCTCCTTTTCCAAACTGCTTGTCAATCTGTTTAATTGCAAGATCCAAAGCTTTTTGTTTTTTATCATTCATTAAAGACCTTTTTTTGTTACAATTATAACAAAAAAGGTTATTAAAAATTTAATTTTTAAAGGACTAAATTGAAAACATATAATTTGGCGCATTCTCCGGATGCAGACGATATATTTATGTACTACGCCATTAAGTTCGGATGGATTTCTACTAAATTGTAAAGTGTAAAGTGAAAAGTGAACAATTTAATTATAAATTTATCAATATAGCTGAGGATATAGAGACACTAAATCAAAAAACCCTTCAAAATATTTATGACATAAGTGCCATAAGTTTCGGTGCTTATCCGTTTTTAAAAGATGAGTATGCCCTGCTTAGATGTGCGGTTAGTTTCGGATACGGATACGGGCCAAAACTTGTTAAATTAAAAGGCAAAAAGTTAAAACCGAATTTCAAAGTAGCTTTAAGCGGAAAATATACAACTAATGCCCTGCTTTTTAAAATTTACTATCCAAAAGCAAGAATTGTATATAAAAATTTCCTTGAAATTGAAGATGCTGTTTTAAGCGGTGAGGTTGATGCCGGGGTTTTAATACATGAAAGTATTTTAAATTTCAATGAAAAACTCGAAGTGGAAAAAGAACTGTGGGATATATGGAAAGAACTTGCCGGAAATATTCCCCTGCCTCTCGGGGGAATGGCTTTGAGGCGCTCTATCCCATTACTTGATGCCATAAATATAGAAAATATATTGACAAAAGCCGTTGATATTGCAAATAGGCATAAAAACATACTCTCAAAAATGCTTCTTGAAAGAAATTTGGTAAGGGTTGATAATGAAACACTGGATAAATATTTAGACCTTTACGCCAACAATAAATCTGTTGAAATGGACGAAGAACAATTAAACGCACTAAATAAACTCTTTGAGCTTGGATATAAAAACAATTTAATCCCACATATGGAAGATGTAAGAAATTATTTAATTCCAAAAGAGTATAAAAACTTAAGATGTGAAAGCGGTGAAAACCTGCCCGGCCGGTTGAAAAGCGGCGGGGTGGTGAGTAGTGAAAATGAATTTCAAAAATGGTATGAAAGAAATGAATTAGCGCTAAAATGTAAACCGAGAACTCAAAGGGCAAGTTTTATAGAGTTTTTGGAAGGGGAATTTAAAGGTGAACCCCCTGTTAATTTTAAAAGAGGTGAAATATATTTTGCAAAACTGACCGATTCTGCAAAAACAAGGCCGTTTTTAATTTATCAAAATAATTTTTTAAACGAAGCCTGTTTTAAAGGGCTATACCATACGGTAATAGTCTTACCCCTTTCCGGACAGATTCTCGGGGGAGATTACAGAATATTCATAAAAAAAAGAGATTTAATGAGTAAAGACAGTGAAATAGTTGCAAACGCAATAGGAATAATTTCAACAGGAAAAATAATATTTTCAAAAGGAATTGTTACAAAATTAAGCGATGAAGAAATGAAAAAAGTTGACATTGCCGTAAAAAAAGCCACAGGAATGGAAAATGAATCAGTCTGAAGTTATCGCTTTAGCGGTACAAACACTCAAACTCGCTCTTTTACTCTCACTTCCGGCACTGTTAGTAGGTATGGTGGTGGGACTTATAATTTCCATTTTTCAGGCAACAACCCAGATTAATGAAATGACGCTGAGTTTTGTTCCGAAAATTATAGCTATTGCGGTGATTTTAATTTTTACAATGCCGTGGATGATGAATGAAATGATAGATTTTACAACATATGTTTTTAAACTGATACCGACGTTTTTGAGATAGTGAAAAAAGTGAGTGGTGAGTGGTGAAAAGTTTATAATTATAAATTTTTCTAAATTTTCTTCCATAAAAATAGGGCCAAAAATTAAAGTTAAAATAATTGACGAAAGTAATTACAATAATGAATTTTTAATAGGACGGGCCACAAACACGCTAATTTCTTCAAATGCGAAAAATTTAGGAATTCTATCTGATAAATACAAATTTATCGAATATAAAAACGGTTACCTAAAAGTTGGAGGTAAAGTTAAAAACAGGGTTATTTATAATTTTTGCAAAAGAAAAAATATCGGAGGATTTGAATTTCTCTCACATTTGCCGGGGAGTATAGGCGGCAGTATTAAAATGAATGCCGGAGTGAAAAATGAAGAAATTTCAAATAATTTAATTGCCATAAAAACACTTAACGGTTGGATAGAAAAAAAAGATATTTTATTTAATTACAGGTATTCAAACATAAATGCTCCGATTTTTGAAGCCCTTTTTGAAATAAAAAGAAATTATGACCCCTTTTTGGATAAATATTTAGAAAATCTGAGATTTAATCAGCCAAAAGAACCAAGCCTCGGAAGTGTATTTAAAAACCCGAAAGGTGATTTTGCCGGAAGAGTGATTGAAAAAGCAGGCCTTAAAGGAATGAAAAAAGGGGATATTCAAATTTCAAGGATTCATGCCAATTTTTTTGTAAATTTAGGAGAAGGTAAATTTGAAGATATGATTTATTTAATCAATTTAGCAAAAAAAAGGGTTTATGAAAATTTCGGAATAAAATTAACTGAAGAAATAAAAATCATTTAATTTTACATTTTTTAAGTTCCATTTTGGAATGAACAAACGCCGCTATCAGTAAAATAAGCCCGAGAGTCCCTGTAACGGCTTCCGGAATTTCTATAAAAATTTTTAAAAACATAATAAAAGCCAAAATTCCAATTGCATAATGGGCACCGTGTTCAAGATATTTGTATTCATCAAGCAATTCCTTCTCAACCATCCAGATGGTAAGACTTCTGACAAACATTGCGCCAATTCCAAGCCCAAGCATTATTAAAATAATATTTGAGGTAATTGCAAAAGCCCCAATTACCCCGTCAAAAGAAAAAGAGGCATCTAAAATTTCAAGATAAACAAGTCCCATAAGCCCATTTTTTACATTTTCGGTGGAAAAATATTCATCCAGCGCTTTTAAAAGGGAATAAGACAAAATACCTAAAAAATAAGCTATTGCTACTGTATGACTTTTGGCGTCATAAACTATTATAATTCCGATTAAAATCGCAATCATTAAAGAAATATTATTAACCCTTCCAAATTTTTCGGCTGTTTTTTCTATTGGTTTTATCCATTTTATTTCTTTTTTTTCAAACATAAAATCGCTAAAAACCATCCATAAAAAAGCACCGCCAAACGCATATATGAGATTTTCGGTGTTTGATAAAATACTTTCATATTTATCAGGCTCAAACAAAGCAATATTAACAGTTTCCATTATTCCCATATCTGCGGCAACAGCCACTATTAAAATAGGGATTATAAGTCTCATTCCGAAAACCGCTATTATAAGTCCCCAGGTTAAAAATCTTCTTTGCCAGATTTTATCCATTGTTTTTAAAATTTTTGCATTTACCACTGCATTGTCAAAGGAGAGGGAAATTTCCAAAACAGCCAAAATTGCCGTTAAATAAACAGCTTCAAATCTCCCGACAAAAAAAGCAAGCCCCAAACCGACAACAGCAATAATAAAGGAAAAATAAAAATATTTCACAATTTATCCTTATTATTAACCATTTTCACTACTCACCATTTTCACTACTCACTATTTTCACCATTTTCACTATATCTTAAATAGACTCTCAAGCTTTGAGGTGTCTTTTGTTTTCTCTTTAGCATCTTCTAACACAATTTTATATTTTGTAAGCATACCAGCAAGTGTTATATTTACTCCGTTTTTACCTATTGCTTTAGCTTTTTGCTCAGGGTCCACCTCCACAATCGCAACTCCGTCTTTTTCATTTATTTTTACGCTTTTTATAATTGCGGGCGAAAGAGCCCTTGCTATGTAAATTTCAGGTTTATTGGAATATTCGATTACATCAATATTTTCACCGTTTAATTCATTGCTTACGGCATTTATTCTGACTCCGTTTTTACCTATTATTGTTCCTATAGGCTCAATTCTCGGATTTATACTGCTTACCGCAACCTTGCTTCTAATACCTGGTATTCTTGCACTTGCATGAATTTTGATAATTCCATCTCTTACCTCGGGAACCGCTTTTTCAATTAATTTCTCCAAAAATTTCGGGCTTGTCCGGCTAAGTTCTATAACAATTCCTCTTTTATCGTCAAAATGGACAAACTTCAAAAGGGCTTTTAACACATCCCCCACTTCAAATTTTTCACCTTTTATTCTGTTTCTCATAGGAAGAACACCTTTTACGCCGTTTAAATCAACCCATGTGTTTTCTTCACTGTCAACTTTTATAACTTCACCTGTTACAATAGTGTTTAATTTTGAAATAAGTTTTCTATAAATTTCATTTTCAAGCAGTCTTGTAACTTCCTTTTCAAATTCTCTTTGCAAGCTGTTAGCGCCGCTTCTTCCGAGTTTTGACAAATCAAGTTCCACTTTTAATTTATCCCCTAACTGAATATCAGGCTCAAAATCTCTCGCCTCATCGAGGTATAAATATTTTTCGCTGTTTTCAAGTGCTCTGTCGTCATTTACAACTTCAAAAATCTGATAAATTCCCATTTTATTTTCTAAATCAATTTCAACATCAATGTCACCTATATATTTTTTAGCGGTTTTAATAATTGAGCGTTTAAAAGCTTCTTTTACTTCTTCTTTATCAAGTCCTTTTTCATGCGCCACCAATGATAATAAATCTTCTATTTTTTCCACTTATAACCCTTTTTTCAATGATTTTTTTTATTTAAGAAGAAACGGGGAGTTTTCTTAGGTATAATTTTACAAAAAATTTTGATAAAATAATAGTAAAAAGGATAAAAATGACATTAAAATTAATAGAAAATGAACATAAAACAAAAGAAGTAAATATGGAAGATTTTCTTAAAAGTGTTAAATCCAACTCATTTTATTATTTTCACAAAGACACAAGTTATAAAAATCTTAAAGATTTGATAGATAAATTAAGCGAAATGGGATTTTCGGTATATTTCAGAGAAGTAAAATACGGGCTTGACGAGGGGGCGTATATGTATGAAATGCATATATTATAGTGAGTAGTGAAAATGGTGAGTGGTGAGTTGTGAAATGAAAAAACTCTATATTGAAACTTTCGGCTGTCAGATGAATGTAAAAGACAGCGAGCATATTGTCGCAGAGCTTTCAAATGAATATCAAACCACGCAAAATCCGGATGAAGCGGATTTAATTATTCTCAACACCTGCTCAGTAAGAGAAAAACCGGTTAACAAACTCTTCTCCGAACTCGGGAAACTGAAAAAAATAAATCCAAATGCAAAATTCGGTGTTTGCGGATGCACTGCAAGCCATATGGGAGAGGAAATTATAAAAAAAGCTCCTTTTGTCAGCTTTGTGCTTGGAGCCAGAAATGTAAGTAAAATAAATGAGGCCGTAAACAAAGAAAAATATATTTTTACCGATATAAATTATGATGACACAACATATATGTTTAAAAACACAAGAAAAAATCCGTATAAAGATTTTGTAAATATAATGGTCGGCTGCGACAAAAAATGCACTTTTTGCATAGTGCCGAAAACGCGTGGAAAAGAAATATCCATTCCTATGGATTTAATTTTAAAAGAAGTTGAAAAATTGGCAGATGAAGGCGTAAAAGAAATAACGCTTCTTGGACAAAATGTTAATAATTACGGAAAAAGATTCAGTGTTGCCCATCCCAAAGTAGATTTTACAGACCTTTTAAGGGAAGTCAGTAAAATTGACGGAATTGAAATTATAAGATTCACTTCCCCCCACCCTCTTCATGCAGACGACAAATTTTTGGATGAATTTGCAAACAATCCTAAAATAGCAAAACACATTCATTTTCCTCTTCAAAGCGGAAGCACTAAAATACTTAAAGCCATGAAAAGGGGATATTCTAAAGAATGGTTTCTAAACAGATGCGAAATTTTGCGTCAAATCCCAGAGGTTTCAATAACCACCGATATAATCGTCGGTTTTCCGGGAGAAAGTGAAGAGGATTTTAATGAAACGCTTGATGTGGTAGAAAAAGTAAGATTCGAACAGATGTTCAGTTTTGTATATTCTCCAAGACCTCTAACAGAGGCTGCAAATATGGCCAATCAAATAGACAAACAGACAGCAAAAAAAAGACTGCATAAACTTCAAAACATGCACAAAGCCATCCAAGATGAAATATATCAAAATAAACTTGGTAAAATTTACAAAGCTTTGATTGAAGAAGAGACACTCGCCAGAAGCAATAATAATTTCACCATTAAGATTGCCCCTGATAACAAAAATCTGGGAAAAATTTTAAACGTAAAAATAAAAGAAGTAATTAACCATAATCTGATAGGAGAAGTAATATAAAAAAAATTCTTGTTTTTCTTGGTATAATTATTTTAGGAGTTTTTATTTATTATATATTAAACGATTCATACAGGCTTTCATTTGAAGCTAAATATTTTTTTGAAATCGGCGATTATAAAAAAGCCGAGCTTTTGGCAAAAAAAGCATATATCTTAGAACCATATAACAGAATGGCGTTTACAGTTTACACACAGTCCAAAATTGCAAACGAATGGCAAAATTATATAAATGACGCAGTTAATTATTTTAAAAGAATAGAAGAAATTGCAAACAAAAAAAATATTACAAAACAGGACAGGGAAAAAGTAAAAATAATGCTTGAAATTATAATAGACGAATATAAAACATTGACACCATCGCTTCTTTTACCAGAAAGTTTAAAAAAAAAGGCACAAAAGATGTACAGGAAGGGGAAAAAATTGTATGAAAACGTTTTTGCAAAAACAATCCAAAAAATTTTTAAAATATATTGAAAAAACAAAATCAAAAGAGACTTTAAGGACATATGAAAGCACACTCAAAGAGGCAATTAATTTTATTGAAATAATTAACAATGAAATAGATATAACGCCATACAGATTGCATATTGCCTCTTTAAATAAAAAAACCATAGCAAAAAAAATATCCGCCATCAGAAGTTTTTTTGAATTTTTACAAAGTGAAGGGTTTAAATACAAACTTATAGGGGATGAGCACATAAAAGTGCCAAAAACCCTTCCCAAACCCGTTAGCATCGAAAAAATAAAAGAGGTTTTAAAAATAGCCGATATGGAAGAATATTTAGCAATTATCGTAATTTTCTCCCTGGGGCTCAGGATAAGCGAAGCTGCGAATATAAAATTAAACGATATAAAAGGGGAATGGATAGAAATAAAAGGCAAGGGGAATAAAACAAGAATACTTCCGCTTCATCCAAAACTTAAAGATTTTATCAATAAATTCTTAAAAATAAATCCGAAAAAAGAATATCTTTTTGAAAAAAATTCCGTTCCCTTAGGGGAAAGCAAATTACGATATATTATTCAAAAAGCTTTTAAAAAAACAGGCATTCATGTAACGCCTCATCAGCTAAGACATTCGTTTGCCACTTATTTATTAAATAAAGGTGCCAGAATAAACGATGTAAGCGAACTGCTGGGGCATGAATTTATTTCAACCACCCAGATTTATACAAAATTAAGTTCAAATTTGAAATTAAAAAATTACATAAAAGCGCATCCGTTATGTTCTTAAAAAGATTTATAAAAAAACAGTATATTTCTTTTTATTTTGATGAAAATTATAAAATGTTAAATGAAATATATAAAAACAATAAATTATTGGAAGAAAACAGATTTGAATTCGAAAATAAAAAAGATTTAATAAATAAAATGAAAGAATTATCCCAGGATATTCCCCAAACATATCTCTCTTCCGTGATACAGACTATAAACCAGGGCGTTATTCCCACATGCGAAAAAAAAGAATTTTCCAAATTCGGCATAGAAACCGAAAATATTAAATATATCTGTATAAACAATAAATTTGCCGTATATGCTTCTATTTTTGATTTAATGGAATTAAAAAGATTCAATCTCGATTTTATTTATTCAATTTTTTCACTTATTGATTATAAAGCCGCAAAAAAAACAAACACTTTATATGTAATTATTACAAAAGAAAAATTTTATGTATTGATTTATCATAAAAATATTCCTGTTTATTCCGATATTTACGAAAAAATAGAAGAGATGTTCGAAGAAAACAATGAAAATACAGACGACGAAATAATAGAAGAAATAGACGATGATGATGGTATGGTAGAAGATTTAGATAAAATAGAAGACATTCCTGAAGTTGAAGAAAAAGAAATTAAAACAGGAATTGAAATGGATGTTGTCAATTTTATAAAATCATCGCTTGAAGAATATTATAACAATTATTCTGAAGATTTTATTGAAAACATTGTTATATTAGACAGCGGTATTTTAAACGATGATGTTACACAAATAATAAAAGATATGCTTTTAATTGAAGCTGAAAAAGAAAATTTCGATATATTAAAAACAATAAACGAAATAAGCAGGAAAAATGTATAGTTTTACAAAACCGAAACAAAAACCGCTCTTGTTGGAAGATACAAAATTATGGCTTGTTTTTATTTTTATTTCCCTGAGTCTTTATATATTGTTTGGAGTGTTTTTAAGCCTGAAAGCATATATTTTTAAAAAAGACACCGATACATTTCAAAAAGAAATTATAAATTTAAACGCTAAATTAACAAATATTCAAAAACAAAAAACATTTATTTTAAAAGAAAAAACGTTGTATGAAGACATTATGGTTAAAAACTCACTTTTAAAACAAAGCATTAATAACCTGCTTGATTTAATACCCGACCCGATTACCCTTAGTTCATGCGAATTTGACAAAAACAGGCTTGTACTTTATGGAATAACCCCGAGTAAAGACATATATAATATTTTAATGCTTCCGCCTCTTGAATCTATTTTTAATGAAACAAAAACCTACTTTTACCAGATGCCAAACGGCTGGTACAGATTCAAATCCGAAAATTATTTAAAGAGTAAACAATGAAATTACCAAAAATAAACTCTTTTAAAATACCGAAAATAAAAATATACGGAATAGATGTTATAAAAAATTTTCTTTTTTTTGCATCATTTATTGTTTTAACATTATTTAGTATCGGCTTAATTATAGCCCCGTCTATTAGAATTTTCAAAAAAAACCAAAACGAATATTATAAAACAAAAACTGAATTTGAACATTTAAAAAACCGTTATTTAAAAAAATCATTGACACTTAAAAAACTGCAAAAAGAAAACAAAAAAGTAATTTTAGCCCTGAAAAGAGATTTTAATAAAAAAAATTTTAAATCATTTGCTTCAAAATATATGAATATATTAAATATTAAAGAAATCAACTCCTCCGCTTACCAAAACGTTTTTTTGAAAACATCTTACATGGTTGACGCCGTTATAAAAAGCCCCAAAAATTTTTATGACTTTTTAGACGCCCTGAAAGATTATAAATATGTGATAAGAGCATATTTTCCTGTAAATTTTGAAAAAAAAGAAGAAAGTATTGCACTTACTTTTAAAATAGAGCAATATAAAATTAAAAAACAAAAATGAAATATAAAAAAAGAATTTATTATTCCCATACCGATGCAGGCGGAATTGTATATCATACAAATTATATAACGTTCTGTGAAGAGGCAAGAAGTGAAATTTTCTTCCAAAAAGGCATTTTTTTTGAAAAAGAGGAAGGTTATGTGGTAAAGGATATAAACGCCGTTTTTCTCTCAAGTGCCAAACTCGGAGACATAATAGAAATAAAAACCGAAATTTTAGAAATAGGAAAAGTAAAATTAAAAGTTATGCATTCAATATTTAAAGAAAATAAAAAAATTTTTGAAATGTTTGTTACACTCGCATATATTAAAAATTCAAAACCCTCACGCATTCCGCAAAACCATCTGGAAATACTGCATGAATACAAAAACTAAAGGAAATATTGCCGAACAAAAAGCCGCCCAATTTTTAAAAAACAACAATTTTAAAATAATTGAGAGAAACTTTTACACAAAATTCGGAGAAATAGATATCATCGCTTTTAAAAACAGTGTTTTTCATTTTATAGAAGTAAAGAGCGGTAAAAATTTTGAGCCTGTTTACAATATAACGCCCGCCAAACTTCAAAGAATTATAAAATCTGCATATGTATATTTAAAAAAGCACAATATAAACTCCGCTTTTTGTATAGATGCAATTATTATAAAAAACGATATTGAATTTATTCAAAACATTACATTTTAAGCTCCCAAAAGGGAGCAACCTTTTAATTAAAAAAGGAGAAAGGATGAAAAAGGGGGGATTAGAATTATAATTAAAAAAGATTAATTTTTTATTAAGTTTATAAAATTTATGTCAAATATGTAAAATTTATGTCAAATTATATAGGCTCAGGTAAAGGCTCATACAAATAATAGCCCTGGACATAGTCAATACCTAAATTTTTGACAATTTCAAAAACTTCTTTATTATGAACAAATTCCGCAATCGTTTTTATGTTTTCCCTCTTTGCAAAAAGACCCACCAATTCCACCACAGTTTTGGAAACACTGTCTTTATCGATATTTTTAATCAGACTCCCGTCTATTTTTATAAAGTCTATATCTAAATTAATAATATGTGCAAAGTTTGAATATCCGCTTCCAAAATCGTCTATTGCAAAAGAGATGTTTTTCATTTTCATTAATTTAATAAATTTCTCAACCTGTTTATAATCTTTGACTGCCTCACTTTCAAGAATTTCAAAAGTCAGATACTTTTCAATTCCTTTAAATTCTCTGAATTTTTTTCTTAAAAACCAGATAATTTCGGCGTCTAAAATATCCTCAATGGATAAATTGACAGAAAAATATATATTTTTATTATAAAGCATTTCAAAGGCTTTGGAAATTATAATTTTGGTTATTTCCCTGTACATTCTGTTTTCTTTTGCTATTTCAAGATAAGGAAAAATTGATTCTATTTTTCCGTTATTATCAATTCTGGCTAAAACTTCATATTTTATAATTTTATCTGTTTTAACATCCACGATTGGCTGAAAATACGGAATAATCCTGTTATTGTTAATGGCATTGGACAAAATGGTGGATTTTTTTATATTTCTTTTAATTTTTTCAGAATTATCTAAATTATCATTATATTCAATAAATTTTAACCTTTTGTTTTGTTTAATATAATGAAGGGCAATTTCAGCTGTTTTTAAAAGCGGTTTTTTTTCACTTATTGCAGCGCTGAGTGAAATTTGAAAATCAAGTTTTTCATCCACAGAATAATTTACATACTCAAATGTATTCATTATAGTTTTAACATAGGTTTCAACTAAATTTTTATCTTTTGAGAGAATTGCAAAATTATCTGCAACTATTCTATAAACATTTTTATCCAATTTTTTTAAAAAATCCGCAACTTCCATTAATATTTTATCACCTCTCTCCCTTCCGTATAAATCATTTATATTTTTAAAGCCGTCTATATTTAAAAGAAGAATCGCATTAAATTTATTCTGGTCTTCCAAATATTTGTTTCTGTTATAAATATTTGTAACATTATCAATATATGCAAGTTCGTATAAAAGGTCTTTATCTTTTTCTACCATTCCTATTAAAATTATCAATGCCACAAATAAGGCAAACAATATAAAAATTCCAAAATATCCTATAATTGTGAAACTGTTGATTTGTATATTTGAAATTATTAAAAACTTTTGTTTTAACTTATGCAGTTTTTCAATACTGTCTGAATTCAGGATTTTATTTAAATAGATATTATATTTACTCAAATTATTTAAAATTACATTTATATGTAAGATTAAAGATTGGTTAAAAAGATTAGCTTTTTTATTGTTAAATTTTATTTTTTTAAAATAATTTATATTAATATTTTTTATTAAAGACATATCATTTGTAAACTTAGCCAAATATACAGATGAAACAGCATAAACCACTTTTTTTCTATAATTTACAGGAACATTTAATTCGGGAAGTGTTGAAAGAAGTGTATCCAAAAAAATAGTTGAATTTTTAATAGGCGCGTTAACTTTTTGAAATTCATATACATAATATACCTTTTTGTTAAATGCTTTTTTATATTCAAACAGATATTTTAATATAAAAGATTCATTCATTTTTAATAAATTATCTTTTAAAACATTTATTTTGTTTTTTATTTCTTTTATAGAATAAACATTTTCATCAAAACTTGAATATAAAAACAAAGAATTTTTAAGTATATAATAATTTAATCTATACTCTTCTTTTTCAATATTCAACAAAATATTGTTTATTTTATTTATTTTTAACAAATAATTTTTTGCGTAATTATTAAAAGCATATATTATTAAGATTACAGCTAAACCGATTATTCCCACATATACTTGCGCTGATATGAATTTAAATCTTTTAAAATTCATTTCTCATCCAATATTTTTGGTTTTTTACCCGTTAGGGTTTTTAAAAAAGCAACAATTTTATCTATTTCATTATTATTAAGTTTAATACCCAAATTATAATAAGCCATCAATTTAACCGCCTTTTTTAGGGTTTTAACGCTTCCGTCGTGAAAATACGGATATGTAAGGGCTATATTTCTAAGAGTAGGGACTTTATAAACATATTTATCATCTGGATTATGGGTTACATAAAATCTATCTAAACCTCTCGGTATTTTATAAACTTTCACAACCACCCCTATTTTTTGATAAGAATTTCCTCCAAAATTAATTCCGTTATGACATGTTATACATCCGTATCGTTTAAAAAGCATAAACCCTTCTTTTTCTTTTTTATTTAGTTTTACTTTTCCTTTTAAATATAAATCAAATTTAGAGTTAGAAGTAATCAGTGCTTTTTCAAATTCCGCTATGGCATCAAAAACTAAATCATAGTTTATATAATCAACCCCGTATACTTTTTTAAATAATTTTTTATATTCACTAATTTTATTTAACTTTTTCTCTAAAAGTTCCCTGTTCATTCCCATTTCTAACAGATCTTGATTAGCCTCTTCGGCCTGAGCCTTTAAGGTTGGTGCCCTTCCGTTCCAAAAAAACGCTATATTAAACACTGCATTAAAAACAGTAGGGGAATTCATTGGTTTATCTATTTGATGATGTACACCTATACTAAACTGTCTGTTGTCATCCCCTCCTTTAAAAACATTATGACAGCTTGCGCAAGAAATGGTATTGTCTATTGAAAGACGGGGGTCAAAAAAAAGTTTTTTGCCAAGCAGGGCTTTTTGTTTATTATATTCAATATGTTCAGGTATCGGTTTTAGAAGCTGGGCATTAACAAAAACAATTACAAAAAATATTAAAATTTTTCTCATTTATCCTCTTTAAGAGTTTTTTATACAATTATATCACCCCCCCCCGTAAAATCAAGGCTTTTTTAATCAGTATAATAATAACAATTTACTCTTTTTAATTTCTCTTCAAAATCCACTCTTTCAAAAGGCAGATCAACTAAAGCCGCAATTGTGCCTTTTCTTATTTCATCTGTATTATGTGTATATAATTTAAATCCGAGTTTATACAGTGCACACCTCACGGGTGTTGCAACGCTATACGAAGTTATTATACCAAATTTATTTAATATATTCTTAATCTGTGTAAAATATTCTATACTCCACAGCTCTTTATTTACTTTTGGAGAAAAGGCATCCTGAAAAACAATATCAATACTACTTAATTTTTTAATATATTCCCTTGCATCTCCTATAAACACTTCAATTTTTACAAATTCGTCTTCATAATAAAAATTATCGCTTATTTTATTTATAATGTGTCTTATGCTGTCAAACTCTTTAGGATATGGAAAATCTTTTAAATTCTTAATTAAATCTTCATCCATTTCTGGGGAGAAAATATTTAATTTTGAATGTTGGGGTCTGTTTAAAACACTTAAAAATGTGTTATATCCAAGTCCAAAACAGATATCTAATATATTAATTTCTTTTTTTTGAATAACATTGAAAGCCGGATATATGTGTTTATAAAGGCTTTCTTTAACAGCCCCCTCACTTGAATGATAGCATTCGTTAAATTTATCGTTTTTTAATGTAAAAGTTCCGTCAGCTGTTTTTATCTTTTTCAACCTTTTTCCTTGCATAAAAAAATGCCAAAATTCCTATAATTACATATAAAGAAAATACAAAAACAAGCTCTATTTTATTTATTTTATATTCATAATAAAATATAAAAACACCGCCTATAAATAAACCGGCCATCGAAATTAACGTAATAATGAGCGATGAATTTGTCTTATCCTTTATTTTAAAATTAGCCAGAGACATTAAAAAAGAGACTAATAAAAATGTAATACTTCCAAATTCCAATATTAATCTTAAATTTCCTATAATAATGAGTAAACTCGCAACAAATGCCATAGTAAAAATAGAATAACTTGGAATTGTGCCTTTCCTGAAACTTAAAATCTTTGGCATATATCCATCGTCCGCAATTCTTGCAAGCTGACGGGAAGAGCCGAAAAGAGTGGAATTAATGGCACTTGTTGTAGCCAAAATTGCGCTAAAAATAACTAGAGCCCCTCCCCATTCACCTACAATCGATTTCATTCCCACAGCCAGAGCCGCTTCTTTATTTCTTATTAATTCATTCTTATCAATTGATAAAACACTGGCAAGTGCAATAATAAAATAAATCAGACTTACTATAAAAATTGCCGAATATATCGCCCTTGGAATATTTTTGTCCGGGTCTTCCATATCTTTTACACCGTTGATTATAAGCTGAAAACCTTCATATGCCACAAATGTAACGGATGAGACCATTAATATATTCAAAAACGGGGTGTTTTTAAAATCACTGCTTAAAACTCTTATAAACGAATGGAAATCATATTTTGAAAAATAAAAAAGAATAAGTGAAATAATAAATAAAATAAACAGCTTTAAATACACAATAACATCTTCAACCTCCCCCATTCCCCTGACACTCCAGAGATTAATTGCGGCAAAAGTCCATACTATTAAAATAGCAATTATTTTTCTGATTATTTCATTTTCTCCGAAACTCATTAGACTTATCGAATATGAAGAAAATGTATAAGCATATAAAGCAATGGTTGAAATATATCCAAAAACCGTATACCAACCTATTATTGCCGCCGCAAAATGCGAATTTGCAAATGTTCTTTTAAAAAAAGCGTATGTTGCACCTTCATCCTTATAATAAACTCCAAGTTTTACATATGCATATCCGGCAAAAAAAGCCAAAACACCTCCAAGAGCTATTGAAAAAGGAGCTAAAAATCCTGCAATTGATACAGAAATTCCAAGGATAGTAAATATACCGCCCCCTATCATTCCTCCTATTCCGATTGCTAAAAGTTCTTTAAATCCCAGAGCTTTTTTAGTCATTTTCCACCACTTCCACAAAAGCATTATATAAAGTTACAATATCCCTGTCCGCCTTTCTTAAATGTTTTGCCAGGTTATATGAAATTATCCAAAGCATTTTTACCCCGATTGTAGGATATGTATCAATTATTTCTATAAAATCGTTATGCTCTATTTCAAAAACCAAAATATCGGTTTTTGCTTTTATAGTTGAGCTCACAAATCCCCTGTCTATTAAATTGACCTCTCCAAAAAATTCTTCCCCTCCTGCCTTTATATCCGTAATAATATAATCATTTTTATAAATACTCTCTTTTATTACACTGACTTCGCCCTCTTTTAGAATAAAGGCTTTACCTGAATATTCGCCCTCTTTTACAAGGATTTCATCCTTTTTATATCTTTTTTCCTTAAAAAAATTTTTTATCTTTTCATATTCTTCATTATTCAGCGTTTTAAATATCGGATGGTTTTTCATAATATCTCCTCAATTATCAGCTGGACTTCCCTGCCGTAATAATTATTTTCACTTAAATTGAATTTAAATGTTATATTGTCATCAAATTCTCCGTCAAATCTAAAAATAATTGCAGGCAGATAAATACCATTTTGATTTAAAATCAGTTTATAATGATTATCTTTTAAATTTTGAATATGTTCAATTTTGGCCTGAGAGATAAATTTAGGTTTCGGATTGGCTTCCCCGAAAGGTTCGTAACCTTTTATAATATCCAGTAGCTCCAAATCTATTTCACAAAAAGGAAGTTCACCCAAAACAAAGTCTTCTATAAAAAAATCATCCTTACTGTATTTTTTTATTTTTTCATTTAAGGTTTTTTTTAACTTTTCAAAATTTTCTTTTCTTATTGTAAGCCCGCAGGCCATTTTATGCCCCCCAAAGCCATCTAAAATTTCAGAACATTCATTAACCAATTCAAAAATATCGATATTTCCGAGACTTCTTCCGCTGCCTTTAAGAAATTTACCCTTTTTTGAAAAAACAATTGCAGGTTTTTTATGCTTTTGAACAAGTCTGCTTGCAATAATCCCCACAACGCCTTCATGAAAATCACCGAAAGAGAGAATAAAATCTTCATCTTCCACTTCAATAGATTCAATAATTTCTTTTTCCGTTTCTTTTCTTAAATTGTTAAGTCTGTCAAGTTCAAGATAATATCTAAAAGCTTCCTCTTCGCTTTTACTCACCAAAAAATTATATGCCGCATATGCACTCTCCATCCTGCCGGCCGCATTAATTCTCGGGGCTATCTGAAAGGCAATAGTTTCAGAGTTTATTTCTTTAAATTCACGCACCAAAATTCTACTAAACGGCCTTAATGCCATATTCAGCCTTTTTAAGCCCATATTCACAAGTGTTCTGTTCATATGTGTTAAAGGCATTACATCGGCAATTATTGCAATAGAGAGAATATCCAGAAACTCCCTTAAATCTATTTTTAAATTCATTCTCTGTTTTATAGAGGCGCACAGATACCATGCAACCTCAGCCCCGCATATTTCTTTAAAAGGAAAATCAGGTGAAATTTTCGGATTAATTACAGCATAAGCCTCCGGTAATTTAAATTCACCATTTTCACCACTTTCACCGCTTTCACCATTAATTATTGGCGTGTGGTGGTCCGTAATTATTAAATCAATTCCAACCTCTTTACAGATTTTGGCTGCTTCAAATGAGGTTATCCCGTTATCTACTGTAATTATCAAATCGGCTTTTATTTCTTTTAGAATTTTTGGGCTCAGTCCGTATCCGTGAACAAATCTGTTTGGAATAATTATTTCTACATCAACCCCGATTTTTTCAAAAAAAAGTTTCATTATTGCCGAACTGCTTGTCCCGTCAACATCGTAATCACCTACAACTACAATTTTTTCTTGTGTTTGAATTGCTTTTACTATTCTTTCATCTGCTTTATAGATATCTGATAAAAGGGAAAAATGGGGAATATTATTTTTTATCAGCTCTTTAATTCTCCATCATAGCCGCTTTTCAGGCAGCCAGATTTTTTAACTTTTCATTTTTCATTTACATTGCATTTGTATGCATTCTCAACAAAGCTCATAATTACTTTATTCGGAGATTTTAATTTATTTGTAAATTCCGGATGAAACTGAACTCCTACAAACCAGGGGTGATTTTTAAGCTCAACCGCTTCGATAAGCCCTTCTTTACTTTTACCGCTTACAATCATTCCGTTATCTTCCAATGCTTTTTCATAAGCATTGTTTACTTCATATCTGTGACGGTGTCTTTCAATCACTTTATCCACTTTGTAGGCTTCATAAAGCTTTGTATCTTTTTTTATAAGACATTCATATCCTCCAAGTCTCATAGTTCCGCCCAAAGGGGATTTGTGTGTTCTTATTTGTTTTTGTCCGTTTGCATCTATAAATTCATCTATAAGATAAACAACCGGCTCGCTTGTATCCGGTTCGAATTCCTGAGAATTGGCGTATTTTAAACCTAAAACGTTTCTTGCAAATTCTATTACAGCAAGCTGCATCCCTAAACATATCCCGAGATAAGGAATTTTATTAACTCTGGCATATTTTATGGCTATCAGTTTACCTTCAACCCCTCTTTCACCAAAACCTCCCGGGACTAAAATTCCACTTACTTCCGCAAAAATATTTTCAAGTTCTTCATCACTGATTTTTTCAAGATTTTCACTGTCTATCCATTCAATTTCCACTCTCATATCAAGATGGGCGCCGCTGTGAATTAAGGCTTCTATTAACGATTTGTAGCTCTCTTTTAATTTAAGGTATTTTCCGACAAAAGCTATTTTTACCGACTTTTGAGGAGAAATAATTTTTTTAACAAGATAATTCCATTCACTCATATCCGGGTGCAGTTCACCAAGATCGAGCTGTTCTGAAATCGGCTTTAAAATATCCTGATTAAAAAAATTCAGAGGGACCTGATAAATGGTAGGAGCATCCACCGCTTCAATAACGGCTTCCCTGTCTATGTCGGTGGAAGTGGCAAGTTTGTCTTTAAGACTTTTAGGAAGAGGCTTTTCTGTCCTGCAGACTATCATATGAGGCGTAATACCTATACGTCTTAGTTCCTGCACACTGTGCTGGGTCGGTTTTGTTTTAAGCTCGCCCGCAGCCTTCATATAGGGAATCAGAGTAACATGCACAAACATAGCATTATTTTTACCAACTTCCTGTTTAAGTTGCCTTACCGCCTCTAAAAAAGGAAGTCCTTCAATATCCCCGACTGTTCCTCCGAGTTCTACCACAACAATGTCGGCATCGTTACTGACGTCTTTTATTCTTTTTTTTATTTCATCCGTAATATGTGGAATAATCTGAACCGTTTTCCCCAGATAATCCCCTCTTCTTTCCTTTTTTATTACGCTTAAATAAACTTGCCCTGTTGTAAAATTATTTTTTTTACCTAAATTTATATTTAAAAATCTTTCATAATTTCCCACATCCAAATCCGTTTCGGCTCCGTCTTCGGTTACAAAAACCTCTCCGTGCTCAAACGGGCTCATTGTTCCCGGGTCAACATTAATATAAGGGTCTATTTTTACCATAGTGACTTTCAATCCGCTGTGTTGAAGAAGCGTCGCAATGGAAGCTGATGTAATACCTTTTCCGAGAGAACTGAGCACTCCTCCGGTTACAAAAATAAATTTAGCCATAAAGTCCCTTTTTTATGAAATTATATCATTTTTAAATAAGATATAATTTCATAAAAATACTGACTAAATAACGAAAAAGTAAAAATATTACAGCGTTGCGGAATTTAACAAAAATTTTGCGTTAAAAAATTGCATCTAACCCGTTAGGGCTGCGTAGCTGTTTGCAATTTTTAGCAAAATTTGAGTGATACTTTAGTAAAATGAAGCACTGAGCTGTAATATTTTTATCTTTGTAGTTTTTTAATTATCCATATTTAATCAGTACTAAAAAAGGTTATGATTGATAATATCAATATTAATTATATTTATTGCGGGATATCTTTTTAAAATATTTAAAAACGACTATTCCAAACCTTTGATAGATATTGTTATTTTTATCTCTTTTCCGGCACTTGTTATTTATAAAATTTATTATTTAAAATATTCGAATGAAATTTTAGAAATTTTTTTTATTTCATTTATCAGTCTTTTATTTGGCATGACATTCGGATTTATAATTTCAAAACTAATGAAATTTGACCAAAAAACATCTGCCGCCGTCCTTTTAACCACGACTCTCGGAAACACATCTTTTTTGGGCTTTCCGATGGTGGTAAGCCTGTTTGGGGAAAAAAATCTAATCTGGGCTATTTTTTTTGATCAGATAATGTTTTTCGGTTTAATTGTTTTTGGAAGTCTGTTTGTGGCATATGGAAGCGAAAAAAAAATAGATATAAAAAGCATGGTAATAGACACATTTAAATTTCCTCCTTTTTTGGCTCTTTTATCAGCTCTGTTTTTAAGAAACTTTCATTTAAATTTAGAATTTTTAAAACCCGTCGGAAATTCTTTAATCTTTTTGGTAATATTGGCAATAGGAATGAGATTCAGCTTTTCGGATGTTAAAAAAAATATAAAACTGGCTTCATTGGTTCTTTTTATAAAAATGTTTTTAGTTCCTCTCAGTGTCTATTTTAGTGTTTATTTCTTTTTTGATATCAAAAATCCCGCATTTCAGGTAGCCTTTATAGAAAGTGCAATGCCTCCTATGGTTATGGCTTCCGTTTTGGCAATAGAGGCAAAACTCAGGGAAGATTTGGCAATTTCCGCCGTGGGGCTCGGAATTTTACTGGCGTTTGTTTTACTGCCTCTTTATAAATATTTATTATTTTGATATAATTGCGTCCTAAAAACAAACGAAAGGTGGTGAGAGCAGTGCCAGGAATCGTAGTACACCCAGGAGAAGATTTCGAATCTGCTTACAGAAAATTCAAAAGACAAGTTGATCGTAACTTGATTGTTGTGGAGCTCAGAAAAAGAAGATTTTACGAACCTCCTAGTGAAGCTCGCAAAAAAGAAAAAATTGCGACTCGTAAAAAAATTCTTAGAAAACTATGGATGCTCAGACGTTACGAATCAAGATTATAATCTTGATTCATTTTTTATATCTCTTACATCCAGCATTTAGCATTTCTTAAACCCTGTCCTTGGCAAAATTTTAATATCTTTATAATCACTGAATTTATTATTTTTATATAATTCAACTGCAGCCCTTGCAATCATCGCCGCATTATCAGAAGTATATTTCATATCCGGATAAAAAAGTTTGAAATTATATATAAGTGAGAGTTTTTCAAATTCTTTCCTTAAAGACTGATTGGCACTAGCCCCTCCCACAATTGCAAAATTTTTAGGCCTTTGTTTTTTAATTGCTCTTTTTGCCATAAAAACCAGATGCTCTATTGCTTTTGCCTGAAAAGAGGCGGCAATATCCTCTTTTTTATATTTATTTGATTCAATAACCAAACGGACGGCATTTTTAAGACCGGAATAACTGAATTCTATTTTTGAAGAATTTTTAAGGGGAAGAGGTAAATCTATGCAAACCTTTCCTTTTTTTGCAATTTTTTCTATTTCAGGCCCTCCCGGATAAGGTAGTCTTAACATTTTTGCACATTTATCAAAACTTTCCCCAAAACTGTCGTCCAAAGTTGTGCCTATTTCACAAATATCATCAATCCCGTTGAAATTAATTATTTTTGTGTGACCGCCGCTTACCAGTAAAACCATCATGGGCTTAACTTCTTCTTTTTCAATAAATATAGAATATATATGACCTATTAAATGATTAACGGGAATTATCGGTAAATCAAGAGCAATAGAAAGCGCTTTGGCCATCATTACCCCTTCTTGAAGCGTGACACTGAGCCCCGGCGCATTTGTTACCGCCACGGCTTTAAGTTTTGGAAAAAATTTTTTACATTCATTTAAAATTTTAGGAAGGGCCTCGGCATGAAGTCTGCTTGCAAGTTCGGGTACAACGCCGCCATAAACAGAATGCTCAAGTTCCTGTGATATTTTTTTATGAAACAGAAGTTTTTTACTTTCTATTTCAACAACAGCTATGCTGCTGTCGTCACAGCTGCTTTCAATTGCTAAAATCATATTTTTTCCTTCAAATATTAAAAAACTTAAAGATTTTTTAAACAAAATAATGTATAATTGTATCATATCAAATAAGGAGGTAAAAAATGAAGATACTGTTAATTGAAGACGATGAAAAAATAGGGGAAAACATAAAAGAATATTTAAAAAAAGAAAATTTCAGGGTAGATTGGGCAAAAGACGGAGAAGAAGGTTATTACCTTGCACAAAACAATAAATATGATGTTTTAATTGTTGACTGGATGCTGCCTAAAATGAGTGGGATTGAGCTTATAAAAAAACTGAGGGAAAAAGACATTTTAACGCCGGCGCTAATTCTTACTGCAAAAAGTGATTTGGAGGATAAACTCGAAGGTCTCAGTGTGGCAGATGATTATTTGACAAAACCTTTTGATTTTGAAGAACTTGTTGCAAGAATTAAAGCGCTTTTCAGAAGAAGCAAAAATATAAAAGAAAATATTTTAAAAGTGGATGATCTGGAACTGAACCCCGACACAAAAGAAGTAAGAAGAGGAGGGAAAAACATAGAACTTACCGCAAAACAGTTTGAGCTTTTAAAATATTTAATGATAAACAAGGGAAAAATTGTAACTCCTGAAATGATTGCCAACAATTTGTGGGAAATGGATGAAGAGATTAATTCAAATGTTATTAATGTCTATATTTCGCATTTAAGGAAAAAAATAGACAAAGACCATGAAAAAAAACTTATAAAAACATACAGGGGAATGGGATTTAAATTAAGTGATGAATAATCTCAGAAACGATCTGTTTATAAAATTTGCAGCAGTTGTTTTAATAATAATAGCCCTTTTTGAGGGGGCTTTAATTTTTGCACTTACCAAATCATTTAATATGCATTTAAAAGACAGGCTTGTTATAATAGCCAGTGAAATTGCAAATTCTAAAAAATATAATATAAATAATTTAATAGAACTTCAACACAAATACAAAATTTATCCGCTGTTTGTAAAAATAACGACACTTTCCAAATCCGCCGAAAATTTAAAAAAATACGAAGGTTTTGAAGTAAAAACAATAAAAACACCGAGCGGAATAGAAAAAATGCTTATTTTTAATTATGTTAAAAACAATAAAATAATAAGCGTTAAAACAATTATTTCAGGAAACAGCGACAAAATAGAAATAGTAAGAACGATATCTCTTGCAATATCATTTTTTATTTATCTTATAGTTTTGCTCGTAGGATATAAATTTATAGATGCCATTGCAAAAAATATTGAAAACACAATCAAAAGATTAAAATTTTTCAATTCAAACGTTTCACATGAGCTAAAAACACCTCTGACTATTATGAAAGGGGAAATTGAACTTGCTTTAAAAAAGGAAGAATGCAGCGAAAAACTTTTAAAATCTATATTAAATGAAATTAATTATATAAATGACATAACTGAAAAACTGCTGTTTTTAACCAAAAAAGATTTCACAAAAAAAGATTTCAAACAAACAGATTTGGAAGATATTATATTGGAACTATATGAAAAATATTCAAAAAGAATTGCTATAAATCTGGAAATAAGCGAAGACGATTTTCTTATAAACGGGGATAAAACACTTCTTAAAATGGCAATTTCCAATTTAATTGAAAATTCCATAAAATATCATGCAAAACATATAAATTTAAAATTAAAGAAAACAAAAAACAAAATAAAACTCATTATAGAAGACGACGGAATAGGTATACCAAAAGAAAAGATACCGTTTATTTTTGATGAATTTTACAGGGTGGATGAAAGCAGAAACAAAAAAATCAAAGGATTTGGACTTGGTCTTGCCATTGTAAAATCAATATTAAACCTGCACAGTGCAAAAATAAATGTTGAATCTGATATAAACAAAGGAGTAAAAATTACAATAGAATTTAACTCCATTTAAAAAAATATTGGTATAATATCAGTTAAAGAAGGAAAATGTAACCGTTCATTTCAAAATGAAACAAAGGCTATAGATGGAATATAATCATTACATTTTCCGCTGTTTATATTTATATTCCATCTGCAGCCTCCCAAAGGAGAGGCCATGTATATCTACACAGAAAAACTCCTTAAAATGGATGATATTGTCATAACAAACGATGTACAAATTATTTTTTCCACCATTGACAATGAAAAAATATTAAATTGGCTTTTAGAAAACCATTTTCCCAACAGTTTTATCGAAGATATGCAAAACGAAGACCAGTCAATAACCTATGAAGAGACAGAAAAATTTAAACTTATAATTATGAAATATATCAGATTCGATGAAGAAGAAAATTTACTCTACGATGATTCGAATGTGGTAATAATAAAAACAAAAAATAAGCTTTTTATTTTAGCACAGGAAAAAGAAATAGTTACGGAACTTGCAAAAAAATTTGAAAAAAAATATAAAAAATCTAATTCTTTTGAATATTTAATTTATATTACTATAGATATTTTGATAGACAACACAATTTTATTGGTTGACGTAATAGACGAAACACTGGAAGATTTGGAAGATTCTATTTTTCATGAAGAAGTTGAAGAAGACGAACTCCAAAAAGACGTTTATTATGCAAGAAGGACTCTAAACAGAATTACAAAAGTTTCCATTCACGAAAGAGACATTATAAATAAAATTCACAATAAACTCGATGAAACTCATAAGCATATGCTTAAATATGAATTTATAGACCTAACGGAACATTTAAAATATTTAATCAACGAATCAAAAACCCTGCTTGATAGGACCGGCTATCTCCTTAACCTTCATATGGGTATTCTCTCAACCCGTATGAACAAAGCCATGCAACGCCTTGCCGCCATATCACTTATATTTTTACCGTTAACTTTTATTGTTGGAAATTACGGAATGAATTTTAAATATATGCCGGAACTTAACTGGAAATACGGATATTTTGCCACATGGATTATAAATATAAGCATTGCTGTCGGGATTTATATCTGGCTTAAAAGAAAAAAATGGATTTGATTTTAATAAAAATTAAATATTAAATAAAACATTTTTATATATACATTGTGCCTGTCACTTTTTATAAAAAAAGAGAAGAAAAAAGAAAAAATTTTGTTTTTAACTTAAACTCCGGATTCTTCTCTTCTTTGTAAATAATCCCAATAGTGATCTACATTTTTTTGAATTTCTTCAATAACCCACCTGTTTTCAGGTTTGAATAGATGGGCGAATCTTCCCTGTTTGCCCAAATATTCTTCAACAGGAAGTTTTTGTTTTGGTCTGTAAGTAATTTTTAACCTGTATCCATCTTCAATTTCATACAAAGGAAAAGCACAGGTTTCAACAGCCAAATCTGCAATTTCCACCGTGTCTTCTGGTTTAAATTTCCATTCAGTCGTACATGGGCTAAGCGCATTTATAAATGTAGGCCCCACAGTAGCAAGGGCTTTGGCGGCTTTGTTAGCCAAATCTTTCCAATGTTTGCTTCCGGGAACAGCAGTTGCAACATAAGGACAGCCGTGTGCGGCCATTATCATTGTTAAATCCCTTTAGGGGTTGTTGAAGTATGTGCCCCGAGCGGAGTGGATGAACTTCTCTGTCCACCTGTGTTTGCATAATTTTCATTATCCAAACATACATAAAGGAAATCATGGCCTCTCTCAGTAGCACCGCTTAATGACTGAAATCCTATATCATATGTCCCGCCGTCTCCTCCAAAAGCAACAAATTTTACGTTTCTGTCAGGATTATATACTCTGTTTTTTTTGCTGAGAGCTTTATACATAGCTTCTGCCCCGCTTATTCCGGCAGCCGCATTTTCAAAACCAATATGAAGCCAGGAAACATCCCATGATGTATACGGATAAATCGCACTGCACACTTCAAGACATCCTGTGGCGGTTGAAACAACCAAATCATCATCAGTCGCATTAACCACTTCTCTCACTATCATACTGTGGGCACATCCGGGACATAATCTGTGCCCGCCTTGAAATCTGTCAGGAGTACAAGCAAACTCTTTTAAATTACCAATATTTTTCATAAAAACTCCTTAATTAAAACTAAGCTTAGGACCTCTAAGGTTAATGAAACCTTGTAAGTCTGTAACTCTTTTTCCAGCTTTTGCGTTTTTATCAGTTTCTCTAATTACTTCTAAAATATGCTGAGCAGTAGTATCTCTTCCGCCAAGACCGTAAATATAATTGGTCATAACTGCATTTACTCCGTTTGCATTGAGCGCACCGGCCACTTCATTAAACAAAGCCCCCATCGCTCCCATAGGACAGTTTCTATCAAGTGCAGCAACAGCTTTTACATTTTTTAATTTTTGGGCAATTTCATTATAAGGAAATGGTCTGAAGGTTCTTGGCATAACAAGTCCCGCTTTAATGCCCTCTTCCCTGGCCATGTCCACAGCAACCACTGCTGTTTCATAAGCGCTTCCCATAACTACAAGCGCCACTTCCGCATCTTCAATTTTATAACTTTCAACTCTTTGGTATTTTCTTCCTGTTAATTTTTCAAATTCTGCAAATACTTCATCAATTACAGCAGGTGATTCCATTAATGCTTTATGTTGAGAGGCTTTAAATTCAAAATGCCACTCTTCTTCCGTCTGTGCACCGTGTGTTACAGGATTTTTTGTATCAAGCATTGGATTTACACAAACATAATCACCTATAAAATTATAAGCAACTTCGTCTTGAAGCGGTTCAACCACCTGAGCGGTATGTGAAACCAAAAATCCGTCCTGATTTGTTGTAACAGGAAGTCTCACTCTTTTATCTTCAGCTATTTTAAAAGCGCATAAAGTCATATCATAGGCTTCCTGAGGATTATTGGCAATCAGATGAATCCAGCCGGCATCTCTACCTAAATACAAATCCCCGTGGTCACCATGAATATTAAGAGGAGATGCAAGGGCTCTATTTACAACCGTCATAACAATAGGAAGTCTCATACCGCTTGCCTGGTATAATACTTCTGTCATTAAAGCATAACCCTGGCTTGAAGTAGCAGTAGCAACTCTTCCACCGGCAGCCGCGGCACCAACACATGCACTCATTGCCGAATGCTCACTTTCAACTTTTACAAATTCACCGTCTACATATCCGTCTGCCAAAAAACTTCCGTAATTTTGAACAATCGGAGTTGAAGGGGTAATCGGATAGGCTGCTACAACATCGACCTGAGCCTGTCTTAGGGCATGGCTTGCAGCAGTATTTCCATCCCATACTTCTTTTGATTTTAATTCATATTTTTCTGCCATAATTATTCCTTTAATCTTTTTTAGGCCACTCTTGAAGAGCTTCGTCATTATCCGTAAATTCAGGAAACATTAAAAGAGATTTTATAGGAGTGGGACACACATCCACACAAACTCCGCATCCTTTGCATAAATTATAATTAATTCCAACAATTTTAGCCTGTTTTTTCCCTCTTTTACTAACCACTTCTTCTACCTGAAAGCAGCTGTCCGGGCAGCTTACCCAGCAAAAATCACAATCTATACATAAATTTCTGTTAAATACCGGTTTTTCAACCCTCCAGTCAGCCACTTTATAATTATATGAATTAAATTTACTTCTTATTTTCTTTTGCGGATCTTCAAAACTAGGTAAAACAGCCCCAGGCTGAATCTTATCCCAGGTAGTCATCATTTCTTTTGGTGTTGCCATAATTTCTCCTTATTTTACTTCTTCGGCGGCTCTTTTCATAGCCTTTAAGTTGCCGTCTATTATTTTTTGAGGGAATTTAGAAAGAATATCTTTCATTGAACTTAAAAAATCTTCAAACCCGATAATACCGCTGATTTTAATAAAAGCACCGAGCATAGGTGTATTTGGAATTGCTCTTCCTATCTCTTCTTGTGAAATTTTAATTGCGTCCACTGTATAAACTTTTTTACCCTGAAGATGTTTTGCAATATTTAATAAATCATCTTTATCCATATGGGTAGTAACAATAAAAACAGTATCATCTTTTGTGTTTTCCACAATTTCTTTTTGAAAGGCCAAAGACGGGTCTATCACCAAAACATAATCAGGAACAATCATTTTTGAATGGTCTAAAATAGGTGTGTCTGAAATTTTATCATATGCGCTCATAGGTGCCCCTCTTTTTTCCGCACCGTAAACAGAATAAGCCTGAACATATTTACCTGTTCTTGCCATCACATCCGCAAGAGCCTTTGCTCCCGTTACCGCACCTTGTCCCGCACGTGAGTGCCATCTGATTTGTAGCATTGTTATCCTTTTTGTTTGTATTTTATACAATTTTTCTTAAAGTATTCTTAATATAGCATAAAATCTATTTTTTTTTACGTAATAAAATTTAAACATTTAGCAAATTTACAATTATGTTACTTTTTGTAATAATTTATTGTATAATAAATTTTTAGAAACCTCATATCAAGGAAAAGTATGAATATTTTAATTGCCGGAGCGGGAAAAGTCGGCTACAATTTAGCAAAAATACTTTCAACAAACCATAATATAATTATAGTTGATAAAAACGAAAAAGCTCTCAATTCAATAAAAGAGTCTATTGACGTTATGACCATTCAGGGAGACATGAGAGAAGCAAACACTTTTTTACATATAGAAGACAAAATGGATTTTTATATAGCCGTAACAAACAATGATGAAATAAACTTAATTTCAACAATAGTGGTCACAGATATCTTAGAAACAGAAAACATTATTGTAAGACTTACAAACACTTCTTATATTGCAACAAATTTTCAAAAAAAACTTGATATAAACAGGGTGGTTTTCCCTTATAAACTTTCAGCCGCGGCGGTTGCAAAACTGCTTGAATTTCCAAAAGCAAACAATATAAAAGAATTTCCGTTCAGCCAATGCGTACTTATTTCTGTTAGCGTAAAGAACCCTCAAATAACAAAAATCAGTGAAATAGGAGAGGATAACGTTAAAATAATAGGCGCAGAAAGAAATAATGAATTTATTTTTTTAGACGAAAATGATGAAATTCAGGAAAATGATTTATTATATGTCTTCGGAAATAAAGAAAAAATTAAAAAATACTTAAATTTAATTGACACCGTTTCTCCTGAAAATATTCAAAATACATTAATATACGGGGCAAATGAACTGGGAATAGAAATAGCGAAAATACTTTCAAATTTTGAAATGAATATAAAAATCTTGGAAAAAGACGAAGAACTGGCCCTAAAAGCCTCTGAAATTTTGGGAGAAAAAGTTAGTATAATAAATTCATCTTACGAAGATGAGGAAATGCTTTTAAACGAAGGGGTTCAATACAGCGATATTGCCATAACGGCTTCCGTGAAAGACGAATCAAATATTATAAAATCCCTTCAGGCAAGAAAACTCGGAATTAAAAAAATAATAACCATAAATAATAATTTAAATTATTACTCATTAATGCACTCTCTCAGGCTCTCAACCATAAGAGGGCCTAAAATAGCTGCCTTTTATGCTATTTTGGAAGAAATAGATTCAAGGCTGCTGGTTTATGAAAGATTTTTCCTGGGTGCAAAAGGAAAAATTTTCATTAAACAGATTTATAACGAAAAAATTATTACACCCCCTAAAGAAAAAGCAAAAATTTTAATAATAAGAGAAGAGAAAATTTATATATTAAAAGATAGTTTTGAAATAAAATCAGGCGATATTGTAATGGAATTTAATTTTTCAGGAAACAAAAAATGGATAGAAACTCTTTAAAAAATATTCTCAAATTCCTCTCTCTTGTAGGAATGATAGTCATCGTATTTTTTTTAATACCATTGATTACAGGTTTTATATATCATGAGCATAATAAAAAATTTTTAATTTTTTTATTTTTATCTTTTGTAATTTTCGGAGCTATTTTATATTTCTTAAGAAATCATAAAATGAAGATGAAAATCAAAGAAGCAATATTAAGTGTAAATTTAGTTTGGCTAATGCTTGGCATCCTGGGGGCAATACCGTTAATGATTGGGACACACGTCAGTTTTATAGACGGATTTTTTGAGGCAATAAGCGGTTTTACAACAACAGGGGCCACAATATATTCAAATATAGAGGCATTGCCAAAATATATATTAATGTTAAGAAGCACTATGCATTGGATAGGCGGTATGGGTATTATTGTTTTGGGCGTCGGACTGCTTTCTTTTATAAATCCTACCGGTTCACTTACTCTTTTTCAATCCGAATCCACCGGCATAACGGCAGAAAAAATTACACCAAAGCTAAAACACACCGCTTTAAAATTATGGGGCGTTTACGCGCTTTTAACACTGCTTGATATGATTTTACTTAAAATAGAGGGAATGAGTTTTTTTGATGCCATAAACCACGCATTCGCCACGCTTTCAACAGGCGGATTTTCAACCAAAAATGCATCTTTGGGATATTGGGACAACAATTATTTTATTTTGTGGACTACGACATTTTTTATGTTTTTTTCCGGAATGAACTTTTTAGCCCATATAAAACTGCTTAATAAAGATTTTTCAGGTTATAAATCCGAAGAGGTAATGTGGTATACGCTGATATTTTTTGTATTGGCAACAGTATTAACATTGGTTCATTATTTCACATCACACGATTCATTTTTCTTCTCCCTTACCCATTCTTTTTTTACCATTTCATCCATTCTTACAACCACAGGTTTTGCAACACTGGATTATTCCACATGGGGGCAGACGGCAATAGCAATTGTGTTTCTTGCAATGTTAATCGGGGGAAACACGGGCTCAACCGCCGGGGGCATTAAAACAATACGATTTGTTGTTATGTTTAAAAACTTAAAATATCAAATAAGAAAAATACTTCATCCAAATGTTGTATGCTCTGTAAAAATAGACAATAACAAACTCTCCTGTAACACAGTAAACAACGTCAGTGCATTTATATTTTTATATATTCTTACGGTAGCGGTAATTACTTTATATTTATTTGCAAACGGATATGACACAATGACTTCTTTAAGCGCCACGATAGCATGTGTCGGTAATATAGGCCCCGGGTTCGGACATGTGGGGCCGGCGGATAATTTTGCGTTTTTTACACAGCCTCAAAAATTTATTTTGGCAATAGGCATGATTATAGGAAGATTGGAATTTTTTACTGTTTTAATGCTTCTAAGCAGAGAATTTTGGAAAAAATTTTAAAATTTTTCTATAAATTCCACAGCTTCCAAAACATTTTCTTTTATAATTTCGGCGCAGTTTTTCAAATTTTCTTCATATTCCCATTTTACAGCAACAGCTTTAATCCCGGCTTCTTTGGCGCTTAAAATATCCATACAGGTATCGCCTATCATCCAAGCGTTTTCTTTATGGACATTCATTAAATAAAGTGCTTTTAATATGGGTTCCGGATGAGGTTTTGGATTAATTACATCCTCTCTTCCGATTAATACTTCAAAAAATTTTGTAAGATTAAAATAATCCAGCAGTTCTTTTGAATATTTTGCAGTTTTTGTAGTTACAATTCCAAGTCTTGCAAATTCTTTTGCCTTGTTTAGAGCTTCTTTTGTAAACGGTAAAAGTTTTGTTTTTTTAGTAGAAATTTTTCTGTAATGCATTTTATATGTATTTACATATTCCTCCACATTTACATCTATTCCGAGTTTAAAAAACATAATCTCAAGCGGAAGGCCTATAAGTTTTTTTACATTTTCATCCCCCGGATAAGGCTTGTTGTATTTTTCAAAAGTAACCTTAAATCCTTCCAAAATGGCCTCTGTTGAATTTATAAGCGTCCCGTCCAAATCAAAAAGAATTACTCTCACACCACTTTTTTACCTCTTTTTTAATTTCAAATATTTCATCAATATTATTTGTTTTTATATTTTCAAATTTTTCAATTGCTTTTAAAATAATTTTACTGATACCCAAAAAGCCTATCTCTTCTCTTAAAAATCTATCTATTGCAAATTCGTTTGCCGTATTTATAACGATTCCCAAATCTGAATTATTCAGCAAAATTTCTTTAATTTCCCAGACAGGATAACGGCCGGCATCTATTTTTCTAAATTCCAAATTTCCGGCATCCAACAAATTTACATGCTTTAAAATTTCTTCTTTTACCTCATTTAAGATGGCAAAAGAGATGGGAAGCTTCATATCTGTTTTTGAAATATGGGCGGTTGTACTTCCATCCATCCATTCCACCAATGCATGAATAACAGATTTTGTTTCTATAAAAGCGTCAATATTACAGGTATTAAAAAGCCATTTGGCTTCAAGAAGTTCAAAAAGTTTGTTTACCATTGTGGCAGAATCAATAGTAATTTTAACACCCATAGACCAGTTTGGATGTTTTAACACATCTTTAAGTTTTGCTTCTTTTATTTTCTCTACCGGCCAATCCCTTAGTGCACCACCGCTTGCCGTAATATATAATTTCCTAAATTTTTCACTTTACACTTTCCATTCAATAAATACCAAATCCCGAAATGTTCACTGTCAATAGGTGTTATCTTATTTATGTCTATAAATTTACCGGCAATTACAAGCGATTCTTTATTGGCTAAAGCAATTTTTTTATTTAACTCCCCCGCTTTTAAAGTGGGCTTAAGCCCGGATTCACCAACAATAGCGTTTACAACCAAATTACTTTTACATTTTTCAAGCATATCCAAAATGGCATTTTCACCGTATAAAATATTTTTAAAATCTACTTTTTCAGCCGTCTTTTTATCTTTTACAACCACATATTTAGGCTTAAATTTTTTAATCTGTTTGTTTAAAAGTTTATAATTATTTCCTGCAACCAGCATTTCAACAGGAATATTAAATCTTTCGGCAACTTTTAATGTATTTACGCCGATACTCCCAGTTGAACCCAAAACTATCATTATATTCCCAGCATTACAAGCATCACAGGGGCGGCAAAAAGATAACTGTCTATTCTGTCAAGCACACCTCCGTGGCCCGGCAGTATATTTCCGCTGTCTTTTACCCCCGCCCTTCTTTTTAGATAACTTTCAAACAAATCTCCAAATACACTTACAATACTGACAACAAAAGAAACCCCAAAAGATATTAAAATAGGATAATAAAAACCTCCGAATATTCCACCTGCCAGAGCACCTCCGATAACTCCGCCTATTACACCCTCCCAGGATTTATTGGGTGATGTATGGCAAAATCCGTTTTTAAAAAATTTTTTTGCAAAATTTTTACCCACAAAATATGCAAAACTGTCCGTCAGTGCCACAATTACTATAAGCCATATAACTGTATTCATTCCGTATCTGAAATAAAGAGAGTAAAAAAACATTAAAGGCAAAAACGGATAAACAAAAGGCGCCACCAGATTAATTTCTTTTTGTAAATATGCCACATAAGAAGCTATTATAATAACACCGAAAATTCCTGCAAAAAAAGGATTTATAAAAGAAAAAAGAAGCGATATTCCAAGTATCAAATAAATTTTTTCATCTAAATCAACATTAAATAACCTGCTTGCTTCATAAAATCCTATTATTGTAATAACTGCAAATAAAAACCCAGTTAAATAATAATTATCAATAACCACCGCTATTGCTAAAACCGCTAAAATTGCAACCGCCGTTATAATTCTTTTTTTCAATCTATTCCTTTCATTTAATTCTCCATTTTCACAACTCATCACTCACTACTCACCATTTTCACTATTTTCACCTATGCTTTTATATCAATATGCCTTGCGGCTTCTTTTTTAACCTCTTCTTTTTCGCCTCTATCCGGCACTATTTTTTCAATTTCTTCCACAGGTCTTACTTCTTCAACTTTTCTCTCTTTTTCCGCAGAGGCCAATTTTTGCAACTCTTTAGAAACAACTTCTCTTGCCATTATATCAGATGCGATGATTGAAGGAACATGCTGGTTTTGATTAATTAATGTAATCTGGCCAATTAAACTCATAATTTCACCTTTACACTGGAATATTTTCCATATTCAACATTTGCCTTGTCTTTAATTTTTACAAATTTCCTTTTAGTATAATCGACAATTCCCTCTTCTTTATTAGAAAAAGCCACAGCAAGTTTTGCTCCTTCATTTAATATTTCTTCCTCAATTTTTAATTTATTGTTTTTAATTATCACATGGGCACCCGGATAGTTTTTTATATGCATCCAGATATCGTTTGCATTAGAAATTTTAAGAAGTTTAATATTGCCTTTTTCATTTTTACCAACCATTATCAGATAATCATCAAACATAAATTTTGCTATGTTTTCGTCCTCTTTTTTTTCTTTTCTGTTAGGCTGGTATTTTTTCAGTGAGCTTAAATCTTTTGCATTTTCCACAAGTTTTTTATAATTTTGCAAAAATTGAAGCTGTGAAGTTAAAAAACCTTTTTCTATATCAATATTTTCAGCCTTTTTTTTAGCTTTTTTCGAAAGTCTGTAATAATAATTTCCTATCTGATTTATATTTTTAAGCTCCGGCAGTGGCACAGTTATTTCATTTCCTTCAAAATCATACGTTTTAAATTCTTTTTCAAAAGGTTTAATCAAGTGTAAATTTGCCATGGCGATATCCGCATATTTTCTATAGGTTTGGCTTTTTTTATCCAGTTCTTCAATATCCGGCAGTTTTTTTATTTTTTTTTCAATCTCTTTTATCTTTTTATTAATTCTATTTAATATGACTTTTTTGGTTTCATTCACTTTTTTTTCATATTTTTTAGCAAAAAGCTCTTTTGTATAATTTTCCAAATCATCAATTTTAAACTCTTTTTCTTTTATCTCCCTCGATGGCAATTCTTCGAGTTTAACCCCGGGTTTTACAATTCTGCTTGATTGACTTTCGCTGATATGCCTCAGTGATTCTATAACAATATCATTTTCATTTAAAATTATCGCATTTGTATAACGGCCTGTAAATTCAAACCTTATTTTTACAATCTCTTTTTTAAAATTATTATTATTTTTTGCTGTAACTGTTAATATTCTCTCATTACATTCTACACCAAGTATTTTGGCTTTTGTAAATTTTTTTTCCAAAACTATGTCAAAGGGCGCTTTAAACTTTTTAACCAGAGGATAATCAATATTTATATAAATATCGCTGTTTCCTTTTGTCAAATCAAAATAGTATCTATCCTCGTCAAACTGCATTAAAATAAGATTTTCATCAATCCTGAAAGCTTTTTTTATAAACTTATAATTTTTAAGTTTCTCGGCAATTTTTTTTAAAACAAACGCTTTCAATTATTTTCCTTCACTTTATACTTTACATCATGGCCGCTTTTCAAGCAGCCAGATGAGCAAAGCTCATTTTGAACTTTTCACTTTTTGACTGTTTCTATAAATTTCATAACTTTTCTTTTATCTTTTTTTCCGGGTACACTTTCAACCCCGCTGCTGACATCCACCCCGTAAAATCTGTAACTTCCTATTTCAAAAACATTCTCAGGAGTAAGACCCCCGGCTAAAATTATTTTTGAATTGTCCCTCTCTTCAAACCATTCAAGCGCCAATCTTTTTCCGCTTCCCCCATATTCAGGCACATATGCATCCACAATTCTGTATTCACCGGCATATTTATCAATATCTTTTTTTTCTTTTGCCCTCACAACCTTTAAATATTTACAGTTCAGTTTTTCAAAAAAACTTTCGTCAGCCTCAAAATGAATCTGGGCAATATCAGCTTTTGTATAAGCCATTACCTCATTTACAAATTCCGGCGCCGCCTTTACAAACAAAACTGTTTTTACCACAAAAGGGGGCAGTTTTTTAATAATTTTTTTTATCTCAACAGGGCTTGTAAACCTCGGGGATTTTTCATATGTTACAAATCCAAGGGCATCGGCACCGGCATCACAGGAAATTTTAGCATCTTCCCAGTTTGTAATGCCGCAGATTTTTACCTTCATTTAAACCCTTAAACTTTCAATCGCTTTTTTGTAATCACCGCTTTTAAAAACATAACTTCCCGCCACCAAAATATCGGCACCCGCTTCAAGAAGCGCTTTTGCGTTTTTATCGTTTACCCCTCCGTCAATTTCTATCAAAAGAGACGGATTTCTTTTTTCGGCAAGTTCTCTTAATTCCTCTGTTTTTCTTAAAGTGGACGTAATAAACTTCTGCCCTCCGAATCCCGGATTTACACTCATTAAAAGCACCATGTCCACATCTTCAATTATATAATCAAGCAAACAAACAGGCGTTGCCGGATTAAGTACAACTGCCGGACGGATATTTTCTTTTCTTATTTTTTGAATAACCCTGTTTATATGTTTTTCTTCTTCTACATGAAAACTTATAAATTCCGGTTCTAAATGTTTATACATATCTACAAAAAAAGGAATATTTTCAACCATAAAATGTATATCAAGTGGCACGCTCGCAATCTTTTTTACCGCTTCAATTATCATAGGCCCCATCGTCATATTCGGTACAAAATGCCCGTCCATTATATCACAGTGAATATAATCCGCTCCCGCTTCGCATACCGCCTTTACCTCATCAGCTAATCTACCGAAATCTGCACTTAAAATACTTGGAGATATTTTCATTTAACAATATCTATTTTTCAAACAATCATAAAGTTCAATTCTTCTGTCTCTGAAAAACGGCCAAATTTTTCTAACTTCACGTGCAGCCTTTAAATCAATTTCAGATTCAATTATCTCTTCACTTAATCCGCCTCTTACAATTTCTTCACCTTGAGGTCCGAAAACAAAACTGTTTCCCCAAAATTCTATTCCACCAAGCACACCTGAATTATCTTTTTCCTCTCCTACCCTGTTTACCGCAGCCACATAAACCCCGTTTGCCACAGCATGCCCTCTTTGCACACTTATCCATGCATTTAGCATTTTTTCTTTTTCTTCTTTTGTATTTTCATTTTCACAAAGCTCATCTACTCTATCTTCCGGACACATAAGATAACCTATTGCCGTTGGATATATTAATATTTCAGCACCTTTTAATGCCATAATCCTGGCAGCTTCCGGATACCACTGATCCCAGCAAACCAAAACCCCAAGTTTTCCTATACTTGTATCAATCGGCTCTATCTTTTCACCCGGAGTAAAATAAAATTTTTCATAAAATCCAGGGTCGTCAGGAATATGTGTTTTTCTGTATTTTCCTGCAATTTTTCCTTTATCAAATACTATAGCCGTATTATAATAAATTCCATCCATTACTTTTTCAAAAAGGCTTGTAACTAATACTCTTTCTTCTTTTTTACTCACTTCGGCCCAGAATTTAATATCTTTTTCAAAACTCTCAGCATACTTAAAATATTTAGTATCTTCACTTTTACAAAAATATTCACTTTGATGAAGTTCCGGCAAAATAACAAGCTCTCCGTTTGATTTTTTTATCATTTCAACAGTATGATTTATTGTAGCTTCTTTACTTCCTTTGAAGGAGTGCTGAATAAGAGAGATTTTCATAAAAAGCCTTTAATTATAACAAAATGTTATTTGAAAAATGATATAATTTGAAAAAAGGAGGATAATGGCAAACCTTTTAATAATCGGAGCCGGCGGAGTTGGAAGGGTCTCGGCATTTAAAGCGGCAAAAAACAAAAACACTTTTGAAAATATAGTATTAGCAAGCAGAACAAAAATCAAATGCGACATTATTGCTAAAGATATAAAAGAAAAACTTGGAATAAATATTAAAACATATACTCTTGATGCAAACAAAAAAGAAAATGTAATTGAATTAATAAAAAAAGAAAATATTGATATTGTCTGCCATGTGGCTCTTCCTTATCAAAATCTGCCAATTATGCATGCATGTATTGAAACAGGTGCGGCTTATCTCGATACAGCCTTAGCTGAGAGTGAAGATAACCCTGATACTTATTATGATTTACAATGGGCAAAAGATAAAGATTTCAAAAAAGCTCATACAATGGCACTGCTTGGATGCGGGTTTGATCCGGGTGTTACTTCTATAATGGTAAAATACGCAGCCGATTACCTGCTGGATGAATTGAAAGAAATTGAAATATATGACTGTAATTTTGGACGTCATGGAAGGACATTTGCTACAAATTTTGACCCTGAAATTAACCTTAGAGAACTCAATCTACCTGGAAAATACTGGGAAAATGGAGAGTGGCATACAACAAAACCGTTTGAAATTCAAACTAAACACAACTACCCTAAATGCGGGAAAGCTACAAGTATTTTAATATGGCATGAAGAGCTTGAAAGTATTGTAAAACATTTTCCTAACTTAAAAAAAGCTAAATTTTATATGTGTTTTAGCGACCGGTATTTATATCATTTTAATGCTTTAAAAAATATAGGGATGTTCAGTATTGAACCTATTAAAATTTGTGAAGACTGCACTATTTCTCCACTTCAATTTTTAGCAAAAGTATTACCTGACCCACAAGAATTGGTAAAAAATTATAAAGGTAAAACAAATATCGGAGTAATTGTAAGAGGAAAAAAAGATGGGAAAAATAAAGAATATTATATTTATAACATTTGCGACCATGAAAAAGCAATCGAAGAAACGGGAGCTCATTGTGTAAGTTATACAACGGGGGTGCCTGCAATTATAGGCTGTAAATTGATGGCTAAAAAAATCTGGTGGGCTGAAGGGGTACACAATGTAGAAGAATTTGATGCTAAACCTTTTTTTGAAGAGATGGAACGGGAGGGACTTCAAATTGGAGGATATGTAATGATTTATGTAATTAGAAGAAAAACTTTTTTTAATAGAAAAAATTTTTAAATTCTTTTGAAGAAGCTGAGATTTTAAAAATAAAAAAATAAAGGAGATAAAATGAGTAATTTACTAATAATTGGAGCTGGTGGAGTTGGAAGGGTTGCCACTTTTAAAGCTGCTATGAATAACCATGTATTTAAAAATATTGTGCTTGCCAGCCGCACAAAATCTAAATGCGATAAAATAGCAAAAGATATTAAAAATCGCCTTGGAGTTGAAGTTAAAACAGCTGAAATTGATGCAATGGATGTGGAAGCTACTGCAAAACTAATAAAAGAAACAAACAGTGATATTGTCTTAAATGTAGCACTTCCTTATCAGGATTTAGCAATAATGGATGCCTGTTTAAAAGCTGGCGCTCATTATGTAGATACTGCAAATTATGAACATCCTGATGAAGCTAAATTTGAATACAAACTTCAGTGGGCAAAAGATGAAGAGTTTAAAAAAGCAGGACTTAATGGCACTTCTTGGCAGCGGATTTGACCCGGGAGTTACAAATGTATTTACAGCATTTTCAACGCAGGAGCTTTTAGACGAAATAGAATATCTTGATATTCTTGATTGTAATGCAGGAGATCATGGATATCCTTTTGCTACAAATTTCAACCCTGAAATAAATATCCGCGAAATAACACAAAAAGGAAAATATTACGAAAATGGAGAGTGGAGAGAAATTGAACCAATGAGTATTAGCTTTAAATGGAATTATAGAGGAGTTGGAGAATATCCAAGTTATCTTTTATACCATGAAGAGCTTGAAAGTCTAACAAAAAACTTTCCATCAATTAAAAGAGCAAGATTTTTTATGACATTTTCTGATAAATACCTATGGCATTTAAGAGCTCTTCAAAATGTAGGAATGACAAGTATTGAGCCTATTGAAGTTTGTAAAGGCTGTGAAATTTCCCCAATGGAATTTCTAAAAAAAGTACTTCCAGACCCAGCAAGCCTGGGCCCAAGAACAAAAGGTCAGACTCATATAGGAGTTGTCGTAACAGGATATAAAGACGGTAAAAAGAAAAGATACTATATCTACAATATCTGTGACCATCAATGCGCTTACAGAGAAGTTGGAGCTCAGTGTGTAAGCTATACTACAGGTGTTCCAGCAATGATTGGGGCTAAAATGATAGCTACAAAAGAGTGGTTTAGTGAGGGAGTTAAAAATATGGAAGAGTTTCCAGCAAGACCATTTATGTATGAACTAAATAAAAACGGACTCCCTTGGTTTATAGAAGAACTCCCGACAGAAGGACTGCCAATTGACGAAATATAATTTTAAAAACTTTTTTCTTTTTGCCCTTTTACTAACACTTTACAGACTTTTTGTTTTATATCATGTAAATATTGATTTACATGTGGATGAAGCATATTACTGGGGATGGTCAAAGCATCTTTCTTTTGGATACTATTCAAAACCCCCTATGATTGCATGGGTTATTCATTTAGCTTCCATGATTTGCGGAGATAATGAAATATGCATAAAACTACCTTCTTTAATTTTGTATTTACTAACTTCAATTAATATTTTTTTTATTGCAAAAAATCTTTTTAATGAAAAAACGGCCTTTTTTTCCGCACTTACTTTTATTACAACACCTTTGGTTTCTTTTTATTCCATGGCAATTACAACAGACAGCGTACTTTTATTTTTTTATTCATTAACTTTATATTTTTTTATAAAAGCTATAAAAGAAGATAAACTGTTTTATTGGATAATTGCGGGAATTGCCGGAGGTTTAGGGCTTCTCAGCAAATATAATATGATTTTATTTATACTAAGTGTTGTAATATATATCTTTTTGTGCAAAAAGAAAGAATTTAAAAAGAAAAATTTATATATAGCAATGATTATTGCGGCAGCCATTTATCTTCCAAATTTAATATGGAATTATCATCATAATTTTATAACATTTGATCATATAGAAGATATAAGCGAAATAGACAGAAAACTTTTTCATCCAAAACATCTGTTAAATTTTATTTTAACTCAGTTTGGTGTTTTTGGTCCAGTATTTTTTGGAGTTTTACTTTATCTCTTAATAAAACCATATTTTAAAAACTGCAAATATAAACTTTTATACTCTTTTGCATTTGTATTTTTAGGAGTGATTTCCCTGCAGGCATTCTTAACAAGGGCTTTTGCAAACTGGGCAAGCGCTACATATATTGCCGGCACTGTTTTAGTAATAGCTTATTTAATTGAAAAAAATAAAATAAATCTTATAAAAACAGGAATTGCCATAAATTTATTAGCTGCTATTTTATTTTATCATTATCATGATATTACAAAAGCTTTACATATTACACTTACTTCAAAAACCGACCCTTTTAAAAGAGTTTTGGGATGGAGGGAGGTTGCTGATAGATTAAAACCGATAATCCAAAAATATCATTATCCCCTTATGTTTGATGACAGGGTGATTATGGCTGAAATGATTTATATATTTAAAGCCAAATGCGTTTAACTCTGTAATGTTTAATCCTTCACATAAAATCGAAAATCAATATGATATGGATACAAAACTAAAAACAGGGAAAAACTATATTTATGTTACAAAAGAAAATCATGCTAAAAAATATTTTAAAAACTCAAAATTAATTGCTATAATAAACGCGCCTTTATATAAAGACTTTAACAGGACATATAAAGTATTTTTTATGAAGAATTTTAAAGGATATTGAGCTATTTATACTAAAAGTTATTGACTTATCTTAAAATAAGTTATATAATTATAAAAATTTTAAGGAGGGAGAAATGTTTTTAAACAGAATTGACAAAGAAAATCTTAAAGAGTTTAGTACTCTTTCAATTATCTCAGGTATTTTAATGGTAATTGCGGGCATTCTTGCAATAGCAAAACCGGTTGCCGGAAGTCTGGCTTTTGTAATATTCTTAGGGGCTTTGTTTTTAGCCGCGGGACTGGTTCAGTTATATACCACATTTAAGGCTCATACAAAAAGTTTAAGTGCTTGGTTTAAAGCTTTGATGCTTTTAATTACGGGTATTTTACTTTTAATCTGGCCTGGAAGCGGTGTAGCAGCAGTGGCAATACTTTTTGCAGCATATTTTTTCTTTGATGCTTTTGCAAGTTTTGGTATTGCACTTGATTTAAAACCTTTAAGTGGTTGGTGGCTCTCTTTGCTAAACGGGGCGCTAAGTTTCATTTTGGGAATCATTTTAGTAATTGGTTGGCCTTTTAGTTCATTTTTTACAGTGGGGATAATCGTTGGGGTCAGTTTTTTAATGGATGGGATTGTTCTCATATATCTCGGATGGCTGGCTAAAAAAGGGGCTTATGACGAAAAATAATTCGTCTTTGCCCAAAATTTAATCTTTATAGATTCTTTCTCCGATTTCCCTGTATCTTTGATAATAATATTTTACAAATTCATCCGCTTTTTTATTTATCGGATAATAATTTTTATCTTTATAAACAATTTTATCCAAAAATTCTTTTGCATCTTTTTTTTCAATATAATGATTTGCCAAATCCAGATAGGTATCTTTATACCAAACTTTAAGTTTTTCATAATTTTCATAATTATATTCCAGATTCTTACCGTTAAATTTAATTACTTCATTTTCAAAAAGCCCGGTTAAATGAATAAGCCCTTCAATATAATAAGGCAGTACGTCGTCAACTTCCATCCAGGAAATTAATCCAACAGCCCTTTTTATTGTATCTTCCAATACGGATTCAATCAATTCCTTTTCTTCATTTTCAAAAAACGCCATCAGTCCGCCTGTTGTTGCTTTAAATTCCTCTACATTTTTAAACATGCCGCTTTTATTCATTTTAGCTTCGCTCTCTTCATCCACCCATAAAATATGCCCGAACTCATGGCCTATTGTTGTAATGTCATAAACTTTTACAAATTTTTCTTTATCTTCTAAGTTTTTATAAAACTTATCCATAAATTCTTTACCTAAAATTTCATAACTGAGAAGCATTTTTGGTCTTGCTTTTATATCTTCATAAACCTTATCTACAAAAGCAAATATTTTTTTGCCTTTTTCACGACTTACACCCTCATCATTTGGTACAACCTGGGCTGAAAAAAGTCCGTTAAACTCAGCTCCGTAAAAAAGAGCGGGTGTTGAAATGAAAAGCTTAGTTCTTTCAATATTTTTTATGGCATTTTCTAAAAGATTTTCATCAGTGCACTGTTTTTTATACATTTTAACAATATTTTCTTTTACATAACTTTTAACATTCGGGTTTTGAATCCTTACATCAAGCTCAAGCGCCACGGCTTTACGGAATTTATCCTCATAATATTCAAGCGGATGACCTACCTGAATCGGGGAATCTATATCCATCCAGATTCTGTCCACATTTGCCCATCTTTTAATAAGTTCTTTTCTATTTTTTTCGAGAAGCGCCGTTTTCAGGGCGTTAAAATACAAAATCCATTCGGCTTTTTTTTCATTTTCCAGCTTTTCAAGAGCTAAAATAAGTCCGTCTATCGCCTTAACAGCTTCATTTACTTCCTCTTCAAAAACCTCTGCGTATGTTTTGACCACATATCCGTTTTTGGTTTTTACCAAAACACTGTAACTTCTGTCTGCCGTTTTTTTATCTAGTAAATCATTTTCAATTAAATAATCCATCACTTTTGCCTCGTCGCCCGCAAATTCCAAAGACAGCTCTTCATTAACTGTATGAATAATATGTTTTGTCCATTTTGGCTGCCATGCAGAAAAAGCAATCCCTATTTTATGCACACCTTTTAAAAGCTCAGTATAAAAAGGCCCTATAAAAGGTGAAAGTTCGTTTATAAGTTTTTCATGCTCTTTTATCCAGAAATTTTTGGTAAGTTCGTATAAATCAAGCTGAATTTCCTTTATTTCCGATTCATTCAATTTTGCTTTTTTTAAAAGATTTATAAGAGAATCTTCCCTTAAATGAAAAAATCTTTTTTTAAGGGCGGTTAAATTGTCTTCATTTATTTCCAGGTTCAGTGTTTTTAATATCTCTTCAAACAATGCCCTTATATCATCCGGGCATTTTTTAAAATATTTATTTATTCTTTCATCTCTTTTTCTTACAATTTCATATACTTCTTCCAAAAACATTTCATTCCTTTTAATTATTTGTCCTTTTCAATAATTCCAGGGTAATTGATAATACCCTGTGCTAAATGGGGAACACCTATATTAAATTTTTGTTTTAAATAATTTTGAAGATAAGAAGTTCTGTTCCCGCTTCTGCAATAAATTATAAAATCTTTTTTATTTTTTATTAAATCATTCCATATTTTCATATCATTTTGAAAATTTGTAATAGGAAGCAGTCTGTCAACACCTTTTATTTTTGCCTCTTTATATTCAAACGGCTCTCTTATATCAATAAGTTCAAAATCTATTAATTTCTTTTTTCTGGCGTTTAACAGTTCGACCAGTTCATCTCCCAAAATCTGAGTTTTTTTTAAAATATTTTTATTTTTCATCCATCCCCTTTTTAATTTCTTCACATTTTTCCGGATTGCAATAAATTCCGCAGTGACAGCACCCTTCCACTACCTCGTGGTCAATTGCCGGTTTACAAGGACAGATTCTGTCTTCTTTATCACCCATCGGGATAAAACAAGGACAGTATCTCTTTCCAAACATCAGTTTATTTCTTGTAAGACCCATAACAATGGCATCATAAACTTCTTTATCTGGAGTTATACACCATCCGAACTGTTTTACAACTTTTTCAACAAATTTTTTTGTTTTTTCTTCTTCAGTTTTAAATTCTTCGCTGTTCATATCAACATTATCTCTTTTTGGTTTAAGCATAAACCCTCCTTTTTTGCTTGATTTTATCAAATTAAAAAAAAATGTCAAAAAATATAATTCATCTTAATTTAATATTTTCTTTACACCAATTGATTAAAATTTAATCAGTTTAAAGAATAAACTATTATAAAAAAATTGTTACACTTTCAATGTAAAAAATAAAGGAGGAGCTATGAAAAAAATTGAAGCAATTGTAAAGCCTTTTAAATTAGATGAAATTAAAGAGGCTTTGGTTGAGGCTGAAATTACAGGTATAACTGTAAGTGAAGTAAAGGGTCACGGTAGACAGCACGGCCATACTGAATTATACAGAGGTGCGGAATATGTTGTCGATTTTTTACCTAAAATAAAACTTGAAATTTTTGTAAATGACGATTTTGTTGAAAAAACGGTTGAAATTATTCAAACCCATGCAAGAACAGGAAAAATCGGGGATGGAAAAATATTTATCCTGCCTGTGGAAGATGCTATAAGAATAAGAACAGGAGAAAGGGGAAGCGATGCTGTTTAGAATATTATCTATTTTGGGACTGGCAAGCTTGGCTTTTGCGGGTGAGCCTACACTTGATACTGGTAATACATCCTGGATGATGACGGCGACTGCGCTTGTTATGCTTATGACACCGGCAGGACTTGCACTGTTTTATGCCGGCATGACAAGAACTAAAAACGCATTAAATACAACAATGATGGTCTTTGCAGCTTATGCCCTAGCAACGGTAGTCTGGGTGTTTTGGGGATATTCTCTGGCTTTTGGAGACGATGTCGCAGGAATTATCGGTAGTCTAAAACATATATTCCTTAACGGTATAGAATATAGCGATTTGGAAAGCAGCGGTTATCCAAGTTATGTGTTTGTTGCATTCCAGGGAACTTTTGCAGCTATTACAGTGGCAATTGCAAGCGGTAGTATAATTGAAAGAACTAAATTTTCAACATGGTTAGTGTTTGTAATTCTTTGGGGAACATTTGTTTATGCTCCAATAGCACATATGGTATGGGGAGGAGGATTTTTATATAACGCAGGCGCACTTGATTTTGCCGGTGGTACAGTTGTTCATATGAACGGAGGTCTTGCAGGACTTGTTGCGGCTTTAATGATTGGTAAAAGAAAAGGTTATCCTAAAACTCAAATGATGCCAAGCAGTATTATTTTAACAGCACTCGGTGCAGCTCTTTTATGGTTCGGATGGTTCGGATTCAATGCCGGAAGTGAATTCGCAGCCGACGGTGTTGCAGGAAGCGCATTTTTAATGACAAACTTTGCAGCGGCAACAGCAGCAGTTACATGGATTATTTTGGATTACATCAAATTTGGTAAACCTACACTTTTAGGCACGGCTTCCGGTGCAGTAGCAGGACTTGTTGCAATTACACCGGCTGCCGGATTTGTTGGTGTGATAGGTGCTTTAATTATAGGTATAGGCGGAAGCGTATTTGGATTTTTCGGTGTAACAGTACTTAAAAAAATATTTAAATACGATGATTCACTTGATGCATTCGGTGTTCACTTTATCGCAGGTCTTTGGGGTGCACTTGCAACAGGACTGTTTGCTCTTAAAGATTTGGCATGGGCAGGAAGTCCTTTGCATGATCACGGAGACAGATTGGGACAGATGATAGTACAATTGGAATCAGTTGCTGTAACTATTATTTTCACAGCCATAATGACAGCAATTGTTTTAAAAGTATCAAGTCTTCTTACAGGGGGAGCCAGAGTCAGTGAAGAAGCAGAAGTTGAAGGTCTTGACGCTACAATCCACGGAGAAAAAGGTTTTAACTTATAATTAACCCCAAAAAACCTATCGGTTTTTCGGGGACCCCTGTATTTATCTATCTTTTATTTTGTAAAAAGGCAACTTATGAATGAGTTAATTGAAATTTACAACAATAATAAAGAAAACATAAAATCATTTTTGAAAAACACTGTCGAAAATTTCAATTCCTTGATAAAATTCGAAAAAGATAATTTCGAAGAACTGTTTGATTTATTTAAATCTTTGGAATTGGTTTATGTTGTCGATACAAGCAATAAAATTCAAATTTCACCAAATTATTACAGAAACAGAACTGACAATTCTCAAAAAAACATAAAAAGAGATTACCTTTTGGAAAAATTTGAAAATACCGATTTTGCCATTTCTGAAGCCTATAAAAGTTCTGCAAGCGGAAATTTATGCGTAACATTAGTAAAAAAAGAAAACGATAAATTCATTTTTTTGGATTTTAATGTCAAAAAACTGCTTGAGAGATTCAAACTGCTTGAAATTCACCCTTTTTTTGACAGGCTTACATCGTCTTTTTATTTTTTAAGCGGTATTTTAATGGCACTGTTTGCTTTTTTGATGCTCGGTTTTTCTTTATTTAAAGTACTTACCCATATACACAACCTTGAAATTATGGATTTTTTTAAACCTATTATTTATATTACAATCGCTGTGGCTATTTTCGATTTGGCGAAAACGCTTCTTGAGGGGGTACTTTTTAAAAGTTATAAAAGGGAAGAAACGGAATTTAAAACATTTATAAAATTTATTCTTTCCATTATGATAGCCCTCTGTATTGAAGTATTGATGCTTGTATTTAAAATTTCTCTTAATTATCCTGAAAAAATGATTAACGCTCTGTATCTGTTTGTAGGAATTTCTTTAATGATGGGGAGTGTTGCTTTTTTTGTAAAAAGAAAGAATTTGATATAATACTTTTCAAAAAGGTGTAAATGTTTTTAGCCAACTCTGAATATTTAACAAAAATAAAAAATCTGGCTGATATGTCAAGGGAGCTTAATTTAAGCGTATATATTTGGGGAGAAAAAGGTGTCGGAAAAACAACCCTTGCCAAATATATTTCACCCAATGCAATTATCAATAATATAAATACAAATTATCCCTGCATTATTGAAAATTTTGATAAAAACCCCATGCTTTATGAAAATATTCCCATATTAATTGCCACAGGCGAAAAGCCTATGGACAAAGCAATATTAAAAAAATATTTTGCTTTTGAAATTGAATTGAAGCCCTTAACTGAGCATCCTGAAGATATAGAATTTTTTATGGAATATTTTATACAAAAGGCAAAGGAAGAGCTTAAAATTGATAAAAAAATTAAAATTCAAAATCCGGATATCAGTGAAAATTTAAATTCACTTAAAAAACAGGTTTATAAAGAGCTCCTTAAACCCAGCATGGAAGAAATTTACAAAATTTTAAAAGAATATTTAAAAGAAAAACATTCGACATATGAAGAAGAAATAAACAGATTTGAAAAAATACTTTTTAGCGCTATGAAAGAAAAATACCATTCCAAACTTCAAATTTCTGAAAGATTAAAAATCAACAGAGTCACACTTACAAAAAAAATGAAGGCTCTAAATGTTTAAATTCTGGTGTGAATATGATATAAACCCTTTGATAATATTTGATTACAAATCAAATATTGTTTACTGTAATCAAGAAGCTGAAATATTTCTTTCTTATATAAATAAAAAAGAAGTATTTGAATTTGCGCTGAAAAATGCCCCGAAAGATGGTATAAAAACAGAGTTTAAATTGGTAAAATTTGACAAGTTTGAATTTAATGGTTATTCAATCGGTTTTTATGAAGAAAAACTCGGTATCAGGTTTTTTATAAATACAGATAAAAAAAACATAACACTGAATAATCTTGAAAAAGTAAAATTTTCAATGCTTCTTGAATTTGTAAAAGATTATATGGAATTAAAGAATGTTCAAATTACCACTTTTTACGACCCTTCAATTCCTGAAATTTATTTAAACAAAAAAGAGCTGATAAATATCATTTTTGAAATGCTGGAAAACTCTAAAAAAGCTAAAATAACCTCAAAAATACTTGTGGGGGAATATATAAAAATAGATACTAAAAAATATCCTCTTGCCCAAATTGACATAGTTACGCCCCCTTTCAAAAGAATAAAATCAAATTTTTTTGAAATTGAAAATCATGAAGAGGGATATTCCATAAAAATACCGTTAATTAAGGAACTGGATGAAAATAATAATACTTGATACGGAAACAACAGGAAACAGGGAAGAAGACAAAATAATTCAGCTGAGTTTTCTTGTAATGAACAGAAATCTTGAAATAGAAGAAATTCACGACACCCTTGCAAATCCCGGGATACCTATTTCTTTTGAGGCAATGGCTGTTCATCATATTACAAATGAAATGATAGAAGATAAACCCAAATTAAAATTTACAGATGTATATAAAAGATTAAAAGAACTAAATTCTCCTGAAAATGTAGTTGTTATTCATAATGCCGAATTTGATTTGGAAATGCTTAAAAAAGAAGGGTTTAACCCGTTTTTTCAGGTAATAGACACATTCAGAATTTTAAAACATCTGATAAAAGAAAGTAAATATTCACTTCAATACAACAGATATGCCCTTGGACTTTACAAAAAAGAAAAAGATATATGCGAAAAATACGATATTAAAATCAATGCCCATGATGCATTAGGAGATGTTGTTGTTTTAGGTTTACTGCTGCAGTATTTAGTAAAAGAATTTGATAAAACAGTTGATGAATTAATAGAACTTACAAAAAAACCGGTTTTATATGACAAATTTTACCAGGGAAAATATAAATATGAAAATATAAGGGACATATTGATAAAAGACCCTGATTATATAGAATATATGCTGAGTCTTACAGACCTTGATCCGGATGTAAAATATTCCATAGAACACCATTTGGAAAATCTGGATATTGAGCCGGAATACAGATTCGGGGTCGGTAAATATAAAGGTATGTTAATTCAAGATGTGGCAGAAATTGATATTCAGTATCTTTCATGGGCATATCATAATATGAAAATGAGCAAGGGAATGAGGAAAAAAATAGGGGAAATACTATCCTCCTAAATATTTTTTCTTAATTTCATCACTTTGAAGTAAATTGTCTGCCTCATCTTCCATAACCAAAAGGCCGTTTTCCATTACATATCCGCGGTTTGCAATTCTAAGTGCGGCACCGGCGTTTTGCTCAACCAGAAGAATTGTCACATCTTCTTCTTTATTTAATCTAAGTAATATTTCAAACACATCTTTTACAATAATAGGGGCAAGCCCGAGGCTCGGTTCATCCAACACCAGCATTTTAGGTTCACTCATCAATGCCCTGGCGATTGCAAGCATCTGCTGCTCACCTCCGCTCAGGCTTCCCCCGTAATTATTTCTTTTTTCTTTAAGTCTCGGGAAAAGTCTATACATATCGTCCCTCAGCCTTTCAAAATTCTCATCATTTAAAAAGGCGCCGATTTTTAAATTTTCTTCAACCGTTAAATTGATAAATATTTTCCTGCCCTCGGGTACTAAGGCAAGTCCCCTTTTTACAATCTGATGTGTCGGTATTTTTGAGATGTCACCTTCAACAAACTGAATATTTCCCTCTTTTTTTACTAAATTAAAAACAGCATTAAGCGTGGATGTTTTTCCTGCCCCGTTTGCACCTATTATAGTAACAATTTCTCCGGCTTTTACATTAAAATCAATTCCTCTCACAGCTTCAATTACTCCGTATTTTACTTTTAAATTTTTAACATTCAGCATCTCAATCCTTTATCATTTTATCTTCTTACCACCCCGCCGCTTTACAAGCGGCCGGGCAGGCTTTCACCACTCACTGTTTCATACTTCAATATTTCCGAGATATGCTTTAACAACCTGCTCATCTTTCATCATATCGGCAGGCTTTCCTTCAAAAATTGTTTTTCCATAATCCAAAACCATTACCCTGTCGGCTATTTTTTGGACAAATTTCATATCATGTTCGATAAAAAGAATTGTTTTTTCTTTAATTTCTCTCAGTTTAAAAACGGTTTCGGCAAGTTCGTCTGTCTCTTTTGGATTCATTCCCGCCGCAGGCTCGTCAAGAAGTAGTAAATCAGGCTCTGTTGCCAGTGCCCTTGCTATCTCTACTTTTCTTTGATTACCGTAACTTAAGGCTTTTGCATTTACATAGGCATATTTTTCAATTCCTAAAAATTCAAGAATCTCCATAGCCAATTCTTTATGAACTTTTTCCTGTTTAAAAAATTTGGGAGATCTGAAAATTGCTTCAAAAAAATTATATTCAATATGATTATGAAAGCCTATTAAAACATTTTCCAAAACATTCATGGAATTAAAAAGTCTTATATTTTGAAAAGTTCTTGCAATTCCTCTTTTAACAATTTCATTTGGTTTTAAGCCTGTTATCTCTTCGTCTTTAAAAAACACCCTGCCGCTTGTAGGGGAAAAAGCACCGGTTATTATATTAAAAAGCGTTGTTTTACCCGCTCCGTTAGGACCGACCAATGCAAAAATTTCTGTCGGTTTTACATGAAAAGTTACATCTTTTATAGCAACGACCCCGCCAAACTGTTTTGTAACTTTATCTACTTTTAACATTTCTTTCCTTTATTTCATTATCATTTTTCACTTCCATTTTCCATTATACATTTATAACTTTCCACTTGACACTCACCACTCAACATTCATAACTTACAATTCAAATACCTCTCCCCCTCTTTTCTCGCCCATTTAACAAAAAGTCTTTTGGTATCCATAAAGCTTTCTTTATTTTCAAAAATAATTTCTTTCAATATTCTTGAAGTACTAACGGCATTGGAAAAGCCTCTTCCACCCATTCCGTTTACAATATAAAGACCTTTTTTGTAAAAAATTTCTTTTGGAATGGAGCCTTTTACAATATGTTTATCATTTAAAAGAGTTTTATCTACATCTATAATTTTACCAACTATAGGAAAATAATCAATACTTGCGGCCCTTTGCCCACCTTTAATTGAAACTGTTTCTCCTTCGATTTCCATTATTTCATTTGCTTTTTTTATTAATTCATTAGCTTCTTCTAAATTTTCTTTGCATTCCAGACAGTTTCTTTTATGGGTTGCCCCGATTCTGAATTTTCCATTTACATAAGCCAAAGAGCAGTTCTTATGATAATAAATATCCAGCTTTTCATTTTTCACTTTACATTTTTCACTTAACTCTATCCTCTCCCCCCAAACAGGCCTAATTTTTATATAAGGAATATCAATTAAATTTTCATATCCGGTGGAAAGAATAATATTTTTAGTTTTTATTGCATCATTAATTACCCAAACACTGTTTCGAAATTCTATTTTTTTAGTTTCAAACTGCTTAAAATTTACATTTATTTTTTTCCTGACATCATCAACTTCAACCAGACTGCCTATGTCAAAAAAAAAGCCGTTATCGATTTTTCTGAATGGAAGTTTTATCTCTTTTTCATAAGTTTTAAATTTTTCTATATCTTTTCTGTCTCTCGGAAGAAGTAAAACACCTTTTGTATGGGTATTAATTCCCTTTTTTTTATAAAATTCGATTGCTTCAATTATTGAATCGTTAATAAATCTTGTATAAGGGCTGTCAATTCCTATTTTAGGAAATAAAAAAGCGCCCGCTGCAGAGCTTGCGCCTTCTAATATTCCTTTTTTATCTATAAGAAGCGTATTATATTCTTTTAATCTGTAGGCACTGAGTACTCCGGCGATTCCGGCTCCTATTACGACAAAATCAAAAACTTTCTTCATATGCCGTTTCTAATACTTTTTTATCGTATCCCCTAAGCAGGGAAAACAGAAAATTTTTAAACTGTTCTTTATCAATATCCACTTTTACATACAAAATCTGGGTTTTTTTATCATACCAGTTTCCTTCATTTACAGCATTTGTTATTACAAAGGCTTTTACTTTATCCAAAATATTTTTTGCAGTATTTAACCTTCTTAAAAAATCTTTTGTTTTAGTCAAAATTTTTTCGCTTAATGATTTAATCCCGATAGAATAAGCCTCCTGCTGAGAGAGTCTTGAAACTTCTTTTGTATGGATTTTTCCCACACTCATAAATGAGTTTTCATAACAGACCCAAAAAGGGGCGGGAAGCTTATGAATATAACATTTTGTAAATTCTTTTATTTTTGTAGGCGCATTACTGACACTGCATCCCAAAAATACTAAGGGCAAAACCAATAATATTTTTTTCATTTCTCTCCTTTGTTTAAAATTTCCAGATTAAAAAAAAGTTTTCTTGTTTTAAGTTTTTCCCCTGCAAGATATAAATTTTCGCCTTCTATTACTATTTTTTTGTCACTTTTTTTAATTGTCACTTTTGGCATGGAAAGATTTTGATTAACTATTTTTGCAACCCAGAAAATATTGCAAAGCTTTTCTATAACATCTTTTTGAGGCAGTAAAAATTTATATTTTTCTACCTCTTTTTTTTTGATTTTTTTTCTTTTATAAAATCTTATTATTTTTGAGATTAAAAGTCTGTCATTATGGGAAAAACCGTAATGCAGGGAATTTAAGATAATATAATCGGTATGTTTGTGGGCTTCGTAAAAATCTATAAGCTCTCCCGCACGGGAAAGTTTTATTGCAAAGCTCAGATGTCTTTTATATTTTTCGTCTAAATTAAATTCATCTTTCAATAAATCAAACAAATCAAGGGCTATTTTTGTTTCGTAAGAAGCTGTTTTTGTATTTATGTTATAAACATCTATTATAGTCCTGACGGACGGATTAAAATTACTTGGGAAAATCAGATTGTCATTTCTAAGTAAATCGCTTAAAAACACCCCCTCTCTCACGCCTACACCGCTTGTTATTATGTTTTTTGCTTTTAAATATTTTAATACTTCACAAAAAACCAAAAGCCCGGGTCTTATTACATCAAGTCTTTCGGGTTTGATTCCTATTTTTAACAATTCTTCATCACTTCTTTTGATTAAACTTTCCAAAAATTCAATCTCTTTTATTTCATAGGAAAAACCGTGCAGTATATCCAATGGATACTCATTTTTTTTCATTATAACCTGGGCAATGGCCCTTGCTGTTCCTCCAATACTGAAAACAGTTTCATCTTTGAAATTTCTATCCAGTTTTTTTAATTCGTTTTTTATATATTCCTTTGCACCCTTAATATCGCTTTTATCAAAAAAAAGCTCTTTAAGCCTGACAGTGCCTAATTGCAAAGTTGCCGTTTTTTCCACTCTTGCATTTTTTATTAAAGAGAGTTCACAGCTTCCCCCTCCGATATCCACACTCACCCCGTTTTTTTTATAAAGAAGATTGGCAACCGCAATACCGCCGAAAAACGCCTCTTTTTCCCCGTCAATAACTTTCAAATTTATTCCTAATTTTTTTACTTCGCTCAAAAATTCAGCTTTATTTGGGGCATCTCTGAGTGCTGAAGTTGCAACGGCCAATATCTTGCGCGTTTTTAAAGATTTTGCTATTAAAAGAAATTCCTTTAAGGCGTTAATTGCTCTTTTAATAGCAAAATCTTGTAAATTTCCGCCGTTTTCATAAGCACCTTCACTTATTCTGACTCTACTTTTTTCTTCCCTTAAGAGATAAAAGCCAAAACGGCTGGTTTTCCTAAAAACAGCCATTCTGGCCGAATTGGAACCTATATCAATAACGGCTGTAATTTTGGCCATTATTCCTCTTCAACTTTATGTATTAATTCTGATTTTAATTTAAGTTCTTTTGCACTTTCCACATTATCCGGATCAGGCACAATTGCATCCACTGGACATACCTGCACACACTGAGGCTCACCCCCATATTCTATACATTCCGTACAAAGGTCCGGATCTATTTCATAAATAGGCTCACCCGCCTCAATTGCACCGTTTGGGCATTCATCAACACATGCGTCGCACGCAATGCACTCATCTGTTATTTTCAATGACATATTACTCCTTTGGATAACAAAATTTATAGCCTCTGCGGCGAATGGTCTTTATTGTATCAATTTTAAAAACTTTGTCAACCTTTTGACGTATCTGATTTATTGCAACTTCTATAACATTTGGTGTCACCAGTTCAGGCTCTTCCCAAATTGCATCCAAAAGCTGCTCTTTTGAAATAACCTGGTTGGGATATCTTGCTAAATGCATAAACACTTCAAAAGATTTTCTTTTAAAAGATGTTTCTTTGCCTTTATATATTATTTTTTCTTCATCTTTTAAAATAATCAAATCTTTTATTTTAATCTGAGATTCCCTGCCGGCCCTCAGGGCAACATTTATTCTTGTTATAAGCAAATCAAAATTGATTGGTTTTCTTATATAATCATCCGCCCCCATTTTTAAGCACTTAATTTCCGTGTCCATAGACATATCATTGGATAAAATTATTATTTTAATCAGGGGATATAAATCTTTTGCAAAATTTATAAATTTAAACACCTCGCTGAATGTAAAATCTGTATCCACTATCACCATATTATAATGTCTGACATCCAAAAAATATTTGGCATCCTTAATGGTATATGCCGAGTCTGTTTTATATCCGGATTCATTAAGAGCTTTTACAATCAGATGATTAAGCGTTTCATCTTTAAGAGTTACAAGTATCCTCACTTCTTCTCCTTCATTAAAAAAACATATTCAATAAATAAAAAAATTATATCAAAAATTAATATTTTCTTAAAATTTCCACTCCGACTAAAGCATTCTTTAAAATTTCCGGTTTTTTAACTTGTAAAAAAAGTTTTTTTATTTGCGGATATTTCTCTAATAATTTTTTTTCTATATGAACCAAAGCATCCTCAAGCAGTTCAAACTGATGTTTAACAATTGAATTTTGAATTAAATCGCATACATCCGCATAATTAATAAAATTTTCTTTATTTTCATAATCTATTTTGCAGTTAACAACAACCAGCTGTTCTTCGGTTCTTTCCTCTTCCAAAATACCGATAATAGCCTTAAAAGTCAGCTCTTCTATTATTATTGTAAATTCTCCATCATAGCCGCTTTTCAGGCAGCCAGATAAATTTAATTCGCTTTGCTCATTTTCGCTCATTTTCCCATTCCTCAATTTTTCACTTTTCACCATAGCCGTTTTTCAAACGGCCAGGTGAGCGTAATTCGCTTCACAGTCACAACTCACAACTCACAGCTCACAACTCACTACTCACTTTCTAAACCACTCTTTTTTCCTGACCGGTAATAAGCCTGTATATATTTGTTTTATGTTTATAAATTATTATAAAAGCAATTATCCATAAAGGGGAATAGGAGCGGATAGATAAATCCGGATACAAAATATAACAGCTAAAAATTCCCGCCAATATACCGGTTAAAGAACTAAGAGAAGATATTTTCACTGTTTTCGCCATAATAAACCAGACAATTAATCCCACCAATACAGCTTTTGGAACCAAAACAAGCAAAGCGCCGGCGGTAGTCGCAACCCCTTTACCCCCTTCAAATTTTAAATAAGGGGAAAAACAGTGTCCTATTACGACAATTACGGCTATTGCCCAAAGTGTGGCGTCACAAACCCCTGAAAATTTAGCCAGAAGTATTACAAACACACCCTTAAAAGCATCTAAAAACAGCGTCAAACCCGCAAGTTTTTTGGCTTTATTCGGATCAACCTCTTTCAAAACCCTCAAAACATTGGTAGCCCCTATATTTCCACTACCATGCTCTTTTATATTAATACCCGCAAAATATTTAGCTATTAAATATCCAAAAGGAACACCTCCAATTAAATATGCCGCTAAATACCATAATAAATTATGCATTTTTTTCCTTTTTACTTAAAACTTGGCAACTCATTACTCACTCTCACCACTCACTATTTTTATGCAATTATACTAAAATAAACTTTTTTTGATAAAATAATACAAAAAGGGATTTAATGGTTGAAGAAATTAAAAAATTAAAAGAAAAACATAATATTACTATTGCCGCCCATTTTTATGAAAAAAAAGAAATTTTTGAACTGGCCGATTTAACGGGTGACAGTTTAGCCCTTGCTAAAAAAACAGCCAATATTAAAAACCCGCTTGTTTTTTGCGGGGTAAAATTTATGGGGGAAAGTGCAAAAATACTAAACCCCGATATTGATGTATATATGCCAAAACTTGCTGACTGCTCCATGGCAAGAATGGCCGAGGAGGGCGTTGTGGAAAACAATATGAAAATGTTAAAAGAAAACGAAATTGATTTTATTCCCATCACTTATATAAATTCCACGGCAAAAACAAAAGCCATTGTTGCAAGAGAAGGCGGACTAACCTGTACAAGCTCAAACAGTCAAAAAATTATAAAATGGGCATTAAGTAAAAACAAAAAAATTTTCTTTCTGCCGGATAAAAATCTTGGAACAAACACAGCCAAAAAATTAAACAAAACAGCAAAAACAATAGGTGAAAAAAACTGGCAGGAAGCAGATATAATATGTTTTAACGGACACTGCTCCGTTCATCAGCTTTTTATGCCCGAACATATTGAATTTTTTAAAGAAAAATATCCCGATATTAAAATAGCAGTTCATCCTGAATGCCAGCCGGAAGTGGTAAAAATGGCCGATTTCGCCGGAAGCACCTCCCAGATTTTAGAATATGTCAAAGCCCATTCCACCGAAAAAATAGCAATAGGTACAGAAGCAAATTTTGTAAACTGGCTTAAAAAAAACATAAACCCAAATATATATATATTAAGTTCTACAAAACCGGAATGTCCGAGCATGAACGAAACCACAATCGAGAGTTTATATAATTTATTAAAAGCAATTGATGAAGGCAGAGGATATAATAAAATTGAAGTCGAAGAAAATATAGCAAAAGATGCAAAAAAAGCACTTGAAAGAATGATGGAGCTGTCATGAATTTAATGAAACATCAAATAATCGATTTTTTAAAAAGCTCTCTCAATGAAGATATAGGAAGGGGGGATTTGGCAAGAAGTTTAATTAGTGGAGTTGCAAATGCTTTTGTTAAATCAAAAAGCGAAGGGGTTATTGCCGGACTTGAATATATAAAATATTTTAGTGAAATTGCTGATGTAAAATTTAATTTTTTCTATGAAGACGGAGATTTTTATAAAAACAAGGATATTATTTTTGAAGTTTACGGAAATGCAAAAGATGTGCTCTCAATTGAAAGGACAATGCTGAATATTCTCCAACACGCCAGCGGAATAGCAAGCAATGCCTATGAATTTGCAAAAAAAACAGATAACAAAGTAAAAATACTCGACACAAGAAAAACAAGACCTAACTTAAGAATTTTTGAAAAATATGCAGCCAGCTGTGGAGGGATTACAAACCATAGACTCGGACTTGATGACTGCCTGATGCTAAAAGACACACATTTAGCCCTTTTTTCATCCATTAAAGAAGCAATTGACAAAGCAAAAAACATAATACCTTTTACAACAAAAATAGAAGTCGAATGCGCATCTGTTAAAATGGCAAAAGAAGCGATGGAGGCTAAAGCCGATATTGTAATGTGCGACAATATGAAATATGAGGAAATAAAAGAGGTTGTATTATTCAGAAATAAAAATTTCCCACTTGTTTTAATAGAAGTGAGCGGAAATGTAACGCTTGAAAACATTGATAAATTTATTGAAACGGGGGTTGACGCCATAAGCAGCGGGGCTGTAATTCATCATGCGGTGTTTAAAGATTTCTCTATGAAAATAAGATAAGGAGAGAATATTTTAATAGAAGATAAAAATTTTGAATTTGGACATTTTTTGGGAGTTAAAGAACCCGATGAATTTAAAAAATATATTAAAGAAAAATTTAATTATGAATTAAAACCCTGGGATTTTGTAATTACAAACGATAAAATAAGGGATTTGGCATACTGTTATAATCCAAATAAAGGAATCGAAAGAATAGATAACATTCCTGAAACCAGTAAAATAAGAATTAAAAACGCCGGTATAATCGAGCCGAAAGATATTTATCAAAAATGTGCGGCATATGCCATGAAAGAAAGTGATGCTTCTTTAATCACAGGCAGGTTCGGAAGCGGAAAAACTCTGATTGCAACTGCAATGGCTTTAAACCAAAGTAAACGAAAAATATTCATAACCCGCCCTCCTATAGGAATCAGTTCTGCTTATGACATAGGTTTTCTACCAGGAAGCAAAGATGAAAAAATGCTTGAATGGGCAGGGGGGTTTTTAAGTGCCTTGAATTATATCTATAAAGATGCAAAAGGCTTAAATTATGATTCCATTAAAACCCAGCTTTTTTTTGAAAAATTTGAAATAATTCCTCTTAATATGATACAGGGAATATCTATCTTGGAGAATGAAATTTTAATAGTGGATGAGGTGCAGCTTATTACAAGAGAATATATGAGTATGATTTTAAGCAGAATGAGCGAAGGAAGCAAACTTTTTTTACTCGGGGACATTTATCAGACATATTCCACTATCTCAAAACAGGACAGCGGCTTATACAGGCTTCAACAATTACTTCCCCACGAAGCATTGGCCTGGGTGGAACTTAAAAATATATACAGAAACAAGCTTACAGAATTGGCTATGAAACTTACAGAATAAGTGAAAAGTGTAAAGTTAAAAATGAAAAATTAATCTATTTCTTAAACTTTACACTTTACATTTTTAACTTTTAACTTATTTGTATCTATAAGTAATTCTCCCCTTATCAAGACTGTACGGGTTAATTTCGACTTTTACTTTATCCCCCGGGACAATTTTTATATAATTCATTCTTATTTTTCCGCTGATATGGCATAAAACTTCTTTTTTTAATCCTTCAAGTTCAACTTTAAACATTGCGTTAGGAAGTGCTTCTTTAACTATACCGTCGACTTCTAAAACATCTTTTCCCATCAATTCTCCTCCGTTAATATTATTGCTTTGTTATCAACTATTGCAACCTGATGTTCATAATGAACCCCTACTTCCATATCTTCACAGTATACATCCCATCCGTTTTCCGCCAAAACCGGCTCTGCGGCTTTATGACAAAGCATTGGCTCAAGACAGAACACATGTCCGTTTTTTACTTTTTCACCCTGATTCGGTTTACCTTCCACATAATTTAGTATCTGCGGCTCTTCATGAGGTTTTCTACCTATTCCGTGACCGCTGTAACCTTTTAGGGGAACATATCCGTGAGATGTTATATAATCTTCTAAAAGTTTACTTATCTGTTTATATCTCATACCCGGTTTTATATTTTCAATTGCATGATAGAGTGCACCTTTTGCAACATCTATCATTCTTTGATATTCTTCTTTTATTTTTCCTATTCCCACTGTTATTGCAGCATCTCCGTACCATCCGTTAAGTTCGGCCCCGACATCAAAACCAACCACATCACCTTCTTTTAAAGGTTCATTATCCGGTATTCCGTGAATTACAACACCGTTTCTGGAAATACACACGGCATTTGGAAAATCATATAAACCTTTAAAAGCAGGTCTTGCGTTTTTGCTTCTGATAAAATCTTCCGCCATTTTATCAAGTTCGAGAGGGGTAATTCCCGGTTTTGCATTTTCCCTTAAAAGTTTTAAAGTCTGCCCTACAATTTTAGCAGGTTTTTTAATCTCTTCTATTTCTTTTGGTTTTTTAATAATAACTGCCATTATCTCCTCTTTTAAATTTTAAATGTTGAATTTTGAATGTTAAAAAAAGAATGTTGAATGTTGAACTAATTTATAATCCAACATCCAACATCTAAAATTCATAATTTCCATATAATTATAGTCCTGTAACTGAAAGAGTGTCATATTTTTGCATAGTAAGCTGGGCCTGTATTTTTCTCATAGTGTCTATTGCCACCTGAACAACAATCAATACGGCTGTCCCTCCAAAATAGAAATTGACGCCCATTAATTTTACAAGAAGCCAAGGCAGTATGGTAATAACACCTAAATACATTGAACCCCAGAACGTTAGTTTATTAGCAACACTGTTTAAAAATTTAGCCGTGCTTTCTCCAGGTCTGATTCCAGGTATAAAGCCGCCCTGTTTTTTAAGGTTTTCCGAAATATCTTTTGCATTAAACACAATTGACGCGTAAAAATATGCAAAAAATATAACCAGTAAAAATTCAATAACATGAAACAAATACCCGTTTGGATTTAATGAATCCCTGATTGATACCAAAATAGGATTATTAACTCCGCTTAAAACGGTTAAAGGAAACATTAAAATCGCACTCGCAAAGATAGGAGGAATAACACCACTTAAATTTACTTTAATAGGTATATAATTCATAACCCTTTTAAATCTGTTTTGCATCAACACTTTTTTCTGATAAGAAATAGGAACCCTTCTTTCCCCAAGTTCCACATAAATAATAAACGCCACAGTGGCCACTACTATTATTAGAACAAAAATAAGTCCTATTACGCTAAGCTCTCCGACATCTACCAAATTAAGCGTTCCCATTATCGCTGAAGGAATTCTGCTTACAATTCCAGCAAAAATTATTAAACTTATACCGTTTCCGATACCTTTATCGGTAATCTGCTCACCAATCCATACTAAAAACATAGTACCGCCGAGCATGGAAAATGCAGTTAACAATACAAAAGAGCTCATATCTATCATAACAGCGCTTTCTCCGCCTCTACCGGTTAAATGAGAAAGTCCTATTGCAATACCGATTGCCTGAATAAATGCAATTGCAACGGTTGAATATTTTATAATTTTCATATATTTTTGAAAACCTGTACTGTCTTTTTTAAGTTCTCCCAAACTAGGAAAAGTTGCTGCAAGAAGTTCCATAATAATTGAAGCGGTAATATACGGCATTACACCGAGGGCAATAATACTCATTCTGCTGACAGCGTTACCGCTGAACATATTAAGCAGCCCCAATGCGTCATGCTGGTGACCTGCAAAAAAATCTTTTACTACATCCAAATTTACCCCTGGAACCGGCACATATGCCAAAATTCTGTAAACAAGAAGGAAGCCAAGGGTTATAAGTATTTTTTTAGCTATAGGATTCATACCCTTACTTTCCAGAAGTAGTAATATTACTATCTTTTATTTTATCTTTAAGTTCTTTTGCTTTTATACCTATCAATTTTACTTTTTCAGCTCTTATTTTTACAACTTTAGCCAAGCTCTCCATTGTAATTTCGTCTAATTGTAAAACAGCGCTGAATTTATCTACATTAATAGCCTGAGGTTTTACAACTCTACTTTTAAAGCCTATTTTAGGGAGTCTCCTTTGAATCGGCTGTTGACCGCCTTCAAAACCTCTTTTTTGATTATAACCTGTTCTAGATTTTTGACCTTTTTGTCCTCTTGTTGATGTTTTTCCGTATCCGCTGGCAGGGCCGCGTCCAACTCTTTTTGTTTTATGTGTTGACCCGCATGCAGGTTTTAAGTTATTTAGAGCCATCTTTACGCCTTTTTACTTTTAATCTCTTTAAGAGCTTCAAGAGTAGCCCTTACAAGATTGTGAGCATTGTTTGATCCGAGTGATTTAGAAAGAATATCTTTAATCCCCACTAATTCAAGTACAGGTCTTACAGCACCACCGGCAATCAGTCCTGTACCTTCACTTGCAGGTTTTAATAAAATTTTTGATGAATTGAATTTTATTTCCACTTCATGATTAATGGTATTGCCGTGAATACCTTCAATTTTTACCAAGTTTTTGAAAGCGTCTTCAATTGCTTTTTTAATAGCATCAGGAACTTCCTTGGCTTTACCGTTTCCGACCCCTACAATTCCTTTTTTATTTCCAACGACTACCAAAGCGTTAAATCTGAATCTTCTACCACCTTTAACAACTTTAGTAATTCTTCCAACGTTAACAACTACTTCTTCAAATTCTTCTTTATTATAATCTTTAATTACTTCTTTTAATTTAGCCATTTGCCGCCTTTATACTTTTATTCCATTTTCTCTTAGAGTATCTGCAAATGCTGCAACTACACCATGATATTTATATCCGTTTCTATCAAAAGCAACTTTGTCGATTCCGGCATCTTTTAACTTTTGGGCAAAAATTTTTGCCGCTTCTTTAGCTCCGTTAATATTAGCCGGAAGTTTATTTTCCAAATGTGCTGTATTTAAAAATACAAGAGTTTTGCCTTCAGCATCATTAATAGCCTGAACTATTATATATTTGTTTGATCTGAAAAAAGTGACTCTTGGCAATTCAGCAGTTCCGCTTATTCTACCTCTGATTTTTCTTTTTCTTTTAAGTCTTCTTAAATCTCTTCTTGCTAATTCTTTACTTCTTCTCATCTCTCACCCTTATTTTTTAGCTGTCTTACCAGCTTTTCTGATAATAACTTCATCAACATATTTAACACCTTTACCTTTATACGGTTCAGGTTTTCTGAAGCTTCTGATTTCAGCTGCTACTTGACCGACTTCTTGTTTATCTGTGCCTTTTACAGTAATTATATTTTTTTCAACCGTAATTGTGATTCCGTCAGGAATTTCATAATTAATAGGGTGTGAATATCCAAGTTGTAATTCTAAAATGTTTCCTTTAACTGCAGCTCTGTATCCAACTCCGTTAATTTCAAGTTTTTTTTCAAACCCTTTGGTTAATCCTACAACGGCATTATTAGTTAACGCTCTTACTGTTCCCCACATTGCTTTAGCAAATTTGTCATTTTCGCTAGCAGGTTCAACTGTTATAGTATCACCGTCAATATTAACTTTTACAACACCTTTTGTGTCTATAACTTTTTCATCTTGGCCTTTTTTAATAATTAATTTATTCCCTTCAAGCTTAGCTTCAAGGCCAGAAGCTAACTTTACGGGCAATTTACCTATTCTACTCATAAATTTTCTCCTTACCAGATACTACAGATTACTTCGCCGCCCACTTTTAATTTGTAGGCTTCATCATTTGCTAAAACACCTTTATTGGTAGAAACAACAAGTGTTCCGAATCCGTTTTTAAATCTTTTAATGTCTTCATAACCTTTATACACCCTTCTTCCGGGTTTGGATATTTTTTTAAGTTCATTAATAACGGAATTACCATTTTCATCATATTTAAGTGTAACATTTATAAATTTTTTATTACCGTCTTCCACTACTTTAAAACTTTCTATATAGCCTTTTTCCTGAAAAACTTTTAAAACATCTTCCATAAGGCGCGAATAGTTAAGCTTTGTAACTTCCATGCCCCTCATGGCGGCATTTCTGATTCTTGTTAATCCGTCTGCAATAATATCACTCATCATCTTGGCATCCTTTTACCAACTAGCTTTTTTAACACCAGGGAGTAACCCCTCATTTGCCATTTTTCTAAGACAAATTCTGCAAATTCCGAAATCTTTGTAAACTGAATGTACTCTACCGCAAATTGAGCATCTTGTATATGCCCTGACTTTGAATTTTGGTTTTCTTTTAGCTTTAGCTATCATACTCTTTTTAGCCATTTGCTTTTCCTTTTGTAAATGGGAATCCGATAAGTTCAAGCATTCTAAGTGCAAGTTTATCATCTTCTGTTGTTGTTGAAATATTAATATTCATACCGTGTACTTTTATAATACTATCATAATTTACTTCTGTGAATACCAATTGTTCGTTAAGTCCAAAGTTAAAGTTTCCTCTTCCGTCAAACCCGTCTCTTTTTACACCTTTAAAGTCTCTAACTCTTGGAAGTGCAACAGAGATTAGTTTTTGAAGAAAACTCCACATCATTTCACCTCTAAGTGTAACCTTAACACCAACAGGCATACCTTCTCTTACCTTGAATCCCGCTACTGATTTTTTAGCAGGGGTAATTACAGCTTTTTGTCCGGTAATTATTGTAAGCGTATCCGCTACGCTTTCAAGAAATTTTTTATCTTTGGCACCTTCGCCCACACCGGCACTAACCACTATTTTTTCAATATTAGGTATAAGCATTGGATTTTTAATATCAAACTCTTGAGCCAATTTATCTCTAACTTCTTTTAAATATTTTTCTTGTACTTCAAACATCTCTTAGCCTTCTACTTTTTTTACGTTTGAAATGTGAATAGGTTTTTCAATATATTCAAACCCACCTTTTGGGTTAGCTTCAGTCGGCTTAACAGCCTTTTTAACAATATTCACACCTTTAACTATTACTTTAGCCTCTTTTGGAATAACTTTTAAAACTTCACCCGTTTTACCTCTGTCATCTCCGGCGATTACTTTTACGCTGTCGCCTTTTTTAATTTTAAATTTAGGAGGTAAGTTTTTTCTAGCAGCCATTATAGCACCTCCGGAGCAAGTGATGTAATTTTTTGGAAACCTTCATATCTGACTTCCCTGGCAATAGGACCAAAAATTCTTGTACCAACCGGCTCTTTTTTATCATCTATAACAACAGCAGCGTTATCGTCAAATCTGATTAATGAGCCGTTTTCTCTTTGAACTTCTTTATTAGTTCTTACAATTACTGCTTTTACAACCTGACCTTTTTTAACTTTTCCGTTCGGAATGGCTTTTTTTACAGAAGCTATGATAATATCGCCTACTGAGGCATATCTTCTTTTTGAGCCACCCAAAACCTTGATACACATAATTTCCTTAGCACCGCTGTTATCGGCAACTTTTAGTCTTGTAAATGGTTGAATCATTCTTATTCTCCTCTTTCAAGAATCTCTTTTAATACAAAAGATTTTCTTTTGGAAATTGGTCTGTGTTCAATTGCACTAACAACATCACCAACATTTGCTTGGTTATTTTCATCATGAACAAGATATTTTTTAAATTTTTTAACAATTTTATGATATTTTGGATGTAAAACTTTTCTTTCCACTAAAACATTTATAGTTTTATCACCAGTTTTTTTAATAACTTTTCCAGTAATAATTCTTTTAGGCATTAGTTACCCCTTTTTTGTCTCATCGCAGTTTTAATTCTTGCGATATCTTTTCTGATTTTAGAAACAAGTGATGTGTCCTGCAATTGCATAGTTTTTAATTTCATTCTTGTCTCAAACAGTTCCATTTTTTTATTTTTTAGAAGCTCCTGTAATTCCGCTTCACTCTTTGCAAGCAAATCCGCTACATTCAATTTAGTATAGCTCATTTTCATTCTCCATTGAAATAATTTTTGTTTTAAAAGGTAATTTTGCAGCTGCAAGAGTTAACGCCCTAACGGCAGTTTCATTATCAACACCGGTAAGTTCGAAAATAATTCTTCCGGGTTTAATATTCATAACCCACTCTTCCACGCTACCTTTACCTTTACCCATCCTAACCCCAACAGGTTTAGAAGTTAAAGGTTTGTCAGGAAATACTCTAATCCAAACTTTACCTGTTCTTTTCATTGTTCTGGTAAGTGCAACCCTTCCGGCTTCAATTTGTCTTGAATTAATTCTTCCAAGCTCAGTTGCTTTTAACCCATATGTACCAAATGCAAGAGAACTTCCTCTATAGGCTTTTCCTTTGTTTCTACCTTTTTGTTGTTTTCTGTATTTAGTTCTTTTTGGCATTAACATGTCTTCGTCCTTTTCTTCTTCTTTGAGGCTTTCTTTCCTCTATAGAAGCTGCTTCTTGGTTTCTTCTTTGTAAAACTTCACCTTTGAATATCCAGACTTTAACGCCAATAATTCCGTATGTAGTTAAAGCCTCGGCAAAACCGTAATCAATTTTCGCTCTTAATGTATGAAGAGGAACCCTGCCTTCAAGATACCATTCGGTTCTTGCCATTTCGGCTCCGTTTAATCTTCCGGCAACCTGAACTTTAATTCCTTTTGCGCCAGATTTTAAAGCGTTTTGAATAGCTTTTTTCATAGCTCTTCTGAATGCCACCCTTCTTTCTATCTGAGTAGCAATATTTTCAGCCGCCAACTGCGCACTGATTTGAGGTTTTCTTTCTTCTTTAATGTTTAAAATAAGTTCTTTATCACCTATTTTATTTTGAAGTTCTTTTTTTAAGGCTTCAATTTCGCTTCCGCCTTTGCCGATAATTATTCCTGGTTTTGCGGCAAAAATAGTAATTCTTATTTTTTTGGCTGTTCTTTCGATAATAATATCACTAATTCCGGCATAATAAAGTTTTTTCTTTAGAAATTTTCTAAGTTCATAATCACTTAATACATTCTCAGGCATAGTGTTATAGTTAATAAACCATCTACTTCTCCAGTTCCTGTTTATTCCAAGTCTTAGTCCTATAGGATTTGTTTTTTGACCCATTAGCTTTCCTTTTCAACTTCTACGTAAATATGAGCTGTTGGTTTTTGAATTTTACTTGCCATACCTCTAGCTCTTGGTCTGAATCTTTTTAGATAAGGACCTCTGTCAACTCTGCATGAAGTAATTTTAACTTCGTTTGCGTCATATCCACCGTTTGCAACAGCACTTGCAACAACTTTTGCAATTACTCTTGCAGCTTTGTTTGGCATAAATTCTAATTTTGCAAGTGCCTCTTCAGCATTTAATCCCTGAATTTCTTTTGCTATTAATCTTGCTTTAGTTGGTGAAAGTCTTATAAATTTTAATACTGCTTTACTCATCACCTATCCTTACTTACCTATTTTCTTTTGAACAGAACCTTTGTGCCCTCTGAAAGTTCTGGTCGGCGCAAACTCACCAAGTTTAAAACCGATATGTCTTTCAGTAACATAAACAGGGACAAAGTCTCTACCATTGTGTACATTGATTGTAAGTCCAATCATTTCCGGAACAATTGTACTTCTTCTTGACCAGGTTTTAATTGGTTTTGGATTTTTTTCTTCTTTTGCTTTTAAAACTTTTTTCATTAAATGTTCATCAACAAAAGGACCTTTTTTAGTGCTTCTTGCCATCGTTTATCCTTATTTCTTTCTTCTTGAAATGATGTATTTGTCACTTTGTTTTTTCTTTCTTGTTTTGAAACCTTTAGTAGGCATTCCCCAAGGTGTTACAGGATGGTTACCTTTGCTTCTACCTTCACCACCACCGTGTGGATGATCAACCGGGTTCATGGCAATACCTCTTGTTTGAGGTCTGATACCTTTGTGTCTGCTTCTACCTGCTTTACCTACAGTGATATTTTGATAATCGGCATTTCCGACAACACCGATAGTTGCCATACATTCTCCTAAAATTTTTCTCATTTCGCCGCTAGGTAATCTCACAATTACATATTTTTCTTCCCTACCCATAATTTGGCAGCTGTTTCCTGCGGCTCTTGCAATTTGACCGCCTTTTCCGGGTTTAAGTTCTATATTGTGAACCACAGTACCCACCGGAATGTTTTTAAGCTTCATTGCATTTCCTGGCAATATATCAAGTCCTGCTTCCGCAGCAATTACAGTATCTCCGATTTTTAGCCCTTCAGGTTGAATAATATATCTTTTATCCCCGTCAGCATAAGTGATTAAGCAGATTCTACAATTTCTGTACGGATCGTATTCAATTGTTGTAACTTTTCCAGGAACTCCGAATTTATTTCTTTTGAAATCGATAATTCTATATAGTTTTTTAGCTCCTGCCTGTCTGTGTCTTGATGTAATTCTACCTTGATTGTTTCTCCCGGCTTTGGCCGGCAATTTAATTAGTAATTTTTTTACCGTTGGTTTAGAAGTTATGTCGCTGTTATCAAGCGAACTCATAAATCTTCTTGACGGTGTATACGGTTTGTATGTTTTAATTCCCATAGTATTTCCTTTATACACTTAGGCTTTCAAGTTTTGCATCTTCAGGTAATTTTACATAGAATTTTTTGAAATCCGATTTTTTACCTGTTATCCCTTTAAATCTCTTAACTTTACCTTTTTGTCTAAGTGAATTCACTTTTAACGGTGTTACACCGAAATATTCTTTAAAAATAGTTTTTAATTGGTTTTTAGTTACTTTTGGTGTAGTTTGAACTACTAAAACACCATCTTCTTGCAAGTTTAGTGCTTTTTCAGTATAAACTATTGATTTAATATCTGTAATATCAGCCATCTTTAGCCCTTTATAACTTTTTCGTAAGCCGCTTTATCAAAAATAATTGATTTAAAAACGCTTGCATAATATGCATTTAATTCTTCTGGTGTAATAATATATACGTTTGGAATGTTTCTGAATGCTAAAAATGTATTTTCATCCATTTCGTCAACTACTATTAAATAGTCTCTTTCATTTAAATTACTTAGCCATTTTACAGCATCTTTTGTTTTTCCTGACTCAATTTTAATCGAATCAACAACATAAAGTTTTTCCTCATTTGCTTTTTCATTTAAAGCATATTTAAGAGCCACTCTTTTTTGTTTTTTATTTAATTTTTGTGACCAGTCTCTTTCGTTTCTTGGTCCGTGAGCCACACCGCCGCCTGTAAATTGAGGTGCTCTGATACTTCCCTGTCTGGCTCTGCCTAAACCTTTTTGTCTAAACGGTTTTTTACCGCCGCCGCTAACTTCTCCTCTTGTTTTTGTATGAGCAGTACCTGCCCTTTGATTGGCAAGGTATGCTTTTACATATAAATAAAGGTTATGCGGATTGATACCTTTAAAATCTTCCGGTAAATTTGTTATTTTTGTAATTTCACTCATTTCACAATCCTTACTTTTCCTAAACTTCCATTGGCCCCTGGAACACTTCCTTTAATAACAAGTACGCCCATATTTTCATCAAATTCAACTACTTCAGCGTTAACTGTTACGTTTTTGTTTCCGTAATGTCCCGGCATTTTTTGTCCCGGCTGAACACGTCCAGGCCATTCACAGTTACCGATTGAACCCGGAGCTCTGTGGAATCTACTTCCGTGTCCTCCCGGACCTCCTGCAAATCCGTGTCTTTTAATTACACCGGCAAATCCCCTACCTTTACTTTTAAAAGTAAGTTTTACTTTTTTAGCTTCTTTTAAAGGATCTATTGTTAAATCCCCAGGCTCTGTATTTGCAACTTTAAGTTCTGCAAATCTGTTAAATTCTTTTGAAAGTCCATATTTTTTCTGCATACCTTCAAGTGCTTTATTTATTTTTTTTCCATTAGCATAAGCAACCAATGCTTTGTCTTCTTTTATTTCACAAACCTTAGCTGGAACAATTTTTAATAAAGTAACCGGAATACTCGGGATTGATACTGTCCTACTCATTCCTATTTTTTCAACTATAAATTCCATTCAATTCTCCTTAACTTAATGCCCTAACTTCTACATCAACCTCTGGCGCCAATTCTAATTTCATTAATTGGTCTACAGTTTCAGGCGATGCGTTCACAACATCAACAAGTCTTCTGTGAATTCTAATTTCAAATTGCTCTCTAGAATCTTTATTGACATGAGGTGATCTTAATACTGTATATCTTCTGATTTTTGTAGGTAACGGTATTGGTCCCTTTACTTCAGCTCCAGTTCTTTTAATAGCGTCAGTAATTATTCCAACGGCTTTATCAAGCACTCTGTGATCATATGCTTGAAGTTTAATTCTGATTTTTTCCATTTTCTTCCTTTTTAAAGATCTCGTGGTTTTTCCACGCATTTTGGAATGAAATTATAAACGATTTTATGGGATTTTACAAGATAAAAATAGGTTAATTTTTCCTTTTTTAAAGGAAAAGTCGGTATAGGTTCTAGTTCAATAATAAAAAAACATAAAATTTATTTTGAATTTTTACTTTCCATCATGGCCGCTTTTCAAGCAGCCAGATGAGCAGGGCTCATTTTTAACTCTTCACTTGGTCAGTTGGGCTCTTGACAACTCACTACTCACTACTCACTTTAATACTAAAAGCTTGTCCACTTGGAACGTGGCTACTTAACATTAGGCTTTATAGCATTATTATATATATATTCAACCGCCTCGTCTACATCATCTGTAACAATAAATAAGTCTAAATCTTTTTTATCAATATGTTTATATTCAAGCATCTTATCAAAAAAATCCAAAAGTGGCTTATAATATTCAGTGCCGAAAAAAACAATTGGAATCTGGCTCATTCTGCCTGTTTGCGCAAGTGTTAAAACTTCGCTTAATTCATCCAAAGTCCCATAACCTCCCGGCATCATAACAGTACCTACACTATATTTTAAAAATGTCACTTTTCTTGTAAAAAAATATCTGAATTTAAGAGGTATTTTTACATAAGGATTGGTAACTTGTTCGTGAGGCAAAAGAATATTAAGCCCAACACTTATTTTTGCTCCCTTATTTGCAGCTTCCATAATACCAGGACCGCCTCCTGTAATTATCGCATATCCTAAACCGCTCAGTTTCTTTGATATTTCAGTAGCTTTTTCATAATAATAACTACCTGGTTTTTCCCTTGCACTACCAAATATAGAAATTCCGGGAGGCAGATCGTCAAGTTCTTCAAAGGCATCTGTAAAATCACTTATTACCCTGAACATCCTCCACAAATCTTTTGTAGGATTACGGTTATCCAGAAACTCTTTTTGTATATCTTTCATTTTTTACCTTCTCACAATATTTATCATTTTTCACTTTCAACTTTACACTTTTAATTTTAAAACAGTCTTCCCATTTTTCTGTACCCGTATATAAATAAAATAATACCCAAAAATGTAAGCGCCGCATAAAATTGCCATAAATGAATCATATCAGCGCCTCTAAACATTATACTTTCACTTCCCTCGATATAATACCTTAAAGGAGAAAACAAAGATAAAAACTGCAATATTGGATGCATAGCATAAATAGGTGTCCATGCACCGCTCAAGAAAATAAGAGGCATCATTATGAGCATGGAATACTGCCCCACCTGCAAAGCGCTTTCGCTGATTGCAGCGATAAAAAGCCCGAGTCCCGCCGCCGTTATGGAATAAAGAAGAGTTAATATTAAAAAATCAAAAAAACTTCCGTTCATCGGTGCGTTAAAAACGCCAAAAATTACAAAACCAAATGCTAAAATAACACCTCCAAGCAAAATAACAACTTGAGAAAATATTTTTGCAAAAATAATAAGTTTGGAACTAACCGGCATTAAAAGCATAATATCCCATGTACCGTCTTCTTTTTCCTTTACAAAAACCATTGCGCTTAATATCACCCCAAGCAATGTAATTACGGATAAAAGCTCGGTAAAAGCCATAAACCATTTTGAATTACTGTTTTGGTTAAAAAGTTTATGTATGGCCAAATCAACGGGTAATTTTATATTGCTCATATTTAAAATTATATTTTGAAGGTAACTAAGCGTTACATAAGCCTGGCTTGCCGCAGTGGAATCAATTAATACATTTATTTTAGCAGTCCTGCTTTTATAAATATTTTTTTCGAAATTATTATCAAACACAATTCCGACCATTATTTTTTTGTTAAAAATCGCATCACTTAACTCTTTTTGAGATTTAAAAATAACCGGTGTTTTAAATTCCGGTTTATGCAGATGTGAGAGAATTTTTTTAGAAACAACACCTCCCGAATAATCCACATATCCTATAGATACATTTCTCGGTTTTACCTGAATTCCGTTTCCCGCAATATAAATATCAAAGGTAAAAGAATACAAAACCACCGCCACAAGCCCTACATTTCTTAAAAAGCTTAAAATTTCCTTACTGAAGATACTCAAAAACTGTTTCATTTCAGACCTTTTTTCAAAAACAATCTTCCAAGAATCAGTAAAACAACAGCATAAACAATTAAGATACAAAAATAGAATATGTTTTTAAAAGAACCGAAACCCTGACCTATCAAAAATGTATCATAAACCAGATGGTTATAATACATTACCGGAAACAGATGGGCTTCAATATACGACTCCCCTTTCATAGAGGAGATGGGCATAAGCATTCCGGAATATAAAAATCCTGGAATTATGGTAATAATAATGGTAAGAACAAGAGCCACAATCTGTCTTGAAGAGACTATACTTACCAAAAGCCCTATTCCCAGAGATATTAAAATATATATTTCGCTTGAAAAAAAATAAATTAAAAAATTGCCTTTAAAAGGAACTTTAAAAATATAAACAGCCACTAAAAAAAGATTAAATATATTAAATGAATGCAAAAAAAACACAGACGTTAATTTTGCTATTAAAAAATCTATTTTCCCTACAGGAGATGAATAAAAATTAAAAATAGTCCCTTCTTCTTTTTCCTTTACAATCAAAAGTGCAGCCAAAATTGCAGGCGCAACCAATAAAATAAGCCCTATTAACCCCGGGACTATTGCATTTGCGTCTTTTAGAGACTGGTTAAAAAGCATTCTTTGATTAATAGTTATTAAATTTTTTAAATTAGGATTTAAACTTTTAGCTGTGTCGAAAATCAACCCCTCGGCATAACTTTGCATAGTGAGAGCCCTCATAGGATATGCACCGTCTATAAAAACCCCGATCCCAGTTTTTTGGTTTTTCAAAATATTTTTTTCAAATGAGGGGGGAATAATAAAAATCATATCAATTTTTCCTATTTTCATTTGTTTTAGAGCTTCTTTTTCACTCATTTTCGGTAATAGTTTAAAATACTGGGAATTTTTCATTTTTGAAATAAGCTCAAGTGAAATTTTACTTTTATCATAGTCAACCACCACACTTCGCGCATGTTTTACATTCATTTTAATGCCGTAACCGAACAAAATAAGTATCATCAAAGGCACCAAATAAACCATAAATATCATTTTGCTTCTTATTAAATCTTTGAACTCATTTAATATGTAAGCCCTAATTACCCCTATATTCATTAACTTCCTTCAATATTACACTTTTCATTTTACACTTTTCACTTTTCACTTTTTCACTTTTCACTTTCATAAAACCTTACAAATATATCTTCAAAACTCTCAGCCTCAGGAAATTTTTGATGCAGATTCTTTACTGTGTCATCCACTATTTTTTTGCCTCTTTTCAATACCACTACCCTGTCGCAGTATTCCGCTTCGCTCATATAATGTGTCGTAATAATTATAGAAATTCCCCATTTAACTTTAAGCTGATGCAAAATATCCCAAAACTGGGCTCTTGCAATTGTATCCACCCCGCTTGTAGGCTCATCCAGAAACAAAACAACAGGCTCATGCATAATAGCTGCCGTTAATGAAAACCTCTGATTTATACCAAGAGGCAAATCTTTTGGAAAAGAGCTTAAATATTCTTCAAAACCGAGAGACTTTGCATATTCTTTTATTAAATTATAGGTTTTAAGTAAATCAATTTTATGCATATTCGCAAAATACAAAAGATTTTCCCTTACCGTCATATCTTTGTAAAGGGCAAAAAGCTGGGACATATATCCGATTTGACTTTTTAAAGATATTCTGTCTTCATACGATTTAATCTTTTTACCAAGCAAAATAAGCTCCCCCTCATCAATGGGATAAAGCCCCAGAAGCATTTTAATAAGAGTTGTTTTCCCCGCCCCGTTTGCCCCGAGAAGCCCTAAAATTTCTCCTTTTTTAAGCTCTAAATCAATATGGTCATCCGCTGTAAAATTCCCGAATCTTTTAGTCATTCCCCTTGCTTTAAGCACCACATCCGGCAACGTTTTTTTATTTTCTTTAATAATCATTTTCGGAGGTATTTTACCCCTTTTAAGTGCATTTACAAAAAAGAGCCCCTCCAATGCAGGCTCTTTATGCGAAGCATTTAAAGATTTTAATGAATAAGTGGTTTTATTAAATGTTATACATTCACTGCACTCAGTCTCTTCATAAACATATTCTTTTATTGAATTAATCAGTTCTTTCGGTTTTCCGCCGGCGATAATTTTACCCTCGTCAAAAAGATATACCCTGTCCATCAAAGCGGCCTCATTCATATAAGCGGTACTCACAATCGTAAGACCGCTTCTGGTTTCATCCAGTATTTTCCAAAGCTCCCTGCGGCTTAGAGGGTCAACCCCGGTAGTTGGCTCATCAAGTATTAAAAGTTTTGGCTTATGAATAAGCGTGCAAATTAATGAAAGCTTTTGTTTCATTCCTCCGCTTAAATTTTTGGCAAGCCTATTTTGAAATTCATAAAGCCCAGCCATTTTAAGAAGTCTATTTCTATATTCATAATATTCGTCATCTTTTTTTACATTTCTTATATCGCTGAAAAAATCAAGATGTTCTTTTACACTTAGATTTTTATAGAGAACTAGCCCTAAACCCTGAGGCATAAAACCGATATTTTGTTTTAATTTCTCAGCCTCTTTTATATTTTTATAAGCAAAATTATAAAAGCTGATTTCCCCCTCAAAATCTTTAACCCCGCTTATGGCATACATAAAAGAGCTCTTTCCCGCCCCGTCAGCCCCGATAAATCCTATTATCTCTTTTTCATATCCTTCAATAGAAGCTTTTTCAATGGCAGTTTTGTTTTTATATTTTACAGTTACGTTTTTAACTTCAAATATTAACTTTTCATCGTGGCCGCTTTTCAAGCAGCCAGGTGAGTTTAATTCGATTTGCTCATTTACACTCATTTTCCATTATACATTTTAACTTACAGTTTTGGCAGTTCATCCAAACTCTTCGGTAACCTGCCCCCTATACTTATAACCCCAATTCCCGGAAGCCCGAATTTAATTAATGGATTAGGATTTACCGGTTTTATATCAACCTCATAAACCCTTTGAATCCTGTCTTCCCTCACCTCAACCTCTTTTGGAGTAAATTCGGCTCTTTGGGCAATTTTGATTACTCTTGCCTTAATAGGTTTGTTTGGATAAGCATCCAAAAATATAACCGCCCGCTCCCCTATTTCTATTTTTCCGTTATTAATTTCGTCAACATACATTTTTAAATAAAGTTTTTGGGAATCTATTGCAGTGGCCACGCTCATACCAGCACCCAAAACTTCCCCTATATTTGCTACTTTGTCTACAATATGCCCGTTTATAGGAGATTTTATTGTAAGTTCATTGATTACACTCTGTATTTCATCTTTTTGTACTTTTAAAGCCGAAACGGCATTTTTAAGAGCTTTAATGTTAGCTCTCGCTGCCATGGCCGTATTTAAATTTTCTTTAGTTTTTATCCTGAGCAATTACCGCTTTTAAGATTTCTATATTTTTTTCCAATGCATTTAATTCATCTTTTTTACCCCCGTAAGCCAGTTCGGCCTGTTTTATACCGTTTTTTATTTTAGCGGCTGTAAAATTTAATTCATTTTCTTTAGCCTTAATCTCAGCTTCAATAGCTTTTAATTTGTCTTTATACTCATCGCTGTCAAGAACGGCAATAATACCGCCTTTTTTAATATTGCTACCGTCATCAACATTGATTTTTACAATCCTTCCCGGATATTTTGTATTTATGTTTATCAAATCACCATCAAAATTTCCAACCCCTGCAATAATTCCAGGAGGCATTTTTTTCGCATTCAAGGCTTTGTAAATTAAAACTCCTCCAACTGCCACTAATATAATTAAAACTATTCCTACAATATTTTTTTTCATTTTATACCTTTTATATGAAAAATTTCATTATCCATTTTCCATTTTCCATTAAAAACTGTTTCCCCCATCTAAATTGGCTTTTATTGTATAAAAGAAAATTTGGGATTTTACATCTTCTTTTTTAGCCCTAGCAGCAGCCAATTTGGCAATGGCGTCCGTCAAATCGGCTGAATCCGCCAAGCCTTCTTCAAATTTAGCATTAATATATTCATAATAACTAAGCCTTGCACTGACTTCTTTTTTTGCAGAAACCAACATACCATTCAAAGCCTTAAGTGTTAATAAATCGTTCTTATATTCTGTTTTTGCGGTATTCAAATAGTTTTTATAATAAATAAGACTTTGCAGTTTTGCTATTTTGGCTTCTTCTATATTGGCCTTATCGGCGCCTCCGTCAAAAATATTATAATTTAATTCAACAGCTCCGTAAGATTTATCTCTGTTTTGATAATAGTTTTTATCCAGTCCGAATGTGTTTGCTTCCTTTTTTAATCCTATTTCAATACCGATTTGAGGATAAAATTTTGATTTCGCTAAATTTATCATTGTTTCGCTTAAATTAAGATTTTCTTTTATGGCTAAAATATCTGCTCTTTGGGAAATATTTTCTTTTTTTAAAGAAGAAACATTTAAACCGTCAATTTTTTTAATTTTTTTATTGACAAGATTTGAGAAAATATTTAAAAGTGCTTTTTTTTGCGAAATGGCACTGTCTATTTTCGCATTTATTTCATAATATTTCGCATTAATTTCATTTGCCTCTGATTTATTCAAAAGCCCTTCTTTATAAAACGAAAAAGCCTTTTCTTTTGCACTCGTTACAGCCGTCTTAGCTTTGTTTAGTGCGTCAATTTTCGCGTTTAGGGCATAAATATTTGAATATAATTTTGCGGCATTTAATAATAAAACCCTTTTGGTGTTTTTAAGTTCCAGCTTTTTTTGCATCAATTCTATTTTTGATTTTTTAATTAAATTAGTTATAGCAAAACCTGTAAAGAGTGGATATGAATATTTCAAAATCCCCGTAAAATTATTTTTTCTTCCTGCCTGAATTTCAGTGTTCACATTTTGATAAATCAGTGGATAAACCGGGGCACTTCCCGCGTTTTGCGCTCCAACGGCTACATCTGTGTTCATTTTCATAACAGGATTTTGATGAAGCCTAACATAAGCATAACTTAAATCAACACTCCCGTAATTCTTTGCTTCGCTGAGTTTTAATTTTTTTTCATAAATTTCCACCTGTTTTTTTGCAAGTTTATAATTCAAAGAATTTGTTATAGATTTTGCAATATCGTTAAAACTCTCGGCACTAAGTATTAGAGGCAATAAGCAAGCCTTTTCATTTTTATCCTTTTTTATTTGAAATATTTTATCAGAGAAATATTGATGCTGTCAGGCAGCAAAAACACAAATACACTACCTAACAGTCCCCAGAAAGCGGCATTTAGCCAGACATACTTAAACCCGTAATTCATAGCCATAAACTCCTGTAGGTTTCTTAAAATAACTTCACCTGTTTCACCGAAAACATATTTCATTTTTTCAAAAATATCACTGACCATGGTCATAATTTTGCAGGGTTACTATCCCTCGTACTCTTTTGCCTGGTAATAAAACATAGAATTTGTAGCAATTGCGGTACCGAAACTCCCTCCCACAAACCTCACATAATCCATAACCACAATTGCCTGTTCACCTTTGTTTTTAGCGGCATTCATAATAAGCACCGTGACAGGCGCAAAAAACATTCCCATAGATATTCCAAAAGGCATTGTCCTTAAAACCGCTTCGCTAAAACTCATATAGTAATTAATCGGCGGAAAAAGATAAAAAGATGTTATCAGATAAATTATAACCGCAACCGTAAGCACAGGAATGGGACCGGTTTTGTCGCTTACATTCCCCGCAATTATACTCACAATCCCTATCCATATTCCAAATCCCAAAACCCCTAGCCCTGCCTGAATGGAACTAAGCCCTTTTATATGCTCGTAAAATACAGGTATCATATAAAAATACTGATACATCGAAAAACCGAGTAAAACAAAATAGATTAAAATTCCCAGTGTATAAAAGGGGTTTTTAAATAACGAATAATCAAACAGTTTATTTTTTGAAAAATATTCGCTGATTAAAAAAAATAAAAAAGCCATCCAGGAAGCAAATGCCAAATAAACTATAAAAGAAGAATTAAACCATCCATACTGCTGGCCTTTACTAAGCATTATCAAAAGAGCCACGGTAGAAATTGAAAGAAAAGCAAAAGAGATTATATTTAGCGGATAATTTTCTTTTTCCCCAATATCCGGTAAAAGCAGACTGCCGAAAATAACCAAAACTATACCTATAGGCACATTTACAAAAAATACGGCCCTCCAGCTAAACCATTCGGTCAGATACCCGCCGAGCGTCGGACCAACTGCCGGGGCAAAAGCCACGCCTAAAGCAAAAATACCCATTGCCACACCTTTTTTATCAGCAGGAAAAAGAGAAAAAATCATCATATGGCTTGTAACCATAATAAGAGCCTCTGCAAATCCCTGAACTACCCTTGCACTTATAATAAACCCGAGTGAATTTGAAATTCCGCAAAGAAAAGAAGCCAGACTAAAAAGTCCAACCCCTACTATATAAACCCATTTGTTCCCGTATCTTTTAATAAGCCACTCTACCACCAAAAGTCCGGCCGCAGCAGCCGTCATATATGCCGTAATCACCCATTGAACCCCGTACATATCGGTTGATAGCGGTCCTTTTAAGCGAGGCACCACAATATCCACTATCGTGGTATCCAAAACAGCCATAAAAGCACCGGTAATGATTAAAATGTAAAGTGTAAAGTTAAAAGTGAAAAGTTGCTATTTCAACTTCCCCGCTCATCCCAACAAGCACATCATCTGGAATTTTTTTAAATTTAATCCTTACATAAAACCTCTGGGCTAATTTTGTAAACTCTCCGCTGCTTATGTCTCTTGGGACGAGCGCAAATGTAGCAGCACTTGCCGGCAAAATTTTATTTACATATCCGTTATAATCCTTGCCCGTTGCATCTATATGGATTTTTGCATAGTTTCCTTTTTTTATACCTTTTAATTTAGTCTCTTCAAGCAAAACCAATACATACAAATCCTCTGGATTTACAATACTTAAAATCTTACTTCCGGAATTTACAACTTCATCGGGGTTTTCAAATTTTTTGGCTATTTCCCCGTTAAAAGGAGCATATATAAAACTCTCTTTTATATGCTGGTTTACAAAAGAGAGTTTATCATTCAAAGCTCTTAACTGAGATTTCATTGAATCAGTTAACTTAGCTAATCTAATTACTTCTTTTTTGTTATTCTCTGCAATATTTAATTTTATAAACAATGCATTTTTATCTTCATTCATACTTTCCAAAATTTTTTTATCCGCATTTATTTCATTTTGCAAAGCAAAAAAAGCTGTTTTTACATTTTCATATTTTTCATATGAAATTTTTCTGTTTTTATATAGTCTGCTAAATCTTTTATAATCATTTGCAAGTTTTTGAAGTTTGCTTTCTTTTGCCTTAATTTCATACTTTTTTGCTTCAATCAGTTTATCAAGCTTCTTAATCTGAGTATTTATTAAATTTATATTTTCATCTATATCTTTACTTAATTTATCTTTTTGGATAATACTTGCCTGAATTTTTTGCTTTAAAGCGTTTATCTGATTAATAAGCCCGTTTTTTTGAATTTCCAAATCTTTTGTATCAAGTTTCGCCAGCAATTTCCCTTTTTTTACACTATCACCCTCTTTTACATAAATATTTTCTATTTTCCCGGGAATTTTAAAAGAAAGATTTGTAAGAGAATCGGTTTTTACAAACACGGCATTTGAAGTGGCATAATTATGTGAAAATATAATATATTTAATCAGTAAAAAAACTGAAACTGCCAATAGTATTCCAAAAACAATTAAAGCTATTCTTTTTTTCATTTATTCCCCTGTTTTTTAGAAATTTTATCACAGGAGAATTGATATGTCAAATATTAATCCCTATGTTCAAATTCGGGGACTATTTCTTTTAACTTTTTAACAATCTCTTTTTTATTATTTAATTTTATTAATTCATCAATTTTTTTCATTAAATAATTAATATCAATAAAAGTAGGTTTTGCCACAAAAATATCTTTATATTTAGTTTTTTTATCAGCTTCATCTATTAAAAGTTCTTCATAAAGTTTTTCGCCGGGCCTGAGACCTACAAACTCAATACTGTTTTCATCTTTTCCGTAAAGTCTAAGCATTTTTTTAGCTAAATCTACAATTTTTACCGGCTCTCCCATATCCAAAATAAATATTTCACCCCTTTTTGCCATACTTCCGGCCTGCAATACCAGCTGACAGGCTTCCGGAATTAACATAAAATAACGGGTAATTTCCGGGTGGGTGACGGTAAGAGGCTTATTATATTCAATCAGTTTTTTAAACTTTGGCACAACACTTCCGCTGCTGCCCAACACATTTCCAAACCTTACGGCAGAGATTTTTGTATCTTTACTGTCAATATTCTGTGCATACAGCTCACATATTCTTTTGGTCGCACCCATTGTATTAGTCGGTCTGACGGCTTTGTCGGTTGAAATTAAAATAAAATCTTTTACACTATATTTTATAGACAAATCAATTACGTTTTTTGTTCCCATGATATTATTGATAACAGCACTTTTCGGATTATATTCACACATAGGCACATGCTTGTATGCCGCCGCATGGATTACAATTTGAGGCTTTTCGTTTTTAAATATTTCTTCCAAATCGTTTCTTTTGGTTACATCCGTTAAATAAAGCTTTCTTTTTATATTCAGCTCTTCATTAATCGAATATAAGTTAAATTCGCTGTTATCCACCAAAACAAGCTCACTTGAGCCGTATTTCTCACACTGTCTCGCTATTTCACTTCCTATACTGCCACCCGCACCGGTGATTAGGATTTTTTTATTCTTTACAAATTGTTCAATAGCGTTTTTGTCCAAATCTTTCGGTTTTCTAGCCAATAAATCTTCAATAGAGACATCTTTTATTCTATTTTCAAAAGGATTGTATATTTTAATTTCTTCAATCCCTCTATTTTGCAAAAATCCTACCAGCCCGTCAAGTTCTTTTTGACTCATCTCCTTTGTAATAATTGCCGTTTTAATATTGCCGTCAATTTCTGAAATATCTCCAACCTTATATCCGTAAAGATATGTCCCCACTATATTTTTTTCATTATCATAAATTTCCAAAACTGAATAAGGAATATTTTGTTTTAGAAGAGAAACACTCTTTTCATTAGCCCCTATTATGATAGCCGGTTTTTTATCGGTTGAGAGTTTTTCTATTAAAAGCCTTTTGGAAATTCTGAAAAATCCTATAAAAAGAATTGAGAGAAAATAATCGATTATAATTACACTTCTTGGAAAAGGAATAAAATAATACCTAAAAACAAGTAAAACACTCCCTCCTGCCAAATAAGCCAAAGTGGTGGCAAATAGCAGAGATTTAAGCTCCTTAAGAGAAAAAAACCTCCAGCTTACAAAATAGAGTTTAAAAAAATAATAAAAAAGTACTTTACAAAAAATAAAAACTAATGCAATTTCAAAAAAATTGTTTAAATACTCTTTTGGTATGGAAAAATTAAACCTCAAAAGATACGCTAAAAAAAGAGTAAATATAGAAATTAAAATATCACCCGCTAAAAAAAACAGAGCTCTTTTTAATTTTGTGGGCTTAAGAAGATTTTGATAAATAGTTTGAAAGTAATTGGAAATAAATTAATCCATTCATCAGCTTCAATTATTTCTAATTTTTCTAAAATATCTAAAACATCCCTAAAAGGAATAGCAAAACTATCTATTTCCTGAAGATCTTCTATTTTCCACATCCTCTAAAAAATCCGAATCAATTTCTTTTTGAAGTAAAGCATTATAATCAATTAAAGCATAAATGTATTTATCGCTATACGCTAACTCTTTTAATTCTTCCATAATAATATACCTTTTTTTGCATTTTTCTCAATAAGCCCTTTTTTATTTATTACTACATCAATTTTTCTATCACCTATTAACTTTTTTAGATGAAGCTAAAAATTCTGTCTTTTTCTAAATTAGCGTTTGAAGAAACAATATACAAATCTATATCACCGCCTTTTAAATTATCATCTACTCTACTGCAGATAAAATCTCTTTTTCACTTAACCTCATTTATTACCTCACAAATATATTTGACATCATCTTTTGTTAAAGTAGTCCCGCTCGGAAGACAAAGCCCTTTTTTAAATAACTCTTCACTTTTTCCGTTCAAATAACTTTTAGCACCTTTAAATAGAGGTTGAAGATGCATTGGATTCCAAAGAGGTCTGCTTTCAATATTATTTTCTCTTAATTTTTTCATAACCTCCCATGGATTTTTATTTTTAAAAATCACAGTTGTAAGCCATCTTGTGCCTCTGGTATCCGGAAGTTCAGGCATAAACTCTTCATCTAAAAATTCCCTGTACCATTCAAAAACTTTCCTTTTTTTAGCAATCCTCTCTTCAATTACTTCCATCTGCCCTACTCCAATAGCTGCTAATACATTACTCATTCTATAATTAAACCCTACTTCTTTATGCATATACTCTATAAATTCACTCTCTTTTGCCTGAGTTGAGAGAAATCTCGCTTTTTTTATAAGTTCTTCATTATTACTAACTAATACTCCTCCGCTGCTTGTAGTTAAGAGTTTGTTTCCGTTAAAGCTATATACCCCAAAGACCCCTATTGTCCCACTATGCACAATTTTCCATTCTCCATTTCCCTAATACGCACCAAGGCTCTCAGCCGCATCCTCTATTAAATAAATACCATTTTTTTCGCATAATTCTTTTATTGGCTCAATGTCGGCAACCTGTCCGTAAATATGAGGTAAAATTACCGCTTTTATATCATTTTCTTTGATTCCCTTTTCTAAAAGCTCTGCATCCATATGCCAATATTCATCAACATCTATAAAAACAGGTTCATTTCTTTCATACAAAATCGGATTAACCGAACCTATAAAAGTAAAAGTTGGCACCGCCACTTTAGAATCTTTTATTCCAAGTACCCTTAAAGCCAGATGAAGTGCACTCGTGGCATTGCATAAAGCCAGGGCGGCTTTTGCACCGGTATAATTTTTTACTGATTCTTCAAATTTATTCACAAATTCTCCAAGAGGCGCTATATAATTGCTTTCAAACACTTTTTTTACATACTCTATTTCTTTTCCACTCATATGAGGAGGTGAGAGATAAATTTTATTGACATTTTTATTTGTTTGTGGTATACTTTTATCACTTATACGCCCTAAAAATGTAGTTTTTGACAATTTTTTATATACTAAAACAGATTTATCTCTTTATTATTTAATTGTTTTTTTAATTTTTAATTTTTCTTCAAACTCTTTTGTTGGTCTGATATATATACATATTGTTTATTAGGAAATTTTTCCATAACCATTTTAAAAGGTTTTAATTCGTTTTTTAGTATGATAAAAATCTGTAAAAATGGGATATTTTATATATTTATCTAAATTTAAAGCTAAAAATTTATTCTGCTGCATCATATAATATCCATCGCTAATTAAAGCTTTATAATACTTTAAATTCTAAAATTTCTTTATATTTGGTTTATGAAATCTATAAATTTCTATTAGTTTTTTTACATCAGTATCAATATTAAAAGTTTTTATTAACTTATCAAAAATTTTACCGCTTCCTCATTGTCATATCTTAACATTATTATTTCAGTTCTTTTCCTAGATAATCATCTATCAAAAATTTAGCATAATCAGCGCGCTTGCCAACTCAAAGGATATCCACCTCCAAAGCGGGGATTAATTTCTATAAAAGATATTTTATTATCTTTTGTAAAAAGTTGAATAGTCAATACGCCATATGCTTCGTTTAATTTATTACATAATCTTTTAACTTCACTGATAATTAAACTGTCTTTTTTGGTTCTTCCTTTATTAATTTCCCCGCATCTGACTTCTATTCGCTCTCTTGGCACAATTGAAATAACCGCTCCTTTTTTATTTATAAAAACATCTACTGTAAACTCTGTTGCATCTATATATCCTTTAAATACATAATTTTTATTTTTACTTAACAATATTTTAGCTTCTTCTATTGAATGCAAAAAGAGGATATTTTGCAGTTTCAATATCATCTACAATTTCAGGAGTCAAAAAACCGTTTTCTTTAAAAAATTTATAAGTAGAAGATTTTAAGGCAAATCCTTCTTTTTTATAATCTTCTTTATTTTTAGCTGAAATTTCGTTTTTATCGGTAACTCTTGGAACCTTAAAAAAATAATCACTAACCTGGCAAGCCGCACTCAAACTTGGATTCATATCACAAGTATATACATTTGCATATACTCCATTGTGGCATGTCCTTGTTGGGATATTCCCTCTTGTTTTAAAACTTTTATAATTTTTTTACAAATTATATAAAACATCAAATTAAAAATTTTTTCTCCAGCTTATTGCATTTCTTCCTTTAACCTGAGCAAGTCCAGTAATTCCGGGTAAAACATCGTGTCTTTTTTTCTGTTCTTCATTATATAAAGGCAAATATTCAACTAAAAGAGGCCGTGGGTCCTAAATTTATATATTTTAAAAATTCTTCCTTTATATCCGGGACGCTCTTGCATAAAGATAACAGGTCTTCCATCCCACAGGTATATTGCAATTGCCGTTACATAATAGGTGAAAATAAATTAATTAAAATTAAAGCCAAAACTTTATCCGTCAAAGGTTTAAAAACTTTTTTATACATTTAAAACCTCATAAACTTTTAAATTTTCTGTTTTGTCTGTTTTATAGTCTCTAACAGACACTAAAAATCCGTTTTTATTATCTTCTACAACTTCCCTGCATCCAGGAGCATTTGTTGTAACAATCGGTTTTGACATAGAAGCGGCTTCAAGAAGTGTTCTTGGTACTCCTTCTCTGTAACTAGGCAAAACAAAAATATCACAAATGGAAATTAATTCTTTTATATCTCTTCTAAATCCTAAAAATTTTACATTTTTCCAATCAGGTAAAAATGTATTCTTATTTCCCTTGTCTCAGCTTTTATATATTCTTCTACACCTTTGTCTTTAATTACCCTTGCAATCATCAAAACAGTCGGTTTATCCTTTTTTATCCCCAAATCCTCAATCCTAAATATTCTAAATCATCACTGTTTTGAAAAATTACTTTTTTTTAAAAAAACTGCCAAGACCTGTTATAGTATTTATTGTATTTTTATGAAAAACCAAATTTCCGTAAATATTCGGTTTATGCATAAAAGGTTTTATACTTTTAATTACTTTTTTTATGTTTCTTATTGTCTCAATTTCCTTAAAAGGATTTAGACTACCTCTATCAATTTTATATTCAACCGCATTCACTCCGTAATCTTTAAATTCATCAAACACATTACCTTTTGGACATACAGCATAAACTTTCCTCTTTTTATAAGTTCTTTCATAATAGGTAGTCTAAAAAAATATAAAATTAAATCAAAATGACTAAGAAACGCTATTTTCATTAGCCCTCCAAACTTCCAGACTGAAAAGCAGATATCTTAGCCCTTTTTTCTTCCGGAATATTTAGTTTTCTATTAAATATGTTTTTAATAAAATTTTCATCATAATATCTTTGAGCTCATTGTTTACCCAATCAGTTAAAGGAATTTCAAATCCCTTTTTTTTAGCATTAACTAACTCTTGTGGTAGATACTTTTTAGCTAAAAACCTTAGGGCATATTTGGTAGTTAAAAAAATTAGTTTATATTTAGACTTTAGTAATGGAGCATATTATAAAAAAGATTTGCTCAAAAATGGGCTTCTTTAATTTCCTCCAAATTATTAAATTTTACATTTTTTATAAATTTATCTAAATCATCTATTTTTTTACTTTTAAATTCATAAATATCTTCAAATAAATCATTCAATAAAACATTATACGAAGCCCTGATTAACCTATATAAAAACATTTTAACTCCTCTACTATTAGGAGAAAGAAAAGGTAATAAAAATTTAAAATTTTTAGCAACATTATCTAATCCGCTAATGGCACATATCTTCTATAACCGACAGCTTTTACATATTTTCTTGCTTCCCTGCTAACAAAATAACTTGGAATTGCACCTATTAAATAATGTTCCGTTCCGTATTTTTTAGCAACTAATCCTGCCAAATTACTTTCATCAAAACTTCCTTCAAACCTGACAGTAAAAGTTTTTATTTTTCACTTATCTTTGCCACCACAAGTCCACTGTCAATCCCTCCGCTTAAAAACGCTCCGACTTCCACATCACTTGCTAATAATCTGTCTTTTACCATCATAAATAGCAAAATAATTTTCTATTTTCATATCTAAATTATCTAAATTAACATACGCAAAACTTCCGGCAGGAAATTCTTTGGTTTTTTTATAAGGAGTTGAGCTCATCAATATCTAAATCTAAAAACTTAAATACATTAAGCTTACTGCCATATCCAAATTTTTCATTTTTTTTATAATAAAAAAGAGGTTTTTTACCGGCTCTGTCTCTTGCTAAAAATAAAGTATTTTTTTTTATATTCAAAATAGCAAAAGCAAACATCCCATCTATTTTTTCAAACATTTTTTCTTTATACTTAATAAAAAGATAAAGATTTTAAAATTAAAGTCTTTAAAATTTTAAATGATTATAAAAAGAAAAATTATTTACCTCTGTGGTGTAAAGAGTTAAAAATATAATTTTCATCTACTTCAAAATTAAACCCGGTAATACCGCACATTAATGTTTAACCACCTTGTAAATTTTAACATAAGGAGTAATAATTATAGGTTTATATAAATTCTTATAATAATTTTCAAATATAAACATCTGAATATAAGTAGAGTTATAAAAAAAGTCATCTAAAATTAATCCTTCACCGTAACTCTGCATGATAATTAAATTTAATCCACTCTTTCTCAGTCTCTCTTTTCTCACTGAAAGCTTACCGCCGTATACGCAACTAAATCTATCTCTTTAACCGGTATAGTTCTTTGATTTAAAATAAGGATTTGTCCAAGCAATAAATATCTTCCCTGTTTTTTTAATCTGGCTTTATAGAAAAAGTGGTTTTGATTTTCCCGTTTTTATATCTATGGAACCAAACACAGAAACAGTAGGAAAAATATCCACTTTATAATAATTTTGTATATCTCTTATAAAATCAAATTTTTTCTTATCAATAAAATGTTTTTCAGTAAAATATACATCTAAAATTGCACTATTATATGAAGGAAGCTCCGACCTTGTCAAGGCAAAACTTACTGGAAAATCGACATCCCCGCTGTGTTTTCCTCCGTCATTTAACAAGTGTTTCAATTTCATTTTTATTCATTGCAGCAGGTGTAATATACTGTTTATAATTTGGATAAATAAACCCCAACATTAATAAAACTATATACTTAGAATAAAAAGAAATTTTTTCATTAATCAATGCTTTTGAAATTAATTTTGCTATTAAATAAACTATATAAGCATCCCCTAACGCAAAAAAAGGAACTGCATAAACAGTAAATCTAAGACCGCCTCTCTCTGCAAAAAGTCCTAATACAACCATTGGAAGAGAAATTATCATTTGAGGATATCTGAGAATTAACAATAAATAACCCAATGCTCCTGCAAAAAATCCTGCATAACTTCCGCTTATTCTGTGAACCAATGTGTCAAAACTGATATGACTTGCTTCTCTTACGGTGTTAACATAAAATTTAAATCCATCACCATTTATCCAAGGAATTCCTATAACAATTATATAAATTCCTAAAACAATTAAATAAAAGATTTTTTAGAAGTTTAAATTGATTTTATTTTTTATATAAGAGACAGATATTTGTAGAAATATTAAAACAGCTATTTTAATTTTTATATCTATTGGTAAAAGAGGTACTATCAAAAACAGTAAAAACAGACTCTCAATAAAAATATTTTCTTTTTTTACAAATTTCAAATATAATAAATATACAAAACTCATTATAAAAATACCGTTTGCTACATTATAAAGTTCAATTAAAGGGGTTAAAAAGAAATATTTTACATTTTTATTTTTTAAACTCCACAGCACCCCCCATATTGCAAATGTGGGGAGTACGACCGTCAACATATCTGTATCATAATATCCAAACATCGTCCTGTGATAATAACTCCAAACCATAGGCGCCATAAGAGCTGCCAAAAATCCTAAAAACGCGCCCCCTATTGCTTCACCAATCAGAATTAAAGGTAGAGCAAGCAAACTTCCGATAATTCCTGGTAAATAAAAAATTACTTTATCCAGAGGAATATGAAAAAATTCACTCACAAGCGCAGTAAAATCTGAAGTAACATTATAAATAGGAGAGAGGTCGTTTTTTTGGTGAAATCCGTTTATAAAATCCCTTGCACCCTCTGCATAATAAAACCCATCCGGATTATTTATAATATAAGTGCCGTTAAACTGCCAGACAGGGATTTGAGAAATTATATCCACATATATAAACCTAACCCATATATTAAAAATATAAGCTACTAATATATAAAACAACAAAGTCTTGTAATACTTTTTTTTGCTTTTTGGACAGCTCCAACAGGTACTAAAATTCCGTATTCAGCTAATTCTATTTCTTTAGTCTGCTTTGTAAAGGTAGTATCCGGTGCTAAAATTTCTCTTGGACCGCTTTTACAATCTGTAGAAATTACAGGTAAATTACAAAGCTTCAAGTAAAACTATTGGAAATAAAAATCTAAAAACATCTTTTTGACGACCTAATAATTTTACCTTATCTTTAAGCCCTAAATCCTTAATCATAAACTCTAAATCATCTCTTAAATATCCATCTCCTATAATCAATAATTTTTAAATTTTTCTTCTTTTTTACAATTAATATTGAAATTTTGTATTTTACCCTGTATTTCATCTTTATGCTGAAGAGATGGCATAGCCCTTTCACAACTCGTATATTTTTTTCTTTTAAGATTTTTTTATATTTCCAAAATATTAAACTGTCTCAAAACTGTTTTGTAAATCTTATAATATCATCTTCATTAAAATATTTTTTAAACAATTCTTTTAAATCACTTCTAAACCACTCAAAAACAGGAATTCCAAAACCTTGTTTTTTTCTATAGATAAGTTCTTTTGGAAGATATTTTTCTAAAACTTTTTTTAATATATATTTACTTTCACCATTTTTATAGAATTGTTGCTGAATATTCTATAATTTTATTATCAAGTAAAGGTTCTCTTCCTTCAATTGAATTTGCCATAGTTGCTCTATCTACTTTAACTAAAATATCATCAGGTAAATAATTGTAAAAATCCCAAAGCATCATTTTAATAACTCTATTTTCTTTTAATCCCAAATTTTTTATATCATCCCTATAATTCTTTATCATTGTTTCATAAATAAATTGCCAGTCATTTTCTTTTAAAATATTTTTTAAAAAACCAAGTTTTTTTGATAAGAATATTTATTAAGCTCATCTCCTCCATATTCCACTGCTATCTCCAAATGGTTCATCATAAATATCACTAAATTTATTTAATAAAATTTCTTTTGCTTCATTTATGCCTAAAATATATTCCATCAACATCACTAACCATTCTGTATTTAATACCTTCAATTAATATTTCTTCTAATTCATCAATAATATCTTCTTCTTTTTTTGCAGAAACATTAAAATAATTTTTAAATTTCCAATATTGTTTTAAATTAATTTTTTTAGTTTCTAAATGAAATTCTAAAAAATAAGCAGGAAGTAATTTTTTAACTCCTTCAAAAATACTTCTATCTCTACTAATATATCCATACTCAAAAAACTGAGCCAAAGAAATTTTGTCTATTTCAAATTTTTTATATTTTCTAATAGCTTTTAATTCACTTGCAAAAATAAAATTTTTACCGTCAAAATAGTAATAAAGAGGCTTAACTCCAACTCTATCTCTACAAAGAGTAAGTTTTTTATTTAATTTATCATATACAGCAAAAGCAAACATTCCTCTAAATCTATCTATACTTTCCTTACCCCATTTATGAAAAGCTTTTAATAAAACTTCACTATCGCTATTAGAAAAAAATCTATACCCTTCTTTTTCAAGCTCTTTTTTAATTTCTTGATAATTATAAATCTCTCCATTATAAACTAAAACCAAATTTTCAAACTCCATTGGCTGATGACCATGCGTAGTTAAATCAAGAATAGAAAGTCTCTTATCTATAAATTCTCCTCTGTCATCAGGACATTTTTTGTCTCCTTTTTTTAGTCTATTCCTTGATATAAATCCTCCACACTATTTGGCTTAACAACTATTCCACAATCTCCAACTATTAAAGCACTATCCCTACTACACAAGGAGCCTCACAGCTCGCTAAATCCCTCTCCAAAAGAAGAAGAAGAAGAAGCTATATCAAATCCACTGTAAAAATCTTCCACATTTGTCTTTTTCCCCAACCAGATGAATTTTGTATTATTATAATCCCTAGTATCTCTTCACACTCTTTTTTTATATTTACATTCCCACCACCAATAGCAAAAATTTTTACATTTTTATAATTTTCCAATATTTTTTTTGCAGCTTTGCTAAAAACCATTTTTGATTAATATATATTTTTTTTAAATTCTTTTTTTTTATTCATAAAAAATCCCTCTTGTTTATGAAACTCAATACTTGCATAAGAATTTGCAATAATCTTATCTACTTTTCCTGAAAACTTTTTTTGTAACCAAAATAGAAGCTGCTCTAAATCCCCAAATAAGTTTTGTTTGTTTAGGTTTACACCATAAAGAAAAAAGATTCATTTCACCTAAAAAAGAATAAATAGGATTAATTTCATTTAATAATTTTTTATACTTAAAATAAAAACTAAAATCATATCTTCCTTTTTTTTCTAAATTAATAGCTTTTATTTCAAATTCTGAAAAATATTCTTCTCTTTTAATTTTTAATTTTATAAATATTTTGATAAAAAATAGTTTTTTTCTTAAATTTTCGTCATCTATTAACTTTTGTATAGAAAAAGCTAATTTTTCGATATTTTGATTTTCTACTAAAATTCCATTTACTCCATTTTCTATAATCTCATTAGGTCCATAAGGGCAATCAAAGCTAACAACTTTTTATACCATTCAAAAATATCTTTTCTTTTTCCTAGAAGTATTACTTTTTCTTCTAAATTAAAATTTTTTATTAATTTTTCTAAATTTTTTCTTTCATTACCTTCTCCAGCAATGTATAGAAACTATATTTTGTTTTTTTATATTTGTGTCAAAACTTTCAGGGATTATAGATTACATAAGAATGCTTTAAAAAACTATAATTTTTAAGATCTGCATAAGTTTGCGTTATAAAAGCATTTACAATAGCTTTTATTGTATAAATTATTCATAGCACTTTGGAAAATATTATTTGAAATTTTTAATAGATCAAGTTTAATATGTTTAATATTTTTATGCAAAGGATAGAAAGAGTCAGTTTTTGCCATTGTAACAATTACAACTTCTCTCGTTTCAACAAATTTATTAGCAAGAATTGACATTACTCTTTCTGCGCCACCGGAAGAGATATGAAATATTATGAGGAGAAATATTTTTAGAATCAAAAGGTATTTTAGTTAGTTTGTAAAGGTAATATATAGGTTTTCCTGGTATCGCTAACAACTTACGAAGTATATTTTATTTAGTAACTTTTTGCCTTGTATGAGCAATACTATCTTCAATATTTTCAAAATGTTCAAATACTCCAAAAGAAGTTAATATATCATATTTGTCTGTCTCCTCTATTGAAAAAAAACGATGAAAAATATTAGCTTTATAACAGCGTCTACTTCATAATCAAATCCATTAATTTGATAACCAAAATATTTATTAAAATATAAAAGATTTGCAGATAATGCACAACCAATCTCATCAAATTTAAAATATTTTTGATATAGGTTATGAAGAAGTCTATTTGTATAATAATTAATATCTATCTCATCTATAACCTATTTTTCCTTCCAAACTGAATTCCAATAATTTTCTCCTGCTTTATCTTGCTCCATTCCTAACCTTCCACGAAAAATAGATTAACTTAATAATATGCTTTAAATAGACTTTTGGATATCGCCAAGCAATTTTCAAATACTTTGTTAGATATTTTTGTCTAATATTATTGCTAATATTATCATCTTCTTTTTTATAATAAGTCCGTAGAACTATATGAATCACAAATAAAAGCTAATAATTTCATTATTCTGGAATAACAAAATATTTTTTTAAATTTTTAGAATTTATAGCAGCCCAAGTTTCACCTAATGGTAAATTTTTCCATTTAAATACACTCTCTTTAAGAAGGACAACCCCTTCTTTAGGAAAATTACATCCAACTCTATTTCCAAACTGGTCTTTACATAAAACTTCAATAATATATTTATCATCACTTTTTTTTAATGTTTGATTATTTATACTATTAAACACTCTATGAAGTTTATTAGCTCTATTAAAAGTAGGAGTAACTACTGATAAACTCAATTTCTTTCACCATTTACTATTTTAATTATCCCATCAAGGGTTGAAAGTCTATGGGCTACTATTATCATAGTTTTATTTTCTCCTACTTTATATATTATGTTTTTCTAAAAAATATAATTTATTGCTTAAAGCTTCTTTTACTTTTTGTTCATCAATCTTTTCTAAATGAGGAATATATCCTATTTTTTGCCTCCAAGATTTTATATTTTTTTCATTAAGCAGATTTTCATCTATAAATATTTTACCGTATTTTGGACGATAAAGTCAGATTTTCCACTGCCGCTCTCACCTACAATTCCTATCTTTTCACCTTTTTTTATTACTAAATTTATATCTTTTAAAACCTCTTTTTCTCCATAAGAAAAACCGACATTATCTAATTTTATCTCTTTTTTAAACTCTATCTTTTCATCCCCTAACTCTTCAGGCTCTTGAATAAAAAACAATCTGATTATAAGAATCAAACACCCTGTTAACACTCGGATGACAGTCTATAAAGGAATCCAACCATTTCTAAAAAAAGTCTTGGAAATTGAGCAAGGGTTTGATTTTTAATATTAGCATTAGCAAAGCAAAAGAAAATTTATCGTTTTAAGTTTTATTATTTTAAAATTTCCAAAAGAGCTATTTAATATTTCATAAAATTTTGCCTGAAAAGTATCCCTTTCAATTCCGGCTTTTTTTATTTTTTTACCAACAAATATTTTAAGAATAGCCACATTGATTAAAAGATATAGAGTTAAAAGCAAAGTCATTTTCCAGTTTACATATACAAGCATTGCATAAATAAGATAAGAATTTTTATTTATAAATTCTTCGTAACCATATAATTTTCAAAAAGCCTGTATGCTACCAAATGGTATCTTCCAAAAGAAAATCTGTTAAGCAAATAAAAATAAAATGAATGAATCTCTTTAAAATCACTTGCAACACTAATAAAAGGCATAATAATACCGATTCCTATTGTTTCAATTAAAGAAACAAAAATAGAAAAAAAAAAGAAAAAGTTTATCATCTACTAAATTTTTATCAAAAAATCCTTTAATATCGTAAACTGTGAGTTTTGTTGTTCTAATTGTTTCTCTAATTGTTTAAACTCATTATGTGCTACTGCTGTCATACTCTGTTTTACCTCTTTTGTATCAGCCCAAGGGTCATATACATCTACATTTATTCCAAAATCTTGAAGCTCTCTTATTACATCTATAACTCTACTATTTCTTATATCTGGACAATTCTCTTTAAATGTTATTCCAAGGATTAATACTTTGCTGCCTTTAATAGTATGTCCTTTTTGTATCATTAGCTTAATCACTTTATTCGCTACAAATATTCCCATATTATCATTCGTTCTTCTACCAGCTAAAATAATTTCTGGATGATATCCTATCTCTTTTGCTTTAAAGGCTAAATAGTATGGGTCAACTCCTATGCAATGTCCTCCAACTAATCCTGGTTTAAACTTTAAAAAGTTCCATTTAGTTCCTGCTGCTTCTAATACATCAAGTGTATCTATATTTAATTTATCAAAAATTAATGCAAGTTCATTTACAAAAGCTATATTTATATCTCTTTGTGAATTTTCTATTACTTTTGCCGCTTCTGCTACTTTAATACTTGAGGCAAGATGAGTACCTGCTTCAATTATACTTGCATATAAATTATCTATTTCTTTTGCTATCTCTGGAGTTGAACCGCTAGTTACTTTTTTTATTTTTGTTACAGTATGCTCTTTATCTCCTGGATTTATTCTTTCAGGTGAATATCCAACAAAAAAACATTCTTTGTGAGTTGTGAGTTGTGAGTTGTGAGTTTGAAAAAAACATTTTAAACCACTCTCTTTTTCAAGCTCTGGCACACAAACTTCTTCGGTACATCCTGGATATACTGTAGATTCATATATTACAATATCTCTTTTTTTTAATACTCTTCCTACACTTCTGCTGGCCATTATTAAAGGAGTTAAATCTGGATTTTTATGTTTATCTATTGGAGTTGGAACTGTTACAATATAAATATTTGCTTTTTTTATCTCTTCTAAATTGCTTGTAAATTCTAAACCTCTTTTTATTGCTTCTTTTAGCTCTTCTTCACTGACTTCAAGGGTTCTATCTATTCCTTTTTTAAGCTCTTCTATTCTTATATGATTTATATCAAAACCTATTACCTTATATTTCTTGCTAAATGCTACTGCAAGTGGCAACCCTACATACCCTAGGCCTATAATTGAAATTGTTTTCATACATTAGCCTTTTTATTTAGTATGATACCATAAAAAAAGGCAAAGAATGGAAAAAAAAGAACCTCAGATAATACCAGTTCAATATATCCCTGTTAATCAATGCGAAGAAGATGAAATAGACTTAAAAGAGCTTATTAAAACAATCTTAAAATACAAAAAATTTATAATTATTTTTACTTTTATAGTTACTTTTTTAGCAGGATTATATGTATTTTTAAAAACTCCTATTTGGGAAATTCAAAGCTCTATTCTTATAGGACAGATAAATTCAAAACCAATAATATCACCTGAAAATTTAAGAGAATATTTAAGTTCAATTTACAAAGTTGAACTTGAAAAAAAATTCAAAAAAATGCCTAACGCTTATTTAATTAAATGAAATTTCAAATAGTATACACAACGGTTTTAAAGATAAAATAGAAAAATATAAACTGCAAAACCAACATGAAATTCAAAACATCAAATTTAAAAGTCAAAAATTTAAAAATAAAATTTTTACAAAACAACAAATTGAAAATTTGCAAAATAAAATCGATAATTTAAATAAATCTTTAAAATTTGATATCCCTCAACCCTCTAATGTTTGACCATCCTGTGAAAGCAATGAATAAAATAAAAAATAATATTAGCTTTTATTACAGGATTTATACGTATTTCTTAAAGAATTCCTAAAAAAATTTAGATGAATTTAGAAAAAAATTAGCAAATGAATTAAAAAAAGAAAAATATAAATTCCAAAAGAGATAAACGAAAGAATTAAATCTTTTTCACTACCAATTATGATTTATTCTGCTTATAGAATAAAAAAAGAATCAATTGAAAAAAACAAAAAACCTTTTACCTGCTATAAATTTCGCTATGAGAACAGATATTGATTTTTTTAACCATTATACACAAAAAAACGATCCGAGAATTTTCCCGTGGGGTGCCTTTATGAGAAAAAGCAGGACTTCCTCAGCTCTGGAATGTCCTAAAAGGTGATATGCATCTTTTAGGACCAAGAGCCGAATGGGATGAACTTGTTAAAAAATATGAAAAGAGTGGTCTTATTACCATATACGCCATATAAACGCCCCGGGAATAACCGGCTGGGCTCAAGTAAATTATCCATATGGCAAGAATCTTGAAGACACTTACCAAAAACTTATATTATATCAAAAACTGGTCTTTGTGGCTTGAAATTAAAACTATTTTTAAGATTATAAAATGATTGGGAAGAAGGGGTTATAATTTTTTTAAAGACAATTTTTAATTAAACTTAACTTTTTCAATTTTTTCGCTTTTAACTTCTTTAAAAATTTCTATCATTTCAAAAATTATATCATATTTTTTCAATTTTAAATTAATCAAAAAGTAAAGTCCCGACCCTATATACTTGACTTTTAAAAACAGATTTGCCCTTATAAAAGATATCTTTTTAAAAAAGTCGATTTTAGTGAAAAATTAATTGGAATTACAGGCGCAACCTTCAATTAAAAACTTTATATAAACGCAGAATTTATTTGAAGAAATAGGTGGAGAAGTTTTAGTGATTGATGAAGTTTATAAATATCCTTATTATGAAAAAGACTTAAAATTAATTTATGACACCCGGACCTTAGCAGAAGAGCGGTAGTTTACAAAATGAACAATTTATCTTTCAGAGAATTTTTAGAATTAAAAACAAATCATACTTTTGAGAGTTATCCGAAAATCTTGCATCTGAAATAACTAAAAAAATAAAACCTTTAAAATATTTTGATGAATATTTAAAATATGGGGCATATCCTTTTTTTCTTGACCTATAAACTTAATCAAACTAAAAAAACTGATTTATCTGATTTGTGTTTCTGAACCGTTTGAACTTAATATCACAAAATTATCAAAAAAATAGAAATAAGCTTAAATTAAGTATATATATTATTTAGATAAAGGGGATATTTTTAATATTTTAAACTCCAAAACAAGAGGAGATGCAATTTTTGTAAAACCTCAAAAAATTTACCTTACAAATACAGATTTAAACACTTAGAGAAACATTCTTTGCTAATCAATTATATGAACACAAGTTAACCTATCCTAAAAATGGTGATTTTTTGGTAGATGAGAGGTATACTTTTGAAATTGGAGGGAAAAATAAATCATTCTCCCAAATTAAAGATGTAAAAAATTCTTTCATAGTTGTGGACGGTGTTGAAATAGGTCATCAAAACAAAATTCCACTTTGGTTATTTGTTATAAAAATAAAAATATTGAAATTAATTTAACATTCAACATTTAAAATTTAACATTTATAACTAATCACTCATTTCAGTTAAAAAGTAAACTCCTGACCCTATAGTTTTTATCTTTTTACAACTTATTTTAGTTAAATTTCCGTTTTCAAGTTTAGAGAGTGTCGCACGGGAAATATTAGCCTTTTTTGCCAATTCTTCTTGTGATAAATTTTTTTCTTTTCTTAATTTTTTAATTATTTTTCCAAGATCTGATAATATTATATTCTTTTAAAAAAGAAATCCCTTTTTTTAAAGCTTCTTTACATTCTAAATAAAGCTCTTTTGCGTTATTTAAAAAACAGTATTTTTCTCCAAATTCAATTAATTCTTCATCAGGGCAGGTTTGTCTTTAAAAATATAAGCAGTTGTAGTTACAACATCATAAGCAGGAGCAAGCCATATTCTACTAAAATCATCGCTAAAAAAAAGCCCAAAATTTTTAAGATGAGCATCTCCGTTTTTTAAAAAATAATTCATTACAACCATTTTAAAAAAAATCTCAACATGTTCGTAGCTTCCTGTATATTTAAAAATTTTTGTTTTTTGCCATAAGAGAAATTACTTCTTCAAATCCTATATTTTCACTGTCAAATCTTTTTTATTTTTAGAAAGAATCTCTTTAATATATTCATTCTCAGCCAAATACTCAAATTCATCTCCCCAGGTTTTAATTATATAATTTTTAAATACAAAATTTTTATCATTTTCTAAAATATAATCTAATTCAAAATTTACACCAAAATCATTTGTTTGCCCAAATTAAATCCTCCCCTCTATATTCGGGGCCAAAATTGAGAAGAGTAAATAATCGTCTATATATCCATAATTTTTTGTTAAATAATTTTTAAAAACTTCAAACAAATACCCCTCTGGCAAAAAAATATCAAAATAAGGGATTATTTCATATTCGTTTTTATAATATTTTTGAGTGTTTGGGAGAGAAAGAGAAATTGAATTTTCAATATCAAAGTTTTTATATTCTAAAATATACTTTTTATCTTCTTTATCAAAAGTTGCAATATGTTGTTTATGATGAAATATATCACTCATCACTCATTTCAATTAAAATGTAAAATTTTTACCCTTTCATTTAAAATTCACAATTTACCACTCATAATTCAACATTCATAACTCATAATTCAACATTCATAACTCATAACTAATCAATAAGCCCCTTTTCCTGTAATCAGAAAATTTAATTGTTTTTAAAAAAATTTTTAAGTCATATAAGAAAGACTTATTTTCAATATATTCTAAATCTTGATCATTATATAAGGCCTAGGTCCCACTACACTCATATCACCGAGAAGTTTTCCTTAAAAATCTGCCTATGGGAGTAACTCTTGGATATTTTTGCCACTCTTCTTTTGCCTGAGACTTTTTTTCTAAAAATTCTTTCAAAATTTTATCATTATTTTCATACATAGTTTTAAATTTTTTGAATAAAAAAAAATTTGATGATTATAGCTATTGGAATAGTGACAGGCAAAGTAACTACAATAGTAAAAATAGAAAACGCAATGTCAAAAATTCTTTTTATAAATTTATTAGATCTTTAGAATTTTATATTTCAAACATTGTTTTAATATAAAAAAAAGTAAATTAGTATATAAATATCTTTTCCAAAGTCTCTTTGGATCTTGAATCAATCTATATAACCATTCTAAAGAATATTTTTGCATCCAGTTGGGAGCTCTTTTTTTTACTCCTGCATACACTTCAAATGCTCCACCAAATCCTATCAATATTACGATATTTTTTCTTTGCTTTTTTTTCTATTTTTTCTAAAATTTCCCTTGTTGAGCCATATAAAAATATCTTTTTTTTTAATTTTGCACATTCTCTTATTAAATCCGGCATTAAATCCATACCTGCAATTCTGTCTTGATCTTGCAATAGGCATACCATCAGGAATAACAATGTCAGCATTATCTACTACTTCTTTAAATTTTTTATCCAAATATGCTTCTATTAACATATGAACATTTGTTACACATACATAACTAGAAATTTATTTTACAATAATATAAATTATATTTTTTGAAAAATTTTATATATATCTATTAATTTTTTATAATTTTTTTCAGGAGTATATTTTTCCAAATACTCATCTCTTGCATTTTGATAAAAAGTCTTATCTTTTTTTTCAAAAAACTCTGTAATTTTACTTCTTAAGTCTATAAAATCTCCTGCAATAAAATGCAAACCTAAATAATTATCTTTCACTATCTCTGCTTGACTACCAATATCTGATGTAATTATAGGTGTGCCTGTTGACAAAGTCTCAACTAATACCATTGGAAATCCCTCATACCATTCTGATGGAAATATTAAAGAAATACTTTTTTTGAGTAAATTTATAATCTCTTTCTTGGATTTAAATCCTAAATATTTTATATTTTTATTTTTTAAAACCTCATTTTTTAAAGGCCCTTCACCCACTACATATAGATTATATTTAGTATTTTCAAAAGCTATAAAAAACAAGTTTTTCTCTTTTTATATCCTTCAGAAATATTCATATTAGAAGATAAAAATTTATTTTTTTGAAAATTCGTTAATGTTATAAATTTATCAACTTTGCTATGCCATGTTTTTATATATTTATGAATATTTGTTACCAAAGAAAGAGACAAAGTTTGCATAAATGAATTTCTATAACATTTATGTATAATACCTGAATATGGAAATATCCATACATTTTTCACATATATTTTCATTTCCAAATAAAATACATTTGGACATATTAATCTATAATTATGTAAAGTTAAAACCACAGGTATTTTAAATTTTTTTGCTACCCAAATATATAGAAGGAGAAACAAAAGGCAAAGAATTATAAAATTACTTTTTCTTCCTTATCCATTAATATTTTCATTTTATAGTACATTCTTCCATAATTTTTTCATATATTTTAAAAGCCTTTCTTTTTTTTAGAAATTCAAATCCTATTTTTATAGACACATTCTCTCTTAGAAAAAACGAAATAACAGCATCTTGTGGATTTCTAATTAATATAACTATGGGTTTAAGGGTTTGAATGAAGTATATCACCATTGTTATTAATTATTTTAACAAAATTTAAAAAACTTTGCATATATGATAGGTTTTCTTTATTCATATTTGTAAATCTCCTTCTTTGATGGTAATTTTAATAAACAAAAATAAAAAACAAAAAAAGCTTGAAAATATTCGTAATAATTATCTAAGTATTAAAAATATTAAAATAAATAGATAAGATATTTTTGCTTTTTATTTGTTAAAAAATATTATAAAAACATTAACTAGACCTAATTCAGCAATAAAAGAAAATATTGAACCATAAGGAATTAAAAGCACCTTGTAACCAATGAGGAGAATGTAATAACTCTTGCCATAAATTATATGTGTTATGATACATATATTCTGATATATTTTTAAAAGGAAAAGCAATATTCTCCTGTAAAAAATAAAGCCGCTCTACTGGAATAGGTACCTCCTCCCATTCCAATAAACAAAAAATTAATTGTAAAATCTTTTTTAAAATTAACTTTTAAAAGATAAAAATGTATTACTCTTTTAATTATCATAAAAAAATTATCAGGTTGCAAAAGTTTATATAATATTAATACAAAAATAAAAAATAGTACAAATTTAAATAAAGATTTATAACAAAAATTTAATAAAGATATAAAAAACAAAATCAACATCAAAATTAATTTTTAAAATAGTTATCAATAAAAAAATAATAGGAAAAATTATAAAAAAAAGAAATGAATTTAAAAAGTATTTAAATTTCCTATAATAAGTAGTTTTTTTCTTTTCCCCATATATTAAAAACACCATGATAAAACGCTTTATTAAATAAAAACAATAATCTTTTAAATTATTATTATACAATTTTTAAATTTATATTTTTAATTCTATTAAAAATCTCTATTAATTAGTGTTCCATTGAATAAAGTAATATAATTATAATAAATATCATTATTTAAATCTTCTATAGAATAAAATTCTTTTTTATGAAAAAAGATTATTAGAATGCCAAATCCTCCTCCTGTGTTTTCATTCATTCTAACATAATGAACTTTTATAATGTCTCCATTAGTTAAATTTTTAATTTCAAATTCTTTTTCCCAAGGTTCATTTAACTTCTAAACCTCTTTTTATTTTGATTTATTAAATAGTTCTGTCTGTTTTATTAGTTTCAACCGGATGAATATATTTAAATTCGGTTATTGTCATAATTGTTTGGATAATTAACAGTTGCTACTTCTTGATAATATTCTTTTTCTAGAGTTTCAAATTTCATTCTCACACTTATCTTGATCTATTTTAATAACTTCTTTAAAATCCGTATTTAACATTATTTTTATATTTCTTGTATATCCTTCTTTTGGTATTCCTTGATACTTATCATTAAAATATCTGTCATCTTCTATCAATCTCTTCTGGTTTTTTATCCCATTGTTTTGCTGTATAATGGACAAATATTTTTTCATAAACAAAATCAGCTAAAAATTTTAAATCTTTATCATTTGTTTTCATTTAATTTATTTACTACATAGTAATTGTTATGAATAATTCTACAACTAATACTGAAATTGCTGAACCTATTTCTTGAAATAAGGGCACTATTATTAAGGATAAAATAATATTTAAAATACTTCCACTTATTAAAATTTTACTAAAAGCTTTTTTTCTATTAAAATTAAGCATTGTCTGAATGCCAGAAATATTGCTTAATTCAATAATCAAAAATATAAATTTCCTAATGATATTTTATCCTTCTAATTTATAATATTATGCTATAATTATATTATATTGCGATATTTGATATGAATATTAAAATAAGTTTTAAGTGTTTTTAAAGTTTGCAATCTAAATTTTATATTAAAATCTTTTTGAATAATATATAAAGCTATTAACCCTGCACTTATAAATCCTAAAGAATTAATCAGTGGCACCTTCCAATAATCACTCTCTTGATGAATAAAAACAAATATTGCTATTGTAAATATAACCTTAGATATTTTATTATCTGAATCAATAATAAAAAAGAAACAATGATTGAAATAAATTTAATTTTTCATTGAGTCTTTCTTAAATACATAATCAGTTGATATATTTGTAATATAGCTAATGAAATAAAATTTGACAATAATCTTTTGTGCTTTATTTTTTTATTTTGTTTATCATCTTACTACGAACCAAGGATTTAAAAGATTTTCTTTATTATAAACTAATAGTCGATAGTCGTTAATTGGTACCATTGTTGGAGCAAGTCTTGGATAAATATCAGCTTTTCCTTCTGCCACAAGACACAGTTTTAAGCTACTGCCAATAGAGATAAAATCATAGTCGATAGTTGATAGTCGATAGTCGATAGTCAAGGATTTAATAAATTTTTTTGTTTCATCATTTAAATGACTTATCTTTTGTTTCTATGGGAAGTTATATTAGTATATCTTTTTCTAAAATAAATCCAATCTAAAACTGGTGCATATACCACTCCAAATATTGGTTTATTTTTATGAATTAAAGCTATATTTATAGTAAATTCCCCGTTTTTTTTAATAAATTCTTTTGTTCCGTCAATAGGGTCAATCATCCAAAAATATTCCCAGTCTTTTCTTTCTTCATAAGGGATATTTTTCCCCTCCTCGCTTAATACAGGTAAATTATATTTTTTTAAACCTTCAGCAATTATTTCATGAGATTTTTTATCAGCTTCAGTTAAAGGAGATTTATCATCTTTATATTCAACAGAAAAATCTTTTTGATAAATATTCATTATCTCTTTTCCTGCTTCCCAGGCTATTTTTAAAACATCATCTATATTAAAAGAAAATTTTTCAATATTAAAAACTTTTTTATACATTTAAAAATCCTTCTCTTTTTATTTTTTAAATAATTTATTATAAAACTTAATGAAGAAATATCATAAGGAGAATCAAGTCCTGTAAAATTTTTAATCTCTCCATATAAAGCTTTTTTATAAAGACCTTTTGGGTCTCTTTTTCCTATAATTTCTCTGCCGTCTCTCTGTCTTTTAGCTACTTCACTTATTCTTCTTATATTTTCTTTTCTATCTTCTTCACTAAATCCCAAATATATTATCTCCATCAAGTAAATATGTATGATATCTCATTTTATTCAGCTCATATTCTAATTCATTTGCAATAGTGCTCTTACCACTTCCACTTAACCCTGTAAACCAAAGGACACAGCCTTTTTGATTTTTAATTTTTTCCCTGTCATTTATACAATGTTTTTCATAAAAATCCTTTCCAGTATCCAGACTATAGACTCAAGCAATGCTTTGCCGTGCTGTTTTTTAAATTTTTAACATCTTTAAAAATACTATCGACTATCGTCTATTGACTATTATTTGACATAATGTTTCTTTACATACTTTACTATTATATCAGCTGCTTCATCAGGAGATATTTTTTCTGTATCAATTACTATTTCTGCGTGTTGTGGTTCTTCATATACATCACTAATTCCTGTAAAGTTTCTTATCTCATTTTTTAGAGCTTTTTCATAAACTCCCTTATAATCTCTTTTTTTACAGATTTCCATAGAAGCTTTAACATATACCACAATATTGTTTTTTACCATTTCTCTAATCATTTTTCTAGATTCTCTATACGGACTTACAAAACTGCAAACTGTAGAAACTGAATTTTTTTGAAGAGTTTGGATTAAGTGTCCTATTCTTTTAATATGCCTGTTTCTCTCTTCCCTGCTAAATCCCGCATTAGGAAACATTTCTCTTACATCTTTAGAATCTATTCTTTCAAGAGGTATATCAAGTTTTTTTAATTTTTCATATACTTTATCAGCAATAGTTGTTTTACCACTTAGAGGAAGTCCTGTAAACCATAAATTAAAAGGCTCAATTCTTTTTCTTCCCCATCTGATTCTCTGCCAAACTTTCTCATGCCCCCAATATAACCCAACTTTTGCTATTGTTTCCAATAATCCCGTTGCAACCGCAAGTTCTACATTTCCAAAAAAAACATAAACAATACTCATTGTAGTACCGGTAGCTATAAAACGCCAGCTAATCCCTTTTACAATTGAACGAATATTTGTCTCTTTATACAAACCTCTTCCTTGATTTTATCATCTTTGAGATACCTTATAACTCTTTTAACATTAAAAGTTTTTTTATTTGTTAAATAGTATATATCTACTACTAAACTTTTTGATTTTTGCCAAACATTTAATTCTCTAAAATTACCCATTTATCACCTTTTCACCTAGAACCTAACACCAAATACCCAATACCTCAATCACCTATTTTTCTACATTCCCACTCAGGAAAATGTTCTCTTATAAATTTATTAAGAGCTATTTCACTTGGAGTATATATTCTTTTATTCTTTCTTTTAGTAGCTTCTCCCACTATCATACCTGCTGCAACAGTATTATTTGTAATTTTATCTATTAATATAAAAGCTCCTGTTCCTTTATTCTCTTCATACAAATCAAATGCTATCTTTTCGCTCAAATCTATCTGAACCCTTGCTATATCATTTAATTTTAGTGTTTTAGCTTCTATTTTTTCCCATGTATTTACATCTTTTTTAAATAAAATTTTTGAAATAATAGCATTCGTCTCTTTAGTATAAAGTTTTAATATATATTCCCTGTTTTTTAAAGGTTCTTCATCCATCCAAACTACAAATGCTTCAAAACTGTCATTAAACTTAGGCTCTTTTTCCTCACTTTTTACTATCAAATCTCCTCTGCTTATATCTATTTCATCATTTAAAAATCCTCTAAAATCAAGATTAGGCCTGTTTACATATTGAACGGGAATACCAAGGAGTGTTTTTCGAATTATCAACTACATTATCACCTTTTAAAGCACTTACAGGAATAAAATCAATCTTAGCTTCCATACTCTTTATAAGGAAGAGAAAATCTTAATTTTTCAAACATTTTTTTATAATCTTTTACTATTTTATCAAATCCTTCTTTTGAATAATCCACTAAATCCATTTTATTAATAGCTACTACAACTAAGAATGTATGTCTTCTTGTTTGAGTTAAAACTCCCTTTCTTGCATCTATTAAAATTACAGCCAAATCAGCTGTGCTTGCGCCTGTTACCATATTTCTTGTATATTGTTCATGTCCTGGGGTATCTGCAATGATATATTTTCTTTTATCTGTACTAAAAAACCTATAAGCTACATCTATTGTTATTCCCTGTTCTCTTTCGCTTTGAAGTCCATCTATTAAAAGAGCAAAATCAATCTCTTCATTTGTTGTTCCGTATTTTTTACTTTCTTGTTTTGCCTGAGCAATTGGTCTTCATCCACAGCTTCCACATGTAATAAACCTGAGCATCTCTTTATTTTCATGCTGCTTTAACTATTAATTCTATCGATTCTATTGTTTCTATTATTTCTAAAAATATCCTTCAATTTTTTTCTTTTCCATACTGCCTTCCTGATCTTTATCTATAAGTCTTCCTTCTCTCTCACTTGTCCTGCTTAAAAGCATTTCTTCTATTATTTTAGGAAGAGTATCAGCATTTGAATTTATAGCCCCCGTTAAAGGATAACATCCAAGAGTTCTAAATCTTACTTTTTCCATTTTTGCTTTTTTTCTAAGTTCTTCTGGCATTCTATCATCATCTACCATTATTTTAGCACCTTCCCACTCTACTACCGGTCTTTCCTTTGCAAAATAAAGTGGAACTATAGGAATATTTTCTAAATAAATATATTGCCAAATATCAAGTTCTGTCCAGTTACTTAAAGGAAAAACCCTAACACTTTCACCCTTATTAATATGGGTATTATATAAATTCCAAAGTTCCGGTCTTTGATTTTTTGGATCCCACCTGTGATTTTTATCACGAAAGCTAAAAATTCTCTCTTTTGCACGAGACTTTTCTTCATCTCTTCTAGCTCCTCCTATTATTGCATCAAATCCGTATTTATTTAGTGCTTTTTTAAGAGCCTCTGTTTTCATTATATCTGTATGAACCTTACTCCCATGAACAAAAGGATTTATATTCATTTCAATCCCTTCAGGATTTGAATATACCAATAAATCTACACCCAACTCTTTTGCTCTTTTATCCCTAAATTCTATCATTTCTTTAAATTTCCATAATGTATCTACATGTAAAAGAGGAAAAGGAGGTTTTCCTGGATAAAATGCTTTCATAGCTAAATGAAGCATAACTGAGCTATCTTTTCCTATACTATACATCATAACCGGATTGCTAAAATTTGCAGCAACTTCTCTTAATATATATATACTCTCAGCTTCAAGTTGCTTTAAATGTGTTAATCTTTCATTATCTATCATGATAAATCCTTATACCATTCATAAACGTCGGTAGATTATTTTCTACTCGCTGCTCGCTCATTTCTACATACCATCTATATACCTTTTCAATTCCTTCTTTATAAGGTTTTTTTATACTGCCAACCTAAACTATGCAACTTACTAACATCTGTAACTTTTCTCATCGTTCCATCCGGTTTTTCTGTATTGAAATAAAAGTCTCCTTGAAAACCAATAATATCTTTAATCAAATATGCAAGGTCTTTTATTGAGATGTCTTTACCCGTTCCTATATTTATATGTGTATTGGTGTTATTTGTTTGTTTTCACCAATATACGAATTACTAATATACCCATCAACAATGTCTTTAAAATCTACATTTTCCATTAAAAATACACAAGCATCCGCCATATCGTCTGAATATAAAAATTCTCGCATTGGTTTGCCTGATTTTTCTAAATCAAATTTTGCTGCTGCTAAAAATACATATTCAGGTTTTTCATTTTTTAAAAACCCATTTAACTTTATCATTTAAAGGCTGTCTGTTTCTATAAGTACTGATGACATTTGTATGTCCCTTTTTTTTATATCTTCAATACTTGGAATTGTATCTTTTAATTTATCTGGAAGTTTTGTAGTTAATCTATATTCACTAACTCCTATTGGCTGTTTTAGATGATAAAACAATAAATCTATTCTAAATTCTTGATTTTCTATTTCTAATTTATACTGCCACAAATGCAAACCCCCTGTCAAATTCAATTAAAAAATCTTTTATATTTTCAATTAAATTATGTCCCCATGGGATTTGAAACAATAAGGAAACAAGTTGTTTCCCTTTTTCATTATCCCAAAAATTTACCCATTGTCTAATAAATTTTAAATTTCTATAAGAAAATCCTTTAATATATCATTACTTATATTTTTCAATAAATTTTTTACCAACATAACAATAAAATCACTGTTTAATTTTAAAAAAGATTTTATTTGGGCAGATTTAAATTTAAATTTTAAATCTTCTAAAATTTTTTTATAATCTTGTAAATTATCAACAAGCTCTTGATAGTTTTCTTTTAAATCACTCTCTACCATCTCTCTTCAAGAGTTATTTTTGACTCCCATCCAAGTTTTTTCCTAAAAGTAAATCAACTTCTGTCGGTCTAAAATATTTAGGGTCTACATTTACAATATCTTTTCCTATCAAATTTTTTACATGATCGATAATATATTGTGGATGTTGTTAAAAGGTTTTGAAGTATTTCCTTTACCTTCAAATGAAATTTCTAACCCAAGATATTTTCCTGTAAGTCTTACAAATTCTCTAATTTCTGTGGTTCTACCTGTCGCTATTACCCAATCTCTTTTTGCACTTAGATTCCCTAAATAAAGTTTTTTATCAAGTCCTAAAAGGATTCTTGCCATTCCTCTTGTTATTTTTCTTGTTACAAATGTTTCTCCACGTCTTGGACTTTCGTGATTAAAAAGTATTCCATTGCAAGCAAACATATTATACGCTTCTCTATAATTTACCGTAATCCAATACGCATAGAGTTTAGCTACTGCATAAGGACTTCTTGGATAAAATGGTGTTTTTTCACTTTGCGGTACTTCCTGAACTAATCCATATCAGATATATTCCGGTTCTTCAAAACTAACTGCTACATGTGATTGTGCTGCAAGGTTGTATATTTATATTCATACTGTCTGTCATATCTCCGTAATGTAAAAAGAAATTTACATTTTCTTCATGCGGGTCTTTATATAAATGGTCTATTCTTTTCGTATTAAAAAGGCTTGTTCTTCTTTTTATACCATGAACTTCATAACCTTTTTCAAGTAAAAATTCTGCTAAATAACTCCCATCTTGACCTTTTTTAGGTTTTAGATTTGAGTTTTGAAATTTAAGATTATTTTTTTTCATACTTTTCCTTTTTATGATATTTTGATAATCCTGTTAGCATTTTAGAAAAATCTAATCTGTTCTTTTAGAGATTCTTTTTCCAGTCCTTCTGCAATATTACTTGCTATAGATAATGCACTTCTAATTATTTGATCTTTAAAACCAAAATCTTTTAACTCTTTTAATTCTTTATATACATTAGCACACATTCTTGAAGATTTTTTCCAAAAATCTAACTTTTCACATTTCATATCTTAGCACCTATCACTTAGCACATACTTCTATTAAAATCATCTTCAAATCTTACAATATCATCCTCACCTAAATATTCGCCAACCTGTGCTTCAATTAATACCACAGGTATTTTACCTGGATTTGACAATCTGTGAATCTCTCCCATTTTTATGTATGTTGATTCATTTGGTCTTACTAAATATTTTTTATCTCCCACTTGAACTTCTGCTGTCCCGCTTACTACTACCCAATGTTCGCTTCTGTGAAAATGTTTTTGAAGGGAAAGTCTTTTTCCCGGTTTTACTATTATTCTTTTTATTTTATATCCGTTTTCATCAATTAAATTCTCAAATATTCCCCACGGTCTATGTACTGTGGTATGAAATTCTGTTAAGTCTTTATTTTCTTTTTTTAACCTTTTTACCACATCTTTTACTTTTTGTGTTTTGCCTTTTTTTGTTATGAGTAAAGCATCATTGGTATCTATTACAATAAAATCTTCAAGTCCTGTCAAAATCACCTAAATCTTTCCATTTAAAATCTGATTTAATTACTTTTATTTTATCACTATGTTCCATAACTGCATAATCTATGCTTTTTTCAGGAATTTTTGACATATCATCTAATCTTATTCTTAAAATATTTTTATCTTTTTTTGCATTTTTATAAGCTTCTAAACTTTTTTCATAAATTTCAGGAGCATATTTTTTAAGTTCTTCTAAAAACACTCCCGCTTTAAACATAAACATTCCGCTATTCCATCCGTATCCTGTATGAGCTTCACTTGGTTTTATTCCAAATGTTACTATATATCCTCTGTTGGGCTAATTCTTTTGCTTTTGTTATCGCTTCTTCATATTTTTTTTTCATTTTTTTTTAAATGATCGCTTGGAGTTATAAAAAGTATTTCATCTTCATTGCTTTGAAACGCTGCGAGGGCTAATTTATTTATCTCTTCTAATTGATCTAATGTTCTCTTTGCTGTAAGCTGAAAAAGTGATTTATTATCAAAAAGTTTTATAAACTGCTTTGGCATTAGTTTTCTGCTTAACGGCCATAGCCTTGTTCCACTCCCCCCGCAAAGAATTATATTTTTCAAAAACTTTCTCCTAAATTTTTTTATAATTTTAACAAAACCGTTACAGATTTTGCCAAGTTTCTTGGCATATCTACATCATTTCCAAGTCTAACAGCAACTTCTAGTGCTAAAAGTTGAGTGATTACCATCATTTCAAAAAATTCTACCATTGGATGATTTGCTAATGAAATTTTAACATAATCATCAGTTAATTCAATCTCTTCGCTTGAAATTGTTAAAACAGTAGCATCTCTTGCGACTAGTTCTTCAATATTTGATTTTGTTTTTTCAAAAAGTATATTTTTACTAAGAAGCGCTACTACAAAAAGCTCAGGGTCAGCTAATGCAATAGGGCCGTGTTTCATCTCGCCTGCCGGGTAGCCTTCTGCGTGAATATAGCTTATTTCTTTTAGTTTCAGTGCTCCCTCAAGTGCAAGAGGATAAAAAATATCTCTTCCTATAAAGAAAAATCCGTGTCCGTGAAGATATCTTTTTGAAAGCCTTTTAATTTTTTCGTGTAGTTTTGGATTTACTTTTGTGGATTCAATTGCTTGATTTATAATTTCATATTCGTTTTTATTTGCTAAATAATTGCTTAGCATCCATAAGGTCATAACTTGTGTAGCAAATGCTTTTGTAGAAGCTACTCCTTTTTCAATTCCAGCCCTAAGCAATATTGTCCTATCTGCAACTCTAACAATTGAAGAATTATCCACATTACATAAAGCAAGTGTTTTAAGCCCTGCTTTTTTTGCCATTTTAAGAGTTTCAAGGGTATCGGCTGTCTCTCCGCTTTGAGAAATTACTATAAAAAGAGTATCTTTACTAAGAAGCGGCTCTCTATATCTAAGCTCGCTTGCAACCTCTACATCTACTCTTATTTTTGCATCTCTTTCAATTAAATATTTCCCAACTAATCCTGCATGATAGCTAGTCCCGCATGCTGAAATAATTATATTATTAATCCCTTCAAAAAAGCTTTTGTCAAGCTCATCAAATATAATACCATCTTTTGTATTACGTCCTAGTGTATTTTCTTTTAAAACATCATATTGTTCATAAATCTCTTTTTCCATGTAAAATCTAAATCCACCTTTTTTGGCTGATTCTCTATTTGTAGGAAGAGGTTTAAAACTGAATTTCACTGTCAACATATCCGTATTCACCGTCTTCCAGATAATGTGCGCTGTTTGCATATCCCACAAGAGGCGCGTCGGATGAAGCAAAGAAAAATTTGTCTTCGTTTTTTGCTACAATTAAAGGACTTCCTTTTTTAGCAAAAAATATCTTTTGAGGCTCTTTCTTTTAGCTTTTCAAGTGTTTTTTTGAACGCTTCAAATGCATTGCCACTGTAAAAATGCTCAAAAAGTTTAACAATTACTTCTGTATCAGTTTGTGATATAAATGAAATATTCTCTTTTTCAAGCTCTTTTTTAATTTCTTGATAATTTTCAATAATTCCATTGTGAACAACCGCACTAAATTCTCCTATATGGGGGTGAGCATTAAGTTCAGTAGGTTTTCCGTGAGTTGCCCATCTGGTATGACCTATTCCAAGTTTCGGATTAATAAATTTTATATTTTTTAACTTAACTTCCAGGTTTTTCAGTCTTCCGACAGTTTTTATTACTTTAAGTTCCCCTTCGTCCATAACAGCGATTCCGGCACTGTCATATCCTCTGTATTCAAGTTCTTTAAGCCCTTCTATTAAAAACTCCTGTGGGTTTTTTATTCCTTTAACCCCTACTATTCCACACATATTAACCTTTCATATTTTCATACATGTAATTAGTAGCTTTTATAAATCCATCAATACTTCCGCAATCAAACCTTTTCCCTTTAAACTTATATGCTATTACCATTCCTTCATTTGCCTGCATTTTTATAGCGTCAGTCAGCTGAATTTCCCCGCCTTTTCCAGGTTTTATTTTTCTTAACAAATCAAAAATATCAGGAGTTAAAATATATCTTCCTATAATTGCTAAATTACTAGGGGCTTTGTCAACATCCGGTTTTTCAACCATATCGTCTACCATAATTACACCGTCTTCTATTTTTTTACCGGCTACGATTCCATATTTATTTACTTCGTTTTTATCCACTTCTTCCACAGCTATTATTGTGCATTTATATTTTTTGTAAAGTTTAACCATTTGAGATAAAACTTCCCCAACGCATAAATCATCTGCTAAAACAACTGCAAAAGGATTATTGCCAATAAGTGGCTCTCCAGTTAAAACCGCATGTCCAAGCCCTAACATCTCTTTTTGCCTTACATATGTAAAAGTGCATTTTTCTATCATTTCATTTGTTTCTTTAAGGAGTTTGGCTTTGCTTGAATCTTTTATTTTATCTTCAAGTTCAGGTGAAAAATCCAGATAATCCTCAATTGCTCTTTTATTTCTACCTGTTACAAATCCTATTTCAAAAATTCCCGCATTCATACACTCTTTAATACCATAATGAATTAAAGGTTTATTTACAACCGGCAGCATCTCTTTTGGAACTGATTTAGTTGCTGGTAAAAACCTTGTCCCATATCCTGCTGCCGGAAATAAAGCTTTTTTAATCATCTTTTCTCCTTATTCTAATAACATTAATCGTTTTTAGTTGGTCTTGGAGAATTTAAAACACATCCATATCCCAATCTAAACTATCATCAATTAAAAGTTTATCATCATTATTTTTGTGCATTTTTTTAAATGCTTCATCCCAACCTTTTCTGCTATTTATTGGATTATTGTTATTTTTTCATTTTCTTTCTACTTTTTCTGGATTTATTTTCTTTAGGTATTCTAATTGCCTGTGAATTCCCACTTATAAAAACTTTTGCTATTGCCTCCATATAAGAACCTTTTTTATTAAAAGTATATACAAATATACCATTCACAATTTACCACTCATAATTTACCACTCATAATTCAACATTCATAATTTATTTAGCTTTTTTTCCCACTCATACGCTGTTTTACAGATAAATTCCAAATTATCATATTTTGGCTGCCATTTCATTTTTTCTTTTATTTTTGTATTGTCTGAAATCAGCATTGCTGGATCTCCCGCCCTTCTCTTAGCATTTTCTACTTTAAAATCAACCCCGCTTACCTTTTTCATTGTATCAATTACCTCTTTTACACTAGCGCCCCTGCCGTATCCTACGTTAAAAATATCACTTTTTTCATTATCTAAATAATCAATTGCTTTAATATGAGCATCCGCTAAATCTACTACATGAATATAATCCCTTATGCAGGTTCCATCAGGTGTTGGATAATCATCCCCAAAAATATATATTTTATCTCTTTTCCCCACAGCACATTCGCTTGCCACTTTTATTAAATGGGTTGCATCTTTTGTTTTCTGCCCTATCATCAAATCGGGGCTCGCCCCCGCCACATTAAAATATCTAAAAATAACATATTTAAATTCAGGATTTGCTTTTGCTGCATCTTGAATTATTTTTTCGCTGAACAGTTTACTCTGTCCGTACGGATTTATCGGATTTGTAGGAAAATCTTCACTAATACCGACATTTTTTACTTTTAACTTTTCACTTTTCACTTTCATATCCGGTTCGCCGTATACCGCCGCAGTCGAAGAAAATATAAATTTTTTAGTACTATATTCATTGGCAAGTTTTACTAAATTTGCAGTATTTGCTGTATTGTTTAAATAATATTTTAAAGGCTTTTCTACACTCTCAGGCACAATCAGGCTTGCAGCAAAATGAATAATAACATCAAATTTTTTTGTTTTAAAAATACCTTTAATTTCTTTCCAATTACTCAAATCCGCTTGAATAAAATCAAAATTCCTTATAGTTTTTAATGTATCAATTGTATCTTTAAATCCTGTAACTAAACTGTCAATAACAGTCACATTATAATCACTGTTTTCTAAAAGCAGCTTTACAACATGACTTCCTATATATCCGGCCCCGCCGGTAACTAAGATAGATGTTAGATGTTTAATGTTAAATGTTGAATTTGTTTTCATTTTAGCCCTTTTTGATTTTTTGTAATGCTTTAATATTTTTAGTCAAAATATTGATTATTGAATCAATTTCTTTTAACAATTTTTTATTTTCTTCAAAATAACCACTATCATTTAATAATCTTAGCCAATATTTTGTTTCTCTTGCTTCTTTATTCACTATACTCATTTTTGAAACAAAATCTTTTTTAGTTATACCAGCTTGAGCTTCCTTTATATTTGCCAATTGAAGTTCCACATCTTAATAATTGTTTTGACATTATATATTCTTTTTTCACTTCAATTATATATTATTTTCTTTAATTTTTCCTTTCTTATTCATAATTTAACATCCAAAATTTCTCATTCATCATTTAACATTATATCATTCATCATTCATCATTTATAAAACCATCTATACCATTCCACAAACTTTTTAATTCCCTCTCTTACATCTGTATAAGGCTTATATCCTAAATCTTTTTGCAAATCAGTCGTATCGGCCCATGTGCTTGCAACATCCCCGGGCTGCATTGGAAGCAGGTTTTTTTTAGCTTTTTTACCAAGTACTTCTTCAATTGCCTCTATAAAATCCATAAGTCTAACCGGAGCGCCGTTTCCTATATTGTAAACTTTATACGGAGCCACACTCTCGCTCGTCCTTCCGTTCCACTGAGGATTTGGTTTTGGGGGATTGTCAATTACCCTTATCACCCCTTCGACAATATCGTCTATATATGTAAAATCCCTTTGCATATCGCCATAGTTATATACATCTATCGGTTTATCTAAGAGTATATTTTTTACAAATTTAAAAAGTGCCATATCAGGTCTTCCCCAAGGCCCGTAAACGGTAAAAAACCTCAGCCCTGTTGTAGGAATATTGTAAAGATATGAATATGTATGACTCATAAGCTCATCTGCTTTTTTTGTAGCGGCATACAGACTGACAGGATGGTCTACATTATCATCTGTTGAAAAAGGCTGTTTTTTATTTAGCCCGTATACGCTCGAGCTGCTTGCATACGAAAGAGCTTTTACTCCATTGTGTCTTATGGCCTCAAGTATGTTCATATGCCCTACAATATTTGAACTGATATAAGCATCCGGATTTTTAAGTGAATATCTAACCCCTGCCTGTGCCGCAAGGTGGCATACTTTATCGAATTTTTCTTTTTCAAAAAGCTTAAAAAGATTAAATTTATCTTCAAGGTTTAGTTTTATAAACCTGTAATTAGGATATTTATTAGATTCTACAATTTCGTTATATTCTATTTTTTCCTTGTCAATTCCAGCCTCATTTAACCTTGCATATTTTAAATTCACATCATAATAATCATTTATACAATCAAGCCCTACTACTTCATCTCCTCTTTTGGCAAGTCTGTTGGCCAAATGAAATCCTATAAATCCTGCTGTCCCTGTTACTAATATTTTCATATTCTTCCTTTTTCACTTATTTATTATTTATATTTATTCTTCCTTTTTCACTTTACATTTTTCATTTTTAACTTAAAATTAGTCTTTAGAATAAATATCCCTTGTGTAAACTTTATCTTTAATTGGCTCTAAATTTTCATCAATTCTGTTTGCTAAAATTACATCGCATTCTTTAAGTTCGCCCAAACTGTCGCTAAATTCAACATCCTCTATTTCATCCCCTTTTGCCTTTGGCTCATAAACTACTATTTTTACAAAAGGTTTTAACATTTCAACCACATCAAATATGGCGCTGCTTCTGAAATTATCGCTTCCCGCTTTCATAATGAGCCTATAAACACCGACTGTTTCCGGTTTTTTATCAAGTAATCTTTTTGCAATAAATTCTTTTCTTATTACATTGGATTCCACTATCGCATCAATAAGTCTCTGCGGAACGTTATCAAGCCTGTAATTTGCCAAAAGCTGTTTTGTGTCTTTTGGAAGACAGTATCCGCCGTATCCGAATGAAGGGTTGTTATAATGCATTCCGATTCTTGAGTCCAGACACACACCTTCAATTATTTCTTTTGTATTAAGGCCTTTTGATATGGCAAAATTGTCCAGTTCATTAAAAAATGAAACCCTCATGGCAAGATAGGTATTTGCAAAAAGTTTAACCGCCTCGGCTTCGGTATTGTTTGTAAAAACAAGCGGAATTGTCTCTTTATATGCGCCGTCTCTAAGTAAATTGGCAAATATCTCGGCTTTAGCGCTTTTTTCACCCACAATAATCCTGCTTGGATATAAGCTATCATATAAAGCCTTACCTTCTCTTAAAAATTCGGGAACAAAAAATATGTTTTTAAAATCAAATTCTTTTTTAATTCTTTCGGTATAACCTATCGGGATGGTTGAGCGGATTACTATTGTAGCTGATGGATTTATTTCTATTACATCTTTTATAACGCTTTCAATTGATTTGGTATTAAAATAATTGGTAACAGGGTCGTAATCCGTAGGAGTTGCTATTACCACATATTCAGCCCCCTCGTAAGCTTCTTTTTTATCAGTAGTGGCTTTTAGATTTAATTTTTTTGTCTGGAAAAACTCAGTTATTTCCTTATCTTCGATTGGAGATATTCTTTTATTTACCATTTCCACTTTCTCAGGGATTATGTCAAGAGCCACCACTTCGTTGTTTTGCGAAAGAAGTACCGCATTGCTTAGCCCTACATATCCTGTCCCGGCGATTGCTATTTTCATTTTATTTTCCTTATCATAATTAAAATTTTTTTCTTTTTATCTTTAAATAAAACTTTATTTTTTGTTACTAAATAATAAAACCTTAAATTTTTTTGCAAAAAACCGTTTTTTAATTTTATAATTTTACCCAAATTTTGAATAGGCTTTTTTTCTATTATTTTATCTATAAGATTTTTGGGGTACTCGGGAGAGAGTTTTTTGATAAATCTATTTTTTGAAACACATTTTTTATTTAAGCAAACACTGTTTTTGTAAATAGTAAATTCAACCGGAACACTGGCATCTTTATAAATTATAAGTTTTTTATAATTAAAGCCTTTTTCCAAAAATCCCTGATCAGCCGCTTTTACAAAAGGAGTGTCGATTACCGCATAAATCGTGGTTGTTTTTGTGGCACAACCAAAAATAAAAATGTAAAATGTAAAATGTAAAATGTAAAATGACTTTTTTAAACTAAATTTTTTGCCCATTGTCAATTTTCCATTATCTTATTTTTTTTATTTTATTTCTTGAAAGTTTATAAATCTTAGAAGGTTTTCCCTCAAAAAGGCCTCTTTTATTTTCCACTGTAACATCGGCTGTGTTTCTAGCCCACATTTCATCAAATTTTCTGCCGCTTTTATTGGCGGAAGTGGAATACATCCAGGAAAATTTTTTCAAAAACTCCAAATGTCTTTCATCTTTTACAATCCTGAAACTTTTTTTATTTGGATATATAAAAGTGGTTTTTTTACTTCTTCTTACCCTGTTTTTAAATTTATTGGGAACTCTTGCAAATTGTTTTAAAGTTTTTAAACTGTCCGCTTCTATTAAAACGGGCTGGTTTATAGGACGGTTTTTTATTTTATTTAATCTTTTTTTATCTCTAGACAAAAACCCAACGGTTGTATCTGTTTGAACTAAATATATTTTATTTGGATTCATTTTTTTATAGCAATTTCATCCATATCTTTAGCTTCTTTAAGTTTTGCTTTTTTTATTATTTTTTTAATTTCTTCGTTTTCTAAATATTTCATTTTTTCATATTCAATATTTGCTTTTTTAAGCTCATTCATAAGTTCATTTTTTCTGCTTTTTAAAAAAAGTATTTGGTTTTTAAATTTTTCAATTTCATTTCTTAAAAGATTCTGCTGTGTTTTAATTTGTGAAAAAAGAGAAAAATTTCCATTTTGAGGAGGAATTAAAGAAAAAAGAATATTTTGAAGTTCTTCTATTTTTTTATTAAGTTCGGTTATAGAATAATTTATTTTTTGTATATCTTTTTCAATTTTATCAACTTCTTGTTTTTTAACTTTTACAACTGCTGAAAATTTCGTTTTCAATTTTCACTTTCCATTTTTCCACCATAGCCGCTTTTGATAGCCAGGTGAGCGTAATTCGCTTTGCTCATTTTCGCTCATTTTCCATTTTCCATTTTTAACTTTACACTTTTCACTTGGCCTCTTGGAACTTGGCAACTCACAAATCACTACTCACCCCTTTCACCTAACTATTGTATCTTCCCTCTCGGCTCCCGTTGAAATATATTTTATTTTACAGCCTATTTTTTCTTCCAAAAATTCTATATATTTTTTGGCATTATCAGGTAAATCACTCCATTTTCTTGCCCCGCTGCTTCCGTCCCATCCAGGCAAAACCTCATAAACCGGTTTTACGTTATCCAAATCACTCGGAAAATAATCAAGTCTTTTTCCGTTTAATTCGTATCCCACACCCACTTTTATTTCTTTAAATCCGTCAAGCACGTCAAGCTTCATCAACGCCACTTCATCACAGCTATTAATAGTAATGGCGTATTTTGCCGCCACAACATCAAACCATCCGCATCTTCTAGGCCTTCCGGTGGTGGTACCGAATTCTGCTCCCTGTTTTCTTATTCTCTCTCCTTCTTCACCTAATTCCTCAGTAGGAAAAGGGCCGTTGCCAACCCGTGTTGTATACGCTTTTGCTATCCCTGTGACTTTATTCAGTTTTTTAGGGGGAATTCCGCTGCCGGTTAACGCTCCGGAAGCTATCGTGTTTGAGCTTGTAACATACGGATAAGTCCCGTGGTCTATATCAAGAAGTGTAGCCTGGGCACCTTCAAGAAGCATATTTTTACTTATGTTATCCCAAAGATATTTTGTAGTGTCTGTAATGTTTTCAAAAAGTTCCTCTTTATAAAAGATTAACTGTTTTTTAACATCGTCAATATCAGGAATTTTTACCCCGAGATATTCCAAATAGCCTTTGTTCATTTCATAATAATCACTCAGTTTTCCAATCAATTTGTCAATATCCTTAAGTTCACCCATCCTTACACCGGCTCTTGCAATCTTATCTGCATAGGCAGGGCCTATCCCCCTGCCTGTTGTACCTATTGCATTTTTACCCCTTAGTCTTTCGCGGGCCTTATCTATTGCTATGTGATGATCAAGTATCATATGAGCTTTATCTGAAATAAGCAGTCTATTTTTTATATTCTTATCAAATTCTTTTATTTCTTTTATAAGCTGGGGAGGATAAACCACAACCCCGTTGCCTATCACATTCACAGCGTTTGGATTAAGTACGCCGCTTGGCAGTAAATGAAGGGCGTATTTTTTACCGTCTAATACAACGGTGTGCCCCGCATTGTGCCCGCCCTGAGAGCGGATTACAACGTCATAGTTTTTTGCAACCAAATCTACTATTTTTCCTTTTCCCTCATCTCCCCATTGAAGCCCGACTATTAAATCAACCATTCATATCCTTTAAAAGATTATCCGTATAAACAGAAAAGCCTACACTTTCGATTCCGTCCACTTTGTATCTTCCGCCTTTTGCAAAAACAACATTATCTTTTATAAATCTGTAAAAAATTCCCGTATAATACCTTAAATTCGTTACATAAAGAGGGGCAATTATGTCTTCTTCGTTTGCAATATCTTTAATTTCTTTTAAGTATTTTTGGATTTCTTCCGGATAAACGCTTAAATCCTCCAAATCCTTTTTTGAATTTACAAAAAGAAGTTTTTGCAGCCAGGATTCGTTAAATTTATATATTCTCATTTTTTTTATATCTTCCAAATGAAGTCCCGTTAATTCACATACAATTCTTGGAATTTTAATATGTGAAATCTGAAGGGTGTAATTTTTGTTAAGCCTTTTAAAAATCTGTTTGTTTATATTTACAATTTCCTTTAAATCCCCTTCAAGCCATTCAGCACCTATTTGATATATTTCATGACTCGGATATCTGAAAACAGGCTGAATATAAAACCATTTTTTAGCTTCGGTTTTAAGCCTTTTAATAACAAGCCTTATTACATCGATGGAAGAATCGGCCCTCAGGGCCAAATTTCTATTTTGGGTATCGGTTAATTTTATAATATCTTTTTCACTTAATGCAATTTGCTGATGGTAGGAAAAATAGGGTGTGATTATTTCTTCGAACTCATTGGCATCAAAAACTTCACTTGCCACATTTTCTATTTCCCTTTTTATTTTAGCACTACTGCCGAAATAAAATCTGCTCCCGGACGGGATTTCATGTTTAAAAATCATCTATTTTCTCTCCTCGGTATATGTTCTGAGTGCACTGCCGTCATATTTTCTGATTCCAAGCTCATCTAAAGCAAGTTCAAGTGAATTAACAATATACTCCATTTTATTTTCTTCTATTATTCCCATATTGTTGATTCTAAAGAGTTTGCCTTTCATAAAATCCTGGCCTCCCGCAACATTGATTTCATATTTTTCTTTCAATATTTTTCTGATTTCCTCCACTTTTTCACTGTAAACCGCAGCCATTGAAGGTGCCGGCACCTGAGGAAAAACAGTAAGTCCTATTTCTTCAATAGCCGCAAGCAGTGCACTGTGTCTTTTAGCCGTTGTTTCATAATGCTTCTCAAACCCTATTTTCTCTAATTTTTTAAGCACTTCATTCAATGCAATAACCAGACTTGTTGCTGGTGTAAAAGATGTTGAGCCCTCACGCTGTTTTTTTATTTCATTTGCAAGGTTAAAATAAAATCCTTTTCCGCTTCCTATCCTTTCAACGGCTTTTTCACTGAAACCTAACATTGCAAGCCCCGGAGGAAGCATAAACGCCTTTTGGCTTCCGCCTACCAAAACATCGATATTTGCGGTATCTATATCTTCAACCCCCATAGCGGTGATAGCATCTGCCACTATTATGATATCGGGGTTTATCAGTTTAACTTCGGCCGCAATTTCTTCAACCGGATGCCTGAGCCCTCCCGCACTCTCACAAATCTGAATAAATATTGAATCTATTTCTTCATCTTCCTCGACAGCTGCAACAATATCATCTGCCGCAGCAGGGGTATCCCAGTCATATTTTATTTCCCTGAAAGGGATATTAAACGCATTGCAGATTTTTCCCCATCTTTCACCGAATTTTCCGGCATTTACTGTTAGGGCTTTTTGTTTTACAATGTTTGTTACAGCCGCCTCCATAGCCCCGCTTCCGGAACTTGTTAAAAATACGGCTTCGGGCAGATGGGTCACTTTTTTGAATCTTTCAAGAGTATCAAGCAGAATCTGTTTAAATTCAGGCGTTCTGTGGTGTATTGTCTCTTTTAAAAAAGTTTCCCTTACAAAATAAGGGATTTCAACAGGTCCCGGTGTTGCTAAAATCATTTGTTATCCTTTATTTTATTTATAATTTTTTCAGCGTCAAATCCGAAATATTTATAAACTTCACTTCCCTTTCCACTTGCGCCAAAACTTTCCATTCCAATCACCATATCGGCATATTTATACCATTCAAGCCCCCGTGCGGCTTCAATGGCAATAACTTTTCCTTTTAAGAGCCCTTTTTTAAATTCCTGTGTCTGTTTATCAAACAGATCAAAACAAGGCACACTTACAACCCTTGCATCAATTTCCTCAGCAACTTCCATTGCTAAATTCACTTCACTTCCGCTTGCAAGGAGTGTAACCCCGTCACCTTCTTTTAAAACATAAGCCCCCATGCTTAAATCAACATCTTTTGGAGTAATGTTTTTAAGCCCCTGACGGCTAAGGGCAAAAGCAACCGGTGCGTCGATATTAAGTGCCGTCTTCCAACAGTTTACATTTTCATTCGCATCTGCGGGTCTGAAAACATAAAGATTAGGAACAGCCCTAAGCGCCGTTAAATGCTCAACCGGCTGATGGGTCGGCCCGTCTTCCCCGAGTGCAATGGAATCATGTGTGAATATCCAGTAATTTTTATGTGAACTTAGCGCCGATATTCTAAGCGCTCCTCTTAAATAATCGCTAAATACCAAAAATGTGGCAGCGTAAGGCAAAAACCCGTATGCGCTAAAGGCATTGTTTATAGCCCCCATTGCGTGTTCCCTGATACCGAAATGTAAATTTCTCCCGTGAGGAAAATCATCTTCATCTTTTAAATGGGTGTTGTTTGACGGGGCCAAATCCGCACTTCCGCCAAGAAAAGACGGAACTGCCTTTGCAATTGCATTTAAAATTTCTCCGTTGCTTTTTCTTGTGGCAAGGCTGACATTTTTTTCAAATTCAGGCCATTTAATTTTACTAAAATCCCTGTTAAAAAATTCTTCAATTTCCTGGGTATTTGCTTTTTTTCTCCATTCGGCTTCTAATAATTCACCTTTTTCTTTTACACATCTGAACCTGACCAGTACATCATCAGGCACAAAAAAAGTTTTATCATCAGGAAATCCGGCTGCTTTTTTACTTTTCTTTATAACATCTTCACCAAGAGGCGCGCCGTGTGTTTTTTCGCTTCCTTCAAGCCCGACAGCACCCCTTGCGATAATTGTCTTTGCTATTATAATAGTAGGTCTTCCGTCCGTTTGAAGTGCTTTTTTAAGTGTTTTGGCAATATCTTCATAATCATGCCCATTCATTTCAAGCACTCTGAAATTTTGGGAAGCAAACCTTTTTTTAATATCGTCTTTAAATACTTTGCTGACCTCGCCTTCAATAGAAATATTATTACTGTCGTATATTAAAATCAAATCTTCAAGCCCTTCGCTTCCGGCAATTGAACAGGCTTCATAACTTATGCCCTCTTCCAAATCCCCGTCACCGCACAGACACCACACTTTATGGCTAATTTCCGGAAATTTTTTATGTAAAAATTTTTTGGCCATTGCAAAGCCTACGGCATTTGCCACGCCTTGACCAAGAGGTCCAGTTGTCACTTCAATCCCAGGAGTATGCCCGAATTCTGGATGACCCGGGGTAATGCTGCCAAGCTGCCTGAAATTTTTCAAATCATCCATTGTAATATCATATCCCCATAAATAAAGCATTGAATAAATAAGCGGCGTTGCATGCCCGCCTGAAAACACCAGTCTGTCCCTGTTTATAAAATGAGGGTTATGCGGGGTCAGATTGATAACTTCACTGAGCTCCACCATTATATCAGCTAGGCCCAAAGCGGCCCCGGGATGCCCCGAATTCGCCTTTTGCACCATATCAGCCGCCAAAAACCTTATTGTATCTGCCATTTTTTTNTTGCTATTTATTTTATCCTCCTTTATAAGAGACAGTATTTCTAAATATCTTAAGTATTCTCATAAGCTTCTTTAAAAGCTTAATCTATATAAACAACATAACTTTCAATAGCATTAACAGATTCTAATATGTCATCTAAAAAAAGAGATTTATCTCTATGCATTAATAATATCCTCTCTTATCATCTCTTTTGTAGCTAAATCAATTTTTCTTTTAAATTTATCTTCTAATTTATACTTTAAATCGAAATAGTTATCAAAAGTATGAAATTTATCTGATATAAACAATATCAATATCACTGTTTTTAGTATCTTCTCCCCTTGCAACACTTCCAAATCTTTATTTTCTTTTAATAACTCTATGCCTATTTAAATATTTACTTAAAATTTTTTCAAGCTCATTTTTTAAATTTTCATCAAAATTTTTTATTTCTTTTTCTATTTCACCTGCTAAATTATCCGCCTTTTTTCTTGCTTCTTCTTCTCCCAAAACAGTAACGAATGTATTTTTATTTTCATCCACGCCCGTTGTTTTCCCTGTTTTTGATGAATCAAGCAAATCAAGTAAATCATCTTGAATTTGAAATAAAAGCCCAAGTTTAAGTCCAAAATCATAAAGCCTATCGGCCAAATTAGGTTTATTTACAATAATAGCCCCCATTTTAAGAGATGCAGCTATCATTTTTGCAGTTTTATTTATATGTAAAAATTTAAGCTCATCCAAATTAAGCTTTTTATTTTCAAAATAACAGTCAACCGCCTGGCCTAAAACCATTCCGTTCGGACCTGCCGCATTTGAGAGGATTTTAATAAGTTCTATTTTTATATCATTATGCAACGGGGCTTTGCTTAAAACCTCAAAAGCATATGTATTTAAGGCATCTCCGACCAAAATAGCGGTTGTTTCATCATAAGTTGTATGAAGGGTTGGATGGTTCCGTCTGAGAGCCGCATTGTCCATTGCGGGCAAATCATCGTGAATTAAAGAATATGTATGAATAAGTTCAATTGCAAAAGCCGCATATTTAGCATTATCCGCTAAAAGCGGATTATATGCGTTTACCACCGCCAAAAGAAGTTTCGGTCTAAATCTTTTTCCTCCGGCTATTAGCATTTCGTTTAACGCTTTTTCAAAAAAGGGATGAAAGCTTTTGGCGCTAATTAAATTTTTTTTTATAAAGTCTTCCATTACTTACCTTAAGGGAATATTTAATATTATACCTTGAAAATTCAATGTAATTGTAACATTTTTATAAGTGGAAAGCACCTTTTTAAGCTCATTGAAAGAAGAAATTTTTTTGTTGTTTATTTTTATCAGTTTTGCTCCTTCTTTAATATAATATTTTTCTTTCAGATTATCCGGAAGTTTTATAACTGTTAAATTTTTATCTACAACAATTCCTAAATGCATTAGAGGTGTAAAACCGTATTCTTTTTTTCTAATCCTGATTTTATATATATGTTTGGCAGTTTTAATCTTTACAATATTTCCCGGTTTTCCAAGCAAAATATATTTTGAAAAAATCTGCGGAGTTGCCGGACGGGCATTTATTGAAATTATTTTTTCTCCCAGCCTGAGCCCTTTTACATAAAAAGGGTCAAAAGAGATGATTTTCATATTTTCATCAGTATCAATTCCCACATCCCCCCAACAGCCGTACTTTATAAAATGTTTAATATATTCACTTTTTATAAATCCGTCTGCCCTGCCTATCCCATAAGCCCTGCAGAACATATCTGAGATAACAGAATTTTTAAGTGTTTTTACACTGAGTTTTGCGGGGGTTAAGAAGTTCATATCCTCGGCAAAATTTCCCACATAAATTTTATTTTTTTTAATTGATGCCATCCACCATGCAAGCTTTGGATTATCATAAAATTTAATCGTTTTTTTATTCTTTTCTTTAATCAGGCACATTCCTGTAAAAGGGTCGTATTTTATGCAGTTTTTATTATCAAAAACTATACTTGAATTTTTAGAAACAGGTATTGACATTTCAATAAAAGAATATTTTTTAAGGCAGGGAGAAAAATCTATAAAAGCAAACAAAAAAAGGGGGATTATAAATATTATTTTTTTCATTGTCCCAAATTAAGCCCGCCGAACATATTGAGAGCCTGTGTTTTTTTATCTTCCAAAGCCATTTTAACAGCATCATTCACAGCACTCATAATTAAAATCTGCATTGATTCTTTGTCATCAAGCAGGGAATCATCTATTTTCAAATCTATTATTTCAAATTTTCCGTTTGCGGTTGCTTCAACCATTCCCCCTCCCGCCGCAGCGGTATATGTTTTAGTGTCAGCCTCAGCCATACTTTCCTGAAGTTTTTTCATCATTTCGTTTAAATCCATATTTCCAAACATTTTACTCCTTTAATAAAGATAACAGATACTGTTCTTTTAGAAGAAGAATTTTTTATTCTTAATTTATAAAAAGAATCTCCTAATTCTATCCCGTTTTAAAGATACTTACTAAGTCCTTTAAATCTTCTTTTATATTTTTATATTTTTTTGTTAATTTTTTAATTTCTTGTTTTAGCAGTTTCTAAAATCCTAACTTCATATTTCATTTAAGGCTTAATTTTTTTGTTTTTTAATTAATTTACTAAATAGGTATTGTTTATTTTTATTTCAATAGTTTTCATCACTCAGCCTTTAAATTATCTGTAATTTCAATTATTTCATTATTGTCATTTACAATTATAACAGACGGTTTAAATTTTTTTGCTTCTTCAAGCTCCATAGACGCATAAGCAATAATAATAATTTTATCCCCTACATGCACTTTTCTTGCCGCCGCACCGTTTAAACACACTTCGCCGCTGCCTTTTTTTCCTTTAATTACATAAGTGGAAAATCTCTCCCCGTTATTGATATTTACAATATCCACTTTTTGACCTACAAGCATTTTTGCTTTTTCAATCAGTTCTTCATCAATAGTAATGGAGCCCACATAATTTAAATTGGCATCTGTTACGGTTGCCCTGTGAATTTTGCTGTAAAGCATTTTTATATTCATTTAATCTCCTTAAACCCAGAATTCCACTCAATTAAATATTCTTTTTTTGGTATTTGCATTTATATATCTTTATATTATTATATCACATTCGCATTATATATTAAAACATTAATATAATATTAATTTAGTGCAAATATTTTAATATTTCTTTTTTGTCACTAAAAGGGATTTTTTTATTGCAAAATTCCATATATTTTTCATCTCCTTTTCCTAAAATCAGAACTGCATCAAAATTTTTTGAAATTTCAACAGCCCTTTTTATAGCCTCTTTTCTATTTACGATTATTTCAAAAGGCGTTTTTTTAATTCCTTTTTTTATATCTTCTATTATATTAACAGGATTTTCACACCTTGGATTATCGTTTGTAAGAATTATATATTCAGCCAGTTCGTCTGCAACTGCCCCCATCTTTGCTCTTTTTTCCCTGTCCCTGTTTCCTCCTGCACCGAAAACCACTAATTTTTTACCTTTAACAGAACTTATTACTTTTTGCATTCCGTCGGGAGTATGGGCAAAATCTACAATTATCAGAGGATTAATAGATACTATTTCCATTCTGCCGGGAACACCTCTAAAAAGTGAATAGTGAGTAGTGAGTAGTGAATAGTTAGTTAATAATTCAGCTGTTTTAATTGCAAGAGAAAAATTCATTTTGTTAAATTCTCCAGCCATTGGAATATTTTCAATTATAGGTTTTTCTAAAACATACAAATTTTTGCAATTTACATTAAAATCATATCCGCCTACTTCTACTTTACACTTTTCACTTTTAACTTTTAACTTGCCATTAATTATTTTGACAGCTTCGTCCTGAAAAAAACTTTCTTTAACTTTTTTATATTCCTGCATTGATTTATGATAGTCTAAATGGTCCTGAGAAAACGAAGTTAATATTTTTGCCGAGTATTCTATTCCTTCAATTCTGTTTTGTGCAATTGCGTGTGAGCTTACTTCCATAATAAAAAAATCTGGTTTATATCTGTAAGCCCTTTTTATTGTAGTAAATATTGAAGGGGTTGTAAGCGTTTTTTCTTCAACTTTTTTTCCGTTTACAAAAAGCCCATCTGTGCCTTGAACAGCCACATTGTATCCTAAATTTTTCAGCAGATACCCAAGTACAAAAGCGGTGGTTGTTTTTCCGTTGGTACCGGTTATTCCTATAAATTTTGTTTTAATGTTTTTTAATAAATCTTCCGGGGTTAAAAAAGAGTTTATATGTTTTGAATATTTGGCGTTTTGAAAAGTTTTTAAAAAAAATTTATTTTTATTTAATTCTTCTGTATTATCTGTAATTAAATTTTTATTTATTAATTTTTCATAATTCATTGTTTTAAAAGTGTATTAAATCCTTCTATTAAATCCAAATCATCTATATTAAATATCAAATCTTCAAAATAATTAATAGCGTTTTCCCTGAATCCGTACTTTAATAAAAGTTCAAAAAATTCAAGCACTTCTTCTTTTTTTTCAAAAATTACTTTTGTTGAAAGAATTATATTTTCCAAATCCTCTTTTGTTTTAATAATTTCTTTTACATCTTTAAACAAAATACCGTTCATTGCTTCAGGATTTATATCATTTTCCAAAAACAGGGAATTTATTATTTTCATAACTTTTTTATAATCTTTTTTCTCAATCGCCTCTTTTAAAATAGCTTTTATTTCAGAATGAATATTTGAGTAACTCATCTAATTTATCCTCATATCCGTGCGGCACATTCATTACTGCCAAATCCGGATAAATCTTTTCTTTAAGGGCTTTTTCAATACCGTATTTAAGCGTGGCCCCGGCACTTGCACATCCTACACATCCGCCCTGAAGCTGAACAAATACAACAGGTTTTTGAACATCTATCAATGTAACATCGCCCCCGTCCATCTGAAGCATAGGACGAAGCTCTTCAATTACACCGGCTACAGCCTCTTTAAGCTCTTCATTGGAAAATGGAATTTCAGCCATATTTATCCTTTTTTGCTAAATATAACAAATTAAATTAATTAAATCAATAGGGGAAAAGAAAAAGAGGGTTAATCCTGAATAAATTCAATTGTACATAATTCAGCCGCATCGCCGATTCTGAATCTTGTTTTAATAATTCTGGTATATCCACCGTTTCTTTCTTTAAATTTAGGAGCAATAATATCAATTAATTTTTGAGTCGCCGCTTTTGCTCTTTTGTTGCTTCCAAGTTTTGAATATATGAATCTGTGCGTATTAAAATCAGCATTTTTTGCACGAGTTACTAATCTTTCAATATATCTTCTAAGCTCTTTCGCCTTAGGAACGGTTGTTTCAATTTTTTCATGCTCAATCAAATCGCATGCCAAGTTTCTAAGAAGTGCGGCTCTGTGCTCGCTGTCTCTTCCCAGTTTTCTGTATCCGTGTCTGTGTCTCATTAATTCTCCTTAAGTTTTGATAATTTTTCTTCAATAACTTTTTTAATTTCAAGCGGCAGTGTTTTATTGATAGAAAATCCTATTTCATCTAATTTATCAAATATTTCTTCAAGTGATTTTGCCCCTAAATTTTTAATATTGGCTATTTTTTCTTTACCCATTAAAACAAGTTCACCAACATATTTGATTCCGGCCCTATCAAGCGCATTAAAACTTCTACTTCTGAGATTTAAGCCCTCTATCGGTTCGAATAATATATCGTAAGTATCATCCAAAATTACATTTTTGGCTGTTTTTGTTTCAATGTTAAATTCTTTTGTAAATATACTGAATTGTTTCAAATACGCATCTATTGCATTTTTAAACGCCTCTATAGGAGAAATTTGTCCGTCTGTTTCAATTTCGAAAATAACTTTTTCAAAATTAGGGTCGTCTTCAACCAATATGTTTTCTATATTATAAACAACTTTTTTAATCGGGCTGAAATATGCATCAAGTCCTATAAATCCTTCAGGAAGAGAATCTCTGAAATTTTCAACGGCTACAAATCCCATCCCTTTTTTTATAATTAATGTAAGTTTAAGCTCGCCTTCTTCATTAAGCGTGGCTATATAATTCTCAGGTGTAACAATTTCTATTTTATCATTTTCCAAGTCGGCCCCTTTAATTTCTTTGGGACCTACAAAATGATAATCTACTACTGCCTCGTCACCTTCTTTTAATTTAAATCTGATGTTTTTAATATTAATAATAAAGCTTGCAACATCTTCAAGCATACCTTTTAGTGAATCAAACTCGTGTTTTACCCCTTCTATTTTCATAGCAACGGGAGCAAAACCGGGAGTGGAAGCAATAAGAACCCTTCTTATGGGATGGGCTACGCTTACCCCAAACCCAGCTTCAAAAGGATAAATTTCAATATTTGCTTTATTTTCTTCTTCTTTATATGAAACTTCACTTGGGACAATAACTTCTGTTTTAATTTTATTCATTTTTTAACCCCTATTATTTAGAGTACAACTCAACTACTAATCTTTCTTCTACTGGAATGTTTACTTCACTTCTATCAGGAATTCTTTGGAATACGCCTACTTTTTTATCCATATCTACATCAACCCAAGGGGCTATTCCAGTTTGTTTAGATAATTCTAAAGCTCTTTGAATTTGAGTATTATTTTTAGTTTTTTCTTTAATTTCTATTCTGTCACCTTCTTTTACCAAATATGAAGGAATATTGACTTTTTTACCGTTAACCAAAATATGTCCGTGCGTTACAAGCTGTCTTGCAAATCTTCTAGTAGATGCAAATCCCATTCTGTAAACAACATTGTCAAGTCTTCTCTCAAGTAATTTAATTAAGTTTTCCCCTGTTGAGCCCTCTTGTCTGTTTGCTTCTTGGAAAAATTTTCTAAATTGTTTTTCAAGTACACCGTAATAATATTTAATTTTTTGTTTTTCTCTAAGCTGTAATCCGTATTCTGAAATTTTTGTTCTTCTTTGTCCATGTTGACCCGGTGCGTATGGTCTTTTATCAAGTGCAGATTTACCAGCTAATCTTCTTTCACCTTTAAGCTCTAAACTTACTCCAAGTCTTCTTTCGATTCTTTCAACCGGTCCTGTATATCTTGCCATCGTTACACCCTTCTTCTTTTTCTTGGTCTACAACCGTTATGTGGCAGAGGAGTAATGTCTTTCATCCAAAGTACTTTAATTCCTTCAATTGCACCGACAGTTTTAACTGCTGTCTCTCTACCGCCACCTGGTCCTTGTACTTTAATTCCTACTTCTTTAATTCCATATTCTTTTGCTTTAGCCATAGCATCTTCAACTGCCTGCTGTGCAGCAAACGGAGTGGATTTTTTACTTCCTTTAAATCCCAAATGCCCTGAAGAGCTCCAGCATAAAGCATTACCCATTTCATCAGTAACAGTAATCATTGTATTATTGAATGTAGCTGAAATATAAACTATTCCACGTCCTACTTGTTTTTTAATTTTTTTCTTTTTAACTACTTTTCTTTTTGCCATCATTCACCCTTTATTTTGCTTTTGCACCAACAGTTTTTTTCTTACCTTTTCTGGTTCTTGCATTAGTTTTTGTTCTTTGTCCTCTTACAGGAAGGCCACGTCTGTGTCTTAAACCTCTATAACACCCTAAATCCATAAGTTCTTTGATATTAAGCTGAACTATTTTTCTAAGTTCACCTTCAACTATGTAATTATTTTGAATTTCTTTGTTTAATGTTGAAACTTCTTCTTCGCTTAGTTCATAAACTCTTTTGTTTGGATCAATCCCAGTGTCTTTTAGAATTTTTCTACTAAGAGTTAATCCAATTCCGTAAATATACGGAAGCGCATATTCTACTTTTTTGTTTTTTGGTAAGTCCACACCTGCAATTCTTGCCATATTTTATCCTTGTCTTTGTTTATGTCTTGGATTTTCACAAATTACCCTGACAACGCCTTTTCTTTTAACGATTTTGCATTTCGGGCAAATTTTTTTAACTGAAGCTCTTACTTTCATAATATCCCCTTATTTTAAGTTCCTGATGTGTAAAGTGAAAAAGAAATTCACTCTTCATTTTTAACTTTTCACTTATTTTTATCTCCCCTTAGGTCAATAGACCAGCCCTTGCAACTGTTTTTTAACAGATGCAAAGCCTCTATTTTGTTCAGGGGGATGGAATTATACCATAAATAATTTTAGTGGGTGGTGAGCGGTTGGTGGTGAGTGGTGAGAAAAAAAGAAAAATTTTGTATGATATTTCCTTAAAAGAAGGAATTAATGAAAAATAAACGCAAGTAATCCTATTAATGCAAGAGTTACAGTTCCGACATTTATTTTATCAAATTCTCTTTTTAACAAAGCCAAAATTAAATAAATGACAAAACCCGCACTGATACCTATAGTAATAGAATAAGTAAGAGGCATTAAAACAGCTGTAATAAAACTTGTAACAGCTACGGTTCCGTCTGAAAAATCGATATTTTTAAGCTCACTAAACATTAAAACCCCAACCATTACCAAAATAGGATAAATGGCATTGTCAGGTATCGCTTTATATAAAGGAAGAAAAAACAGTGTTGTGATAAACAAAAGCCCAGTAACCACAGCGGTAAGCCCAGTTCTTCCCCCTTCTTCAACTCCGGCGGCACTTTCAATAAACGATGTTGTGGTAGAAGTACCAAGACTGGCTCCTATTACGGTAGCGGCAGCATCTGCTTCAAGGGTTTTTTGAAGTTCACGGCTGCCTTTTTTAAATAAACCGGCCCTCATACCAATTCCGGCAAGTGTACCGATGGTATCAAACATATCTGTAATTAAAAATGTCATAATAACAGGTAAAAGTGCCAGTGTAAGCACACTTTTTATATCAAAATGAAATGCTATATCTCCTATTCCAGAAGGCATAGACACAATCCCTTTTGGAAGCTCACCTAAACCCAGTATCCAAGCTACTATTGAAGTGATTATAATAGCTATTATAAAAGCCCCTTTTATTCTGTATGCAAAAAGTACAGCAGCCACTATAAATCCGAAAACACCGAGTAAAACTTTAGGATCGTGAAAATTTCCAAGACTTACAAGTGTAGCTGGATTATCCACAATAACACCCATTCCCTTAAGCCCTATAAACGCTATAAACATTCCGATACCTGCACTTATAGCTCTTCTTACATCAATAGGCACCGATTCCAAAACCCAAACCCTGAATTTTGTAAATGAAAGAGCTAAAAATATAAGTCCGGAAATCATTACAATACCAAGGGCGCTCTGCCATGGAATATGCATTCCTTTAACCAAACCAAAAGTAAAATATGCATTAAGCCCCATTCCTACACTCATAGCTACAGGAGTATTAGACCAGATACCGTTTAATATGGTGGAAATCATAGTTACGATTGCAGTTGCCGTAATAAGCTCATCAAACGGCATTCCCGTCAGACTCATAATGGAAGCGTTTACAGGCACTATATACATCATAGCTAAAAATGTAGTTAATCCTGCTCTCACCTCTGTAGAAACATTTGTGTTTTTTTCTGAAAGTTTAAATATTTTTTCCAACATTTTTGCCCTTTTTGGGGCAAATTATATCATAATTATTAAAATAGAATTAACTTTTTAAAAGGTAGGACTGATTAAAAATTTAATAATTTATACAAATAAACAATTATAAGTGTCTGTCACTTATAAATTAATAATTAAATAAGGGAAAACCCCTTATTTAATTTCTATTTTTTTACCTTCGGCTTTAGGTTTTCTTGGAATAAACACTTTTAACACCCCATCTTCAAATTTTGCTTCAATTTTTTCAGCGTCTGCATCTGAAGGCAATTTAAAGCTTCTTTCAAATCTTCCAAAAAAGCTTTCAATTCTTGTATAATTTTCTTTTTCTTCTTTTTTCTCAAGTTTTCTTTCACCTGAGATACTCAAAATTCCTTCATTTACGCTGATATTAATATCTTCTTTTTTAACGCCGGGCAAATCGACTTCGACATAATAGCCGTTTTCATCTGCCTTTTCATTTACAGCAGGTGTAAAAGCTTCCACTTTTTGAACAGGTTTGTTTGCTCCAAGAACTGCTCCCAATCTTCTTTCTATATCTTGTAATTCTTTAAACGGATCAAATACTGTTGGCCACATCATCCCCTCCTTTAAAAGAATTTTATTTATTTACAGTGAAATTATATCAAATTTTATATTCTTTGTCAAGAAAGTTTATACTAAAAGACTAATATTTGATTATTTTCATTATTAAGATTTTCTTTCTTTAACAATTTAAGCCTGTTATTTTTAAATTTATATATATATAAATCTTTCCCGTCATTTACATTTAAAACAAACACCGGTATTATTTTATCTCCCTTAATTAATAATTTTCCCTTTTTAATACTAATAGTCAAATCGTTTTTATCGCATAATAAATCAAAAACTACCTCTTTTTTATTAAATGTCCCTTTGACAAAAATTTTTTCAAATTCATCGTATTTTATATTGAGTTTTTTTAAAATATCCTCTTTTAATCCGGCATTTTGAATTAAAAAATTAAAACTGCCTTTATCGGACACAACAATTCTACCGGTTATTTTTCCATAATCAAAAATATCGGGTAAATTTATATAATTGAAAAACATATCTGAGGGCATATCAAAAACTATATTTGTAATATTTTGGTCATAAAATCCGCTGAAATTATTTCCTTTAAATTTTATTATTCCATACTCCGGATTATTCTCCGCTTTTAAGCTTACCTCGCCTTTAAACGGATACATCAAAGGAAAAAGTTTTAAATCAAGTTTATCCAGATCAACAATATATTTAATGTTGTTTTTATTATCTACTGTGGCTTTAAAATTTCCTTCTAAAATTTTACTCTTTATTTTACCGTTTATATTTATATTGTTAAACGAATTGAAAAAAACATTTATATTTGAATTAAATGGAATTTTTTGATAAAAACCTTTTATTAAAGCGTAAATATTGTAATTATAATTATTCGAAGAGAGATTAATTTTCACTTTGCCATTAAGATTTTTCGGAATTTTGACAGACAGTTTATTTAAAACATACCCTAAATCTATATCACCGGTTTTAAAATTTATATCTTTTGTGCTTTTATTCAGTTTTATTTTCAAAAAACCTATATTATTATCAAAATAAACCGTACTGTTTATAAGGTATCCTGTAATTTTTTTTACAACGTTTCCGCTTATTGTTGCATTTTCTTTTATTTTTTTATTTGCCAAATCTATATATTTTAGCCTGCCATCTATAATCGCATCAAAAGGGAATATTTCCCCGTATAATTTATAAATATTATCGTTTTGATTTAATAAAACGGAAAAAGTATTATAATTAATTATAAGTTTTTCTATTTTTATATTGTTAAAATAATGATTAATTTCTTTTTGAAGATAAAATTTAATTATATTTTTTCCTATAGCCGTATTAAATATTATCCAGACTATAAACTTCAATAATGTAAAAATACTTAAAATTATTATTATTAATTTTTTATATTTTATCGTTCTACCTTTATAGGTGTTTCAAAATATACACTGTTTGACGGAAATGCAAATGATGAATATTTTTCAACGGTTTTTTTAATTTCCAGATTTATTTCCTCTTTTATTTCCAGATATTTTTCCCAGTCCGCAGTTTTGGTAAAAAAATAGCAAAATATATTAAGGGAACTGTCTGCGTATTCATCAAAATATATTAAAAGGGGCTCTTTATGAATTAAAGAATGATTTTTTAAATAACTTCTTATTTCATTTAACAGTTTGTTTAAATTTTCCACACTTGTAGAATATGTAAGGCCTATTTTCATCATAACCCTTCTTCTGTCACGCCTTGAAAAATTTTCTACATTTGAAACTGCAATTACCGAATTCGGAACAACTATCAGTCTTTTGTCAAAAGCCCTTATTTTTGTTGTTCTCATTCCTATATCTTCCACAATTCCCTCGGCATTTCCTATTTTCACCCATTCTCCGACTTTAAAAATATTGTCGGTCAGTATTGCAATCCCGCCGAAAAGATTTGCAGCCGTATCTTTTGCCGCCAAGGCAAACGCCAAACCGCCAAGACCGAGTGAAGCGATAAATCCTGTAACATTAATTCCAAATTCCTGAAGCATTGCCACAATACCGATAATAACAACAAAAGCTTTAGTGATTTTTATAAGAAAAGAAGCCAATTCCCTCGAAGCTTTTCCGTATTTTCCAAGCAGATGATATACCCAGTCTTCGAATTCACATACAAAATTATACATTACCCAAAAAATATCAAAAATTAAAAGTCCTCTTATTGCATGGTTTAAAAATTCGCCTTTAAGATTCAGAAAATAAAAAAACCCCCAAATACCGGCTATAACAAATAAAAATCTCAATGGATTTTTAAATGCGGCAAAAAATTTGTCGTCTATATCGGTTTTGGTTTTTGAAGAGAGTTTTTGGAAAAACGAAAGAACAAAAAGTGTAAAAATTTTTCTGAAAACCAAAAATATAAATAAAACAATAAAAGCCAGAATTATTTTATATAAAGGCGTATTTAAAAAAGTAGTGTTTAAAATTTCAATTATTCCCCTCATCCTTTCCCCCAAATATTTTTTCATCTTTCATAATTATAACAATTTTTTTAAAAATTGGCACAGCTGTGGCTGATGCAAAATAATACGGGAAAGGTGCTTTTACATGGAAGAATGTAACACCTATGGTATATTTTTTACCGTTTGCATCGGCAAATCCGAAAAAAGAGGAATTATAAACTTTCTGATAAGCCCCGTTTTGGGTTATATGGGCGGTTCCTGTTTTCCCTGCGGTAAATATATTATCCATTAAAGCAGCCTTTGCCGTCCCTTTTAAAACAACTTTTCTTAGAATATTTAGCATTTCATTCGCCGTTAAGGTCTTAATAACCTTTTTTTTATCCGTAGGAACATCGGCAATTTTAGGAGTTACCATAACACCGTTATTGTTAAATACATTATAGGCTTTTAAAAGTTCCATAAAATTGACAACTATTCCGTATCCGTAAGCTGAAGTTGATTTGTAAACAGGATAATTATAAAGTTTTAAAGGTTGAAGTCTACCTTTTAATTCGTAAGGTAAATCGATTCTGCTTATTTTATCAAGTCCAAATTTTCTGTAACCGTAAAACTGCTCTTTTGCAGAGAGCTTAAGCGCCAGCTGGGACATGACAATATTACTTGAATACACAATTGCGTTTTCGGCACTCAGCCATTTAAACGGCTTATCATCTATAATAGGAGTTTTTCTCCAATCGGGTTTCCATTTGCCGTTGTATGCATTCAATACTTCATAAGGATTTACTTTATTATGTTCAAGTAAAATGGCAAATGTTATCGGTTTCATAACTGAGCCGGGTTCAAAAAGCTCCCTTACGGCTGATATTTTCATATTGGGAATATCTTTTTTTGTTATATGGTTTGGGTTAAACCTGTTTGAAGAAGCCAATGCTACAATTTTTCCGCTTTTACTTTCCATTACTGCGGCTATTACCTCATCCGCTTTATATTTTTCTTTTGCCTCATCCAAAATATTTTCTATTCTTTTTTGTAAAACAATGTTTATGTTAAGCTTTAATGTTTTTCCGTTTTTAGGATATTTGACAACGGCATTTTTATCGTAGATAATATTTCCCCCGACATCCCTGTATCCCGTTATAATTCCGTTTTCCCCAGGACTTAAAACATTATTATAATATTCTTCTATCCCGTTGTTTCCTTTTTGTGTTTCTTTTGAATAACTTCCGAGATACGGCTCAAACGTATCATTATACGGATATACCCTTTTAAAAAGAGGTGAAAGGACTATATTTCCGTCTATATTTTTAGGAGCCACGCTTTCAATGTCATATCCTCTTCTTATACCATTAACACTTATGAAAACACGGTATTTATCGAGAATACGTCTCAAATAAATTAACTGCTGTTTTGTTTTTTTGTCTATAACGGCCAGCAGAATTCTTTTATGAGTTTTTAATTTCTTTGAAATTTCTTTTTTCTTTATACCTGTATAAATACTGAATAAATCCACAAACAGTTTTTTTTTAAAAAACGATATATAATCAGGGTCTATATAAACAGCATAGATTCTCTCACTCTTGGCCAAGGTGAAATTACCAGCGACAATATTCCCTCTGAGCGCACTTTCGATTTTTTTAATATAAGGATTGAAATATGATTTCGGTCTATAAATCGAAAAAAACAAAAAAGCGCCGAATATAACTGAAAAAAGAATAAAAAAAAGAATATAAACTAAAGGTATTTTAATATTTTTCATTAAATTTGAGTTTTAAGTAGCTCTTTATAGGCACTTATAGCCTTGTTTCTGACTTCAAGCATCATTTTCATTTTAAGTTCCGCTTTTTGAATAGTTATACTTGCTTTTGCCAAATCTTTAACATCTCCGGTTGCTATATCGGTTTCGGCTTTTTTGGCGCTTTGTAGTAAATTATTTGTCTCATTTAACTCTTTTTTTAAAATTTCTTCAAAATTATCATCATTTGATTTGTTTTTATTTTGTATATTTCCGATATTTATATTTGAATCTATTTTATTAATAAAAGCCATTCTTTATTCCTTAGCTTTGTAATATGTTTATGGCACTGTTCGCCATTGTTTTTGCACTCTGAAATGCCGCCACGTTAGCCTGATACGCCCTTGTTGCTTCCAATAAATCGGCCATTTCAATTACAGGATTAATATTTGGATACGCTACATAACCTTTGGCATTTGCATCAGGGTTTGTCGGGTCATATTTTAAAATCGGTTTTGAATCATCCCTTACCACTTTATCCACCATTACAGTTTCAATAGGGGGTTTCGCCTTTGCACCGTCTTCCCCCTCTTCATCCAAAGGATTTTCATATCCTGCAAAAGAAGCATTGTTTTCAAGTTCTTTGTTAAGCGTTTTTTCAAAAGGCACAGCTTTAAAAACAACCTCTTTTCTTCTGTACGGCCCGCCTTCATCGGTTCTTGTGGTATTTGCGTTTGCAATATTTTCTGAAATGATATTTATTCTGAATCTCTGGGCTGAAAGTCCGTATCCGGATATATCAAAACTGTTTAAAAAACCCATTTTTTTCCTTTTATTTAAAACTTGTCACTTGGCTACTCACTACTCACAACTCACTACTCACAACTCACTACTCACTATCTATATATTCTTGCTTGAATCAATTACCAGCTTAAACAAATCTATTCTTTTTTTTACTGCAGCCACTTCGGCGTTATACATAAGGGCATTTTTTGCCATTTCCGTAGTTTCTACATCTATATCAACGCTGTTTCCGTCATTTCTTGCCAAATGACCATCTCTGAAAAACACAACAGGCTCATTTTTATCTTCTACATTTTTAGGCTCCAAATGCATAGCATTAGTTTTTGCAAGCTCTAATTTTTTATTATTTTTGTGTTCTATTTCATTTCTTAGGGTATCTTCAAATCTTATATCTCTCGGTCTGTAATAAGGAGTATCGGCGTTTGCAATATTGCTTGCAATTAAATCTTGCCTGATTTTTCTGTATTCAAGTGATTTTTCCAAAAAATTAATTGTTTTAAACAAACCAAAACTCCTTTTTTATTCTCAAGCAATTTTTATTCCCTTTACCTACAACCTCTCAGCTTTCACTTTTCACTTTCCATTTTTCACTTTAAACTTGGCAACTTGTCTAGTCACAACTCACAACTCACCACTCACTATTTTATATGCTAAAATTCTATATCAATTATACACTATAAAGGTTAATTTTGCAAAAAGTCGATGCGTTAATTTTTATTATAGTTGCCATATTTTTACTGATAGGTTCCCTTTTTTCGTATTCTCTGCCTGTTTTTTTAGAAACTTCAAAAAATCTGGGGGAATATCATTTTGTAAGCAGATATCTTTTTTTTGGTTTTTTAGGTTTTGCAATCATGACGATTCTTTCATTTCTGAATCCTGATATATGGTTTAACAGGCTTGGATGGCTGATTTTTATAATTTCTTCCATTTTGGTAATATTAATGCCTTTTTTACCCGAAAGTATTGCCCCTGTAATTAATGGCGCAAGAAGATGGATAAAAATAGGGGCGTTTAAATTTTCCCCCGTTGAATTCTTCAAAATCGGAGTAATATTTTTTTTATCATGGTCTTTTACAAGAAAAGTAAAAAACATCAATTCCCTAAAAGAAGAGGTAAAACTTATTTTACCCTATCTTATAATACTGGGAGGTTTTTGGTATCTGATACTTGCTTTTCAATCAGATTTGGGACAGGTTATGGTAATGGCTTTAGTTTTTGCTTTTATGTTATTAATTGCAGGTGGCAGATTTCAAACATTCACTTTAATTATTTCAGGCGGTATTTTTGTATTTATTTTAGCCGTTTTTTCATCTAAATACCGCCTTTTAAGGTTTAAAGCATGGTTGGCCCTTATGTCATCAAATTTTTTCCCACATCCGATAGTTGACACTTCCCCAGCAAGTTACGGACAGGTCCAGGAAGCTTTGAATGCAATTCACAACGGTGGAATTTTGGGAAAAGGCATAGGAAACGGTGTATTCAAACTCGGATTTTTAAGCGATGTTCATACCGATTTTGTATTGGCCGGTATTGCGGAAGAAACAGGTATAATAGGAATCAGCTTAATTATAATTTTATTCAGCGCCTTAATTTACAGAATATTCAGAATTGCAAACAGGAGCGAAAAAAAAGAATATCAGCTTTTTGCCTTTGGAATAGGGACTTTAATTTCACTTCAGTTTATTTTAAACGGACTTGGAGTAACTTCACTTATCCCAATTAAAGGTTTAACAGTCCCATTTTTAAGCTATGGAGGAAGTTCACTTCTTGCTTTTTTAACAGCAATTGGAATGGTTTTGATGGTTAGTAAAAGAGCTAAGTTATAATAAATGGTGAAAATTGTGAGTAGTGAAAATGGTGAAATTGGAGAATAAATGGAAAATTTAAATATTGCAATTACTGGCGGAGGGACAGGGGGACACCTAAAAATAGCAAAAATTATAAAAGAAGAATTAAAAAAAAGAGAATTAAATCCAATTTATATAGGTTCATCTTTTGGAGCAGAAATAGATTGGTTTTTTAAAGATGAAGGATTTAAAAAAGATATTTTTTGTCATCGTATGGAGTTGTTAATAAAAAGGATTAAATAAAATAGTTTCACTTACAAACATAATAAAACTTTCAATTAAAGCTAAAAAAATTTTAAAAGAAAATAATATAAAAGCAGTTTTTAGCGTAGGGGGATATTCTGCAGCCCCAGCAGCTTTTGCCGCTATAACAAGCAATATTCCCCTTTTTATCCATGAACAAAACGCCCATATCGGCTCATTAACAAACTTTTAAAACCTTTTAGCAAACGCTTTTTTTCAACATTTTTAAACAATAACCCTTATCCTGTTGAAGATATTTTTTTTGAAAAAAATAGAATTAGGAAAGAGCTAAAAACTGTTATTTTTTTAGGAGGAAGCCAGGGGGCGATTGCAATAAACAATTTAGCTATATCTATTGCTCCTATTTTAAAAGAAAAAAATATACAAATTATTCATCAAACAGGAAAAAGAGATTTTGAAAGGGTAAAAAATTTTTATGAAAAAAATAATATTAAAGCTGATATTTTTGATTTTTCAAAAAATTTAGTAGAAAAAATCGCAAAAGCTGATTTTGCAATCAGCAGAGCAGGAGCTTCAACTCTGTTTGAACTTGTTGCAAACCAGATCCCTACAGTTTTTATTCCCTACCCTTATGCAGCCGGTGACCACCAATATTATAATGCAAAATTTTTAGAAGACAAAAAAGCCGGATTTGTAATAAGGGAAAATGAAATAGATAAAAAAATTTTAGATATTTTATTTAATTCAAATTTAGAAGAAATTTCTAAAAATTTAAAAAATTTAAATCAAAAAAACGGAGCTGAATTTATTGTTGATGAAATTCTTAAAACTCTTCATCAATCATAGCGCAAATCATATGCCCTACCATTATATGCATTTCTTGAATTCTTGGAGTATCATTACTAGGAATTATAATATTTACATCTCCTAAATCTTTCATCTCCCCGCCGTCTTTTCCTGTAAGAGTTATAACTTTACCCCCTATTTTTTTTGCACTTTTTATTGCATTTATCACATTTTTTGAATTTCCGCTTGTTGAAATAGCTATTAGTGTATCTTCTTCATTTGCTAAAGCTTCAACCTGTCTTGAAAAAACAAATTCATATCCGTAATCATTTCCTATTGCACTTAATGCTGAAGTATCAGTTGTTAGTGCAATTCCAGCAAGAGCCTTTCTTTCTTTTTTAAATCTTCCGCTAAGCTCTGCTGCAATATGCTGAGAATCAGCGGCACTTCCTCCATTTCCGCAAAGAAGTATTTTACCTCCGTTTTTTAAAGAAACCAAACAAAGCTCAGCCGCACTTACAACAAGAGGCAGTAATTTTCCCATTTTTTTAGCTGTTTCTATATGCTTCATTTAAACATTTATTTAACATTTTTTTCCTTTTTTTTACTTTTCATCATGGCCGCTTTTCAAGCAGCCAGATGAGCGTAATTCGCTTTGCTCATTTTCGCTTATTTTCCATTATCCATTTTCCATTGTCAATTGGTATAACTTGGCAACTTAGCTACTCACAACTCACTACTCACCATTTTTCACTTTTTTTATTATCTTTGTAGTACTTTTCCCTTCAACAAAATCAATTAACTTAACTTCTTTTGCAATATTACTTCCTACAACCTCTTTTCCTTTATAATCAGCACCTTTTACTAAAATATCAGGTTTTACTTTTTTTATAAGCTCATAAGGAGTATCTTCATCAAAAATTACCACATAATCCACAACTTCAAGAGAAGCTAATAAATAGGCTCTATCATATTCATCATTTACCTGTCTCTTAGGGCCTTTTAGTCTTCTTACTGATTCATTTGAATTAACACCGACTATCAATTTATCACCAAGAGCCTTAGCTTTTTGAAGATATTTAACATGTCCAATATGCAATATATCAAAACATCCGTTTGTAAAAACTATTTTTTTATTTTCACTTCTTAAATCATTTGCTATTTTTTCAATTGTATTAAAATCTACAATTTTATAATCTACATTATTATCTATTCTTTTTTCTGTCTCTTTTATCTCTTCACTTCCAAGCTTTCCAACAACCACAGCTGCTGCTGCATTTGCAAAATGCATAGCTTTTATTAAATCATTGCTTTTACTTAAATAATATCCCAAACTAGCTAAAACTGTATCTCCGGCTCCCGTTACATCATAAACTTCTTTTGCAAGAGTTGGTACTTCTACAAATTTATCAGCAAAAAGCGCCATCCCATCTTCACTAAGAGTTACTAAAAGATAATCTAAATTTAGTTCTTTTTTAACTTTCCATCCAGCTTTTATTAAATCATCTTTATTTTTTATTTTCATACCAGCAGCAGTTTCAAGCTCTTTTTTATTAGGTTTAATCATCCATGCGTTTATATATTTTGAAAAATCTTTTTTGGGGTCAATTATAAGCTTTTTATTAAATCTATTTGCAAGTTTGATTATTTTTTGTGTGAGACTCTTGGTCAAAACTCCTTTTTCATAATCGCTTAAAAGAATTATTTCAATATTTTCAATATTGTTATTTAAAAATTCAATTATTTTTTCTTCATATTCCTCACTGATTGGTTCAATACTTTCTTTATCATACCTGATTACCTGCTGATGGGACGCTATTACCCTGCTTTTTATAATAGTCTCACGGGATTTATCTATAAAAATTCCGTTTGTATCAACATTTTTTTCCTCTAATAGTTTTAACATTCTTTTTGAATTTTTTCCAATAACACTTGAAACAATTACCTCAGCACCTAGGATTATTAAATTATTTACAACATTTCCAGCCCCACCAAGTCTATCTTCTTCTTTTTCAACTTCCACTACCGGCACAGGCGCTTCTGGTGAAATTCTATTGCTTTTTCCCCATAAATAATGGTCTATCATAAAATCACCAATTACAGCTATCATTTTACTTCTTCTTCATAAATTCTAATAATTTCAGGAAGATATGCTTTTATCCCTTCTTCTAGGCTGAATCTTGGATTATAATCTAGATATTTTTTAGTATCCTCAATATCAGCTTCGGTAAAAAATTGATATTGTTTTTTATATGGATTTGGAATATATGTATCTTCTCTTTCTATATTAAGCTCTTTTTTTAATATATCCACGATATCCTGAAAACTTCTTGCCTTTCCAGTCCCTACATTATAAACTCCGTTTTTTTCAGCCTCACAAGATTTTATATTTGCCTGAATTACATCTTCTACATATATAAAATCCCTTTTTATTTTATCACTTCCCTCAAACAGTTTTGCACTCTCACCTTTAAGCAGTTGAAGTCCAAACTGCAAAATCATTGAAGCTGTTTTATTCTTAAAATATTCCCTCGGTCCGTATACATTAAAATATCTAAGCCCCACTAATCTTAATTTATCATAATACTCTTTTGCTAAATTATCCATCATTAATTTACTAAACCCATAAACATTATTTGGATTTTCATGCCCTACTTTAAAAACTTTTGAATTTCCATAAGTCGCCGCAGAGCTTGCATAAATCATAGAAGCATCTTTTTTAACTGCAAGGTCCAATAAATCCTTAAAAGCATTTACATTTGTATCTATCATTATTTTCTGATCTAAAACAGTCGTATCAGAAATTGCGGCTTCATGGAAAATATAATCAATATCATAAACTTCAAGTCTTTTTAAATCCTCTTTTTTTGTAATATCCCCGCTTATTACAATTCCTTTAAATCCAAGCAAGTTTTTAAAATGACCAAATGATTTTAAATTTCCATTTGAAAAAGTCTCTTCCGTTCTAAATTTATCAAAAACTATTACTTTTACTTGAGGATAATTTTCCTGAAAATAAAAAGCTAAATTGCTTCCTATAAATCCAGCGCCTCCTGTAATTAAAATAGTTTTATTGTTAAAATCAATATCAACATACTTCATGAAAAATCCTTTTTGATTTTTTCAATTATATCAAATAACGAATCTTTAACTAAATAAGTTTTTCCAACTCCTGCATTTTTCCCGGCTTTAATATCACTTATTTTATCGCCTATCATTATGGAATCTTTTAAAGAAATATTATATTTTTTAGCTAAATTAAGTATCATCCCCGGTTTTGGTTTTCTGCATTCACACCCTTCATCTGGATGATGAGGGCAAAAAGCAACCTCTTTTATTTCAATACCTCTTTTTTTAAGTTCATTTAGCATATATTGAGTTAATTTTTGAAAATCCTCTTCCCTGTAATATCTTTTAAAAGTTCAAAAATTCCCTCTTTAAATTCAAAATCTTCTATTTTATGAACATAATTTTTATCTATATTTATAACCCCGTCCCTGTCTAAAAATGCCGCTTTTATTTGTTTACTTTTATTTTTCACTTTTCATCTTTCTCTTTTCAAGCAGACAGATGATTTTAATCTATTTTGCTAATTTTCGCTCATTTTCCATTAATTTTTAACTCTTCACTTTTCATTTTTAATTAGCAACTCTTTTGCCGCTTCAATCACCTCATCGGCTTTTATACTTTTCATACATTCATGCGTTTTAATAGGGCACTCCCTTTTTTTACAAGGAGCACACTCTAAATTTTTGGTAACTATTTTATAATTTTTGCTCCATGGAGATGTTTCTTTATAATCTGTTGGCCCAAAAATAGCTACAATTGGCACATTATAAACCGCCGCTATATGCATTGGGCCAGAATCGTTTGTAATAAAAAGCTTAAGCCCTCCAATGTACTCACAAAGCTCTTTTATACTAAGCCTTCCGCAAAGATTTAAAAAATCGGGATGGTTTAAATTTTTTTCTATATCTTTTGCTATTTCTTCTTCCCCCGGACCTCCAAAAATTATCAGTTTATAATCTTTAAAATAATTTCCAACTTCAGCAAATTTCTCTGGATACCATCTTTTTGCACTCCCGTATGTGGCTCCAGGATTAATACCAATTGTTGGCTTCACAAATTCAAAGGGCTTAAAATCAAGTTTTGGAGGATAAATTTTATTTTCTTTTATAATTTTATTTACATATTTTGAATACTTTTCAACCATATGACCAGAATATTTATTGTCAAATGTAAAACCCCTCCTTGCTTTAAGTTTAATAACTTTTGAATACAAACTTCCCCTAAAACTTATAAATAAATCAACTTTTGGTAATTTAAAAAATTGCTTAAATCTATGCCTTCTATCATCAACAATAACTTCATCAAATTTTTCTTTAAATAGCTCAGTTGATACAAAACTACCAAAAAGAATAGATTTTTCAGGTTTAAAATATTCAAGAAGCTTCTCTATTGCTCCACTTGCCATTACTGCATCGCCAAGCCATGTTGGAGATTCAATTAAGAGTTTCATTTATAACCTTAAGTGTTTTTTTTACATTTTCTTCTATACTAAATTTTTTTGAAATTTCTTTCATTTGCTGTTTTTTTTCATTTAATATTTTATCATTTTCTAAAAGCATATTTATTTTATCAATTACACTTAAATCATTCGAATTTTCCATTACATTAAATTCAGGCAAAATTTCACTAACCCCGTTTTGTTTTGTAGTAAATACAACACATTCAAAATTCATTGCCTCTAATATTACATTACTAAAAGGCTCATATTTCGTAGGAAAAAGAAAAATATCAGCCATTGAATAAAATTTATCCACATCACTTCTAGCACCTGTAAAAATTACCTTTTTTTCAACGTCTAATTGTTTTGTATAATTTTTATAAAAATCTATTTTTTTCTCTTTTCCAATAACAATAAATTTAAAATCTCTTTTTACTTTTGCAATAATTTCAAGCGCTTCTTTCACACCTTTTCTTTCAAACCCGCTCCCAACATAAAGAATAATTTTTTCATTTTTTAAATTAAACTCTTTTTTAACATCACTAAAATCAACTTTTTCTTTTAAAGGAATACCGTTATAAATTACTTCAATTTTATTTTTATCAATTCCATAATATTTAATTATTTGATTTTTTACCATATTAGAATTTGCAATAATCTTTTTAGCATTTTTAAACATTCTTTTTTCTATAAAAAGATAAATAAAATGAAGTGGATTAATTGATTTTTTAGTTTCTAAAAAAGCCTTATGCACCCCATCTCCAGCCCTATAAATATCAGGACATGTAACTCTTTCCAGTGAGAAATAAAACTTATTTTTTTTATTTAAGCAAACCTGCAGGTTATACCACAGAGCCTTTAAAAAGCTAGGCATTAATTTAGGACAATTACAATAAATTATTTCATAATCAATATTTTGTTTTTTAAGCTCATTACTAAGTCTTTCTAAATACCTCTCAGCCCCGCCAAAGAGGTTTTTTTTAAGACGAAGGAGGGTTAGTTTTTTCATCGCCCTGTTTTCCCAAGTAAACTGTTTTCCTGTTTCATAAGCATTTTTATAAAATTTTTCCAATTTTCTTTTGGCAAAGATAATATATTTTATCACCTGCTTTAACTGGCCAAAACAATATTAGAAGTCATTAAATATTCATAAAGTTTGATAGGTGTAGAAAATTTATTATAATGAGAACTAATATCAGAGTTTTTTAAAACCTAAAAATTCAATATTGTTAGCAGCTTTATTTAGCAATTCTTTTTTTCTATTTCCATCTCCTATCATTTTAAGTACAATAAAAATTTATTTAATTAAAATCTTTCTTTTTATATTCAAAAAATGTAATTTTGAAACATTTAAAATAGTTTTAAATTTCTTATCTTCATAAGCAATTTTCTCTATTTCTCCTTTTTTTTAAAATAATCATATTTTTTTATTTCTTTTTTTTTTAAATTAAAAATTTTATTACTTCTTATAATAAATTTTGTTCATAAAAATCTAAAACATTATTCTCACTTTTTTCATAAATTAAAGTAGTATCAACAATTTTAGATAATTCACAAGCTGTATTAACAACAGAAATAGCCCTTGCTTTTTTAGATGGCAATTTTTCAGGATATACGATATAAAAGAAATCATAAAATAAAAAATCAAATCAAAGTAAATAAATTTAAATTTTTAAATAGTTTGCTAAAAAAGCAATTAATCCCAAAATACCTTCTTTATAAAAAATTTGAAGTAAAAAAGGTTCATCAGACCAATAATGAAAGTTATTTCCTTATTATATAAGAATTTTTATAAATTAAAAATAATTCAAATAATCCAAATAAAAAAATTATACTTAATAAAAGTTTAAAGATTATATATTTTATTAAAAACAAAGAAATAAACACAAAAGGAATCAATATATCAAAATATGCACATATTGTAGCAATAAACAATATATTTTTTAATAGTTCTTTTGTTTCTACACTTAATGAAACTAACATAAACAAAAATATATTTAAAAACTCAACTCTCCATGATGGCAAAGAATTAGAAAAAGAAAAAATAATAGAAATAATAATTGAAATTAAAATAAAACTAAAAAGAATAAAAAGAGTTTTTTCATCTTGGTAATACTCAATATAAATTTTTTTTATTTTATCAAAATTTAAAAACAAATCTATCATAAGAAAATAAAACAGCCCCTGATAAACCAATATTAAAAAAAATATTTTTATATATTCTAATTTATAGCTTTTAAAATTCTTTTTTTTAATTCTTCTTTTTGTTTATTTCAAATAAAAATCCGTTTTCTCCATTTTTTACTATTTCTTTCATACCCCCATTATTGCTTGCAATTACAGGTACTCCAATAAATATATCAGCTATATTGATAAATTTATAAAGCTCTTTATTTTCAATAAATAAAACTTTATTTTCTTCATCTAATTCTTTAAATTTTCTAACCTATTAAAACATATATAAAATTTTCTGGTAATTCAGGCAATATTTCAACTATATGTAAAACTTCTAATTCCAACACTTAATCAAATTTTTTTAATTTATTCTATATCAACACCATTATATAAAACTTTCACTTTTCTTTTGTATCTGTTTTCAATATTTTTTTTTATTTGATTTATATGAATTAAAAAAATATACCCTTTCCCACCATTTCCTAAATCTGTTTCCTAAATCAATAATTTTATCTCTTGGAATAAAATCAAACATTTTCAAAGGAATTTCAACATATTTTATATTTTTTATTGTTTTAGCTATTACAAAATTTCATTTTCTGCTCTTTAAATAATTATTTAATTCCTCATATTTTTCAAAAACCTCATTTACATCAATTAATTGCATTGCAGAATTGTCTCTTTGTTTTTTAGGCAATTTTTGGACAAAACTGCCATTTTTTTGAATAACTTTATGAAGTTCTAAATCCTGATAAGGTCCTATAGTTTTTGAATCTGTAGCTGAAAAAAGTGAAACCGTAGGAGTTTTAAGTGCAATCGCCAAATGCATTGTGCCTGTATCCATATTTACAATATTTTTATTGCCAACATTTTGTATTATTTTATCTCCCAATTTTTTTTCGTTTTGAGTGCCTAATATTACAATTTTTTCATTATTTTTTAATAATTTTTCAGCCAATTTACTAAATCTTTCAATCGGCCACATCTTATAAACATCAGCAGCCCCTACTTGAAAACCAATATAATTCTTAAATTGTAAATATTCTTTATTTAAAACATTTCCTATTTTCATCTCTTTTTCAATTATTTTTCCACCTATTTTTTTGATTAAATCTAATCATCTTCTATAGCATGTTGGTTTTTTTTTATAAATATTTTTTTAAATAATATATATTCACTGCCACTTAAAACAGCTATTAAAACTGCAATAATTTTATTATTTGGAAAAGATTTTTTAAGTGATTTTATAGCAGGAGTTGATAGTAATGTATCTCCTAATGCGGTATTTGATATAACTACAAAATTATCATTATCATTAATTTTTAAATATTCTATAGATTTTGCAGGAGATAAAAACAGATTAATTATTTTTTCAAACAAACTCAAATATTTTCATCCTGAGTTACCAAATCTTTATATCCCCAAGGATACCATTTATTCATATTTGTTTTGCCACTAATTGCAATTGTTTTAACTCCAAGAGCAGGTCCTATATGCATAGCCCCGCCATCAAGACTAACAAATAATTTTACATTGCTGATTAACCCGGCTAAATCTAAAAGACTTTCAGTTTTTATCCATTTAGCTTTACTGTTTTCTTCAAGCCATTTTGCATTTTCAAAATCACTTGGTTCTGCTGTAATTATAATATTTTCATCTAATTTATCAATAACAAATATAATTTTTTTAATCTTCATATTTTTTCTTAAAATTCTCAGGCATATAAAAAAACATTTTTTCATCACCTTGTTTAATTCTCAAAGGTTCTAAACCAGCCGAACTTGAATATCCGCTTCTAAAAACAACTGCCGCGTCATATTTTTCAAAAAAAATTTCACTCATAATTTTTATCTTACCGCCTAATGCTTTAATTTTATCAGATAAATTTTTTTTATGCTTTGGTTTTATGTAAACATAAATTGAGCATCAGGATATTTTTTTCTTAAAGCTTCAATAGCAGGAGTTGTGCAAATTAAATCTCCAATATTATCATTTCTAACAAGCAAAATTTTCATTCAGGTTTTACCTTTGAATATAAATATCCAAAAATTGGATTAGAAAAAATTTTTATCTGTTTTTTTAGCGCATAAATGTTTTGAATCAACACCAAGCCTATTTTTTAAAATTTCTTTTGATTTTTCAAACTCTTCTTCCATCCCTATGCGAATGAGTATGTGAGTGAAAATCTAAAACATCACTCATTTTTTCTATTTCATTCCAATTTAAAATAACTGATGAAGGATTAATCTGGACTTCTTTTTTAGCCTCATTATGTTTTAGAGGTTTAAATTCTGATTTTTTTTCACTTGCTTTTTCAATCCATTCAGTTACTAAAAATATGCTTTTAAATTGTATTTTTTTAAAACAGGATATGCAAAATAGTAATTATCCCTCCATCCTAATAAAAACCGCTATTTTAAAATTATTTTCTGCTAAAAACTTCATCTGTTTTTCAAAATTTTCTATGCTACTTGCAATAAAACTATCTTTTTCTAAAATATGATGATACATTAAAACCGGCACACTATTCATTTATAATTCTTTTATACAAATTTTCGGTATCTTTAACCATTTTTTGAGTTGAAAAATTATTTTCTATCCATTCTATTGCATTTTTTGAAAATTCATATCTTAAGTTTTTATTCTCTATTAACTTGATTAACTTTTCTCCTAATTCATTTACATTTTCTTTTTCAAACAAAAACCCTGTCTTACCTTCACTCACACACTCTGGAATTCCACCAACCCTGCTTGCCACAACAGGCACACCGCAAGACTGAGCTTCTAAAAGAGCGGTCCCAAGAGCTTCAAGATTTGAAGGCAATACAAAAATATCAAAATTAGGTAAAATTTTATCTATATCTTCTCTATGACCAAGCATCAAAACTTTATTTTCTATCTTTTATAAAATTTTTAATATTCATCTCCTGCGGACCATTCCCAACTATTACAATTTTTATATTTTCTAAAGGTTTTATAGCCTCTAATAAATCTATATGTCTTTTTGCCCTATAATTACAGTATCATTATTAATATTATATTCACCTCTTAATAACCGCTAAAAGGTTTAAACTTATCTGTATCAATACCTGTATAAATAACCTCTAATTTCTCTTTTTTAACCCCTACACTTTCTAAATATTCTTTTACTTGTCTGCTAAGGAGTTAAAAGATGTCTTGTGCGAATTACCTTTACACCGCATAATTATAAATCTTATTTAATTTAAAAATCAAAAAATTCCCCTCTTATTTCTTCTTGTCTTTTAAATAAAACGCTATCTTTCTCCACTCCCCAAAAAACTTCAAATCAAAATCAAGTCCGCTTATTAAACATTCGCTTATCTTGCTTCCATTACATCCATCCTGCCCACAATCTACCTGAATAACTCTATGTTTTCCCATTTTTTGAAATCCGTTTTTTTTATTATATCCACTCTCCATTAAATTATTATCCCAAGGCCCCCAATTAAAAGCCCCGCTCGGTCCAAAAAATGCAATTACAGGGAGTCTGTTTTAAGCTAAGTTTTCTCACATAACTCACTTGAATTTGTTTTACATAAAGATTTAATATTTTCTATTTTTTTAATTTCTGCTTCAACAGGAGCTGCCGTTAAAACTACCCTTAAATTTAGCTCCTCTTGAATAAAATCAATAATTTTTGCTGAAATTGTATCATCTATACATTTAAAAAGCCATCTGCTCGCCGGATGAAAATGAACAAATTTTTTAGGTAAATTAAAACTGTCAATAAACTCATCATCTTTTTTATCCCAAAAAATTTTAACTCTTTAAAAAGATATTTTTTTTTGGAGAAAATCCTATTTTTATTTTTGCCCTGCTAAATTTTGCAATAAAAGCCCCTCTATCGCCTTCTGTTGTATTTATTATTATATCATAATTTCTAAAACTATTTAAAAATTTAAATTCTTCTATTATTCTTTTTAGTTTTGGAAGGGATTTAAAATAACTTTTATCATAAGTAAAAATATTATTAATATTTGGATTTAGTGTTAGCATCTTTCTGTGCCTTTATTTACTACACAATCAATTTGTGAATCAGGGTAATTTAGTTTTAAATTTTTAATTAAAGGTGTTGTAAGTAAAACATCTCCAATGTTTCTAAATTTAACTACCAATATTTTTAATTTTTCATTTTCCATTTTCAATTATCCATTTTTTTAACGTATTTCCAAAAAGTATATTCACTATAAAGTTTAGCAATTACAAAGCCACTCCATCCATCAAGAAAACCTAACTTTAAAAAATAAATTTTAAAAAAAGTCCAATATGGAGAAAAAATAGCTTTTAATTTATTAGGTTTAGCACCAAGGCTTGAGTATCTGTTTTGCTTGTCAATAAATTCTTCAACACTCTCATATGCATAGTGCAGAAAATAGTTTTTAAGCTCTCCTACCCTTTCATATTCCACACTTTCATGCACTATTCTTTTATTAAAAAAACATTTTTCCTTGTTAAATAGTCTTATACTAAAATCAGGAAAAAGCCCGCAGTGTCTAATCCATTTACCAAAAAAGTTATTAAGCCTTGCCACTTTATATGCATCATACTTCGGATTTTTAATAACTTCTAAAACCTCATTTTTAAGATTTTCAGTAAAAACCTCATCGCTATCTAATACAAATATCCATTTATTAGATGCTTTATTTACAGCTTTTTGTTTTTGTCTGCCAAACCCTTCCCACTTATTATCTATAAAAATTTTGGTATTTTCAAACTTTTTAGAAATTTCTAATGTATTATCTTCACTTCCATTATCATAAATAATTACCTCATCAGCAAATTCTACACTTTTTAATACTTTTTCTAAATATTTTTCACTATTTTTTGTCAAAATTACTATACTTATTTTTTCATCGTGACCGCTTTTTAAGCAGCCAGATGAGTAAAATACACTTTTCATTTTACACTTTACATTTTTTATTGTATTCATTTTCATAAAAATGTTTAAATTTTTTATGAAACCAATACCAAAGTTCTGGATATTGTTTCACCTCTTCTTCAATAATTTTTGATTGTTTATCCACTGAAGATTGAATATCATTGGTATAAAAAATTTCTTTAAAATCTATAATCCATTTATCCTTTACTCTTTCAACCAAATCCATAACAATTGGGATTTTAAATTTTTTACTAAGCAAACAGGCTGATGGTGTATGTAAAACTTTTTTGCCAAAAAAAACTGTTTCCACCCCTTCATTTTCAGCCGTATTCTGATCTACCAAAATTCCAATACTTTTATTGTCCTTCAAATCTTTCATCAAATGCTTAAGAGCCCCTTTTTTATTATAAATTCTAACTCCGAATTTTTCCCTTGTTCTTTTTATTTTTTCATTAAGCTTAGAATTTTCTATATTTCTTACAACTGCGCTTATAGGCGTCACAAAAGCACCTATTGCAGATGTAGCTATTTCCCAGTTACAGGCCCTTTATATTAAACTCTTCTTTTATTTTATCTAAATTATTTAAACTCAATTCTCTTTCTGAGTTCTTCTTTTGAAATAAATGAAAGTTCGATAAATTCAAAGAGATTATTTATAAAATTCTCATTAACTTTTTTTGTAATTTCTTCTTTTTTTTCTTTACTTAATGTCCATATGCCAAATTTAAATTTATGCAAATTACTTTTTTCCTTTTATTGTCCAAATGATACACACTAAACAGAGGGTATATTTAATTATAAATTCTAACATATTAAATCCGTAATAACTTAAATTTTTAAAATTCATCAATTTTCTTTAAAATTTGATTTAAATCCATTTTATCCATTACCATTAAGCCTTTTTTTATGCTTTTTTGCATTTCTACACTTTTAGAAAACTTGTTTTCATAAATTTTGTTATTATATGTACAGCCGTATAAAATCACATTGTTAATATTGTTTGCCCACGCTATAAAGCTAGGACCAGTATCGTTTCCAATAAGTAAATCACACTTATCAATTAATGCTTTTAAAGCATTTAGATTTAAGCTAATCGGCAAAATGTTTGAATTATTTTCAGCCAAAAAAAATGCATCTTTTTTTTCGCTTTCCCCATAATAAGGAATAATTATATTTTCATTTTTAAAATGTTTTGCCAGTTTATCCCATATTTTTAAAGGCGTTTTTTTACACTCCCAGCTTGCCCCTATTATAAAAACTATGTTTTTTTTAGTTTTGCTTAAAAATTCAAACTCTTTATCTTTATAAAACAAAAGTTTTGGATGATTTTTTAAATACTGAGTATCATCAAAGCCGAAAAGATTGATATATCTTCTAATAGCAATTTCGCCTAAAACATCTTTTTTTTCATCATAAAAAAACCTGGCTATTTTCTCCCTTGGATTTTTAAAACCAACCACTATATCACCGACAAGTCTTGCCAAAAGAGCACTTTTAATCAGCCCCTGCAGGTCATATACCCTCTCATACGCATCCATTGATTTAAGTCTTACAAATTCTTTAATATATAAACTTTTTTGTTTTTTTGCTTGTCTTAATTTAACCGGCACAATATTTTCAATAAAAGGATTATATTCTAAAATTTCTTTAAAAACATTATCCACAAAAAAATCAACTTTTTTATTAAGTTTAGGCAAAACAATAAGTGAATGAATTATATCTCCAAGAGAACTGAGTTTTATTATTGCTTCCATTATTTCCTTTTGGTAAAATATGTAAAATTATAACAAAAAGGAAATAAGTGTTTAAATTTTTAAAAGAGTATATGCCTTATTACAAACATTATAAAAAACAGATTTTCTTATCCGTAATAGGAATGATTTTGGTTTCTCTTGCAACTGCCGCAACCGCATATTTAGTAAAACCGGTACTTGATAAAATATTTATAGAAAAAAACATCCGTTTATTATATTTATTACCGTTTGCAATTGTACTTGCCTATTTTTTAAAAGGTGTGGGCTCGGTTTTGCAGCAGTATTATGTAAGCTTCATAGGAGAAGATATTGTAAGGCAAATCAGAGATAAATTTTTAAAGCATATTTTAAGTTTTGACCTGCTCTATTTTAAAAAAACCCACTCAGGAGAGCTGGTCAGCAGAACAATAAATGATATAAACAGAATCCAAGGAGCGGTTAGCCATTCTTTGGCCAATTTACTTAGAGATATATTAATGGCTGTTTTTCTTTTGGCGGTGGTAATATATCAAAACCCGAAATTGGCTTTTTTTGCACTGATTATTTTGCCTTTTATTATTTACCCTGTTAGCATTATTTCTAAAAAACTGAAAAAATTATCCAAAGAAGCTCAGAATCAAACCGCAAAATTAAATAAACACCTAAGTGAAATTTTTAAGAACATAGAAACAATAAAAGCATTTAACGCAAAAAAATATGAAATAAAAAAATTTGAAGAGCTGAATCTCAAATATTTAAAAATAAATCTTAAAACCATACGGACACAGGCTGTTTTGATTCCGGTGTTGGAAACCCTTACCGCGGCAATAGGCGCAATTGTAATTATTATCGGAGGAAAAGAGGTAATTGAAAATCAAATGAGTGTCGGAGCGTTTTTTTCTTTTATGACGGCACTTTTTATGATGACAGACCCGATTAGAAGAATAGCAAACACATATTCAAGATTCCAGGATGCAATTGCCGCAAATGAAAGATTAAAAGAAATATTTAATCTAAAACCTGAAATCATTTCGGGCAATAAAAAATTAAGCTCTATTGAAAAAATAGAATTTAAAAATGTAAATTTAAAATACGGAAACAAAAAAGCTTTACAAAACATAAACTATGAAACAAAAAAACCCAAAATTATAGGTCTTGTAGGGGACAGCGGAGGGGGGAAAAGTTCTTTTGTATCAATGCTTGAAAGATTTTATGATGCAAACAGCGGCGAAATTTTAATAAATGAAAAAAATATAAAAAAATATAATATTTTTGATTTAAGGGGCAAAATTGCCTATATTCCGCAGAATGTTCACATTTTTAACGACACAATTGCCGCAAACATCTCCTACGGAAGAGAAATTAACGAAGAAAAAATAATCGAAGCACTTAAAAAAGCAAATTTATGGGATTATGTAAAAAGTTTGGAAAATGGTATATACACCGTTTTGAACGAAGGAGGAAGCAATCTAAGCGGAGGGCAAAAACAAAGAATAGCAATAGCAAGGGCTTTATATAAAAACCCGGATGTTTTAATTTTAGACGAAGCAACAAGCGCACTGGACAATAAAAGCGAAAAAGTAATAATGGATAGTATTTTAAAACTTAAAGACAAACTTGTTTTTATAGTGGCACACAGATTAAATACCATTGAAAATGCAGATGAAATTTTAGTTTTTAAAAATGGACAGATTGTATGTAAAGGAAAAAAAGAAGAATTATTAAAAAACTGTGAAGAATTTAAAAAACTATACGCTAAATATTAATTTCTTCAAGTCTTTTTATAAGTTTTATAGGGGTCAAGGCATAATTCGGTTCATAATTTCCTGCAACCGAGTGGGCCAAACTTGCATTAATTGTAGCATCAAGCAAACTTTCTCCCTGAGCCAATAAACTTCCTATCATTCCGGCCAAAACATCTCCGCTCCCGCCTTTTGCCAATGCAACGTTTCCAAGAGGGTCAATAAAAAGTTTTTTATTATGCACAATTATTTTGTTTGCGCCTTTAAGAAGCAATACAACTCCGGGATATTTTTTACTGAATTCCAATGCCAAATCAAACCTGTTTTTTTGAATTTCTTTTACGCTGTATTCTCCAATACCGGTTAATTTAAGAAGTGATGAAAACTCTTTTGGATGAGGGGTTAAAACAACATCTTTTTTTAAAAATTTTAAAATCTCTTTTTTATAAAACATATCCGCATCTATTATCATCGGTATATCAAGTTTTGCAATTTCTTCAAGCTCATCATCAAAATAATTGCCAAGCCCCATACCAAATGCAAGTGCTGAGAAATTTTCAATATGGTGTGTCTGCATAATTTCATAAGGGGCATTAACCTCTTTATGAGTGACTAAACTAACAAGTCCGCACCCGAAATTAAATGCGGCCATACCCGCCATTATTGAAGCGCCTTTTTTCTCTCCGCATAAAATACCTAAATGGCCATAACTTCTTTTGTGAGTATTTTGTTTATTTCTAAAAGGAAGTTTTAAGTCATTTTTTTCCAAAACAAAAAAACTGCTTTTTTCAATATAGTTTGAAAAAGAAACACCCAAATTTGCTATTTTAATCTCACCCACATAATCTTTTGCCATGTCTGAATATAAAGCTAATTTTTCAGCACCCATTGTAACGGTCACATCTGCCCTGAAAGACACAGGTCTTAAATTCCCTTTATCATCAATTCCGGTTGGGATATCACAGGCTATTTTAAAAGAATCCATTTCATTCATATTTTCAACTACATCCGCTATCCCGTCATCTAAATCCCTTTTTAACCCGCTTCCAAAAATTGCATCCACCAAAACATCAGCTTTTTTTATCTTTTTACTGACTTTCCCGCCAATTCTTAAAAACCTTTCAAGCTGGAGTTTTGCCATGGCGGATTTTGCATTTAGGGGTAAAAACAGATTAACCTTATAATCCCCTAAAAGGATTCTTGCAAGTGTTATCCCGTCTGCCCCGTTGTTTCCGGGACCAGAAATTATAGTTACACTGCTTCCTTTCTCAAATCTTTTATATATTTCAAGAGCCATTTCGTAAGCTGCGTGTTCCATTAAAATATCTTCTCTCAAGTTATATTTTTCATAACATTTTTTATCCAAAAAATAGACATTCTCAAACACTTCTCTCATCACTCTCTCCTTAAAATTTTCTCATATATAAAATCGACAAAAGGGTTTTCACTGAATTCCGATTGAATTTTATCCCTGTTTTTTTCAGCCCAAGCCATAAAATCATTTTTACCGTCATATTTTGAAAAAAATTCCTTAATTCTTCCGGCTTTACTTAAACTTATAAAGCCGTATTGCAATTTAAGTTCTTTTTTGAGAGCCTCTTTTGGAGATTCGCCTTTAAGTATTCTATAAAATGTTGCAACAAACCCGCTCCTGTCAGCCCCAGCCTTGCAGTGAAAAAGAAGGGGTTTTTTGTTTTTATTCATTAAAATATCTTTTAATTTTTCCATCTCTTCTATTTTGGGAAGTGTTCTTGATGAAATTGGAAGCTCTATATATTCAACCCCTAATTTATCGCATATTTCTTTTTCTTTTTTATATAAATAATTATCGCTGCCTCTTAGATTTATTACAGTTTTTATATTATATTTTTTAATTATTTTTTTAAGCCTCCAGGGAAGTATCTGGGCGCTTCTGTAAACGCCTTCGTCAATTTTGTGAAAATTATTCCAAAACAGATTTATAAAATTATGTTCTTCTGTTAAAATTTTGATAATTTCTTTCATCTTTTCCTATACTTTAACGCTTTTAATAAATCAACTTTTTTTATTTTATCTCTTTTATCTAAATTTGCAATGGTTTTTGCCACCTTTAATAAATTAAATTCGCTTCTTTTAGAGAGTGCAAAATTTCTTTTGGCTTTATTTAAAATATCATAAGCTTCGTTTTCTAAGTCAAATTGATAATTTTCTTCTAAATTGGCATTAAATTTACCTTTTTGCATTTCAAATGCAGTTAAAACCTTCTCAAACATCTCTTTGCTTGAAATTGTATCTTTTGAGTCGTCTTCAATCATCTGATGATATATTTCAATCCTGTCATAAAGAGGCTCGCTTATCCTGTTTTTATACCTTCTGATTTCAAGGTCCGTGCATCTGCATTCTTTAAGAGGACTTAACAAATTTCCGCAGGGGCATGGATTCATAGCCGCCGCAAATAAAATATCCGTTTCATACTCTATTTTTGAATTTACCCTGCTGATTAACACTTTTTTATCCTGCAGTGGAAGGCGCAGATTTTCCAAAACATCTTTTTGAAAATAAGGAAGCTCGTCAAAAAACAAAATCCCCTTGTTCGCAAATGCAATTTCCCCAATTTTAGCCCCCCTGCTTCCGCCTCCGAATATTGCTGCTTTTGTAGATGAATAATGCGGCGCTCTATAAGGCCTGACAGGCTTAAATGTAACTTCTTTCCCCTCAAGTGAATTATATTTTTCAACTTCAAGTATCTCTTCCAGACTCATAGGAGGCAGAATATATTTCATTCTGTTTATTATCATAGATTTACCGACTCCCGGACTTCCCTCAAACAAAATATTATGAAACCCAGCCGCTGAAATCAAAGCCGCTTCTTTTGCCTCGTTTTGACCTATTACATCTTTAAAATCCTCTTTAAATTCATTTAAATAGTAATATTTTTTACCGTTAATATTTATCGAGTCATAATTTAATTCACTTTTTTCACTTTTTTTTGGAGCAAATTCTTCAAACTCTTTTATATGCGAAAAAGCATATATTTCAATTCCTGGGATTTTAGACACTTTACCTGCACTCTCAAGCGGAATTATCACTTTTTTAGGCTTTAAAGATAAAATTATAGGAAAAATTGTATTTGTATCTTTAAGTTTACCGTCAAGCCCAAGCTCGCCCAAAACCAAAAATTCTCTCAAATCAATATCTTTTTTATGATACAGAATACTTAAAGCTATCGGCAAATCAAAATGGCTTCCCTCTTTTTTCAGAATGAAACTAACTCATATAAATTTCCCAATAAATTTAAAAAAAAAGAAGTGGAAGAAGGTAATAAAGATTAAAGAAAGTATTTATGAATGTAATAAAATTTAAATAGAAAATAATAATATTATTTAAAGAAGAATTTTTAAAAAAATTTCATATGAATTAAAAATTTTAGATTAGAAATTATTTTAAAATTTTTATAAAACTTCTCTTTCTTTTAAATTAAGATTAATATCTTTATTAAATATATAAATAATTTATTTTCTTCATTTTCTGTAAATATATGTTTCTGTATTTATCAATTCTTTTAGATCTTTTAACGTTTCGATTACTTAATTTTTTCTGAAATAATATTCTTAAAATATTCTTATTTAATTCTTAAAAATCTTTTATAATATCTAAGTTTTTTCATATTTATCAATAATTTTTTTATTATTTTTCCAATTAGTTTTACTTTTATTTTTTTTATAAAATTTCACTTAATTCAATAACTTTAAATTTTTTAATTTCAAGGTTTGACAAACCTCCAAAAAGGTTTTTATTAACTTTTTTGTTTTATTTTTGCTTTTTGGATATTAAATTTATTTAACAATATCTAATAATTGCAAAATATTATTTATTTCCTCTCTCACTAAAAGTTAAATTTTTATTTTTTTCTTTAAACTTATTAACAAGATTCATACATTAATCTTTTCTCTTATTAACAAACAATAACTTCATCAAATTTTTAAAATAGTTTTAAATTTATCTAATGAATTTTTTTTAAAACTTTTTCTGTATTTTGTATATTTCTCATCTGATTTTTTAAAATAAAAAACAAACTTGCTATCATTTTTGCAGTTTTATTGAAGATAATTTTTTTGTAAAAGTTTTAAATATAATTATATTCATATTTTAAATCTAATTTTTTATACCACTCCCACAGGTTGGGTCAAAGATATTACAATTTTGTAAAATACTTACTATTTTTTTTTATATAAATTTAATTTTTTTAAAAAATATAAAATTTTGTTGAAAATACGGGACAATTTCTTTTTTATTAATTCATTTTTCAAAATTTTTTATCGCTTTTTCGTACTTTTTCATCACAAAAATTAAATTTATTCATTAAATTTATATAGGTCTTTAATCTCATCTTTTTTCAATAAGCTCTCTAATAGCTTAATACTTTTTTGTAATCAAACACTGCATTTGGAGTTTTCAAATTACAGGAATAACATATATCAAATGCTTTTTTATGCAATACTTTATCACATTGAACTTTTTCATTATTTTTTTTTTATCTTTAAAATCTCCTTTTGTTTTTCTACATTTATATTTAAACTTTATCATAAATATATTATTTTTTTTCACACCTTTTTTATCAGCAGTTGCTTTTATTTTTAAAACAGTTGATTTTGAACTTTTTCTTCTTTTATCCTCATTGCCCTGTAAATATGATTACAAGTCATTAAAAATTTCTAAACTATTTTTTCTACATAAGTTTCAAATTTTTTAATTTTTTTTCTTTTTAAATAAGGAATTACATATCCTACTGAATAAAATCTTTTTTAAATCGATAAAAATTAGATCTTCTTTTAATCTTTTATCTGTCTCTTATATTTGAAAAATCAATTTTAAATAATTAAATTAATTAGTTTTTAATGCTCTTTATTTGATAAAGTTGTCCTTTTCTTCTTTAATATTTAAATCTTTAATAATTATAATTTTAATTTTTAATTCTTCATTTTTAATCTGTTTCGTGTGGTTTTTGTTTATATTCTTTTAAATTTTTTTCTTTTAAAAGCTCTTTAATAGTTTCAAATGTCTTGGATTTCTCAAAAAAAAATCTGATGAATTAATAATGAATAATATTATTCTTCTCCTTTTTTAACAAAATGCTCTTTAATTGTAAGTTTTTTTAAATTTTCAACACTCACTATTTTTTCTTTTCTTTCAAACCCGTTTTTAACAACATCTCCAAATTAATCCAAACAGATAATCTTTTATTAAATATATTCAAATCCGCCGGAGAGAGCGAAATAGTGATTTTAAGAGGCGGAAATTCGAAATCGTTGTTAAGCAGGGCGGACTTTACCCTTTCTTTGCTTTCCTGAATTGACTGGCTTGTAAGCCCGACAATGGAAAATCCTGGAAGAGCTTTTGTAAAAGAGCTTTCGACTTCCACTTTTTGGGCACCAAATCCTTCAAGTGTGGCCGAATTTATTTTTTTCGTTTTTGTTTTAATAGTTTTTTCCACTCTTTTTCAAACTTCTTTCTTTTTATATAATCCAGTCTTTCTACAAACAGATATCCGTCCAGATGGTCTGTCTCATGCTGAAATGCAACGCTGAGTAGCCCCTCGGCATCCCTGATATGCTCTTTTCCGAATCTGTCAAAATATTTAACTTTAACATTTGCATATCTTTCAACTTCGTCAAAATAATCCGGAACGCTGAGGCAGCCTTCCGTATCTTTTTGGCTTCCTTCCCAAAGTAAAAATTCAGGATTTATTACTTCTATTTTAGAATTTTCACTCTGTTTTCCTTCTTCATCCCCGATATCAATTATTAACGCACGGATTGGAACCGCCACCTGAATAGCGGCAAGCCCGACACCGTTTTTAACAATCATAGTTTCATACATATCATCCAATAATTTATGAAGCTCGCCATCAAATCTTTCAACAGGTTTTGAAATCTGTTTTAAAACTTTATTCGGATATGTAACTATATCAAGCACTGCCATCAATCTACCTTTCCAATGGAATATAATTCTTTATTGCTTTCAGCTTCTTTTAGGGTATTTAACGCTTTAAATATAAATCTTTCCACATCCCTGTTTTCCTTAAGCTCTACTATACCGGCCACAATTTTAAGCGTAAGTTCTTCACCCTCTAAAAAAACAGAGGTATTTAACAACGTATCTGAAAGTCTTTCAACTGTTTTTTGCGCCCCTATCACATCGGTATGTTTAAGAAGCATTGAAAAAATATTTTCTTCGAATGTAGCCACAATATCTGTTCTTCTTGACGTTTTAAGCATTATTTTAGCCAGACTTCTGTTGATTAAGACACGCGATTTTTCAGAATTGAGTTTACTCAAAATATCATCTTGTATTTTAACCATTATAAGAGAACTGGTATGATGAAATTTATTTATTAAATTAAGTTCTTTCCTAACTTCATTTAAAAAATAATTTTTATTATATATACCATATCTCGCATCAAAAACAGAATTACTTTCGATATCTTTTAAAACCTCCACATTCTGGGAATATAAATTTTTAATCTCTTCAACTTCCCTGTTTAGACGCTCATCGATTATTTTTAAATTGTTTTGAAAACCGTTTATCAATTTTATTAAAGCCTTGTTGTTGGTTATGTGGGCTGTTTCTTTAAGCTGTAAACCAAGCAGTTCTTTTAATTTTTTAGTAATTTTATATGTTAGAGCAACATGGTTTAAAAGTTCTTTTGAATATTTAAAAGCATTTTTAAGTTTTATTTCAAATTCCAAATCTTTTTCTAAATCATTACTCTCTTCCAAAGATATTAATTCATAAACCTGTTTTCTGAACGCTTCATTTTCGTTATCCAGCTCATTAAAAAAATAAACTTTATAATAATACGGAATGGGGGGAACCCCGTCTGAGATAAGATTGTCAAATACTCTTTTTGCAAAATTTTCCAATGAATTATTAGAAGAATTTGAAACATTCTGGGTTACATATTTGTCTTCTTGTTGATTTAGCATTAATCTCTCTTTTTAAGCACTTTGTCAACAAGCCCGTATTTCATAGCCTCCTCGGCACCCATAAAGAAATCTCTTTCAGTGTCTTTTTCTATTCTTCTAAGGCTCTGCCCTGTATTTTCAGCCAAAATTCTATTAAGTTCTTTTTTCATTCTTAAAATTTCTTTTGCATGAATTTCTATATCCGTAGCCTGACCCTGGGCTCCTCCCAAAGGCTGATGTATCATAATTCTTGCATGAGGAAGCGCAAATCTTTTTCCCTTAGCACCGCTGCTGAGTAAAAACGCCCCCATGCTTGCCGCCTGCCCCATACAGATGGTTGCTACGTCAGGTTTTATATAATTCATGGTATCATATATTGCCATACCGCTTGTTACAACCCCTCCAGGTGAATTGACATATAAATAAATATCCTTTTCAGGATTCTCTGCTTCCAAAAACAAAAGCTGTGCCACTATTATACTTGAAACATGGTCATTAATTTCTCCCTGGAGCATAACAATTCTGTCTTTAAGTAAGCGAGAGTATATATCATAAGCTCTCTCGCCCCTTCCCGTTTTTTCAATTACTGTAGGTATTAATATACTCAATTTTTATCCTTCTAATTTATCTTCAAGCAGTTTATTTAATAACTTCTCTTCAATCATATTCATTTTTATTACCGGAAGCAGATTGTTTTCCTGATAATATTTTATTACATCCTGAGGATTTTGCCCCTGCATTAAAGCTTCATAATAAATTACCTGGGAGAGTTCCTGATCGCTAACATCAACATTTTCTTTTTTGGCTATGGCATCAACCAAAAATGTAAGTTTTACCCTCTCTTTTGCTTCAGGGAGCAGTTTTTCCCTCAGTTCTTTTACTTTTTCAGGATTTTCCTGAAGTTCTTTAATTTCAGCAGGGCTCATTTTTGAGGCTTCCTGATTAATCATTATTTCAAGTTCTTTTTCAACAACACTTTCAGGCAAATCTATTTCGTATTTTTTAACCAGACATTCAAGTATTTCGTCTTTTTTTGGTCCGAAAGCTTCGGCTTTTTTTCTGCTTAAAATAAGCTCTTTTACATGATTTTTAAGATCATCCAAAGTGGCGTCTTCTTTGTTTAAATATTTTTTAGCCAAATCGTCATTTATTTCGGCCGGAATTTTTTCCTGAATTTTTTTAAGTGTTACTTCAAATTCAGCCTCTTTACCCGCTAATTCTTTTGCTCCGTAATTTTCAGGGAAAGTCACTTTTATTTTTTTACTCTCTCCCACTTTCATTCCGGTAATCTGTTCTTCAAATCCCGGAATAAAAGAATTGCTTCCAAGCTCAAGAGGATAATCATTAGCACTTCCGTTTTCCATCTCTTTTCCGTCAATATAACCTTTAAAATCAATAACGGCTATATCGCCTTTTTCGGCTATTTCCTTATCAGAATCTTTCACCTCAGCCATGCTTTTTGCAATATTTTCAAGTTCTTCGTTAATTTCTTCTTCGCTTACTTCTATTTTTTCAATTTCAGGAACACATTCTTTGTAACCTTCTATTTCTGCTTCAGGCCTTGAATATACTTTAATTTCAACTTCTATTTTTTCTTCGCCTTTTTCAAATTTCACCACATCAGGCTCCGCAATCATATCTTTAATTCCGAGTTCTTTTAAACCTTCATTTAAAATATCTCTTACTGCTTCACTTATTGCATCATTTTCAATATCGCTTGCATACATTTTTTTAACAACTTTTACGGGAACTTTTCCCACTCTAAAACCTTGAACTTTAGCTTTTTTTGCAATTTGTTTGGCAATTTTGTCTTTTTTTGCTTCCAAATCTTGATTTTCTATGTTCGCTTTTATTATACTATTAGCAGAATCAATTTTTTTAGCTTCAACCATACATTATCCTTTTTTAAAGTGTATAATACCATAATTTTATAATTAATTGAAAGGAAACGATGCCGCTTAAAAATATCAAATCGAAAATTGGCTCTAAAAAATTATCCCTTCCGTTTGGAACGGTAAAAAAAATAAATTCCACCAATCTGATAGCCGTAGGGCTTAACCCTTCTATAGGGGATATTGTAAAAATTGTCTCATCCAATAAGGAAATGCTCGGGATGGTAACAAGCCTTGATGAAAAATCTTTTGTGGTAACGCCTTTTAGTTTTTTAGAAGGGTTTAAAATAGGAGATAAGGTGTATATTGACGAAAACGGAATGAAAATTCCTGTTGGGGAGAGACTGCTTGGAAGGGTGGTTGACCCGTTTATGAATCCGATTGACTCCCTCGGTAAAATAAATTTTGAAACAAAATATCCTATAATGAAAAAACCTATCTCTCCCCTTAAAAGAGGTATGATAAATGAAGTCTTCTCAACCGGTGTTAAAGCAATAGACGGTCTTTTAACCTGTGGAAAAGGCCAAAAAATGGGTATTTTTGCCGGAAGTGGGATTGGTAAGTCGACACTCATGAGTATGATTGTAAAAGGAAGTGATGCCCAGGTTAAAGTAATAGCCCTGATTGGCGAAAGGGGAAGGGAAATTCCGGAATTTATAGAACATAATTTAAAAGGCGATTTAACAAATACTGTAATTATAGCGGCAACAAGCGATGATTCCGCCCTTATGAGAAAATACGGGGCGTTTTCGGCCATGGCGGTGGCGGAATATTTTAAAGACCGTGGGAAAGACGTACTCTTTTTAATGGACAGTATAACACGTTTTGCCATGGCACAAAGGGAAATAGGCCTTGCCCAGGGAGAACCCCCTACAAGTAAAGGTTATCCTCCAAGCTCAATTATTCTTTTACCTCAACTGATGGAGAGGGCAGGAAAAGAAAAAGGGAAAGGCTCAATTACTGCATTTTTTACCGTATTGGTGGAAGGAGATGACACATCGGCCGACCCTATAGCGGACCAGGCCAGAAGCATACTCGACGGGCATATTATTTTAAACAGGGAACTTACAGACAGGGGGCTATATCCTCCAATAGACATTCTCTCTTCAGCCAGCAGGGTAATGCCAAATGTGGTAGATAAAGAGCATATAAATTTGGCGCAAAAATTTAAATATCTCTATTCAATGCTCAAAGAAAACGAAGTGTTAATAAGAATAGGCGCATATCAAAAAGGAGTTGATCCTGATTTGGATGGAGCCATAAACAAAAAAGAAGCCATGGAAAACTTTTTAAGACAAAATCCCGATGAATTATATAAATATGAAGAGATATTCAGTTTTTTAAAAATTCTGTTATAATTAAAAATATAATTTATTCAATTAAAAAATTTCACGAAGTTTTTAAAACATTACTCACCAAAATTAAATAAAAAAAAATATGAAATTTTAAATAATATCAAAGAAAGATTAAACGGAGAATTTTTTTCAAAAACATATGAAAGTTTGCAAGTTATAAATAAAAACAATGAATTTAAATTAGATATTACAGAAGAAAGTAACAAAAGAAAATTCGCTTGAAATTTTAAAAAATATAAATCAAATTATAATAAAAATCTTTTCCAAAAATGAGAATATATAAAAACGTTATGGAATCTTTTTAGCAAAGGAGATTATAAAAAAGAGTTTTTTGAGGATTTAGCAAAATATTCAGACAAATAATTTCCATATAAAAAATTACTAAAATGACAATAATTTTCATTCAGCATTATTTATACCATTTTCATAAAGTCTGTCTATAGATTACACTCTTCTTGATTTACTAAACGAAGCCTTTGACAAAACATACTCATGGGCGGTGATTACAGACGAAAATGCAAATATTTTATATGCAAATAAAAGTGTGGAAGAAATTAATAAACAAAAATAAAAACGGAGAGCTTTTTTATTTAAAAGACAAAATAATACCTGTTTTTTCACATGAAGGGAAAAAATAAGAAAATATTATAGAAAAAAAATTGAAAGAAGCTTTTTTACAGACAGGAATTTATATATCAGATTTCTAAAAAAATAAATAAAAAAGAGACATATGCCTTTATAATAATTGATTTAAAAGATTTTAAAATATTCAATCAGATAAACGGAAATTTGCTGAATTTTTAAAAACATTTTTATATAAGTCTTTAGACGAAATTCTTTCAATAATTAAAAATTTCAACAGAAACATATAAAATTTCGAAGAGTTTCAAAACAAAATTGCTGTCAATATAGGCATTGCTCTATATCCCTAGTAAAATTATTAGATAAAGCTTATTTAGCACTAGAGCTTGACAAAAGAAAAAGGAGAATTTACATACGAATTTTTTTCTTCACAAATCAACGAACAGATTTTAAAATATACACAAACCAAAAATCTTTTAAAAACTGCTTTAAAAAACAAAGAATTTATATATCATTTTCAACCGTATGTGGATTCAAAATCTTTAAAAATTGCAGGGGCGGAAACATTTCTTAGAATCAAACACAACAATAAAATAATTTATCCTAATAATTTTATAGATAATGCCGAAAACAGCGGATTTATAAAAACAATAGAAAAACAGATGTTCCCAAAATTTTTAGAATATCTGCAACAGATAAACATACCGCTTTCTTTTAATATTTCAGGCAAATCCTTAACAGATGAAGAGCATATTAAAAATTTATTTAAAAAAATACGCAATTTACCTATAAATATAGAATTAACTGAAAGAGAAATAGCGGGAGATATTGAATATACCAAGAAAATATTCAATTATTTTAAAAATAAAAAATTCAAACTTTCAATTGACGATTTTGGAACGGGTTATTCATCGTTTAGTTATTTAAAAGATTTGCCGGCTGATTATTTAAAAATAGATATATCTTTTGTAAGAAATATAGAAAATTCTAAAAAAGATTATGCCATTGTTGAAACGATTATTGATTTTGCCCATAAATTTGATTTAAAAACAATAGCCGAGGGTGTAGAAAACATTAACCAGTTAAAACTGCTCCAAAATGCCGAGTGTGATTATATTCAGGGATTTTATTTTTATAAGCCTATGCCTTTTAATGAATTTAAATCTCTTTTATAAGCCCGAAAGGGCTTAAAGAGGAGGTAATTATTAAAAACTTTTAAGGAGGGGAAATTGAATTAAAATTATAACACAAAAAACTTAATTTTCGCTTAATTTTTTCGGCACTGACTAAATAAAGCGAAACAATTGCAAATTTTAGCGAAATAAAGACGTTAAAAAAAGCATTTTGTTTGAGCGAAGCGAGTTAATGCTTTTTAGTCTTTATGAAGCGTTAAAAAATTTGCACTTTTTGTTGAGCGTATTTAGTCAGTAATTTATCACTTTTTATAATATATTTGTTATTCATAAATTCAAATTCCAGTTTATAAGAATGAAGCATAAGCCTTTTTGCCCCCGTTGTTTTAATTCTCTCTTCTTCGCTTATCTGTTTATTTAAATATCTGTCGGCAAATTCATTGTCCACCCCGTATAACGGATCCCCCACAACCGGATGGCCTATACTGAAAAGATGCACCCTTATCTGATGCTGGCGACCTGTTAACAAATCACATTCAACAAGTGTATTGTCTCCTATTTTTTTAACGGGCTTTATAATGGTTATTGATTCTTTACCCTCGGGATGAATCATTACTTTAACTTTTATATTTTCATCTCTGTTTGCCAAAATAGGTTTTTTAATAGTCATAATTTTATCCAAATGCCCCCTGATTAGGGCCAGATAACTTTTTTTTATTTCTTTGTTTTGAAAAGAGCGTTTTAAAACGCTTTCGGCAAATTTATTTTTACTTGCCATCACCAGCCCGCTCGTTTCTTTATCAAGCCTGTGGACCAAATTTGCATCTCTCCCCCATAATGCTCTTACATCATCCAGCAAGCTTTTTGTATTAGCCAGCTTTTTTGGGTGAATAGCAACTCCGCTTGGCTTATCAAACACAGCAAAATGGGTTGTTTCAAAAACAGGTTTTAGTCCGTAACCGTTGGGCTCGAACACTATGGCTTTAAGAATACCGCTGCCTCTTGCTGATTTTTCAGTAACTCTTTTTCCGTTTAAACTGACCCTGCCCCTGTCAATCGCCCTTTTTGCTTCACGCATACCAAATCCGAGTTCAATTAAAAAATCAAGTATTTTTTGATTTTTAATTTCAAATTCTTTAACTACAAAACCCATTTTTATCCTAATGTAAAATTGATAATGGAGAATGGATAATTATTTTTTTTTTTTTCATTTTTTTCTAATTTTTCATTATTTTTACCCTCATTTTCCATTTTACATTTTTCATTATCCATTTTTTTTTCATTGGAGCTTATCATATCTGAAAAATCCCTTGTATTTCCTGTTGCCGTAAGTTCATCAAGACTTGTCAGAGAGCTTTTTATATCATTTACTTCACCGCTTACTTTATTTTGAAGCTCCTGAAGCTGTTTTTTATATTCTTCCATTTCCGTTTTCATCTCTTCAAGTTCTAGCTCTCTTCTGATATCAGCCGTTGCATCCCTCCACATTTTTTTTATTTTTATAAAAAGTCTTCCCAAATCCCTCATGGCGTCCGGAAGCTTTTCCGGTCCCAAAACAATAATAGCAATAACTGCTACAAATAAAATTTCGCTAAAGCCCATATCCGGCACGACTTATCCTTTAATTATTACTACTCATAACCCCGCCGCTTTGCAAGCGGCCGGGCAAGCTCACTACTCACTATGTACTATAATTATTGTATAATTGTATCAAAAAAAGGATATATATGGTCGAAAGATATGCCAGGAGTGAAATGAAAAAACTGTGGAGCCAGGAAGCTAAATACGGGGCATGGCTGGAAGTTGAAAAAGCGGCGGTAAAAGCATGGAACAAACTGGGTTTAATTCCGGATGTTGATGCAAAAAAAATTATTGAAAATGCAAAATTTGATATTAAAAGAATTGAGACAATAGAAAAAGAAACAAAACACGATGTAATAGCATTTTTAACAAGCGTGGCTGAAAGCCTGGGAAATGAGAGCAGATGGGTCCATTATGCCCTCACCAGCTCAGACACTATTGACACGGCAACAGCCCTTCAAATGAGAAATTCTCTTAAAATAATTATTGATGATGTAAAAATGGTAATGGAAAGCATCAAAAAAAGGGCAATGGAGCATAAATATACGTTAATGGTTGGAAGAAGCCACGGAATTCACGGGGAGCCAATTACTTTCGGGCTTGTTTTATCCATCTGGTATGAAGAAATGAAAAGACACCTTAAAAATTTAAAAGAAACACTTGAAGTTATCAGTGTCGGAAAATTAAGCGGCGCTATGGGTAATTTTGCACACGCTCCGGTTGAGCTTGAAGAGCTTACATGTGAATTTTTAGGTCTTAAACCTGCCCCTATTTCAAATCAGGTAATCCAGAGAGACAGATATGCGCGCCTTGCTTCATCTTTGGGGCTGCTCGCAAGCACAGTGGAAAAAATAGCGGTAAATATAAGACATTTTCAAAGAACGGAAGTTTATGAAGCGGAAGAATATTTTTCAAAAGGTCAAAAAGGCTCATCTGCAATGCCGCATAAAAGAAACCCTGTTCTCAGTGAAAACATAACAGGTCTTGCAAGGGTTATCAGAAGCTATACTATTCCGGCAATGGAAGATGTCGCCCTTTGGCATGAAAGAGATATAAGCCACAGCTCGGTTGAGAGATTCTGGCTACCGGACGCATTTGTTACCACCGATTTTATGCTCCACAGACTAAATAATATTATTGCAAATCTTTTGGTATATCCGGAAAATATGATGAAAAACCTTAATTTAACGGGAGGGCTTGTATTTTCTCAAAGAGTTCTTTTAGAACTTCCCAAAAAAGGAATAAGCAGGGAAAACGCTTATAAAATAGTTCAAAGAAACGCAATGAAAGTATGGGAAGAGCTTCAAAAAGGGAAAAAACCAATCAATGACAAAGGTGAGAGTCTGTTTTTGGAAAACCTGCTAAAAGATGAGGATTTGAGAAAAGTTATGAAAGAGGATGAAATAAGAAGTCTTTTTGATTACAATTATTATACGAGAAATGTAGACAAAATTTATAAAAGAGTTTATGGAAGTGAAAAGTGAAAAGTTAAAAGTTGAATTAGTTAATTTTTATACAACCGATGATTATAAAAAAAATTTAGAAAAAGTTATTAATATAATAAAAAATTCCTCTTCCGATTTTCTTCTTTTTCCGGAAGTCTGCTTAACCGGATTTGATTATAAAAACTGGAAAAAAGCTAATGAATTCGGTGAATTTACAATAGATGAACTTTCAAAAATAAAAAAAGCTTTTGCCCTGAGTATTATTTTAGAAAACAAAAACTATTTTTGTTTTTTTGACAACGGACTAATTTATAAAAGAGCCAAATATAATCTTTTCGGATATGAAAAAAAATTTTTTGAAGTAGGCGGAAAACCGGATATTTTTAAATGGAGAGATTTAAAAATAACATCTTTAATCTGTTTTGAACTCAGATTTACCCAGTATTGGGAAAAATTTAAAGGCATTGATTTGATTTTAGCTCCTTCAAGATGGGGAAAAGAGAGAATGGAGCACTTTAAAACTCTTAATAAAGCCCTAGCTCTTTCCGCCCAGTCTCAGGTATTGGCGGTAAACAGCGCCAATGAAAAGGCTTACGGATGCAGTTTTGATGCGTGGGGGGAAGGTGTTGAATTTAATAATGAATTAGTTACTACTTTTATTGATTTGGAAAAAAACAAAAAAATCAGAAAAAAACTTGACATAGGAATAAAATGAATCATATATTAGCAGATAAATTAGCCGATTTTGTAAATTTTTCACCCGCTATTTACAAAGCATTCTGTGAAATTGACAGAAAATTTTTTGTGCCTGCCGGCTTGGAAAAACATACTTATGAAATTACCCCCCTCCCTCTTGATAACCAATCTACAATTTCATCCCCTTTAACCATTGCAAAAATGACCTGTCTGCTTGAATTGGACAGAACTGACAAAATTTTGGAAATAGGCAGCGGAAGCGGATATCAGGCGGCAATTTTGAGCAAAATTGTAAGACGCGTTTTTACAGTTGAAAGAATCTGCAGACTTGTTAAAGAAGCAAAAAAACGGTTTGAAGAAATGAGACTCTTTAATATAAATATAAAATGTGATGACGGAAGATTCGGATGGAGAGAATTTGCCCCTTATGAGAGAATACTTTTTTCTGTCGCAACAGAAGAGATACCGGAAGAATTATTCGCCCAGCTTGATAATAACGGTTTTATTTTAGCCCCAATTAATAAAGGTAATAAACAAATAATTACAAAATTTTATAAAAATGGAAAAAAAGAAGAAATTGAGTCCTGTGAATTTGTTCCTTTGAAAAAAGGGATAATAAAATAGTTTTGCAACCAAGTTGCATTTTTGATATAATTTCAACATGTGCGAAAAATTAGTTAATCTTAAAAAAACAGAGTTAAAAATAGCTAAATTGTTACAAAAAGGTATTTATTCTGCAAAAGAGTTGCAAAAAAATTTAAATGTAGATAAAGCAACTGTTTACAGAAACATACATTCCTTACTTAAAAAAAAGATAATAAGAGAAATAAAAAACAGCGAGGGCATTAGTTTTTATGAAATAAACTGTAAAATTCACAATCCTATTCATCCACATTTTGAATGCAAAATATGTAAAAAAATTTACTGCCTGAATGCTTTAAAGCCTGAAGATGTAATAAGTCTAACCAAATATACGGATTTTGAAATAGATTCAGTTGAAATTAAATTTAAAGGAATATGCAATGAATGCAAAAAAACAATGGAAAATGGATAATGGAAAATGGAAAATTTTAATTTTATTACTGCCTATTTTCAGTTTTGCTTTAAACATAAGTGTAACGGTTTTACCCCAAAAAGGCGTTGTTAAAGCTATTGCCGAAGAAAAGGCCAATGTTTATGTAATGGTACCTCCCGGAAGCAGCCCTGCAACCTATTCAATAAGTTTTAAAGAGCTTAAAAACATTAAAAATTCAGATGTTTATTTTACAATCGGAGTGCCTTTTGATAAAAAATATATAAACAAAATTAAAGAAACAAATCCAAATATAAAAGTGGTATATTTTGGAAAATATTTAAATAAAGAACCCAACCCGCATATATGGCTAAGCCCTGCTAAACTACAGCTTGAAGCAAAAGTTGTTTTAGATGAATTAATTAAAGCAGATCCAAAAAACAAAGAATTTTATTTAAATAATTATATAAAATATATTAATTCCTTAGCTGCTTTGGAAAAAGAAGGATTTTTAAATATAAATCAAAAATCATTTATTACATTCCACCCGGCATTTTATCATTTCAGCCAGGATTTTCACATAAAAGAAGTTGCTCTTGAAAAAGAAGGTAAAGAACCAAGCTTTTCATATCTTAATAAAGTGTTGAAAACAGCAAAAGAAAATCATATAAAAACAGTAATAATTTCACCGGAATTTCCTAAAAAATATGCCGAAATCATCGCTCAAAAAATAAATGCCAAAACTTATGTGATAAGTCCTTTGAATGAAGATCCGAGATATACCATTAAAGAACTCATTAAAGCCCTTAAATGAAAGCGGTTGAAATAAAAGAGCTTTTCTTTAAATATAATAGTGAATGGATATTGAAAAATATTAATTTAACTCTTGATGATAAAGAGTTTTTAGCTATTATCGGGCCAAACGGAGGTGGAAAAACCACCCTTTTAAAACTGATTTTAGGATTTTTAAAACCAGATAAAGGGGAAATTAAAATTTATAATAAATCCCCGCTTTCAGCCAGAAATTTAATAGGTTATGTTCCCCAATATACAACCTTTTCCCTTGATATTCCAATAACCGTTTTTGATATAGTGCTTCAGGGAAGAGTTAAAAAAGGTAAATTTTTTTATTCAAAAGAAGACAAGGAAAAAGCAGTAAATATCCTTAAAAAATTAAAAATAGAAAATCTTAAAAATAAAAAAATAAGCGATCTCTCAGGAGGCCAGAGGCAAAAAGTCTTAATTGCAAGGGCACTTGTCACCGAGCCTAAAATTTTAATAATGGATGAGCCTACAAGCGCAATAGACATAAACGGACAAAAAGAAATTCTTGATTTAATAGAAAATATTAAAATAACACGTATTGTTGTTAGTCACGATATTAAAATATTATTTAAAGAAGTTGATAAAATAGCTTATATTAATAAAACTGCCGTAATTCACGAAGGTCCAAAACTTAATATTCCAACAGACAAGCATTTTTGCGAAATTGAGCTTATGGATTTTTTAAAGGAAAAAAATGTGGGATTTAATAAGTAATTCAGTATATGCAGGAATTCTTCTTAGCATTGCAATTGGAATAATAGGCTCACTGATAGTTATAAACAAAGCTTCAGCAATTACCGGAAGTATTGCCCATGGAAGTTTTGGAGGAATAGGACTTGCAATTTTTCTTGGGAGTTCCGTACTTTTAACAACCACTGTTTTTGCCATTTTTTTAACACTGATTTTGGCATTTATTTCCATAAAATATCCCCATAGGCTTGACAGTTTTTTAGGTGTTATCTGGGCGCTTGGAATGAGTTTGGGAATTTTATTTTTATCCTTGGCTCCAGGGTATCATTCAGACGTGTTAAGTTATCTGTTTGGAAATATTCTACTTGTTGATTCAAATGATTTAAAATATATGATAGGAGTTGATTTTATTTTGTTAATTTCTATAATTTTTTTATATAACTATTTTCTTGCAATGAGTTATGACAGGGAATTTTTATATTTAAGGGGGATAAACGCAAATATTATTTATACACTGTTTTTAATTCTTACGACTCTTAGTATTGTAATGAGCGTAAGAGCCATTGGAATTATATTGGTTTTAGCTCTTTTTACAATTCCGCCTCTTATAGCCGAAAGATTTACAGATAAATTTTATAAAATGATTATTTTAAGTGCTGTTTTAGCCGCAGTTTTTACAACCGCCGGAATTTTTATAAGTGCAAAATACGACATCGCCCCAACCCCTGCTATTGTAATTATTGCAAGTATCGGACTTTTTTTGAGCCTTTTTAAAAAGAATTAAGAAACTCCTCTCCCCTCTCATACCCCATTTCAAACAAATCGTCAAAATTTTTAAATGAACAGAGCTTATAATCTGAAAGTCTTTCATCGGTTATATAAAAATTACACTTTTTAATGCTGCCCTCTGACGAAACCCTCCATGAAAGATAAAACATTCTTTTTAAAATTCCAAAAAAGCTTTTTTTAAACTCTTTTTTTAAAGGAAACAAATCAACCCCGACAATTATCCCCTCTTTAAAAACACCGACAGGCAGGTTTTCCTTAATCCCCCCGTCAACCAAAAAAAGATTATCCAGCTCAACCGGAGGGAAAAAAGGCATTATGGCACTTGAAGCCAAAACAGCCTTTTTTAAATCACCTTTTTCAAAGTAGATAATTTTTCCGCTGTTTAAATCGAGTGCATTTACATATGTTTTAATGTTAAGTTCTTCAAAAGTTGAAAGTGGAATAAATTTTTTGGCAATCTCTGAATTTATATCTATTTTAAAAAAGCCTTTAGTAAGAGAATTGAATTTAAAAACTTTTTTAAACGCTTTTGATTTTAAAAGTTCAAGCTGTTTTTGAGGTTTTACCCCGCATGCATAACTTGCACCGATTAATGCACCTATACTGCTGCCTGAAATTGCATTTATATCTATCTTTGAATCAATAGCTTCCAAAAACCCTAAATGAAAAGCCCCTCTGAAGGCTCCGCCTGAAAGTGCCAGATTAATTTTCATAATTTAACCATTCAATTATTTTCCATTCCCCCTCATACGTTTCAACCAAAGCAGTGCAGGATTCCACCCAGTCCCCGCAGTTCATATAATCAATATCCCCTATTTTTCTTATTTCAGCTTTATGAATATGCCCGCAGATTATACCATTATATTTATTTGTTTTTGCATACTGCGCCAATACATTTTCAAAATCGGTTATAAAATTGACAGAAGATTTGACATTGTCTTTCATATATTTTGAAAGTGACCAGTATCTGTTTATTCCACAGATTTTTCTGATTCTGTTAATCGGGTCGTTTAAATGAAGCAGAATTTCATAGCTGTAATCTCCAAGGATTGAGAGCCATTTTTTTGTCATAGTTATAGAATCAAAAAAATCACCGTGTGTAATATAATATTTTTTACCGTTAATTGCATCATATTCAGCCTCATTTAAAATATGGGTTCTCTCCCCCAATACCACTGGCAAAAAAGGCCTTAAAAAATCATCATGGTTTCCGGTGATATAATAAACTTCTGTTCCTTTTCTTGCTTTTCTTAAAAGTTTTTGAATAACATCTGAGTGGGACTGAGCCCATTTTATTTTTCTTTTTAATGCCCAACCATCAATTATATCACCAACAAGATAAAGATTTTCAGATTCATTTTTCCTCATAAATGAAAGAAGTTTTTCTGTCTTTGAATATTTTGTCCCTAAATGCACATCGGATATAAAAATTGATTTATATTTCATTGCTCATTCCCTGAAAATACACGGAAAATTTTCCGTGATTTTAATCGTCATCGTCTATATGGCTGCTTTTTATAACATATTTTGAAGGATAAGGCGTATTATAGCCTTTTGCAGAATACCAAATCATTTTATTGAGCAAATCATCATTTGCTGAATTATCCATTTTTGTATCCAATTTTGATGCTATTTGAGACCATTTACGAGCCAATCCACTTAACTCATCAGGTTTTGGATTCATATTATCAAGAGGTATCTGGTTTTTAACATGCGTATAAGGGGTGAAATCAGGTTTATTTGTAAAACAGCTGTACATAACAGGGGCAGTTGCGTCATTAATATTCATAGGAGGAATTCCTAAAATTCTTTCTATAGTATGCAAAACCGATAACTGTGTATAAAAAGTATGAATTACCTGGTGTTTTTTTGAATAAGGGCTGATAACCCATGCAGGACCTCTGTATGAAGAAACATGGTCCCAGCCGTCCTGGGTATCGTCTTCCAATACAAAAATTACAGTATCTTTCCATATAGGGCTGTGCGAAACGGCTTCTACAATTCTCCCCAAAGCCAAATCATTATCCGCAACCATTGACGCAGGTGTCGGATATCCAGGTTTTAGATGAGAAGTATGGTCAGCCGGAAGAGCCATTATGGTAAAATCAGGGAAATTACTGTCAGTTGCTTTTTTAATATCTTTAATAAATGCGTCCGCCCTTATCTCGTCAGGTATTCTGTGATGATCATATCCCGGATATGTATTTGAAGTATATTTTGCAATATTGTTTAAAGATACATAATTTTTAAACGGTATTGAAATTCCATTCTTATAATCAGTGTAAAACTGTTTCCATGTTGAATATTTTGGAACATCAGCCTGAACATTTTCACCGTAATTTTTAAAAGTATGTCCGTGGAAAAGAACATCATCCCAGATATATCCTGTTTTTGGTGAAACCATCGCATCCAAAATTACATGAGGATATCCCCTGAACCAGCCTCTTACATTTTTTTCCACATAATCATCCACAAATGCACTATCACTCCAAGGATGTCCTTCGGCCGAACATTTGCCTACATCATAAAAATTATCCAAAAGTCCGAATTCACGTGCTAATTTATGCATATTAGGAGTAACTTTTTTACCGAATACCGTTAAATAAGCTTCCCCGTTACCTTCTTTCATATCACCTAAAACCTGGTCATACGTTCTGTTTTCTTTTATAATATAAATAACATGCTTAAATACAGAAGGTTCCCCGAGTCTTTCAGGAACCGGAACAGGTTTAACATTTTTTCTCGGAGGAAGCATAGATTCTTCGATTGCTTTTTTAAGTTTTCTATATTGCATATTGGTCTTAACCTGATTTGTCCAGTATTGTAAATCCTCTTTTTCAAGCTCAGGCAATTTTATATCAGAAATATATGCAAATTCTCTGTGTGTATTGTAATACCCAGCAGTTGAAATGTTTTTTCTTCCTTTTTGAGGATAATTCAATTTGAAGTGTTTGTCATTTTTATTTTGAGTTGTAGCTCTTGAATAAAGCCCTTCCGTATCGGCTACATATAACTTTTCCCCGTCTTTTGAAACATCAAGCCCCCCAGGATACGCACCTGTTGGGATAAGTCCGATTACTTGATTATTACTTAAATCAATTACACTGACACAATTAAGGTTTCCATCCGCCACAAAAAGAAATTTTTCATCTGGGGACAGCGCCAGGGCATCAGGAGAAAATCCGTAAGGAACCCTGTTTGGTGAAACACCTATATTTTCAATTTTATAAGTTTTTGTGTCAATAACCGAAACAGTATCGGAGTTTGCATTTGCCACATAAACTTTGCTTCCTTCTTCGTTTGAAATAATGTCATTCGGATGAAGCCCCACGTTTAAGGTTTTTATTACATTGCCGTTTTCATCCATAACGCTTACAGTGCCGCTTGCCGCACTTTCACTCATGGAATCAACCTTTATAAATCCTGCTTTTTCATCATTCCATCCGCCTTTTGAAACAATGTCATTATACGGATTGGCTAATTTCCCTCCCCAGTTTGTAACAAAAATTTTCTTATTGGCAATTGCCAAGCCGTATGGGAAATTTCCTTTTGTCCCTTTTTCCCAAACCAATTCTTTTGTGGCCACATCTATTTTTGCTACTTTATCAGCACCGTTAAGTGTAACGTACATATATTTCCCGTCTTTTGAAAATTTTATATCGTTAGGAAGTGCGGGTCTGCCGTTTTCTTTATCAAAATGATAAAATTTACTTATTGCCGCATTTGTACCTGTTAAAGCGGCTTCCAGAATATCTCCCAAACTTGTTGTCCAGTAAATATGTTTTCCGTCTTTTGAAAAAGCAATTCCCGAATACATATTACCTGAATGTTTTTTAGATAAAAAAGATTTTTTAAGATTAATTTCATTTATAACTTTATCTGTTTTTGTATCAATCAATGTTAAATAAAACCTCCCCTCAACCGCAAGTATTTTCCCATCCGGCGAAAGCCTGCAGTCCATTGCATGCTGCTCTATGTCCGCAGTTCCGTATTTTATTAATTTGCCTGCGGGTGTTAACCTATCTCCGGTCGGTGCAAAATATTCATTTTGAACATTTTTTGATTGTCTGTCCAAATTCATATTGTTTGCACATCCGCTCATCATTATCAAACCAATTGATAACATCAAACCGTATTTTCTAATTTTCATTCCCTCTCCTTAAAAGTTTTTCAAAAGAAGTATAGGAAATTAAAATAACATTAAAATAACAATTAAAGATATCTTTTTTTCTTTTGCGGCTTAATGGTAGAAATATCAACCAATACAAAACTGTCAATACAATTGTTAAAATCCTCATCCACATTGTAATCTATAAAGCTGGCTCCTTCTCTTTCGCATAAATCAGTATATTGCTTATATAAAGTAGGAATAGAAGTATTATAGTAATTTAGATAGCTTCTTAAAATATTAAAATCTTCTTTTAAACCGCCTTTAAAAACAGAATTAAATTCTTCCAATGAATTTTTTGAAACAATAAAAGGATTTTTTGCTTTTACTAAATGTTTGTTTTTTCCATAATATTTATCAAAATAATAAATTATCATCTCCTGGGCAAAAAGAGGAATTTCAGTGCTTAAACTCACAGGCCCGAAAAGATATCTAATATTATTTTTACTTTTAATATAAGCACCTATTCCCTGCCAAAGTAAATCAAGCGCCCTGCTGCCCCAGTATTTTGGTACTACAAAACTTCTTCCAAGTTCTATTGCATTCGGTAAAATTTTTATAAACTCATCACCGAATTCATACAAAGTATTGGTATAAAACCCTTTTTCTTTAAATTTTTTATATATAAACTCTCCATTTCCTATTCTGTAAGAGCCCACTATTTCAAGTTCATCTTCATTCCATAAAATTATATGGTCATAATAATAATCATACTTGTCTTTATCTTTTCTTTTACCTGTCCCCTCGCCCACTTTTCTGAATGTATATTCCCTTAGCCTTGCAATCTCTTTTAAAATAACACTGTCTGGAGAATATTTATACAGATATATAATTTTTCCATCGGTTGTTTTTCCTAAAACTTCGCAGCGCTTTAATTCATCTTTAAGCTCTTTTTTATCAACAGGATGAATAATCGGTTTTTGAGTTTGGTAAACTTCCTTTTTATTTTTTCCAATTTTATAAAGATGTTTTTTAAAAAGTTTTACCTGATATTGTTCATCAATTTTATTATCAAAACTATCAAACGGGATTAATTCTCCAATTTTAAATTCAAGATGCGAATTTTTTTTCTTAAACATTTCATTAAATAAAAGAAGAGAAGATAAATTTTTATTAATCAAAGACATACTGTAAAATATTTTGGAATTTTTAGCTTTTATAAAAACAGGTAAAATCGGGGCTTTATTATGTTTTGCAAAATGTAAAAATCCTTTATGCCATTTGCCGTCCCTTATTCCTGTGGGAGTCGGCCTTGAAACTTCACCCGAAGGAAAAATTATTACAGCTTCCTCATTATGAAGGGACTTATTAATGTTTGATAACGAAGCTTTTGTAATTTTATTGTCAAAATTATCAACCCCTATTAGAATAGATTTTAACTGTTCAAGTAACAACAAATTATTTGCCATAACCTTTATATCTTTTCTGACCTTCTTTACCAAATCAATAAGACAAAATGTATCTAAAATACCCGTCGGATGATTCGCGATAATTATAATCCTGCCGTTTACGGGAATATTCTCTATCTCAGATACTGTATATTTATAAGAGAAATTTAACTTCTCAAGCGCTTCCTCAATGAAAGTAAAAGGCTCTTTTTGGGGAAATTCTTTTAAAAATTCGTCAATTTCATTTTTATGGACAATTTTGTTTATTGTTTTAATTACACCTTTAGAGACAGGTTTTGGAAGCTTTTTTAACTGAGGATATTTTTTTAAGACTGTTTTATTAATATTTAACATAAAACCTCCATTTTTTCATTATTTTAAAATGTTAAAATAACATTCAAATAACAAAAAGGAAAAAAGTGTATTTAGTTACTCAGGAAAGATTAGGTAAAATGAAACAAATTTTAAACACAAGACAGCGGGATTTAAGGGTTTTTATGGATTATATATATTCGTCTCATAACCTTTCAGCAATAGTTAGGACTTGTGATGCTGTAAATATAGGAAAACTTTATTACAGGCACCAGAAAAAAGTAAAATTAAATAATGAAATTACAATGGGTGCCCATAACTGGATATTTAATGAATATATTAACGATATAGAAAAATTTTATCAGGATATTAAAAAAGAAGGCTATCAGGTGGTAGTTACCATGCTTGATGAAACTTCTGTTGATTTTAGAGAAGTTGATTATACAAAACCTACTTTAATAGTTCTTGGCAACGAAGTTGATGGTGTAAGTGATATTTCAATTAAATATGCAGATAAAAAAGTGATTATTCCAATGTATGGAATGAGTCAGAGTCTTAATGTATCTGTGGCAAATGCAGTAATGCTGTATGAAGCCCAGCGCCAAAGAAAAAATAAAGGTATGTATGATAAACCTCAGCTGCCACCTGAAATTATAGAAAAAACCCTTAAAAAATGGGCATATGATGATATAATTGAAGAAAAATTAAGGAGGGTGAGACATAAAAAATCTAAAATTCAATAATTCTTCCAACTCCACCTGGAATATAATTTTCACTATACGCTTCTTTAAACATTTCAATTGCCAAATCACCGCTGCAATGAGTAGGAGTTACATATTCAACCCCTAAATTTTTAAGTTCATTAATTACCCTAGCAATTTCTTCTTCATTACTTCTAAACAAATGAAATCCTCCAAGTGCATAAAGCACCGGTTTATTTAGCATCTCAATTGCTCTTTTTACAATATTTACAACTCCAGGATGAGCGCAGCCTGTTATTACAATGGAAAATTCTCCTTCATCAATTACAAGGCTTTGTTCACCAATTGGATGCATAACTCCGGTTGAATAGAAATTATCGAATAGTTTCGTCGGATATTCATTTATGACTTTTACTTCCCTGCTGAGTTTTTTTAAATCCCTTATATATAAAGCCGAAAGAGAATCAGGCAAAAACATTGTTAAATTTCTATTTACATCAACAACTGAATCAATACCTCCTATATGGTCCCAATGAGGATGTGAAATAAAAAGATATTCAAGTTTTTTTATATCAAATCCCATTTTTGAAATATTCCTGATTAGCGCCCTTCCGTTAGAGCCTGTATCAAACAAAAAATTATCATTTATAATACATCCAAATCCCCAAAAACTCTCCAAATTTTCATTTGCCTTGTAATTATCAAAAACTATACTGAATCTCATTTTTTACCCCTTATAACCTTAAATGCCCCGCCGTTGCATCTGTTTATTTTAAAACTCAAATTATCTAAACTGTTTCCGTATAAATTTTCCACACATTCAAATTCACTAAATCCGGTTTTTTGAAGTAAATCAATTATATCATCTTTTGTAAAAAAGGTAGCCTCTTTATAAAATTTAGACTTAAATTTATTTTTTTCATAAAATCTGCCAAGAGGTGAGTTTAAATCCACAAAAGCCACAATTACAAATCCACCTTTTTTTAATGCTTTATATGTATTTTGAAGCGTTTTTAAAGGATCTTTTACAAAACAGATTGTTGTTACAATCAAAGCAAAATCAAACTCCTCCTCAAAATCCATCTCTTCAGCCGTAATATTAATTACTTCAATACCTCTTTTTTTGGCAATTTCACTCATTTGTCTGCTTGGTTCTATTCCAAATTTAATGCCAAGAGGCGCTGCAAACCTGCCGGTTCCAACACCTATTTCAATTCCTCTTCCAATATGCAAAAGTTTTTTAATTGTTTTGATTTCTTCTTCATAAATTTTTGGATGATTTTCAAACCATTCTTCGTAATTTCTAACTAAATTATCAAAAAGCATTTGTTATTCCTTCACCATAGAATTAAAGCATTCCTGCAATTCTTTTATAACTTCCATATTTGGTTCTAAAAAAATTCTGTTACCTATTTTTTCCATTTTTATTAAATTGGCTTCTTTTAATTCTTTTATATGTCTTGAAATAGTGGGCAGTGAATATTCAAACTGTTCGGCAATAACCCCTACACACAAAGCCTGGGAAATAATATCATCTTTTCTGGCTTTTTTGTTAATTCCACAAACATAAGGTTTTCTTAAAATATTTAAAAAAATTTCAAGCCTCGTCTTATGGCCCAGGGCTTTAAAAGCCTTGACTTTTTCTTCAAGCGTCAACATAAAAATCCTTGATTTTTTTTATAAAAGATTATACCATACGCTTTAATATTTAGCAAAAAAGCTAAATAGCTAAATTAGTAAAAAGGAGCGGATATGAATCAAAAAATTTTATTTATTTTCAACCATGAACCATATGACGGCAGTGATATTGCATGGAACGGGTTAAGACTTGCCAAAACATTGTTTGAAAACGGAAATGATATCAGAATTTTTTTAATGAACGATTCTGTGGATATGGCAAGGGAATGTTACAAAAAACCTGAAACTTATGATACGGATTTAGTTGCAATGCTTAAAGAGATGTATCAAAACGGAATAAAACTAAAAGTTTGCGGAACATGTCAGGCAAGATGCGGAATTTATAAAAACCAGCCATATTTTGAAGATACCATAAAAGCTACGATGCAAGACTTGGCAAAATGGGTGGAAGAATGCGACAAAGTAATAACTTTTTAATCTCTTCTTTTGCCAATTTTAATTCAAAAGGGAATGTAAACTTACAAAAAGCAAAAACAAAATAAATAAAATTCTAAGCCAGAGTTTTGGCATTTTATGAGACATCCATGCCCCTATATAAGTGGAAGTCATAGAAATTGGGGCCACAAACAAAACAGCCGGAAAATATACATATCCAAGCGTCCATTGAAAATGAACTTTATTAAAACCCAGAAAAATATACATTAACATTCCGATTATTCCAAGCGGCAGTATTAATGCAGAAGTAGTGGCTGTCGCTTTTTTAATGTCAATTCCGTATTTTAACAAAACAGGGGTTATAAAAGCCCCGCCGCCAATTCCGAACATTCCGGATTTTAATCCCATGACAATTCCTATAACCATTTTTACAACAAAAGGAATTTCTTTTTTTTCAAATTCTATCTTTAATTTATATTTTTTAAATGTATTTATAATCATATTGATACATAAAATTAATATAACCAGTCCGAAAAATTTTTCAAGTACCTTTGAAGGAAGATAGGTTGCTATAATAGCCCCTATAATATTAAAAGGCACAATAAAATATACCAATTCTTTAAACAGCTGCCAGTCTATTCTTTTTTGTTTTTGAAAAGAGAAAATATTTCCTACAACAGTTAAAGAAACAATTGCCAGAGAAGTGCCTGAGACAAAATGCATATACTCATTATGAAACAGTCCAAAATGTTTAAAAATCAGCAAAAGCCCGGGTACGATTACCAAACCCCCGCCGATTCCCAAGGTGCCTGCAAGTATACCTGTAATTATGCCTAATAATATATAAGATAAAATCATAAAAAGCCTTATTTACAAATTAGGTTATTATACTAAAAATTTCTAAATTCTACAGGAATGGAGGAAATTATTTGCGAACGGTCAAGTTTTCTTTTTTGAGGCCCGATATTTCCGATTGTTTCTTTATCGGTTTCAAAAAAATTCTGAAGATAATATTTGCCTTTATAGCTTTTATCTTTTAAAATTTTAATAATTTTATTTATATCGTTTTCATCCAGTAAATCAGTATGCACGGTAGTTCTTACTTCAAATTCAACATTACTGTTTATTAACATTTCAAGTGTTTTTTCAAATTTATCATAATGATTGTTTTTAGTAATTTCTTCAAATTTATAAGGAGGGGCTTTAAAATCAAGTGCTATATAATCCACTAAATTATTTTCAACCATTTCTTTAATTATTTCTGTATTAATACCGTTTGTATCGAGTTTGATTTCAAAGCCCATATCTTTTATTTTTTTAGCAAAATTTATTAAATTGGAATAAAGTGTGGGACATCCCCCGGTAAATGTCACTCCGTCAAGCAATCCTGTTCTTGTTTTTAAAAATCCGATTATTTCATCTTCTTCAATTATCTTTTTACCGAATACAACATCTTTATTATAACAATAAGGGCATCTCATATTACATCCGCTAAACCACAATATGGCACAAAGCCTTCCGGGAAAATCAAGAGATGAAAATTTTTGAATGGAATAAATTCCGTTCATTAACTTTCTTTAAAATATTTTCTTTCTCTGTGCTCCGCCTTTTTACCTATATTGAAACTCTCAACAGGTCTGTGATATCCCATAACCCTTGTATAAACCATGCATTTTTGTCTTTTCTCTTTTAATTGTTCCAAAATTTCTTCTTTAGATAATTCTTTTACTTTCATATTCTCTCCTTTTTTAGATTAATCATCAAGCTTATATTTTCCTTCTTCAATTTCTCTTAAAAGCTCTTCATCACAGTATGGACAATATTCATATTCACCCGCAATATATCCGTGTTTAGGACATACACTGAATACCGGTGTTATTGAAATATAAGGAAGCCTGAAATTGGTAATTGCTTTTTTTACCAGATTTTTGGCCGCTTCGGGTGAGCTTAATTTTTCACTCATATATAAATGCAATACCGTTCCCCCCGTATACAAAGTTTGCAAATCATCCTGCAGACTTAGGGCTTCAAAAGGATCGTCTGTATAATTTGCAGGAAGCTGGGATGAATTCGTATAATAAGGCGCATCTTCAAATCCCGCCTGAATAATATTTGGAAATCTTTTTTTATCTTCTTTTGCAAACCTGTATGTTGTCCCCTCTGCCGGAGTCGCTTCAAGGTTATATAAATTTCCTGTAATTTCCTGATATTTTATAAGCTTATTTCTCATAAATTCAAGCACTTCTTTTGCAAATTCCACTCCCCAAACAGTTGCTATATTTTCCCTATCACTTGTAAAATTTCTTATCATTTCATTTATACCGTTTACGCCGATTGTGGAAAAATGGTTGTTAAATCCCGGCAAATATCTTTTTGTATAAGGATAAAGCCCCCTGTCATACATTTCCTCTACAAATTTTCTTTTCTTTTCCAAGGTTGATTTAGCCAAATCCATTAAATATTCCAATCTTTCAAGTAACGCTTCCTTATCGCCTTTAAACAGATACCCAAGTCTTGCCATATTGATAGTTACAACACCTATACTTCCTGTCATTTCGGCACTTCCGAAAAGCCCGCCGCCTCTTCTTTTAAGTTCTCTCAAATCGAGCTGAAGCCTGCAGCACATACTTCTGACCGCTCCGGGCTCATAAGCATTTGGATTTCTCACCCTGTTTCCGTTTTCATCTGTAATATACTGACTACCTATAAAATTTTGAAAATAACTACTTCCTATTTTTGCGGTGTTTTCCCAAAGAGCCTTAGCAGCAGGTGAATCCCAGTCAAAATCTTCGGTAATGTTTACCGTAGGGATAGGAAAAGTAAAAGGCTGGCCTATTGCATCACCTTCTGTCATTACCTCATAATAAGCTTTTATAATTTCCTGCATTTCGGGCTCGAAATCTTTATATGTGGCATCTGTCAGTTTTTTGATATTGGGGTTCCTTTTTTGTAATTTTTTTAATAATTCTTCATCTTCCATACCTTCAAGCAAATGTTTATTGTTTCTTGTCGGTATCTGATCTTTCAAATCATCCGGAACCGTAAAATCTATGGTAATATTTGTAAAAGGACTCTGCCCCCACCTTGCAGGAACATTAAGATTATATACAAAACTTTCAACCGCCTCTTTAATTTCATTAAATTTCAGTTTATCTTTAAACACATAAGGGGCAAGATATGTATCAAAACTGCTGAATGCCTGGGCTCCGGCCCATTCACTCTGAAGTATTCCAAGAAAATTCGCCATCTGTCCAAGAGCACTTCTGAAATGAGAGGGCGCCTTGCTTTCTACCCTTCCCCTTACTCCGTTAAACCCTTCGTTAAGCAGATTCCTTAAACTCCAACCAGCACAGTATCCGCTCAGACAATCCAAATCATGGATATGATAATCTCCGTCTCTGTGAGCCCTTCCCTCTTCAGGAGAATATACCTTATCAAGCCAGAAATTAGCAATAACTTTTCCTGCGGTATTATTTATAAGTCCTGCGTGTGAATAACCCGTATTGGAATTAGCGTTTATTCTCCAGTCCTGTTTGTTGATATATTCTTCGATTGTTGTATTGCAGTTTATATATGTAGCGTCTTTATTTAATAAATTTTCTCTTTGAAGTTTATGCAAATGCCGATAAAGCATAAAATTTTTCATTACATCAAAATATCCGTGTTTATAAAGAGATTTTTCTATTAAATCCTGAATATATTCGACTTCAGGTGTTTCTATTTCTTTAATCTGTTCAATTACTTCATTAAACACATAAGGGTCATATTTAACATTTGTAGCGTCAAAAGCCTTAATTATCGCTTCTTCTATTTTATAGGGAAAGTAGTTTTGTAAGCTGCCGTCTCTTTTTATTACTCTTTTCATTTTTTACCCCTGCGGTTTTTGAAATTATACTACCGCAAGCTTAATTAAAACTTAAAAAATCCCGAGATTTCGGGACTCTTTTTATCCTAAATAGACATTCATTCCCAAAACTTAGAGGTTAACTTATAACTTTATATTTAAAAATTTTTCCTGCAAACATCGGTTTAATATCTCCCACTATATACGGGGCCGTCCATTCCTCTTTTATTAATTTAACTTTTTTCTCCGGCACATCAATATTGAAATTTTCTCTTGCATTATCGCTTATAAATTTTTGAAAAGTTTCAGTATCTTCTTCAAAAAATTCGGCAAGCGCAGGTAAAATTACCGGAGCAGAAAATACGCCGGCGGCACCTTTTAGTTTGTTTTTTATAGGATGTGGGGCGGAATCGCTTCCAAACATAATTTTTTTATGACCGGATTTTACAAATTTTTGAATTTCAGCTCTATCTTTTGGAGTTTTGACAACAGGTTTACAGAAATAATGGGGATTTAGCATTCCACCTGCAACCTCATCAAGCGTTAAAAGAAGATGATGAAGCGTAATAGTCGCATATAAATTTTCATATTTATCAAGTAAATCTAACATTTCTGCAGTTCCAACATGCTCCATTATAATTTTAAGTTTTGGAAAGTCTTTAGCTAATTTTTCATAAACGGGGATAAACTCTTTTTCCCTCTCCATTACAAATCCGTGGGTCTCTCCGTGAATACTGAGAGGAATTCCAAGTTCCTGCATTATTTCAAGCACCGGATAAACCGTTTCAATTCCCCTGACGCCGCCTTCACTGTTAGTTGTAATTCCAGCGGGATAAAGTTTAATTGCAAAAATAAACTCTTTTAATTCTTTTAATTCTTCTTCTGAATATTCTCTCATAAAAACATTCATAAGTGGAATAAAATTTTTAGAATTGCTTAAAATTTCCTCTTTATAAGAAAGAAGTCTTTCTTTATTATCAACGGGCGGCACAAGATTTGGCATAACAACTGCCGCTGCAAATTGACTTTCAGTGTAAGGTAAAACATCTTTTAATATTTTGCCCTCTCTTAAATGCAAATGCATATCAATCGGAGTATTTAAAATCATAATTATCCTTTATTTTACAATTTCAATTTCTATATTATAAAATTTTTCTAAATTTTTAAAATCAAAATCAAATGTAATAATCTTTTTACAAAACTTATTTGCCATTTCTAAATGAATAAAATCATTAATATTTCTACATTTATTTAATTTTATACATTTTTGATAAGCATTTAAAACATCATGTTTATTAAAAGTAAATTGACAAAATTTAGAATAAAAATCAATATGTTCTTTACATTCATTAATAATTTTTAGTTTTGATAAAGTAAAAATATATTCACTTATTGCAAGAGAAGAAATTACAAACTCATCGTGTTTTAAGGCATCTTTTATCAATTTTTCAGCCAATAAATATTTTTCTTCATCTTGATTTAGCGTATTATAAATTAAAACATTAGTATCAAAATAAATCATTATTTACCTCATTTTCCATACCTTTATAATATGAAACTTTGGGTTTAACTCTTTTTTTAGTAATTTGTTTAAATTCTTCTAAATCATTTTTATTTTCATTCTTTGGAAAAATTAAAATTTCAATTTCTTTTCCAATATATTCTTTTGGTATATGAATAATTAATTTTTCTTTATTTGGTTTTACAATTTCTCTAATCATAATATACCTTTACAAAACAAATTTTATATCTTTGTGTTCATTGAGACGCTTAAAAAATTCATTTCTCTCTTCCTCACATGTAACATAAACTTCAAATTTTTGTGAATGGTATTTTCCGTGCGATTTTGAATCTTTAATTTCACATTCCTGGTTGTTTATACACTCTTTTACGGCTTTTTTCATTTTTTCTTTATCTTCTCCTATAATAGTATATCCCCATATTCTCGGATATTCTATCTTTTTTTCCATATTATTCCTTTAATTTTATATTAATTTATTATATAATTATATCATAAGGGGGAGAGATGCCTGCAATAATCTTGTTTATATTACTTTCAATTCTTAGTGCCGAAAACATTACACTGGATTTAAAATGGAAAAATGCTTTTCAGTTTGCCGGTTTTTATATGGCTAAAGAAAAAGGATTTTATAAAAAATATGATTTAAATGTAACTTTTAAAGAACTTAGCGATAATAATCCTATAAGCGATGTTTTAAATAACAAAGCTCAGTTTGGAATTGCAAATTCCTCTTTAATTTATTATAAACTGAAAGGAAAACCTGTCATTGCCCTTATGCCTGTTTTTGAAAATACTCCTATTGCAATTGTTTCAACTGACCCATCTGTTAAAACGTTAAAAGATCTAAAAGGCGAAATCATACATTCACCAAAAATGGGATTTTATAACATCGCTATCATCGGAATGTTAAAAAAAGCCGGTATAGACATTTCCACTAAAATTTTTAAAAAAAGGTATTTATATTATTTATTCCATACAAACTCTTTTCGCCTTTAAATGAAGGCATCGATGTTTACATCAGAAGATTTTGTAAAAAAACATCCTGTAATTGTTAAAAATTTTGTAAAAGCAACTCAAAAAGGCTGGGAGTATGCAAAAACCCATATAGATGAAACTGTAAAAACAATTCTCAGAAAATACAATACTCAGCATTTCTCATATGAAAAATTAAAAGATGAAGCTTATAAAACACTTCCTTTTTTATCAGAAAATTATCTGTTTAACAGAGAAAAAATAGATCAGCGTTAATTTTTAATATAAAAAACGATTTTGATTTTTTTGATTTTGTATATTCCCCTTATATCACAGAGAAAACAGAAAAAACCTTTATAGAAAACAACCTCATTCATTGTATATCCACTTCAACCTCAAAGACAATGAATTAACAGGTATTTCTATAGATTTTTGGAAAAATATCATTAACAAAATCTATCTGAAAAAATTTTGTGAAATTGCACCTGATTTTACGACTGAATTAAATAAAATGAAATATAAAGAAGCTGATGTTATTCCAAATACAACAAATACTCCAAAAAGAGAACAATATGCAATTTTTACAAAGGCTTATGTATGTTATCCCATTGAAACAATGTAAATGTTATTTTAAATATGGAAGATTTATATAACAAAAAAATTGCCGTAGGAAAAAATTATACAGCATACGAGTTAGTAAAAAAATATTATCCAAAAATCAAAATTGTTCCTGTAAAAGATTCAGAGGAAGGTTTAAAACTTTAGGAAAAAGGGGAAATTTTCGGAGTTATTGATATTTTCCCCACACTGGCATATTATATATCAAATATTTCAAAGAAATTTAAAAAGGAATACCATACGAAAAAGTAAAAAAAAGATATTTAATAGGTGCTGTTATAATAGCAAGCTTATCGTTAATACTGGTTTTATTGGTTCTTTTGTTTTTCAAAATAAAAAAAATAAAAAAGCAACTCATGACAAACTTATTACAGAAATTTATAACAGACTGGAAATGAACAAAAGATTAATTGAGGAAATTGAAAGAGCAAAAAGATATGAAACCCCTTTATCAATCATATATTTTGATATAGACCATTTCAAAAAAATTAATGACATTTATGGACATGAAAAAGGAGATGAAGCTTTAAAAGAAAAAATATTAGAAAAACAGACATTTTTGGTAGATGGGGAGGAGAAGAATTTTTATATTACCTTCCACCAAAGCAAAAGAAGCGGTTAAAATTTGTGAAAAACTAAAAAAAATTATACAAGAGCATGATTTTGACGGTTTAAATGTTACTATATCTTTCGGTATATCTGAATTAAAAGAAAATGACGATAATATTTCAATAGTAAACAGAGCCGACAGAGCTCTTTATAAGGCAAAAGAAAAAGGAAGAAACATGGTTGTTTACATAAAATAAACTACAGGTACAATTGTTGGATATTTTTTGGTTTTTCTAAATATATGTTTTCTAATTACATTTCTAAGTTCATTTTCAAAAATTCTATTTTTTTCATATACATAATCTTTGGCATGATTAATATAATTAATTAAAATATCTTCCATCTCTTTTGCAAATGCTTTATCATCTTTATCCGCAATAATTCCATATGTTGTAACTCTCGGCCTTCCTATTAGTTTTTTATTTTGCCTATCTATTTGGGCAACAACCATAATAATCCCCTCATTTGCTAATTTTTGCCTATCCAAAACAATATCTGTTTCAATCTGTTCGTTTATCTGGTTATCGATATATATTTTTCCTGTTTTTACAGATTTTACCTTTCTGACCCTTTTTGGAGTTATTTCCCATTGTTCGCCATCTTCCATTATGAAGATATTATTTTCATCCAATCCTGTTGTAAGAGCAGTTTCCCTGTGTTTCATCCTATGGTTATATTCTCCGTGAACAGGGAAAAAATATTTAGGCTTAACAAGCCTTATCATCAGTTTCTGCTCTTCCTGAGAAGCATGTCCGCTTACATGAATTTCACTGAACTGTTGATAGGCGACTTTTGCGCCTTTTTTCATCAAAAAGTTTATCAGTTGGGAAACACTTGGCTCATTTCCGGGTATGGCCCTTGCACTGAGCACTATCTGATCACCTTCTTTTATTTTAACGTGTCTGTGCTCGTCTATAGCCATTCTGTATAATGCACTCATGCTTTCCCCCTGGCTTCCGGTAGTGACAATTAAAATTTCATTGTCCTGATATTTCCCTATTTCATAAGGATCTATAAAAATATCCCTTGGAAGTTTGATATAACCCAAATCCATTGCCACGTTTAAGTTCTGTTCCATACTTCTTCCGATAATACAAACTTTTCTTCCGTGTTTTATACCTCTTTCAATTGCCTGATAAACCCTGTGTATGTTGGAAGAAAATGTTGACATTATAACCCTGCCCTTGCTTTTCAAAAACAGATCGTCAAATGTGTTTCCAACTATGCTTTCACTCGGGGTAACACCCGGTTTATATGAATTTGTAGAATCGCTGAAAAGTGCAAGCACCCCTTTTTCACCGTAATATGCGATTCTATTTAAATCAGGGGCGTATCCGTCAATCGGTGTATGGTCGATTTTAAAATCCCCGGTATGTATTACTGTCCCCGCCGGGGTCTGTATGGCAAGTGAAGATGAATCAATAATAGAATGTGTCATATGAATCCACTCTACTTTAAAATCCCCTATTTGAATAGGATGCCTTTTTTTTACGCTTCTGAAATAACTTTTGTATTGCAGAATTTTATGTTCTTTAAATTTGTTTTCTATCATGGCAAGAGGCAAACTTGTTCCATAAATTGGAAACTGCATTTCTTTAAAGAGATATGGCACGGCCCCTATATGGTCTTCGTGACCGTGTGTTATTATAAGCCCTTTTATTTTATGCCTAATTTCCCTTAAATATGTAAAATCGGGAATTAAAATATCAACTCCGTGCATATCCTCGCTCGGAAAACTCATCCCGCAGTCAATTATAATTGCACTGTGTTCTGTTTCAAGTACTGCACAGTTCCCCCCTATTTCATCAAGTCCGCCAAGCGGGGTAAACTTAATCCATCTTTTTGTATTTTCATTTATTTTATTAAATGTATTAAGCCTAGACTTATGAATTTTTTCATTTTCATTAAAAGCTTTATTCAAATCTTTAAACCATACAAAATTTTTTGGATCTGCTTTTTTTTGCACAGATTTTAAATTTTGTTTTTGATTGTTGTTTTTATTATTCTGTTTACTGAGATTTTCGTTTTTGTTTTCTTCCATTCTTACTCCTTTCCTTTAGCGCGGAAAAGAGCCGGAAAAAAGTTAAGCCGTCTACCTGGTGAGGTCTTAATTTCGGATCAAGTTCAAAATCTTTCAAATTCAGCCCTGTTGCAGATAAATTCTTACTGAGTGTTTTTCTGGGATTACTAAATGCTATTTTTAAAAATTTAGCAAACTCCTCATTAAAGCTTTCTTTAAACTTTTCAAATAAAATTACACTACTTGTCACCTTCGGAGCAGGAACAAACGCCCCGGGAGGTATATCAAACAATTTTTTTACTTTTGCAACACTGCTTGCCAAAACAGCCAAAGAAGAATAATTTCTATTGCCTGTTTTCGCACTGAATTTATCTGCCACTTCTTTTTGGATTAAAACCAAAATATTTTTTGCGTTTTTATCTTTAAGGGCTTTTAAAATTATATTTGTTGCTATATAATACGGTAAATTTGCAATCAAATCATAATTTTCTTCAGCCAAAGAACCCTTTTTCCAAAATTCAAGAACATCACCACAAATTAGATTTAAGTTTGGAAATTTATCTTTTAAAATTTCACACAAATCTTTATCAATTTCTATTGCTGTCACTTTTCTTTTTTCCAGCAACTTTTCCGTTAAATCGCCTAAGCCAGGCCCAATCTCTATAATTAAATTTTGAGTATTGGGCATCGCTTCGACGATTTTTTCCAAATAATATTTATCTTTTAAAAAATTTTGGCCAAATTTTTTCTTTGCTCTGATTATAACATATCCTTTTTATAATGTAAAGTATGTTAAAATTATAACAAAAAAGGTTTTTTATGGAATATTTTGCAAAAAGAATAATTCCCTGTCTTGATGTTAAAGAAGGAAGGGTTGTAAAAGGGGTAAATTTTGTAGGCTTGCGCGATGCAGGTGACCCTGTTGAAGCTGCAATAAGATATAATGAAGAAGGAGCGGATGAACTGACTTTTCTTGATATAAACGCAAGCCATGAAAAAAGAAAACCTATAATTGATATTATCAAAAACGTGGCAAAAGAAGTTTTTATACCTTTAACAGTAGGAGGGGGTATAAGCGAACTTGATGATATTTATAATTTATTAAACGTGGGATGCGATAAGGTTTCAGTAAATTCAGCCGCTGTAAAAAATCCGGATTTTATAAATGAAGGGGCGAAAAGATTTGGAAGCCAGTGTATAGTAGTTGCAATAGATGTAAAAAAAGTAGCGCCTCAAAAATGGAATGTTTTTATAAAAGGAGGCCGTGAAGACACAGGACTTGATGCTATTATCTGGGCAAAGGAGGTAGTAGACAGAGGTGCGGGGGAAATACTTTTAACATCAATGGATACAGACGGGACAAAAGCAGGATTTGATATTCAAATAACGGAAATTATTTCAAAAATGCTCAACGTACCTGTTATTGCCAGCGGAGGGGCAGGAAAAATGGAGCATTTCAAAGAAGTTTTTGAACATTCGGCAGATGCTGCATTAGCGGCAAGTATTTTTCATTTTAGAGAAATAGAGATAATGGACCTTAAAAAATATTTACAGCAAAACAATATAAGCGTGAGAATTTAAATGGAGAATGAAAAATGAAAAATGAGCTTTGCTCATCTGGCCGCTTGAAAAGCGGCTATGATGGAAAATGGAAAATAATTTTATTGTTACCTTTAATTTTAAATGCTTTTAATGTTAAATTTATAAAAATAGAAAAAAAATTTATTATTCCAAATGAAGATGCCGTTTTAATTCAGACAAAAGAAAATTTAATATTTCCTTTTAAATTTTACAGAACAAAAAACGGTTGTTATATTATAAAAGATACCAGAGAAGTTGAAAATTACCTGAATAATAAATTTTATGCCCCAAAAGACGCAAAATTTAAATACATTAAAATTGCCGTTGTTGATATGGACCAATTTCAGTATCAAATTATTAAAAAACTATCAAACATTTATAAATCATGTAAAATAAAAAATATTATTTTTTTAAATTCGGACGAGGAAAAAATTGTTTTAAAACCGACAGAAATAAAATTAAGATATAAAATTACATTGGATTGTAAATAAATGTTTCACGTGAAACTATTTATAATAAATGGAGAATAACAATGAAAAATAAAAAATCGGTGATTATTTCAGCCGGAAATCAGGAAGTTTTTAATTTCGCTTATCCTATTGGTATAGGACTGATAGAAAGTGCTGTAAATTTGACAAGATTGTGTCTTTTTGACAAACCTGATATTATAATATTCATAGGCAGTGCCGGAAGTTATGGAAAAATAAAACCTTTTGAAATAATAAAAACAAAAACCGCTTCAAATATAGAACACTGTCTTTTAAATCAAAAATGTTACACACCGATTGAAAATGTAATTTCTCTTTCTGTTTCACGTGAAACAATTATAAATTCATCAAATTATATAACAACAAGTAAAAAAATTTCAAAAAAATATCTTTCATTGAATATTGATGCTGAAAATATGGAATTTTTTTCTGTACTCAAAGTGGCAAAAGAATTTAATATTCCCGCAATTGGCATTTTTGTAATTACAAATTACTGTTTTAAAAATGCACATAAAGAATACAGCCGAAATATAAAAAAAGCAAAAGAAAAATTAATTAAATATCTAACTGATGAAAAAATAATAAAGGAAATTAATGCTTAAAAAACAGTTTATGGATTATTTACCTGAAGAACTGCTCGAAATGGGAATTGAGCCAAAATTCAGAATAAAACAATTATACCAGTGGATATACAGAAAATATATAGATGAATTTGAAAAAATGCAAAATATTCCAAAAATTTTAAGAGAAAAACTTTCAAAAGAATTTATAATAAATCCATTTGAACTTATAAACCATGAGATTTCAAGTGATGAGACAGAAAAATTTTTATTTAAGTTAATTGACGGAAGAACGGTGGAAACAGTGCTAATTAAAATGAAAGAGAACAAATATACAGTATGCGTTTCAACTCAAGTTGGATGTAAAGTTGGATGTGCTTTTTGTTTGACTGCAAAAGGGGGATTTGTTAGAAATTTAAGCGCAGGGGAAATTGTCGGACAAGTCTGGTGGATGAAAAAATTTAAAAATTTTGATGAGAACAAAGCACTAAATATTGTTTATATGGGTATGGGCGAACCTCTTGATAATTATAATAATTTAATAAAAGCAATTAAAATTATTTCACATCCGGACGGGATGAATATTTCAACAAGAAGACAAACTGTCTCAACTTCCGGTATTGCACCAAAAATAAAAAAATTGGGAGAAGAAAATTTAGGGGTTAATTTAGCAATTTCCCTTCATGCTGTTGATGATGAAACAAGAGAAAAACTAATTCCTATGAATAAAGCATATAACATCAAAAGCGTTATAGACGCCATTAAAGAATTTCCAATAGACAAAAGAAAAAAAGTAATGTTTGAATATTTAGTTATTAAAAATGTAAATGATGACATAAATGCCGCTAAAAAATTGGTAAAATTATTAAACGGAATTCCAAGTAAGGTTAATTTGATTTATTTTAACCCCTATCCCGGAACAGATTTTAAAAGGCCTGACGAAGAAAGTATGAAAAAGTTCCAAGATTATCTGATAAATAAAGGAATTATGTGTACAATAAGAAAAAGTAAGGGAATGGATATTTCAGCTGCCTGCGGTCAACTGAGAGAAAAAAAATTAAAGGAAAAAAATGGCTGAACTTAAATATTTAGCAGATGGGATAAGACTTCATTTAAAAGAATTTTATTATAAATTAATACATGATAATCTTAATGAATATTATTATTTTCATTTTGATTCAATTGAATCAGGGTTAAAAGCTGAAAAAATTTTACAAAAAGAAAATATAAAATCAATTCCTGTCCCAAATGATATTTTTAAAGATTGCGGGGTAGCAATTCTAACAAAAGAAAAAGAAAAAATAAAAAATATTTTAAAAAACAGAGATATAAATTATGAAATTTATAAATATGAGAATAAAAAACCAAAAAAAATAGAGGGGAATATAGAAGCTAAAAGCTGCAGGGTTAGTTAAATATTTCTATATCAGCCCTGTTTTTAAGCCTATCAAAATATGTTTTTAAAATGATTTCCTGTTTTTGCTGGGCCAATTTTGAGTAAATTAAGTTTTTTACTTTTTCCAAAGGCATTGTTTTTTCACCTTCTTTTTTTACAACATAAAACATAGAATAATTTGCCCCGTCGTTGAAAATAGGGGAATATCCACCCTCTTTTATATCTTTTAAAATAAAAATAAGCGATAAAGGCATATTATCAGAATTTAAAACCAAATTTTTGGTACTTATTAAGGGATTGTTTATTAACGGATTTTCTTTTATCTTTTTCAAAAGTTCAGGATTATTGGCAGAATATTTTATAACCTGAATGGAATCAAAAATAGTAAAATCTTTTTTATGCTTTTTATAATAATCCGTTATTTCGCTTGGTGCAATTCTAAGTTTGGTCTGAATAATCTGCTCAAACAATTTTCTTTTCAAAAGATTGTTTTTTATCTCTTTTCTTAATTTATTTAGTTTGCCTTTTTGGGTCAATATATTTTTAAACTGAAACAAATCCATACCGTTTTGTTTTGCAATTTTCTCCATTTCATTTTCTATTTCAAAATCGTCCACATTTATTCCTCTTTTTTTTATTTCACTTTCAATTAATTTTTGATCAATCAAAACAGACAAAGCCTTTTCTTTAGAGAGATTACTGTTTTTGGCAAAACTGTTTAACTCATATGAAGTAATGGGCTCACCCTCCACATTTGCAATAACTTTGTCAACTGTTTTAGCATTTAGACCCATAATCAACAATCCTATTAATAAATATTTTTTCATTTCATTCCTTCATTATTTTTTCTATTTTTCCCAATGTTTCAAACAAACACCCAATTTTTTCTTCCGGTATATTCTGTTCTATTTTTTTTCTAAATTCCAAAGCTTTTTTATCAACTTTATCTAAAATTTTTCTGCCTTTTTCTTTTAATATTAATTTATAAGAACGTTTATCTATATTTTCCTTTTTTATTAAATCTTTTTTTTCCAACGCAATAATAAATCTTGTTATGGCTGCTTTATCTTTATTTAAAATATCCGCAATTTCAGAAGGCGTTAAATTTTTAATGCTTATCAATTTAAGAAATGCATATTGCTCACTTGATATACCAAAATCTTTAATTTCCTTGTTAAAAGCTTTTCTTAAAGAATTGAGTGTATTGGATAATTTAAGAGCTATAGAATTTTCTATATTAAAATGCATAATTTTCCTTCGTCAATTTACTTAGAATTGTATCAAAAACAAAAAAATTTATAAAATACTTACTATTTCTTTTATTGATTCAATTAAAAAGTCCGGTTTTGCTTTTTTCAAATCGGCTTTTTTAAATTTGCCTGTTTTTACCAAAACTGTTTTAATCCCACATTTTTTAGCGCCTGTTATATCACTTTCGATATCATCTCCTATCATTATTACCTCGTTTTTATTTAATTCCATATCATCTATTGCTTCATTAAAAAATTCACAGCTTGGTTTTCCAAGTATTTTAGCCTCAATTTCGCTTGAATATTCCAATGCATTTACAAATGCCCCCGCATCAAGTGACAACCCGCCGTTGTCTTTAAAATATCTGTTTTTATTCGTTGCCAGAAATTCGGCACCGTCCATTATTTTTCTAAAAGCAATATTCAAATTGTCATAAGAAAAATTTTTATATGCGTCCGCTATTACCACACTGCCCTCACCTTTTAACTCTTTTAAATATTCTTCCGCCTCGTCCGTTGCTATTATAAAGGCTTTTTTGCCATGTTTAATTAAATATTTCTTAACTGCGTAAAGGGCAGTGAAAATTTCTTTTCTTTCAATATTGAATCCAAAATTTTTAAGTTTTTCATAAATTTTTTCAGGTGTGTTTCTTGAAGAATTAGACAAAAATCTGATTTTATACCTGCTTTTCAAATAATCTATTGTCTCTATCGCCCCGTCAATTACTTTATTTCCTTCATATAAAACCCCTCCTATATCACATAAAATCCCTTTCATTTTTTCCCTCCAATACCGCAGTAAAACACTGTTTTACTTTTCCTTTTAAATAAAGTCTGTCATTATTTATAATAATTTCAAGCTCTTCCTTGCTTTTTGGATAAACCTTTATACTGTCCTTTATTAAATTATTATCTCTCGCAACCAAAAAGCTTGCACACATACCCGTACCGCATGCAAGTGTTTCATCTTCAACTCCTCTTTCATAAGTTCTTACAAAAAGTTTATTATCCCTAACTTCGGCCCAGTTTACATTTGCATTATATTTTTCTCTTAAATTCTTAGCTAATTTTTTATCAAAATTATTTATATCTTCTAAAATTACAATATGAGGCACTCCTGTATTATATATTGTAAATTTTTCCCCAAAATCTTCATATTTTCCAATAAATTTATAAGGACTCAACTGTGTTTTTACAATATTTCCTTCTACATGCGCCTCTATAACTCCTGCAAGGGTTAAAAACCGCATTTTATTATCTGTAAGATTATTATAATACGCATAATGAGCGGCCGCCCTGCTCCCGTTCCCACACATTTCAGCCTCACTTCCGTCTGAATTATAAAACTGCCATTCAAAATCATATTTATCATGAGGTAAAATTACAATAAGACCGTCCGCTCCTATCCCTTCGAATCTGTCGCATAAAGCTTTTGCCAGATTACTTCTGTTTATTTTTTTAAATGTATGAAAAATTACAAAATCGTTTCCACTTGCATTATATTTACTTACAACCATTAAAATCCTTTTAGAAATTTTTCTTCAAATTCTTCTGCGTTAATCGGGGGAGAATACAAATATCCTTGAATAATGTCAACACCTTCCAATAATAAAAATTCCTTTTGTCTGTTTGTTTCAACCCCTTCTGCGACAATTGATAAATTAAGGACTCTTCCAAGTAAAATAATAATTCTCACTATTTCTTCGTCATCCCTGTCTATACTTATATCTTTTACAAAAGTTTTGTCTATCTTCAATTCTGTTAACGGAAATTTTTTAAGGTATGATAAAGATGAATAACCTGTCCCAAAATCGTCAATGGAAATTCCTATTCCCAAATTTCTCAGCCTGTTTAAACAACCAACACTTTTTTGTGGATTTTTCATTATACTCTCTTCTGTAACTTCTAAAATCAGATTTTTAGAATCAAAATCATTATCGTTCAAAACAGCTTCTATTTGATTTATAAAATTATTGTCCTGCAAATCTATCATAGTAATATTGCAGCTGATTTTCCCGGGATTATAACCATCTTCCTGCCATTTTATATATTGATTGATAGCTTTTTTCAGCACAATTAAATCAATATTTTTGATTAATTTTTTTTCATATGCGATTTGCAAAAATTTATCGGGAGTTAACAGACCTTTTTTAGGATGATTCCATCTTATCAGCACTTCACTTCCATATAAGTGTTCATCTTTTGAAACTTTCGGCTGAAAATAAATATCAAACTCTTCATTTTCTATTGCTTTTATTAAATCCCTTTTTAATTCGGTTTTTTCTTTAATTTTTTCACCTAACTCTTTTTTATAAAATTCAAAATTTCCTTTACCTTTTCTTTTTGCTTCATACATTGCCATATCGGCATATTTAATCAAATCATTCAAATCTTCGCTGTCAACCGGATAAACAGAAACACCTATGCTCGAATCTATATTAATTTCTTTAGTGTTTATTAAAATTTTTTCTTTTATAGCCTTTTTAAGCCTGTCAATAACAATTAAAACCTCATCAATTTTATTATAAGGAATAAAAACAAGAAACTCATCCCCGCCGAATCTGATTAAAATATCGTCTTTTCTTAAAACATTTTTTAATCTTTTTGAAATTACCTTTAATAAGATATCTCCATATTTATGTCCCAAAGTGTCATTAACTTCTTTAAAGTAATCCAAATCTATAAACAAAATGGCCAGTTTTTTATTTTCTCTTTTAATTTTAGCCTGTAATATTCCAAATACATATTTTAAATAATTTCTGTTAAAAAGCCCTGTTAAATTGTCCGTAATGCTTTTTTCTCTTATTTTTAACTGTTCTTTTTCAATTTCTTTTTCATAATCCAAAAACATTTTTTGAACTATTTTTGCCAGAATATATGAAATAATTAAAGAAACAAATAAAATTAAAAAACTGAAAATTTTTAATTTTTTACTCATTTCTTTAAATAACTGCTGCTGTTTTTTTTGAAGTTCCACCAATCTTTCATTCAAAAAATTAATATATACCCCGCTTCCCACCAATGCGTCAAACGGTTTAAAAACTTTAACATAAGAAACTTTCCACACAGGCTTTTTGTTAAAATTGTATCCCAAATATCTTACATATGTTCCGTCAGGATGTTTTTTGGCTTCATTTACCAAAAGCTGAAACACTTTTATTCCGTTTCTTGTTAAATTCCATCTGTTTATTTTCATTAAACCATGGTCGGGATGATATAATGTGTTTCCGTAAAAATCCAAAATAAAAATATAACCTTTGTTGGGCCATCTGAAATTATCAAAAATTTTTACTATTTTTTTTAAAATTTTCTGTTTACAAATATTTTTTGGAATATGCTGTTCATTACATTTTTGAATTTCTTCATTATATATTGTGGCTAAAATATTATAAGCTATATCAACCCTGATTTTGGTAGTTGTTTTAAGGTCTTTGAAAAATTCTTTTTGAGTTTGAATCTGCTGTTTTTTAAAATAACCATCAAGCGTGATAAAAACAGAAACATAAGAAACAACAACCGCAAATAGTGTCATTAAAATAGGCAATAAAAAAATCTGCAAAGATATTTTTTTAACTTTTCTGGTCATTCAGCTCCTTTTTATTATGTTATAATCATACCAAAAAAAGGCAGCTTATGATATTAATTTCAGGACCCTGCGTAATAGAAAGTAAAGAACAGATTTTTAAAATTGCGGAATATCTAAAACCATACAAAGAAAAATACGATTTTTATTTTAAAGCAAGCTTTGATAAAGCCAACAGAACTTCATTAAATTCTTATAGAGGCCCCGGAATTGACAAGGGGCTTGAGATATTAAATGCAGTAAAAGAAAAATTCGGATACAAACTTTTAACTGATGTTCATGAAACATGGCAGGTTCAAAAAGCAGCTGAGGTTGTGGATGTTCTTCAAATTCCGGCGTTTCTTTGCCGCCAGACGGATTTATTAACCGAAGCCGCAAAAACAGATAAAATAGTTAATATTAAAAAAGGCCAGTTTATGAATCCGGCCGATATGAAATATTCTGTTTTAAAAGTGCTTGAAACAAGAGGGATAAAAGAAGCCACATACGAAAATTCAAAAAAATACGATGTATGGTTAACTGAAAGAGGCACCACATTCGGATATGGAAATTTAGTGGTTGATATGAGAAGTCTGGTTATTATGAGAAATTACGCACCTGTTATTTTTGATGCAACACACAGCGTTCAGATGCCGGGCGGCGCCGGGGGAAAAAGCAGCGGTAAAAGGGAATTCGTGCCATATTTAAGTAAAGCTGCCGCAGCGGTTGGGGTTGACGGATTTTTCTTTGAAACACATTACAATCCAGATGAGGCTTTAAGCGACGGACCTAATATGATTACGCCTGAAACGTTGGAAACCATTTTAAAAGACATTGATTGTATAAATAAATGCAAATAAATTAATAATGGAAAATTAAGAGAAAGGAATAGTATGAAAGTAATTGAAGGAAATTTACAAATAACAGGTAGCGAAAAAATTGCAATAATAGCAAGCAGATTTAATCATTTAATTACGGACAGATTAGTAGAAGGGGCAAAAGATGCATTTTTAAGAAACGGAGGAAAGGAAGAAAATTTGAGCCTTATTTTAGTTCCAGGTGCATTTGAAATTCCGTTTGCCCTAAAAAGAGCGCTAAAATTAAATAAATTTGACGGAATTGTTTGTGTGGGGGCGGTAATCAGGGGGGCAACCCCTCATTTTGATTATGTGGCGGCAGAAGCCACAAAAGGAATAGCAAATACCACCTTACATTCAAACACACCTGTGACATTTGGCCTTTTAACCACAGATACAATAGAACAGGCCATAGAAAGGGCAGGAACAAAAGCCGGAAACAAAGGTTTTGAAGCAATGACAGGACTTATTGAAATGATAAATTTATATAAAAATTTAGGAGAATAAATGGCCACAATCACACATGCAAGAGAAGCCGTCATTCAAACATTATATGCAAAAGAAATGGGAAATGACGATGCTTTTAACCAGTTTGAAGAAATATTAAAAGACAAAAAAGTAAAAGATGCCAAAGCAGGGTTTGCCAAAAAATTATTAAAAGGAATAATAGAAAATTTAGACAAAATAGATGAAATAATAAAAAATCATTTAATAGACTGGGATTTTGAGAGACTTGATAAGATTGACAAACAGATTTTAAGACTTGGTGTTTATGAAATACTTTTTACCGACACACCTTATCAGATAGTTATAAACGAAGCGATTAAAATAGCCAAAAACTTCTCAGAAGACAAATCAAAAGGTTTTATTAACGGTATTTTGGATAAAGTGGCAAAAGAGAAAGAGATTATTTTAAAATCTCTGGCTTAAATTCTTCAGGTAGTCTGTTTTTATCTGTTTTTAATAAATCTTTTTCAACTACCCTGAAAATTTTATCTTTATTTTTAAGTTTTTCCAAAATATCTTTGGCATAAATTTTAGGAAGAGATAAAAACACTTTTTTTTCTCCAAGTTCATTTATTATTAAATCAATATCTTCGGCCACATCTTTTACGGCTTCATTTATAATTTCCTGTTTTAGGGTATGTTTTTCCCCACTTGTGGCTCTATCTAAAAATCCTGGCTTATACGTCGTGCCGGTTGTGTCTGTAATTAAATCCTGAAGTTTTTTATGGGATTCGACCACATCTATACCTCTTACAAAATCAAGTTTGATTTCTTCAGGTTTTAAACCGGCTTCGGCTTCCGGTGTTCTTGGAGAGGCAATATATGCTTTAATTTCTCCAAGTCCTGCAACTATAACTAAATCTCCTACTTTCATATTACTCCTTTTTTTTTAAATTATACTTAAATTTTTGGCAAATGCCAATCATAAATATATGCAAAAATTCTTAAAATTATTCCAAAAATAAAAATAAACGGTATCAAAAAATTATAATTAAAAAAATAAATTATAAAACCAATAATAATGCTGATGCTTCCGTAAAATTTTTCTCTTAATATAAAAGGAACCTCATTTATCATAATATCTCTTATCATTCCGCCACCCACAGCTGTTATTAAAGCCAAAAAAACAACACCGAAAATATTAAACCCAGCATTTATTGCCGCTAAAGCCCCGGAAATAGAAAAAGAGGAAAGCCCTATCGCATCGCTTAAAATAAAAATAGTTTTATTTTCAATATTTTTTTGATGAAATTTTAAATAAATTCCTATAATTACAACTATTAAAACCATGCTCCCTGCAAAAGAATTATTAAAAGCAAAAATATTTCTATGAGTCAATAAATCCCTGATAATCCCTCCCCCGAGCGCTGTAAAAAAAGCGCTTAAAATTATTCCAAGCATATCAAGCCTATTTTTAACGCCTATTATGAATCCGCTGATTGAAAAAGCTATTATGCCTATAATATCCGCTATTTCTAACATTTTATCCTCTGAGCGTGGGTAATTGCCACAGCAATTGCATCGGTAATATCAAAAGGTTTGATTTCACCTTTTATACCCAAAATTTTTTTAACCATAAATGCAACCTGCTCTTTTGCGGCTTTTCCGTTTCCTGTTACAGCTTTTTTAACCTGGAGTGGGGTATATTCAAAAAAATTCCCATGGATTTGCAAAACCCTAAGACTCAAAGCCCCTCTAAACTGGGCCAGTTTAAGAACAGTTTTAGGGTTAAACGCATAAAAAATATTTTCTATTGCGACATCGTCTATATCATTTTGATATATATTATCAATCCCTTCTATAAGTTCGGACAATTGATACTGTAACTCTTTTTCTTTTATTTTTATAATTCCCGCATCTATCAGATGAATTTTGGGCTTTGTTTCAATAATTGCATATCCGCATCTGATGGTTCCGGGATCGATTCCCAATATTTTCATTATTTCCTTTCACAATTAATTCAGTTTTTATTCACATCTTTTTCACAATGTGAATAACTTATATAGACATTTATTTTAGGTTATGATAAAATTAAATTCACATAAATTTTCACAAATTTTTCAACATGTGAATAAAAAAATTTTCACAAAATTTATACAAAGGTTTAAATTGAACTTATTTGAAAAAATAAAAAAACACTTAAAAAGTGAAAATCCTGTGAATTATAATAAATTTTTAAAAAATTTAACACTCGATGAAGAAAATTCATCATCATCGCATCTGATAATCAAAGCCGCAAATATTTTCATAGCAAGCTATATAAAAAGAAAATTTTTAAATAAAATAATTTCACTTTATGAAAAAGAAACGGGAATAAAACCCAATATTGAAATTATAACCGGAAAAATAAAACCTAAAATTACAAATATTGAAGCCACCCCTTCCCTTACCCAAATCAGTGTCCTGATTCCCGAATATACGTTTGAGAGTTTTATAGTGGGACCCTCAAACCAGTTTGCATACACAGCTGCAAAAAGTGTAGCTGAAAACCCAGGAAAAAATTACAACCCGCTGTTTATATACGGAGGTGTCGGACTCGGAAAAACGCACCTGCTCCAGGCAATTGGAAATTATCTCAAAAATAGACTTAATGTATTATATGTAACAAGCGAACAATTTATGAACGAATTTATAGAAAACATAAGAATGAAAACACCCGAGAGATTTCACGAAAAATACAGAAACTGCGATGTGCTGCTTATCGACGATGTTCAGTTTTTTGCCGGGAAAGAACAGACCCAGGAAGAATTTTTCCATACATTCAATGAACTGTATAATCAAAAAAAACAAATCTGCCTAACAGCGGACAGACCTCCCAAAAAACTTTATGACCTGGTAGACAGACTCAGAAGCAGATTTGAAGCAGGACTTATAGTAGATATTCAACCTCCTGAACTTGAAACAAAAATAGAAATAATAAGAAAAAAATGCGAGCTTAACGGAATTTACCTGCCTGATGAAATAATAGAATATATTGCTACAAAACTCGATTCCAATATACGTGAAATTGAAGGGATGATTACAAAAATAAATGCAATGTCCAAAATTCTCGGAGTAAACAAAATTACTCTCGATTTTGCAAAACAGGCGCTAAAAGAACATATAAAAGATAAAAAAGAAAATATTACACTCGAGGATATAATAGAATTAATTGCAAAAGAATTCAATATAAAACCAAGTGAAATAAGTTCAAAAAGCAGAAACAGAAATATTGTTCAGGCAAGAAGATGCGCAATTTACCTTGCAAGAGAATTTACCCAGGAATCAACTCCTAAAATTGCGAAATATTTTGGTCTCAAAGATCACAGTGCAGTAAGCCATGCTATAAAAAGTTTTAACAAAAAATTAAAAGAAGACGCGGATTTCAGAATGAAAATAGAAGAACTAAAAAGTAAAATACAACTTAAAAAAAGTGAATAATGTGAACAAAAAAATTTTCACATTCACCAAGAGAAATTAGATATAATGGTAAAAAATAAAGTTTTTCACATATTAACGCTGCTTATTATTACTATTAAAGAAATTTAAAAAGGAGAAACAATGCATATCAAAATTGAAAAACCGTTAATAGAAAGCATATTATCAAATATAATGGGTTTTACTGAAAAAAAAGACAACACCCAGATAACATCACATATTTTATTAGAAGCAGATGAAGAACTAACTATAAAAGCCACAGATAAAGAAATAGGAATAAAGCTATCAACAAAATGTAAAATATTAAAAAAAGGTAAAATAACACTAAATGCAAAAAAAATAAACAATATCGTAAAAGCCCTTAAAAACAAAGAAATTGAAATAATTTCCGAAAATGAAAAAATAACAATAATCCAAGACACCTCCGTATATAAGTTAATTTCATTCGATCCTAACCAATTTCCTGAATTTCCAACAACAGATAATTTGGAAAAAATTGATATAAAAATAGATGAATTTCAAGATGCAATAAAAAAAATTTATCCGGTAATCGATACAAATAATCCGAAATATGAATTAAACGGGGCTTTATTTGATTTAAAAGAAAAATCAAATTTTGTTTCCACCGATACAAGAAGACTTGCACTTTATTATTCAAATGCAAAAGCAAAAGAAAATAAAATAATAGTACCTAAACGTTCAATTGCAGAAATTAAAAGAATTATCAGAGATGATATGAAGATTTTTTATGACGAGACTTATTTAATTTTAAAAAACAAAAACATATTCTTTTTCACCAAACTGATAAACGGAAAATTTCCTACTTATGAAAAAATTATACCAAAAAATCTGATATATAAATTAAAAATTGATAAAAATGAATTTCTTTCACATTTAAAACAGATAAGTATAGTCTCCACAGAAGTAAAAATTACAATAAGAAAAGACAAAATTGAATTTGAAAGTATATCAGAAGAAAGTATGCAGGCTAAAACAAGTTTTGATTACAACTGCGATATAGAAGAATTCACATTTGCCGTCAACAGCAGATATATAATAGACTTTTTAACTGTAATAGATAAGGAAGATTTTATCTTGGGGTTAAACGAACCAAATATTCCATTTATCTTAAACAGTGAGAATTTCCTGACAATAGTAATGCCTCTTAATATATGATATAATATTAATAAAATAAATATATTTTAAAGGTTATATATGGGTGAATACAAAGCTAAAAATATAAGAGTTCTAAAAGGACTTGAAGCTGTCAGAAAAAGACCGGGAATGTATATCGGTGATACCGGTGTAAGAGGTCTTCATCATCTGGTTTATGAAGTGGTTGATAATTCAATAGATGAAGCGATGGCAGGATATGCTAATAAGATAAAAGTAAAAATTCTTAGAGACGGCAGTGCGGAAATAGAAGATAACGGAAGAGGAATTCCCGTTGATATACATCCGGACGAAAAAATACCGGCTGCCACCGTTGTTTTAACGGTACTTCACGCCGGAGGAAAATTTGATAATAAAACATATAAAGTTTCAGGCGGACTCCACGGGGTAGGGGTGTCTGTAGTAAATGCCCTAAGTAAAAAACTGATAATGACTATTAAAAGAAACGGAAAAATATATAATCAGGAATTTGAAAGAGGCAAACCCGTAACCGATTTAGAAATAATAGGAGATACAAACAGAACAGGTACATCAATAAGATTCTGGCCGGATGATGAAATATTTGAAACCACTGAATTTAAAAGTGAAATTCTAAAAAAAAGACTAAAAGAATTAGCTTATCTTAATCCGAATATTACTATTTATTTTGAAAATGAAAATGACGGCGTTAAAGAAATTTATCATTATGAAGGCGGAATAAAAGATTTTGTAAAAACTCTTACAAACAAAGAGTGCATTACGGATGTTATTTATACAAATGACCGTTATGAAGATGAAGAAAAAGCATTGGATTTGGAAATTGCTTTATGTTATGACAGCGGTTATGATGAAAAGGTTTTAAGTTTTGTAAACAATATTAAAACACCGGAGGGAGGAACGCATGAAAGCGGATTTAAAGCGGGGCTCTCTAAAGCGGTGATTAATTATATAAATAAAAATATGAAACTTAAAGACAATATAAAAATTACAGGTGATGATGTAAAAGAAGGAATCAATGCAATAATCAGCGTTAAAATGAGCGAGCCTCAGTTTGAAGGACAGACGAAAGGAAAACTTGGAAGCAGCTATGTAAAACCGATTACACAAAAAGTTACTTATGAATTTTTAACAAGATATTTTGAAGAAAATCCAAACAATGCAAAAATAATAGCGGATAAAGCAATAGCAGCATCAAGAAGCAGACTTGCCGCAAAAAGAGCAAGGGATCTGACAAGAAAACAGGCAAAAGTCGGTGTCGGAACGCTTCCTGGAAAATTAGCGGACTGCCAAAGCAAAGATGCAGGTGAATCCGAATTGTATTTGGTTGAAGGAGACAGTGCCGGAGGTAGTGCAAAACAGGGACGTGACAGGGTTTTTCAGGCAATCCTTCCTCTTAGGGGAAAAATTTTAAATACTCAAAAATCTACGGATGCCAAGGCTCTGAGCAGCGAAGAGATTAAAAACATAATTACAGCACTTGGTACTGGAATAGGTCCTGATTTTGATATAGAAAAAATCAGATACAATAAAATTATTATAATGACCGATGCGGATGTGGACGGAAGCCATATCCAAACGCTTATTATGACATTTTTCTTTAATCATTTAAGAGAAGTAATCGAAAACGGTTATTTATATATAGCCCAACCGCCTTTATACAGATACAAAAAAGGTAAAATTGAAAAATATCTTAAAGACGAAAAAGAACTGAATGAATTTTTAATTGAACAGGGTATAAATTCCATAGATATTACAGGAGTGGGAAAACCGGAACTCAAAGAATTACTCAAAAATGCGGCTTATTATAAACTGCTGCTTGAAAAATTATCAATCAGGTTTAATATTCCTGAAGTCATAAGATATTTGGTAGAGCATGACGGAGTTGACAGACTTGAAGAATATCTAAAATCAATTGGATTCAATGTTATTTCAAAACATAATAATCATTATTATATTCAAACAACAAGAGGACTTGAAGAGATAACAATTGATGAAAAACTTCTTAATCATCCTTTGTTTATAGAAGCTAAAAAAATTTTTAATAAATTAAAAGAATATAAAGATTTGATTGAAGGTGATTATTTGGAATTATTGGATGAGGTGGTTGCCAAAGCAAGAAAAGGTGCTAATATACAAAGATATAAAGGTTTAGGAGAAATGAATCCAGAACAGCTTTGGGAGACTACAATGAATCCGGAAAACAGGGTATTGGTGCAGGTAACCATGGAAGATGCCGAAGAAGCGGCCAAAAAATTTGAACTGTTTATGGGAAGCGAAGTGGCACCGAGAAGAGAATATATCCAGGCTAATGCAAAAGAAGTTGAAAACTTAGATGTATAAGGAAAAAAATGCGAAATTGATAAAGATATAGAATATCTAAGAATAAAAGAAATTTTTTATAAATCTAATAAATTAGATGAACAAGAGAATTATAGCAAAATTTATAACGAATTAAAAAGAAATATTTATGAACATAATAATTTATTTTTTCTTCTTTGTTTTCAATATTTGAAATTATTTTAAGAAAATATTCAAATTTAAAGAAAAAAGAAGAGCTTTGTGCTTTTGAAATACGGTGAAAAAGAGATAGTTGAGTTTAATCCAGACAATATGGAAATATGGCCGAATAAAAATAAAAAAAATTATTTAATTAAAATTACTTTACCTGAATTTATGTGCAAATGTCCAAGAAGCGGATATCCAGATTTTGCAACTATTTATCTTGAATATATTCCTGATGATTGGGTGGTTGAGTTAAAAGCCTTAAAACTTTATATAAATTCTTTTATGAACAGATACATTTCCCACGAAGATGCAGCTAACGAAATTTTTGATACACTTTATAACAAACTAAAACCAAAATATATGAAAATTACAATGGATTTTAACCCAAGAGGAAATGTTCATACAGTAATTGAAATAGACAGCGAAAAAATAAAAAATTTTTCTATTTTTCCTCTTTTTTAAATATATATAATTATTTAATTATGTCTACAAAGCTTTCTTATAAAGAATATCAAAATTTTAATACTATAGATAAAGAAGGTAGTGATTTTACTGAATTGCTCTTTGAATATTTATTAATGTTTTTAATTTTTTTTATAAATTTTATAATGTAAAAAATTAATAGTGTTTTTATTAAAGGTAACTAATGAAAATAACGGCTCTAAAAACTAATTATAAACCGACAGATATAGCAGTAGGAAGTGCCAGGAGCTGCTATTTTGGAAAGAATATTATAACTCCTGAAGATGTGGCTAAGTGGGATAAAAAAAATGAACTTTTAAATTCTATTTTTAAAGCAGGGCATCATACAACCCTAATGCATTATCATTTTACTTTTTTAATTGAAGGAATGAGCAGGCTTTTAATTTGGAGATTACTTCATTCTCACCCTTTTTATAATTCAGAACAAGTATCTCAAAGATATGCAAAAATGAAAGTTGATAATTTTACTTATCCTAAAAATTGTAATAAAGAATCTTGGCAAAATTATTATGAAACAATGTTTAATTATTATGAAAAATTAATAGAAAAGCTAACTCCTGTAATTGAACAAATCCTTCCTAAATTTCAAAAAAAATCAGCAAAGAAAAAAGCACAGGAATTTGCAAGATATCTTTTGCCAATGGGAATGAATGCCCATCTTTATCATACAGTTAATGTAATTACAGCCCTAAGATATATAACAGCCGTCAAGGTAATTCCTGAAGCTAAAGAAGAAGCAAATGATTTTGTAAATCAGTTAAAACAGCAAATGCTTAAAATTGATGAAAATTTAGCGCCTTTAATTGAATTTGCAGAAAATGAAAAAGTAATTTTTCCAGAAATTGATATAGAGAGAATAAAAGAAAAACATAATATAAAAGAAAAAGTTAAGGTTTTTGATATTGTGGATTATGATTTTAATTTAAATGCAAATTATGCAGGTGTTATGAGGCTTAGCAGTATGTATTTAGATGAAAGTATACTTGGAAGCTTTAATTCATATATAAAACTATCTCTTTCAGCTGATGCCCAAAATCAAAGACACCGCCGCTCACCTGCTGTAAGAGCAAAACTTGAAGATATTTATAAAAGAGATTTTTATATTCCTATTATAATAGCTGAAATAGAGATAAATATTTATATAAAGAAGCAGTTGAATATTCATATGATTTTTTTGAAAAAGAGAAAAAAAATTTAGGTTTTAGTAAGGCTGCTTATGCGCTTTTAAATGCCCATAATATAGAAATTATAGAACATGATGATTTTAATGAATTTGCCCATAAGGCTCAAATGAGACTCTGTTATAATGCCCAGGAGGAAATTTTTGATACAGTATATAATCAGGTTAAACAGTTAAAAGATGCTGGATTAAATGCAGCTAAAAACTTTTTACCTCCTTGTGCAATAAGGTATAAAGAAGGTTTAAGACCTGTTTGTCCCGAAGGAGAGAGATTTTGTGGGGTAAAGGTATGGAAGCTGGATTTTGAGGATTATAACAGGATAATTTAGTGGGAATTAAAGATTATTTATACAGCGAGTTTGACAGCGAAATTGTAGATGAATTTTTAATGCTTTATGATGTTATAGAAGATAATCTGGATCTTTTATTAGAAGGATTATACACCAATCCGGAAGCTGTAAATGATCTTTTTAGAATGTTTCACAATTTAAAATCTGCCACTGCATATTTGAAACTTAAAAGAATTTCAAATTATGCCCATTTAATTGAAGATATTTTAGACAAAGTAAGAGGAAAAGAAAAAATTCCAAAAGATGTAATTGATTGGCTTTTTGATGCTACAGCTCAAATTCATAAATGGTATGAAGATATTGAAAACAATAGAGAATTAAGTAAACTGGATATGAGCATTTTAAAAAAACTTCCAAAGGTTTAAATTGCAAAAGGTATTTGAAGATAGAATTAATAAAATAAATCCTCAGATTTTAAAAGGTCTGAAAGAGAAAAAAGAATTTTCTTTTAGGATAAACAGGCATAAAGCCGATTTAGAAGTAATTAATGAGCTAAGAAGCGAAGGATTTAATCCTAAAAAAGTAGGATGGAGTGAAAATGTTTATACTTTGCCTATTGAGGAGAGAAAAAAAATAACAAAATCATCCGCATATACACAAAATAAAATATATATTCAAAACCTTTCATCAATTATTGCGGCTCTTAGTTTGAGGATTAGTGAAAACGACTGGGTTTTTGATCTGGCGGCGGCCCCCGGGGGAAAGAGTTTAATTTTCAGCGAGATGGCAAAAAAGGTAAGTGCTGTTGAGCCTGATAAAAAGAGATTTTTCAGAATGAAAAGAAATTTTAAAGAACATGGTGTAAAAAATATTCAGACATATAATAAAGACGGAAGATTTGTATATAAAGCAACAGGAGAGATGTTTGATAAAGTGTTTTTAGATGCTCCATGCAGCAGCGAAGCACACATTGACGGGGAGGTTACATGGTGGAATTTAAAAAGGGTAAAAAGATTTTCAAAGTTACAAAAAGAACTTTTAAGTTCTGCTTTTAACTCTTTAAAGCCTGGCGGTGAGATGATTTATGCAACTTGTACATTTTCTCCTGAAGAAAATGAGGAAAATATTGATTTTTTATTAAATAAATTTCCTAATGCTGAAATTTTAGAAGTTAATTTGCCAATTGATAATATTCAAGAAGGTATAACCAAATGGGAAGATAAAACATTTAGCAAAGAAGTAAAAAAGGCAATAAGAATTCTGCCCGCTGGAGCATATAGCGGCTTTTTCTTCTGTAAAATAAAAAAAAATTAAGCTTTTTTATATTTTTCCTTTGCCGCCTGAAGAGCGCTTATTACATCATCAATGTTTTCATATGGAATATGTGCTTTCCAATCAGGCTTTTCCCCGTTAATTGAAATACCTATACTTACAACCGGTTTACTTCCTTCTCCGTATGGTTCTTCTATGTGAGTTATACTAATAATCCCTTCTTTTGTATGGGCTAATGGAAATTCTGCTATAGGTATTGTTCTTTTCATGTTCCCCTCCTTTTTTAATTTATTATAGCATATTTAAAAATTTTTCAATCTCTTTTTGCAAATGTTTTAAATCTTTGGAGTTATCTATTACAAAATCAGCTTTAAGTTTTTTTTCTTCAATATTCATTTGATTGTTTATAATTGATAAAGCCCCTTTTTCATCTACTTTATCCCTCTTTATTACTCTTTTTATTTGAAAATCTTTTGGGGTATATACAACTAAAACTTTGTCAAACTCAGGATAATTTTGTTTTTCAAAAAAAAGTGGCAAGTCTACAAAATAAACAACACCATCTTTTTCATATTTTTTGGCAAGTTCTAATACCCGTTTTTTTACTTCCGGCAAAATTATATCTTCAAGTGTTTTTAATTTATCTTTGTCGTTAAAAACTATTTTTCTAAGCTCTTTTCTGTCATCTGTTCCAAAAATTTTTTTTATCTGTTCTTTTTTTGTGTTAAAAATTTTTCTGCTTATTTTATCTGCATCTATTATTTTATATCCGTAAAGTTTTAGTAAAGATGCAACGGTGCTTTTGCCGGTACCTATGCCTCCTGTCAAAACAATGGCGTTTTTAAATTTTTCATTTTTCATTTTATAATTTTATAACGTCTTTTATTTCTTCAAAAATATGTTTTGGCATTACAAAAGAAGCCAAATGAATGTCAGTATGATAATAATATGCATTTTCTACAAAATCGCTTCTGTGTCTAATGATATCGGCTGTAGGGTGAGGTTTTTTGCTTGCAAATACAAGTGCATGGATTTTATTATCTTCAATGTAATAATATGGAAGCACTATATAAAAAACTTTGCTTAAATTTTCAAACAAAGCCTTATCTGTTAAACTCTCAGCTGTAGTAATATATATGCCTTTGTCGTTTAGTTTTTGATATATCCTTATATAATCTGTGGGTGTATCTTCTATTATAAGATCATATTTTTCTTCGCTGTCTTCATTGAAAATATCAAATTTAGCAGTTATTATTTTTTTAAACTCATTATTAAATTCACTTGGAGCTAAAACCTTTGTTCCCTCGCTGACACAAGCGCCGATTAAAGCCATCATCTCTTTTTTAATTTGACTCATTATTATCCTTTTTTTTGGCTTAATATAGCAAAAAAAATTTATTTTGCAAAAAAATTTTGATATATTTCGGATAAAATTAATCTTAAAGGAGCAAAATGTATACAGTTGATATTGAAAAAAGATGTGGATGTTTTAAAAAAGATACAATTGAACTTCCAAAAACTTTTAAGGCTAAAAAAGAAGCTGAATTTGAAGCATTGAAACTTGCTAATTATATGAATGCAAATTATTGTAAAAAACACAGATTTTTTGTAAATGAAGAAGGGAATAATTTTACAATCTGTGTAGAACTTTCCTGTCCTAAAATTAGTTAAAAATTTAACATTGACATTTGTAATTAAACATTAAGAAGGTTTTTTATGGTTGTACATTTATGTTGCAGTGTGGATGCCGGATATTTTATAAAAAGGCTAAAAAAGGATTATCCGGATGAAAAAATTACAGGTTATTTTTACGACCCAAATATCCATCCATACAGCGAATTTAAATTAAGAAGCTTAGATACAAAAAGAATTTGTGAAAAACTTGGGGTTGAATATATTGAGGGTGAATATGATTATGAAAGCTGGTTAAAGGCTGTAAAAGGTTATGAAAAAGAGCCTGAAAAAGGAATTAGATGTTCAATTTGTTTTGTCCATTCCCTTGAAAGAGCGGCAAGGTTTGCTAAAAAAATAGGGGTAAATAAAATTACAACTTCGCTTCTTATGTCTCCGATGAAATCCCAGGAGCAGCTGGCATCAATCGGAAAAGCGGTAAAAAGAAAATATGATGTCGATTTTTTAGTAGTTGATTACAGGAAAAAAGGAGGTACGCAAGAGCAGCAGTTATATGCAAAAGAAAATCAAGTTTACAGGCAGGATTACTGCGGATGTATTTACGGAATTTGGCAGCAAAAACAAAATCAGGAAATTATTGATGAGTTAATATCTCCTTTTCCATTTCAGATACTTCTCTCAAGCATAGAAGAGAGACTGAATTTTTATGAAAATAGAATGAAGTTTGAAGAAAAAGGAGTTGAATATAAAATTGAAAAAGAGAGCTTTTTAAATTACAGACTGCTTCGTCAAAGTGTAAAATTTAAAGTGAAAAGTGAAATAATTTATAGTTATGTTTTATTTTATTCATATTTAGATAGAAAACAAAGGGTTAGAATTGAATATATAAAAGATGAAATAGGGTATGCGAACAGGGCAAATATAATATTTATCCCAATTAAAAAAGTAAATGAAATTTTGAATAAAAATTATAAAAATGTTAAAGAGCTTTTTTCAAAACCTTTAAATATAGAAGAAGAATTAAAAATTAGAAATATTATTACAAACACACCGTTTAATCTATCGCCTATAATAGTTTTAGATAAACTGACGGATAAAACAATGGATATAAAAATAGAAGCTAAAATATATCCTGACACACGGGAAATTTTGATATAATTTTTAAAAAAAGGAAAAAAATGGTTTATAATATTAATGAAATTCAGGAAATGCTTCCGCACAGATATCCTTTTTTACTGGTAGACAGAATTACCAGTGTAAAAACAGGAGAATATGTGGAAGGTTTTCTTAATATTTCTATTACAAACGCTGTATTTCAGGGGCATTTTCCGGGCCATCCCATATATCCAGGTGTTTTAATAATTGAAGGTATGGCTCAAACCGGAGCAGTTTTACCTTTTACTGTAATGGATAAAAAAGAGTTAAAAAACAAAGTCGTATATTTTATGAGTATAGATAATGCAAAATTCAGAAAACCGGTAAGACCAGGGGACAGATTGGAATACAGGGTTTCAACTGTTAAACAAAGAGGGAAAATCTGGATGCTTCACGGGGAAGCATATATAGATAATGAAATTGTAGCCGAAGCTGATTTAAAAGCTATGATAATGGATAAATAATGAATAATATAAAAGGTAAAATTGGTAAAAACTGTAAAATAGGCGAGGGTGCAATAATTGATGAATTTGTAGAAATAGGGGATAACTGTATAATAGACCCATATGCCGTAATTACGGGATATACAAAAATAGGAAATAATAATCATATATTTTCCCATGCAGTTATAGGAAGTATTCCTCAGGATTTAAAATATAACGGTGAAAAAACCTATCTTGTAATAGGTGATAATAATAAAATCCGTGAATTTACTTTAATAAATCCAGGGACCCAAGGCGGAGGTGGAGTGACAAAAATAGGGAATAACAACCTTTTAATGGGATATGTCCATGTGGCGCATGATGTAATAATAGGAAATAACTGTATTTTGGCAAATGCGGCAACTTTAGCTGGGCATGTGGTTTTAGAAAACAATGTTGTAATCGGGGGTATGACTCCGATTCACCAGTTTGTAAAAATAGGAGAATTTGCCATGATAGCTGGTGCAAGCGCTTTAAGCCAGGATATTCCTCCTTATTGTTTAGCTGAGGGAAACAGGGCGAAACTAAGGGGTCTTAATATTACAGGACTTAGGAGAAAGCTTGAGAACAGAAACGATATAGATGAACTTAAAAAAGCTTATAAAGAACTGTTTGAAAGCGGAAAATCGTTAAAAGATGTAGCAAAAAAAATATTGGAAAATAATCACAATAAATATGTAAAACATTTATGCGAGTTTGTATTAAATTCAAAAAGGGGAATACCGTATGTTAGAAAAATGTAGTTTTTGTGGAAGTGTTGAGAGTGAAGATAACCCTCTTTTGGCAGCACCGGACAATAAGACTTTTATTTGTAAAAACTGTGTAATAACCGCTTATGAAATTATAATGGGGGCCGAGGAAAAGCAGGATAAAAAAGATAAAAAAAGCGAGCAGATAAAATTATTAACCCCAAAAGAGATAAAAGCCCATTTGGATGAATATGTAATTGGTCAGGAAAAGGCTAAAAAAATTGTTTCAGTTGCTGTTTATAACCATTATAAAAGAATACTTTACGGTGAGAATCAGGATGTAGAAATTCAAAAATCAAATATTTTGATGATAGGGCCAACAGGAAGCGGTAAAACATTAATAGCAAGAACTCTTGCAAAGCTTCTTGATGTTCCTTTGGCAATAGCAGATGCGACTTCTTTAACGGAAGCCGGGTATGTAGGGGAGGATGTTGAAAATGTTTTATTAAAATTAATTCAGGCTGCCGACTGGGATATTGAGAGGGCCCAAAGGGGTATTGTATTTATAGATGAAATTGATAAAATTTCAAGACTTTCTGAAAACCGCTCCATTACAAGAGATGTATCCGGAGAAGGTGTCCAGCAAGCTCTTTTAAAAATTATAGAAGGAAGTATAGTAAACGTTCCTCCTCAGGGTGGAAGAAAACATCCGAACCAGGAGTTTATACAAATAGACACAAGCAATATTTTATTTATATGCGGTGGTGCATTTGACGGACTGGGTGATATTATAGAAAAAAGGCTTGAAGGTTCAACCGTTGGATTTTTGGGAAATGCAAAAGCAAAAATGAAAAAAGATGATATTTATGCATTGGTAGAACCTGAAGATTTGGTTAAATACGGCCTTATTCCGGAACTTATCGGAAGGCTTCCCGTTATTGCCACATTAAAAGAACTTGGCGAAGATGATTTAATAAGGGTTTTAACCCAGCCAAAAGATGCTTTAATTAAACAATATCAGGCTCTTTTTGCACTTGATAATGTTAAACTGAGTTACGAAGAAGACGCTTTAAGGGCCATTGCCAAAAAAGCCATTCAAAGAGGCACAGGAGCCAGAGGGCTCAGGGCTATTCTTGAGGAGGCAATGGTTGATATTATGTTTAATTTACCTGAATACAGGGGATATGAAATAATTATTACAAAAGATGTAATAGAAAAAAAGAATGAGCCTATTTTTATAAAAAGGAATAAAAATGCTAAATAAATTATTAGGGCTTTTCAGCAGTGATTTAGCAATTGATTTGGGTACTGCAAATACGCTTGTAAGCATTAAAGGAAAAGGAATAGTTATTAATGAACCGAGTGTTGTTTCCATTCAGGATGATAAACATAAAAGAAGGGTTTTGGCTGTAGGTCACAAAGCAAAAGAAATGGTCGGAAAAACTCCTAAAAACATAGTGGCAATAAGACCTATGAAAGACGGGGTAATTGCCGATTTTACTGTAACTGAAGAGATGATAAGACATTTTATTCAAAAAGTTCACAACAGAAAAACCCTGATTCGTCCAAGAATTGTAATCTGTGTGCCTTTCGGATTAACCCAGGTTGAAAGAAAAGCCGTTAAAGAATCTGCCATGAGTGCTGGGGCTAGGGAAGTTTATTTAATAGAAGAGCCGATGGCGGCTGCAATCGGGGCAGGGCTTCCTGTAAAAGAGCCTCAGGGAAGCATGGTAATTGATATAGGCGGTGGTACGACAGAAATAGGTGTAATATCTTTAGGCGGTTTGGTGGTAAGTAAATCAATCAGGGTCGCAGGAGATAAGTTTGATAAATCTATAGTTGATTATATAAATAAAAAATATAACCTGATTATAGGTGAAAGAACAGCGGAAGAAATTAAAAAAGAAATAGGAAGTGCCGTTAAACTTGAAGAGGAATTGACTTTACAAATTCAAGGAAAAAATAAAATTTCCGGGCTTCTTGAAACAATTACAATTACAAGCGAAGATATAAGAGAGGCTTTAAAAGAGCCGGTAAAAGATATTGGTGAAGCTTTAAAAGAAGTTTTAGAAGAAACTCCGGCCGATTTGGCAGGGGATATTGTAGAAAACGGTATTGTAATGACTGGAGGTGGAGCCCTTCTCAGAGGGATTGATTCATATATAAGTGATTTGGTTAACCTTCCTGTATATGTTGCAGAAGAGCCGCTTCTTGCAGTTGCTAAGGGAACTGGAAAAGTGCTTGATGAAATAGAACTTCTTTCAAGTATCAATGAGTAAAAAATTAATTTTAATTATAAGCTTATTATTAGCTTTTTTCTTTTCTTTTCTTTTTAAGGATTTTATAATTGAATCTTCTTTATATGTCGGGAACAGTGTTCTTTTTATAAAAAATAAAATTTATGAACAAATAAATGAGCATTTTAATCAGGCGGAAAAAATTAAAAATCTTGTTGAAAAAAATGAACTGCTGGTAAACAAAATAAATAATCTGGAAGCTAAAATTAACTCTTGCAGGGATTTAAAATATTTTAAATATATAAATAAACCCAATCTGAAATTTGTTTATACCATCTCTTATGCTTCAGTGCCTGATTTTAGTAAAATTTATTTAAATTATCATAAAAAATTAATTAAGCCTAAAGGATTGGTTTATAATAATTTAGTTTGTGGGGAGGTTATTAAAAATATAGGAAATTATTCACTGGCTATTCTTAATTCAAATGAAAAAACAAGATATACCGTTTATATAGGAAAAAATGAAATTCCCGGTATTTTTTACGGAAAAACAGATACATTAAAATATATTCCCAAATTTAAACATATAAATGTGGGGGACGAGGTTGTTACAAGCGGGCTCGACGGTATTTTTTACAAAGGTGCGAAAGTTGGTATAATAACTGAAATAATACAAAAGAAACTTTACCAGGAGGCAAAGGTAAAGCTTTTTTATAATGATTTACATCCGGAATTTTTTTATGTAATTGAAGGAGGTAACAATGGAAATTGAAAACACATTAAAAAAAATGGGCTTGGTGATTGAAAAATTGGCTGGGAAGGTTGATGAATTAGATAAAAGGATTTCAAAATTGGAAGAAAAATCAGGAGATGGGGAAAAAAAGTTCTCAAGTCAGGATTTTCAGACTCAAACCCAAACTCAGACGAAACATTCTTCAAGCAGTTCCTTAGGTGGCTTTGGAAATAGTTTTTTGGGCTCCCTTACGGGTTCAATGGCCGGGATGGGACTTTATCATTTATTGTTTGATCATTCCGTTACCCCTGAAAATTTTGGAGAATCTCTCGGAATGGATAAAAATGAGATAAATGAAACAATTGATAATAATTTTGATAATATTGATGAAAGACTGAACGAAATTGACAGTAAGCTTGATGAAATTGATCAAAAACTGGATGAAAATAATTTATCTAACAATGATGATATAATGGATAATGATTATTATGAAAGTTATGAAAATAATTTACCTGATAATGATTTTGACAGCGGATTTGACGATTTTGACGGAATTGATGATGTTTAAATCTCACAAACTATTTCTCTAATTCCTTTTTTTTCTGTTATTTCTATTATTTTAATATCAGGAAAATTTATTTTTAAAAGTTCATTAATGTTTGAAGGTTTATTTACAGCTATAATTCTTGTAAGTCTGCCTCTGTAAGCCTTGGCAAAATGGCTTACAATTTTACCGTTTTTTATAAATTTAAATGTAACTGCATTTTTCGGTTTATATATTTTTTCATAAAATTTAGCTCTTAAATCAATAAATTCTTCATTTTCATTAATTTTGTCTAAAATAGGAGTAAATATTTCTTTGTGGGCTTTATAAATATCAAATCCCGGTTTTGCTCCCTGTTTAAGTGTATAAAAAGGAATTAAATCTTTTGCGCTTATTACTCCAAAAAGATTGGAAAAAATAAACAGATTGTCATCTATATAATTTTGAGATTCTTTATCCAGGGAAGGATAGTCTAAATATTCAAAAGCAACCCCTGAATATCTTAAAACCGCTTTTTTTGTAGGACGTATAAAAACTGAAGATTTATCATCACCAAAATTTTTCGTATCTGTATTCTTTTGTAAAAACTCATCATACTTTTTAACAATTTCAACTCTTTTTTTATATATTTCAGGAAATATAAAAGAGTCTTTATTAATAGGAGGAAAATCTCCCCCATTTGTTTTTCTCTCGCTCGGGGCTAATAAAATTTTCATAACTGAATTATGAATATTGAATTTTCTCTTTTTAATTTGAGCAGTGCGTCACCCCTGTCCAATCCTTTTAACAAAGTTTTCAATTCATTTATTGAGTGTATTTCAACCCATTTTCCCGTTTTTACGGTTTTAACCGCAAGTATAATGTCGCCTTTTTGAACGCCCACCATTGCAGGATAAGAATTTGGATTGACATTATCTACTTTGACTTCATTTTTTTCTTCTTTCAAAGTAAGGCCTTCAAGCAGTTTAATATTTTGAATTTTTTCTTTTTTTACTTTTAGAGCTTTTAATTTTGCCTTTAGTGTTATATATTTTCCGTTTCTGTAAACGGTTAAAGTAATTTCGGCCCCCGCTCCTTTAAATGCTATTTTATTTCTGAGTTCGCCTGCATTTTTAACTTTTTCACCGTCAACCGCCACAATAATATCCCCAGGTTTTATTCCAGCTTTACTGGCAGCGGAATTTTTTTGAACCTTGTTTACAAGTACACCGTGGTCAATTCCGTACAGTTTTGCCTTACTTGAATCTATATTGCTAATCATAACCCCAAGATAGCCTCTTATAACTTTCCCTTTTTCAATAAGTGAAGTTGCTACAAATTTGACCATATTGCTTGGAATTGCAAATCCGATTCCGTTATTTCCGCCGCTTTTTGTAATTATTGCAGAATTTATCCCTATAAGCCTACCTTTTAAATCAACAAGCGCCCCTCCGCTGTTCCCGGGATTTATAGCTGCATCGGTTTGAATGAAGTTTTCATAGGAATTTAGTCCAATTGAAGTTCTGTTTTTTGCACTTATAATTCCGTGTGTCACACTCTCTCCGAGTCCGAAAGGTTCACCTATAGCCAAAACAACATCCCCCACTTTTGCTTTGTCTGAATCTGTAAAAGTGATAGGATGTAAATTTTTTGCTTCTATTTTTATAACTGCAATATCTGTTGCCGGGTCGCTTCCTATAAGTTTTGCTGTATATTTTTTCCCATCAAATGTTTTAACTATAATTTTAGTTGCTCCCGATACAACATGATTGTTTGTAACAATATATCCGTTTTTGGAGATAATCACGCCGCTACCGAGTGCATATTCTTTCTGTTCTTTCGGAGTGTTTGGAACATTTCCGAACGGTCCGAAGAATCTTTTAAAAAACGGGTCGTTGAAAAATCTTCTGAACTGATCGGGAATTTTTATTTTTACTATTTTAGTGGTGGAAATGTTTACAACGCTAGGGATTACTTTTTTTACTACAGGTGAAAAGGACATAACCTGATTTTGATTAGGCGCAACTCTGTTTAATGTGGAATTGTCACTTTTTATATTGATATTTCCTGCCAACAAGGCAGCTGCTAAAAATGAGCTTAATATAATCTTTTTCATAACCTCTCCTTAAAAGTTTTTGTTTTCATAAGTATAAATCTTTTTTATTAAAAAGAGGTTAAAATATTAAATTTCTTAAACTTTTCTTAAAAATTAATTTTCAATTCAACATTTAACATTCATCATTTAACATTTAATATTACCACCAGGCCAAAACCTCATCGAAATTATTATTTTCTTTTTTAAACATATTATATATATATCTTGCAAACAAATCTGTTTCTATATTTACCCTCCTATGAATTTTATATTCTCTAAATAGAGTGTTTTCAAAAGTATGGGGAACGATAGTCAATCTAAACCTGTCAGAAAAAACATCATTTATTGTAAGGCTGATTCCATCTATTGCAATAGAACCTTTTGGAGCAATATATTTCATTATTTTAGGGTCTGTTTTTATTATTACATCATAAGAGTTTCTGTTTTTTTTAATTTCAAGTATGTCTCCAACTGCGTCTATATGTCCCTGAATCAGATGTCCGTCTATTTTGTCACCAAAACGCAATGCTTCTTCTAAATGGACTTTTTTCCCACTTTGGTAATTTTCAATTGCGACTACTTTTTGAGTTTCAGGAGAGAGTTCTACTTCAAAGTCGTCACTAAAAATTTTGGTAACCGTTAGACATGCTCCGTTTACCGCTATTGAGTCTCCTGTTTGCGGTTTTAATTTTGAAATTATCCTTAGTTTATTATTGCTGAAATTTTTTATTTTTCCTATTTCTCTTATCACTCCGTTAAACATTAAAAATACTCCTCAATTAATTCCATTGCTTCATTAAACTCAGTAACACTATTTATTTTACTTCTAAATTCGCTTGCTTTTTCTATTCCTTTTGAATATCCATGCGCATGTTTTCTAAATAAAATAACGCCGTAATCTCTGTAAAAATTATGCATCTGTTTTAAATGTTCAATTATTACTTCTTTTTTCTGCTTAGGTGTAATATTACCGCTTTGTTTCATTTCAAGAAAAATCCAGGGTTTTCCGATAGCACCTCTTCCAATTGAGACGCCTTTTGCACCAGTATATTCAAGCACATATTTGGCTTTTTTGAAATCGGTAATGTCTCCATTTGCAATTACCGGGATATTTACGGCTTTTACCACTTTTTTGATTTCTTCATAATTACTTTTACCTTTGTACATTTGTGTGACCAATCTTCCGTGAAGAGTTAAAAATTTAATTCCCAGATCTTCAAGCATTTTAGCCCTCTCTACCGCTACGCTTCTCTCAAATCCAAGCCTTATTTTGGCACTTACAGGTTTTTTGGAAGTATTGACAATTACTTTTATAATTTCTTTTAAAAATTCTTTATTTTCATCTTTTAGCAAAATTCCTCCAAATCCGCTCCTTCTGGCTTTTTTTACAGGGCATCCTAAGTTTATGTCAATTCCGTCAATTTCATCTATTTCATTAATAATTTCTACAGCTTTTCTTGCGTTTTGGATATTATTGGCGGCAATTTGTACAAAATAAGGTGTTTCAATTGGGGATTTTTGCATCATTTTTTTTGTTTTTTCATTATTATAGGCAATTGCATTTACATTTATCATTTCAGAAAATGTCAAATCGCATCCGAATTTTTTAACGACGCTTCTGAACGGACGGTCGGTATATCCTGCTAAAGGAGCCAAAAAAAATTTAGGATATTGCCTGAAGATATTCATCAATGTCTATTTTGACTCCGCATTCTTTTAATTTTAAAATATATTCAAAAATTTTAAGTGAATGCTCTTCAATAATTTCTTTTGCTTTTTCAATATGCTCATATTTTAATGCCAAATAAGCACTTCCGTAAACAAACGGAGATATTATTTCAAGTTCCTCATCAGGCGTTCTTGAGCCGTAAAGTGCTTTTGCTATTTCTATTTCTTCAAATTTAGAGAGTTTGGCAATTTCAAGCAGTTTTTTTAAATCTTTATCATTTATATGCGAAAGTATTATCTCTTTTGTTAGAGGGTAGTTATATTTTAAAATTTCTTCGATAGGGGCTTTTTGGGCAAAAATTTGGAAAGCTTCTTTTTTAAGTTCTTCATTTTTAAATTTTCTCAACACTTCTTTTGCATAATTTCCATCTTTTTTAAGTCTGTTTTTTATATTTAAAATATACCACGGATTGTTTTCATTCAGTTTATATTTGCTGATTTCTATAACCTCGCCGTTTTTAAGTTTTTTTAAATCTTCTAAAAATTCAAATTTTTCACTGGGATTTGGTTCTATATTAAGCCCGTTGATGTTTTTTACAAAATTGTTGCAGTATTTAAGAACTTTGACTTCTTTTAAACTGTTTTTATAAAGAATTTTGTTTTTAATATTATTTATCATTATTTCTATATCTTTTTGTATGTTTTTTTTATAAAAGAAGGTTTGTAAATGTATAAAAACAAAAAACAGAATGGATAAAATATAAAAAATTCCTAAAAACAGTGCTATCCATACGGCATTAGGCAAAGAGATATTAATTCCAAATATTGAAAAGGTGGTGGATGAATTATCCTGTATATAAACAAAAAGAGTCATTAATGCAATAAAAATAAGACTGAAAACGGAATATTTTTTCATTTTTTGTTTTTTCCTTCTTTTTCAATTAGTTCTCTGCATATTATACAATATTTTGCATATGGTTTGACTAAAAGCCTTTCTTTATTTATAGGTTCTTCGCACATTTCACATATTCCGTAAGTCCCTTCTTCTATTTTTTTAAGAGCAACTTCTATTTCGTTTAGCTCCTCTTTTAATTTTAAATAAATTTGCTGTTTTCTTCCGCTGTCCATCGCACTTGTAGCCTCATCGCCTTCGTCACATACATCATCACATGAAAGTTCTTTTATTTCGTTTGTAATGTCATCAAGAATTTTAATAATTTCTTTTTTTCTTTCAAGCAGTTTTTCTTTAAAAATATGATTGTTATTCATTGTCATTCTCTCTCCTTTTTATTTCTTAATTAAACTTGGCTTCTTAGCAACTCATAACTCACAACTCACCACCCCGCCGCTTTTCAAGCGGCCGGGCAAGCTCACTACTCACCATTTTCACTATTTATGATACGGATGATTGTTTTTTATACTAAGAGCTCTGTAAATTTGTTCAAATAAAACAATTTTTGCTATTTTATGACCCATAGTTAAAGGAGTCAGCGAAACATTAATCCCTTTTTTTTTGAATTCCTCGTCAAATCCCCAAGCACCCCCTATAAAAAAGTTAATTTTAGGATATTCAAACATCTTTGAAAATTCAATTGAATCAATCAGTTTCCCTTCCGGCGTTAATATAATATTGAACCCCTCAGCTGTATATTTTTCAAAAATGTTTGAATATTCTCTTTTTGGATTATTTGTTTTGGAAAGATTTTTAGAATAGAGTGTTATATTTTTAACATCTGCAAAAGCTCGTGATTTTTTTATAAATTCTTCAATCTCTTTTTTATATTCTTCTTTTTTTTCAATCGAATAGACGTTAATTTGCATATATCGCTTCCTATTACTTTTATGGCTGGAATTTTATCATAAATTTTTACTCCGCCTATAATTGCAACAGGATGATTTGAAAATTTTATAAGTTCTATTGCTTTTTTTCCCAAAATATTTGATGTATCTTTTGTGGAAGTTTTTTTGTAAGCTCCAAGCCCTATATAATCAAGCGGTAGTTTATTGGCTTTAAGTATCTCTTTTTTATTGTGAGTGGAAAGACCAACAATTTTGGTTTTAAATTTGTTGTCTTGTAACTTGTAACTTGGAACTTGGCCACTAATTTTCCCATTTTTTAAATTTAATATCATTTCTTTTTTTGACAGATTAAATCTTTTGCATAAATTTTCAAGGTCTTCCTGTCCTATGTGTATTCCGTCAGCATAAGGAAGAAGTTCTATTACATCATTTATTATTAATGTTTTTTTCCACTGTTTTCTAATTTCACGGAGTCTGTTTAATTTTTCTTTCAGAGAGGAATTTTTGTCTCTGTATTGTAAAAATTTTGCTTTAAGTCCTTTTGCCGTTTTGCAAAACTCTTTAATGGATAAATGATATTTTTGCAGCGTATCCCAGTCTAAGAGGGCATAAATCATTAACCGGCATTCTTTAGCGTATATTTTAATAAATCGGCAATACTCTGTTTTAATTTGTCTCTTTTTACAACCATATCTATTAGCCCGTGTTCAAGTAAAAACTCCGCCCTTTGAAAGCCTTGGGGCAGATCTTCCCCGATTGTTTGTTTAATAACCCTGGGTCCTGCAAATCCAATCATTGCCCCGGGTTCTGCAATAATAAAATCGCCTAAGAATGCAAAACTTGCACTTACTCCCCCGAAAGTCGGGTCTGTTAAAACAGAAATATAGGGGAGATTATGTTCAGCTAAACTTGCAAGTGCCGCGGATGTTTTAGCCATTTGCATAAGAGAAAATGTGCTCTCCTGCATTCTGGCACCTCCGCTGGTGGATACAATAACCAAACCGCATTTTTTCTCAATGGCTCTCTTTACAGCCCTTACTATTTTTTCACCTTCAACGCTTCCCAGGCTTCCTCCCATAAAGTTAAAATCAAAAACAACAAGCTGGGTTAAGATAGAATTAATTCTGCATTCTCCGCTTATTACAGAAGAGTAGTTTTGTGTTTTTTTGTAATTTTCTTCTATTCTTTTTTTATAGCTTTTCTTATCCACAAAATTTAGAGGGTCGTTAGGTTTTAAGTTTTTGTCAAATTCAGTAAAAGTATCTTCATCAGCAAGTAATTTTATTCTGTCATTTGCGCTCATTCTGAAATGATATCCGCATTTTGGGCATGTATTGTTTTGTTTTTGAACTTCTTTGTAAAAACTAATTGCACCACATGCGGGACATTTTATCCAGTTGTTGGAGGTGTCTTCTTTTTTAGGCTGAGGTTTTTTAAATTTTTTCAAAAAATTACTGAATCCCATTTTATTCCTTTATTATCCTTAGAATTTCTTCTAAATCATTTTTTTTAGGTGCCATTATTATTAAACTCTCCTCAAAATACCAGAAATATTCGCTGTTATAAAATTTTGCGGCGGCAATATCGAATTCCCTTATTTCCCCTTTGTATATTACCGCTTTTGAAAATTCTCCGTAACACAGGGATAAACTGAGTGCACCAGGTGCTCTGAATTTTAAATTATGTTTATTTAATTTTGCGACAATTTCCGGATTTTTGTATGCCTTTTCAAATAAAACGACATCGTGTCTGTAATTTGACTGAAACGGTTTTCTAAATAAATTTTCAAATCTTTTGCCGTTTTTGTCTTTAACAAAATAATCACCGTTACTTAAATTTACAATAACAGCCGCTTCATCTTCAAGATAAACACTGCTTCCAAAATAGGGGATATGGTTTGAGACGTTGTAACTTCCGTCAATCGGGTCAATTATAATTCTTTTATCTTTCTTGTTATCTATAAACCCTCTTTCTTCTGAAAAAATATTTCCATAGTGGCTTAATGCCTTTATAAACATTTCTTCTGCCAAAAGGTCTATTTTTAAACTTCTATCACCTCCAAATCCTATTCCTTTGGCTTCAAAAATACCTTCTTCTTCGTGAAGGGCCCTTATGATTTTTAAACTTGCGCATAAAGTAGCATCGATAAAACTCATTTTTTACCTTTAACTAAACTCGGCCATTCAATAGAATTAAAATTTTCATCATAAACGCTTGGAGTTCCTTTTGCCTGAAGTTCAATTGCCGCTCTTTTTGATTTTTCAAGCTCGCTGTAACATTTGTTGAGTTCTGTTTTTGAAGGTTTATAATTTTTCCATTTATTATCCCCAAGCATTGTTTCTTTCATTCTTTGAGATTTTTCTTCATCTGTTTTTCCCGCTAAAATATAACAGCTCATTGCCCTTGCGTCTTTATGAAACGGCAAAGGGAACAAAATTACATGAACTCTGTAATTTTTTGCCAGGTTATTTTTTGTTTTCTGTTCCATCATTCTGCAAAACGGACACTCAGGGTCTGTAACAACATATAAATCTTTTTTACCTTTTCCGAAAGAAAAAGATATTCCCTCATTTACTATTTTTTTATTTACCGGAAAATTTGCGCTTAATGTGCTTCCGTTTTTATTGTTTAATATTCTTCCTATAACAGTATATTTTTTATCGGCTGTTATATAAATATTTCCGGCTCCTCTTTTTGTTTGAATATTTATTATATAAAATCTGTCTTTTTTTACACCTCTGACTTTGATAAGGCCTTTTTTAATATCCTGAGCGAGTCTTGGATATAAAATACTTGATTTTAAAACGGAATTTAATTCTTTTTTAGGTAACAGTTTATCGCTTGCAAATAGACTTATTGCTACACTTAAACTTAAAAATACTTTTTTCATTAATTCTCCTTGAGTTTTTTTAATATTTTTTCAACTTTTTGTTTTGGATTTTTATCCTGATAAACAGGTCTTCCCACAACTATAAAATTAACTTTATTTTCTTTTGCCGCTTTTATATCAGCAACTCTTTTTTGGTCTCCTGCATCTTCTCCAAACGGTCTTATTCCAGGCGTAAGTGTAATAAAATTATTTGAAGTGATGTTTTTAATTTCCTTGCTTTCCCAAACACTGCATACAACTCCATCAAGCCCGGAATGAAAAACTGTTTTTGCGAATTCTTTGGCTTTAATGTCAATATCGTTTCCGTATATTTTTTTAAATTCATCGTTTGAAAAACTGGTCAGTGCCGTTACCGCCAAAACTAACGGTCTTTTTTCGAATTTAGAAATTCTTTTCATTACTTCTTTCATTGCTTTTTCACCTGCACTTGCATGAATATTGAACATATCAATTCCAAGTTTTGTGATTTCTTCTGCTGCATCAGCCATTGTATTTGGAATATCATACAATTTTAAATCTAAAAAAATATTATAGCCTAAGTTTTTTAATTTAAATATAAATTCGTTTCCGTCTCTTATATAGCTTCTAAAACCGACTTTAAGCCAAATATCATTTGCATATTCGCCAATTTCTTTAGCTAATTTTAAATTTTCTTCTTTACTCGGTAAATCTAAAGCAATACAGAGTTTCATTTTATTTATCCACCTTAGGAAGGGTAATTCCTTTTTGCCCGTGATATTTTCCTTTTTTATCGGCGTAGCTGATTTCGCACATTTCATCATCAGCGCTAAGAAAAATTAACTGTGCAATTCCCTCATTTGCATAAATTTTTGCCGGAAGAGGTGTGGTGTTGCTTATTTCTATAGTAATATGCCCTTCCCATTCAGGTTCAATCGGTGTTACATTTACAATAATCCCGCATCTTGCATAAGTTGATTTTCCAACACATATTGCAAGTACGTCTCTTGGCATTTTAAAATATTCCACACTCCTGCAAAGTGCAAATGAATTTGGAGGAATAATGCAGTCGCCTTTAATATTAACTACATTGTTTTCATCAAAATTTTTAGGGTCAACTATAGTGGAATTTATATTTGTAAAAACCATAAATTCATCACTTACTCTTATATCATATCCGTATGAAGAAACTCCGTAGCTTATAGTGTTTGTGCGAACCTGTTTTTCTTCAAAAGGATTTATCATGCCAAATTCTTTGGCCATTGTCCTAATCCATTTATCAGATTTTACACCCATTGGCTTCCTTTTTTGAATATTTAAAATTATAACAAATTTATGATATCATTTTAAAAAGGATTAAGGAGTTAATATTATGGATATTGAAACATTAAAAGAAATTGTAAAAATATTTGATAATTCAAAAGCCAATGTTTTGGAACTTGAAAATGAAAAATTTAGGATTTTTCTTGATAAATCTGTAAAAACCGCTCCTGCCCAGATACCGGCACCGGCATTGGCTTTGGAAGAAACTCCTAAGGCTGTTCAAAAAGTGGAAGCAAAACCTGAGTGTGAAGTGGAAGGGGAACTTATTACTTCTCCGATGGTCGGGACTTTTTATCAGGCTCCGAGTCCGGATTCCCCTCCTTATGTAAGAGTGGGCGATAAAATAAAAAAGGGAGATACGCTTTGTATTATAGAAGCTATGAAAATAATGAATGAATTGGAAGCCGAATTTGATTGTGAAATACTCGATATTTTAGTGGAAGACGGCCAACCTGTTGAATTTGATACCCCCCTTTTTAAGGTTAAAAAATTATGAAAAGAATTTTAATAGCAAACAGAGGGGAAATTGCCTTAAGGGCTATCAGGGCTATACATAAATTAAAAAAAGAGGCTGTCTCAATTTATTCTACGGCCGACAGGGATGCAGTTTATCTTAATTTTGCCGACGGGGGCGTCTGTGTAGGCGGCCCAAGAAGCAATGAGAGTTATTTAAACATACCCTCTATAATAAGTGCGGCAGAAATTACTGAATGTGATGCAATTTTCCCCGGATACGGATTTTTGAGTGAAAATCAGACGTTTGTAGAAATATGCAAAGCCCATAATGTCGCTTTTATAGGTCCGAGTCTTGAAGTTATGGAGCTTATGGCCGATAAATCAAAAGCCAAAGAAGTTATGAAAAAATCTGGTGTTCCCGTAATTCCGGGTAGTGCCGGGGCTGTAAAAGATGTTGAAGCTGCTAAAAAAGTGGCTGCTGAAATAGGATATCCTGTTATTCTCAAAGCGGCAAGCGGCGGAGGCGGAAGAGGAATGAGGGTTGTTGAAAATGAAAGTTATATAGAAAATGCTTTTTTGGCAGCTTCAAGTGAAGCCCAGAGTGCTTTTGGAGACCCAACTATTTATATGGAAAAATATATTGAAAAACCGCGCCATGTTGAAGTTCAGATTTTAGGCGACAAACACGGAAATGTTATTCATTTGGGTGAGCGGGACTGTTCTCTTCAAAGAAGACACCAAAAACTTATAGAAGAATCCCCGGCAGTTATTTTAGATGAAAAAACCAGGAATAAATTACGTGAAACGGCTGTAAAAGCCGCTAAAGCTATAGGATATTATTCAGCCGGAACAATTGAATTTTTAGTAGATAAAAATTTAAATTTTTATTTTATGGAAATGAATACAAGGCTTCAGGTAGAACATCCGGTAAGTGAAATGGTAAGCGGAATTGATCTGGTTGAATGGATGATAAGAGTAGAAGAAGGTGAAAAAATACCTGAACAAAAAGATATAAATATAAAAGGGCATTCCCTTGAATGCAGAATTTTGGCCGAAGATCCTGATAAATTTATTCCAAATCCCGGAAAAATTCAAAAGCTTTATATTCCGGGAGGAAAAGATGTAAGGGTTGATACACATATATATGCAGGTTATATTATTCCCCAGTATTATGACAGTTTAATTGCAAAAGTAATTGTTTTGGGAAAAGATAGAAGCGAAGCCATTGAAATTATGAAAGAGGCTCTGAGGGAATTTCAAATAAGCGGCATAAAAACTACAATACCGTTTCATTTAAAAATGCTTGAAAATGAAGATTTTCTAAATAATAACTATGATACTAAATATCTTGAAACTAAGGGACTTGCTTAAAATTTATTATTTTACCTTTCAAGTCCCCGATTTTTAATACATTTTTTACAATTCCTTCTAAAGTAACCCAGTTTTTTTGGTTTATAAGTAAATATAGAATTCCTTTATCCCCTGAAAAAACTTTATTATATAAATTTGCTTTTATACAAACGCCTTTACTCTCAAAAATATTTTTTTTGCAAAAATTTACATCAACCCTTCCGTCACGCTTTCTTGCCCCTAATGCATAAAATGTATAAATTTTATTTTTGTCTTTGAGATATAACGGCAAATTAAAATAAAGGCTTAAAATATCCTGAGGCGCATAATAATCGAATTTTTCCTTTCCGTCAAATTTGTTATTAAAGTATTTTATCCTTGTAATTGTTTTCTTTTTATGGTCAAACAGATATATTCTTTTATATTCTTTATCCCCCCTTTTTCTGTATGTGATATATTCAAAAGGAATCAGTTTATTATTTTTAATTATTCCTATGCTTGTGTATTTTTGTATCATATGATGCGAAAGTACGGCTGCGAGCCCTTTTGTTTTTACTATTGTCTGAATTTTATAGTTTGTCTGATTCTTTTCAAAAAAACCCTGGGCTGTTGCAATTGTGCCGAACCAGCCGTATTTTGCCTCATATGTGGCAGTTATTGTTTTAGAGTATAATGAAAAGAATAAAAAACATAGTAAAATATATTTCATAATTTGCCTTTTTTAGAAATTATATCAAAGGAGACAAATGAAAATAGTGTTTTTAGATGCTCTAAGCCTTGGAAATGTAGATTTTGAAAGGTTTAAAGAATTCGGTGAGGTTGAAATTTATCAGACTACAGATAAAGATGAAACAATAGATAGGATTAAAGATGCTGATATAATTGTAACTAATAAAGTTGTAATTGATAACAGTGTTTTAGATAATGCAAAAAGATTAAAATTTATTCAAATTGCTGCAACTGGGATGAATAATGTGGATATAGAATATGCTAAAAAGAAAGGGGTTATTGTAAAAAATGTGGCGGGATATTCTACAAATGCAGTAGTTCAACATACTTTTGCTTTAGTTTTAGGACTTATAAATAAAATTTGTTATTTTGATAAATATACAAGAAATGAATATTCTAATTCTAAAATATTTACCCATATTCAAAACTGGTTTGAGATTAAAGGTAAAATATGGGGAATTATTGGACTTGGTGAAATTGGAAAGGGTGTTGCAAAATTAGCTAAAAGTTTTGGAGCTGAGGTTGTTTATTATTCTACAAGCGGTAAAAATAATTCAGATGAATTTAAAAGAGTTGAACTTGAAGAGCTTCTTAAAACTTCAGTAATAATAACAATCCATGCGCCTTTAAACGAAAATACAAAAAATCTTTTAAATTATGAAAAACTTTCGCTCTTGCAAGAAGGAAGTATTTTAGTAAATGTTGGAAGAGGTGGAATAATAAATGAAGATGATTTGTCAAAAATTTTAAAAGAAAAAAATATTTTTGCAGGTCTGGATGTATTTGAAAAAGAACCTGTAAATATTGATAATCCGCTTTTAAAAAGTAAAAAAGTTTTATTAACCCCGCATATGGCCTGGAGCAGTATTGAAGCAAGGAAAAAATTGATGGAAGAAATTTATAAAAATATAGAAAAATTTATAAAAAGCGGAAATTAAGCCGTTTTTTCTATGTGTACATCCATTTGAGGATAAGGGATATTTATTCCTTTTTTATCAAATGTTTCTTTAATAGTTTCAAGAAGTTCGCTTCTTACTTCCCAGTACTCTTCACTCTTAACCCAGGGTCTTACATTAAAATTAACACTGCTATCAGCCAATTCTGCAAGAGCCACTGTCGGTGCCGGTTCTTTTAATATTTTAGGATTAGAACTTAAAATTTCTTCTAGTATAGATTTAGTCAGTTTTAAATCATCTTCATATCCCACGCCTATTACCAAATCAATTCTTCTGATTTTTTCTCTTGAATAATTTATTATAATATTTCCGATTATATTGTTGTTAGGAATTATAATTACTCTGTTATCCCCTGTTTTCATAATAGTGTTGAAAATACCTATTTCATCAACAACGCCAGAAGTTCCGGCCGCTTCAACAAAATCCCCGATTTTAAACGGCCTAAGGAATAAAATCAATACTCCCGCACCGAAATTTGATATATTATCTTTAAGTGCCATACCTACAGCTAAACCTGCACCCGCAATTATTGCAGCAAAAGAGGTGGTATCAACCCCTAATGTTCCAAGAGCTGCAATGATTACTAAAATAAGCAGACCGATATATGTTAAATTTCCTAAAAATTTTACCAGTGTAATATCTACTTTTGATTTTTCCAGAAGTTTTTTCACAATATTTGTAATAATTTTCGCAATCCATTTACCGATGATATAAATGGCAATGGCTCCGATGATTTTGATTCCCCACTGCATTGTCAAATTAATATATTTATCCATTTTTTTCTCCTTTTTCGTGTTAACAGTATTTTAACAAATTTAAATGATATTTAAATGACAAAATTTATTTATCAAATTTTTCCCAATGGTTTTGGATTATCATTTTTTGAAGAAGTTTCACATATTCATCTCTTTTTTGGGAATATAATTCCATTGTAGTTGCAGCTATAAGGCCTGTGAATTTTTTATTTTTTAATCTGTAAAAATATCTTAAATTTCTAAATTCTTTATAAGCTGGGTTTCTGTTTAAGTTTAGCATATATACTCTTATTGAATCTTCAATGCTTGGAAATATTTTTAATGAATAATTTATATCAATATTGTCATATCTGTCTTTCGGAGGAAGTCCTTTATTGGAATATTCCCAGTGTCCAAAGAGGTTGTTAGCTAACTTAACAAATCTGCTTTTTCCCCATCCGCTTTCTATTGCAGCCTGGGCCAGGGCGAGTGAAGGGGGTATTGTGTTTATTTTTTTTAAAAATTCATTTTTATTCAGTATATCTTTTATTTTGTATTTTTTGGCCGCTTTGGCCAAAAAAGCAATTTTTTTTGGTTTTAATAAAAAAGCCGGATCGTTAAAGATTTGAATAATTTTTTTTCTTAAATTTAATATATTTTTGTTTTCTGTTTGAATTAAAGGCAGCATTATTTCCACAAATGCTTTTTTTTGCTCGTTAATATTTTTAATATTATAATACCAGTCCGGGAAAGCGGCGTTTAAAACAGTGAAAAGTAAAAAATTAAAAATTAAAAGTGAAATAGTTTTTTTCATTTTACTCCTAAAAAAGTGTTTTCTCTAATGCTTTTAATTTATAGCTGATTCTGTGAATATCGCTAAATCCGAATTTTTTAATTTCTTCAATATGCTCTTTCGTTATATATCCTTTATGTTTGGCAAAATTATATTCGGGATATTTACCGGCAATTTTTATCATATATCTGTCTCTGCTTACTTTTGCCAAAATACTTGCTGCGCCTATTTCTTTAATTTTCAAATCCCCTTTTATTATAGTTTCTATTTGCTTAACCCCAAAATTACTGTTTCCGTCAAACAGGTATTTGTCCGCTTTAATTTTTTCTTTTATTTCTTTTAATGCAAAATTGATGGCAAAAGAAAGCCCTTTTTTATCTATTGTTTTATTATCTATCCATACAATATGATAGACACTGGTCTCTTTTATTATTTCAAATAGTTCCTCTCTTTTTTTAGGAGTTAATTTTTTTGAATCTGTTAACTCTTTATACCATTTTTCACTTTTTACTTTACATTTTTCATTTATTAAGCATCCGGCTACTACCAAAGGTCCAGCTATAGGTCCGCGTCCTGCTTCGTCTATTCCGCAAATCTCCATTGCCAAAACGGCTTTACCTCCACTTCAAAATTTTTATGTTTTATTTCAAGTTCGTTTGAAATTGTAATGATTTCAATTTTTTTTACATCGTTTACTTTGTTTAGTTTTTCCAAAATTGTGTTTTCATCTGCAAAAGGCATTACAAGTATTCCCATCTCTTTTTGAGGCAAATAAAAATTAAGGGTATCTTTGTAATAAATTTCTTTTTCATTTAATTTAAGAAAAACCATATTTTCAAATTTATGGAAAAAATTTTTTTTATTAGTTAAAATATTTCTGAAGGCAAAATTATAAGCAAAAAATTTTTTAGGTGATTTTGGTGCTTTATACTTTTCAACTTCATAAATAACCCTGTTTTTAATCAATTCGTTTGTTGTTTTATAAAAACTGTCTTTACTTATTTTTATTCTTTTTTTTAAAATCTGAAATATTTGATAAAGAGTCAGCTTTTCGCCGATGTGGGCAAAAAAGAATTTTAAAATTTCTTTATTAAAAGGTAGTAAGTCAAACACATCTTTTAAATATTCTTCTTTAAAATAATCTTCTACAAAAGCGTTTTTTGCAAAATTCCCGTATTTTAAAAATTTATCAAATGTGTTTGTCGGGGAATTTGATTTTTCGAAAGCGAAAAATTCTTCAAAATCAAGCGCTTTTAATTCTATTTTTTTAAAATTTTCAATTTCAATATTTTCAGAGCTTGTTATAAAAACTGTTTTATCAGCAGGAATTTTTACCGAAAAATCGAAATTTTCAAAAATAATTAAATCGGATGTTAATTCAAAGTTTTTTTCCCTGTAATCAGAGAAGTTATAATATTCCCAGCTACCTTTAAATTTTTTTAAAAAATTAAAAATCAAAAATGTTTTTCCAACCCCTTTAGGGCCGGTAATTAATGTGTTTTCATAATTTAATTTTATTTTTCTGTCATATATTTTTTTGGGAAACATAAAAACCTTTTTGCTTAATTATAACATAATTAAAAATCCCGCCATTGCTATCAGGCTTTCGTATAAATATAGATTTTCTCCGTATAAAATTCCTGATATGACACTTCCTAAAAATGCGGCAAACCCGTAACCGATTCCTGCATAAAACTGCTGGGCAAGTGTTTTGTTTTTATAAATTCCAAAAAGATACAACATAGCAGATGTATGGAATATAGCAAAAGAAAAAGCATGAAGCAGCTGCGAAAGCGCTATTAAAATTATATTGCCTGCAAATAAATATAGCATCAGCCATCTAATTGATGTTAAAAATATTGAAATTTTAATCCAAAAGAGAGGGGGGTATTTTTTTATAAATTTATGTTGAATTAGAAAAATTAAAATTTCAGCAATTACCCCTATAGCCCAAAGCCACCCGTTTATCTCTTTTGGAATGTTATGATTTAAATTATAAATTGTAAAAAAGTTATAAAATCCCCCGAAACTAATCTGCATTAATATTAAAGCAAACCAAAATTTCCATGCAATAAAAAAATTTATCGGTCTGTTTTCTTTTTTTACATATTTGTCTTCCAAAAAATATAAAGCTGTAATATTGGTACATATCATCAAAATAATAAAAATATAAATGAAATTTATTTTAAAATATGAAAATATAATCCCAAACAGCATAAATCCCAGACTTCCATACACTCTCGCCCTGCCGTAATTTTCTTTTAATTTTTCAACTGCAATTGTTTCAATATAAGGAAATATTACACTAAAGCATGCCCCTATCAGAAAAAAAGCGAAAGAAATTAAATAAAAATTTTTATTGATAAGTAAAAATGAAGCAAATATTGAAAATGTAAGCGCCGATAAAAATATTTTTTTATTTATTGTAAGTTTAAAAAACAAAAAAGGAGTTAAAAATCTGGCAATTGGAAGCATGGAAAAAAGAATTCCTATTTGAGCCGGTGTAAAATAAACTGAATACATTTTTGGCATAAAAATTACATAATCACCGATTAATGCAAAAAAGAGGAAATAATATAAACTAAGGGCTATAAATTCTCTAAGCACGCTTTTATTGCTTTTTTATATCTGTTTTTATCAAACTTTGGATACGTAAAATTTCTTACTTTTTTACAAAAAGTGCTTGCCGGCCACCATGGGTCATTTATATATCTCGGTATTATGTGAAAATGGAGGTGGGGAACCATATTTCCGAATTCAGCAATATTTATTTTATCAGGATTAAGCAGTTTTATCATTGTTTTTTCAATATTTTTAACAGACTGCATTATTTGTATTATTTCTTTATCTTCCAAATCGCTGAATTCTTTTATATGTTTTTGTGTAATGATTCTAATGTAGCCAGGAATTTCATTAATCAAAATAACCCTAAAAAGGGTATTCTGAAAAATTATATCTTCATTTTCCGGATTACACAAAGGGCAGTTCACTAATTTCCTCTGCTGCCGGGTTTAACTGGTTTGCTTCCTGCTTTGCACATTGGGCAGTTTTGTGGTTCATAAACTTCAAAATCAAAGTCTTCTAACGCAAAAAGAGGTTTGTTTTGGGGTAATTTACATTCAGGTTTTCTCTCGGTTTTTCCATTAACTCTTTTACAGACGCCTCTGTTGGCAATTGCCCCAAATCCTACTACCCTGCCGCCTCTTTTTTCAATTTCCCTTGCCGCTTCCATTGCGGATCCGCCGGTTGTGATAATGTCTTCACAGATTAATACTTTTTCATTTTCCTTTACTTCAAATCCTCTTCTTAAAGTCATTTTACCGTTAACTCTTTCGGTAAAAATAAGTCTGACACCAAGAGCCCTTGCTAATTCATATCCGGCAAGCAGTCCCCCGATAGCCGGAGAACATACAGTATCTATTTTAACTCCGGCTTCAATTATTTTTTTTGCAAGTTCTTTTGCCAAAGTCTCGGCAACTTCTGGATATTCCAAAACCCTCGCACTTTGAAGGTAATATTCGCTGTGTTTGCCGCTGCTTAAAAGAAAATGGCCTTTTAATAAAGCGCCATGTTTTTCATAAATATCTTTTACATTCATTTGTTTATTTTTCACTTAATTAAACTTTCATTACTTCATCAATTTTTTTATTTACAGTTTCATCAACTTTATTAACAAAACTATCGGTTATTTCCTGAATTTTATCGAGTCCTTTTCTTTCTTCGTCTTCTGTTATTTCTTTGTCTTTAAACATTTTTTTTATTTTATCATTGGATTCGCGTCTTACGTTTCTAATAGCTATTT